>NZ_JBMPQC010000011.1:0-94374 GCF_049724975.1 Pseudactinotalea sp. Z1732 | reverse complement strand
GGGCGTACGCTTGTTCTTCTTGTCCTCGAAGGCTACCTCTGTATAGGCCTTGACGTTCGCTCGTTTGGGCCCAAGTGGCGCGCCGCACGGCTTCAGCATCGAATGCGCAAACTGCGGCACCACGGTCAATACCGACAGTAAGGCCGAGGTCGCACGAACTTCTTGATCTACAGCCCCTCGAATACCCGATGTCGGAATCAGTCGTGCTTCGCGCCACTCAGCCGCCATGACATTCCTCGCATTCACCGTCGAGTGCAATTCCACTGCCTCGACGCTACCTGAATTCCTGCGACTCATGGCACAGTTTCGGGTACCGGACTGGCGCGTTCCCGCCCATATCGCGCTTGGAGCCAGTTCCAGCTGGCCGGCGTGACCGCCGGGGTGGCGTACGCCTCCGGCTTCCTGCTGCTGCTGCGCACCCGGTGGGGCGGTGTGCTCAGCGGCTTCTTCGCACCGATGGGCCGGATGGCACTCACGAACTACCTGGCCGCCACGGTGATGTTCCTCAGCGCCGCGCCGCTGATGGGCATCGAGGACTTCGAGTCCTGGCCCCAGGTCACGGCCCTGACGTTCCTCATCGTCGTGGCTCAGGCAGGCTGGAGCCGTTGGTGGCTGCGGCGTTCTACCTACGGTCCCGTGGAGTGGCTGTGGCGGTGCGTGACCTGGTGCGAACGGGTGCGACTGCGGCGAGCGTGACCACCCGACCCATGCCCTGAGTCAGGCGAGCGCGTCGGCGATCGGGGTGGATCCGTCGTAGAAGTTCAGGGTGCGCCGGATCCCGGTTGCGGACTCCAGGACGTGCACGATCACCTCGGCCACATTCTCCCGCGAGGTGACCCGCTGATCCTCGGTGAGGTCCCCATCGGGAACCTGCCCTTCGTCGTCGGCCAACAGGATCTTGCCTGTTGCCGGCTCCATGGTCAGCCCGGCCGGACCCAGGATCGTGTAGTCCAACTCCGTTGTGCGCAGGTGGGCATCGGCATCGTGCTTGGCCTTGGCGTAGGGGTAGAAGGAACTCTCCGGATCGATCCGGTGGATGTCCGCCGCAGCGGTGACGTAGGAGACCATCACGTACCGGCGCACCCCGGCTCGCTCCGCAGCCTGCATCGAGAGCACCGCGGCCTCATAGTCCACCGCGTGGGTACGGGCCGGGTTGCCACCACCGGCACCGGCGGAGAACACCACGGCGTCGGCGCCGTCGAAGACCTGGGCAAGGGCACCGACATCGGCATTCTCGATGTCCAGCAGCACCGGGTGCGCGCCGGTCGCGGCGACCTCGTCGTGGTGGTCGGGGTTACGGATCACGGAGTGCACCTCATACCCCGCGTCGGTCAACTTCGGGGCGGTGAGCAGGGCGATCTTGCCGTGACCGCCAATGATCACCACGCGCTTGCGCTGTGTCATCGAGATCCTTCCGAGTTCGGGTGAGCCGGCCGGTGCCGGACCACTCGATCATCACCGCGACCGGGCTGCGGTGCAACAGCGCACCTCACGAGTCCGCGACCCACAACCGGCGAAGGCCGTCGGAGTGCACCATGAGAGCGAAGAGCACCGCCCCGGGAACCAACCACCGCACCGCGGAGCCGGCCTCGGCGTTCTCGGCGGGCTCGGCACCGGCGATCAGTGTCAGGATCAGCACCACGGTGATCGCGGCCGGCAGGAGCCATCCGACCACCCGGACGAAACGCGCCGCCCCGCCGCCGTGACGCCGCCAGATGACGCCGCAGGCGCCCAGCGCGACGAGGACCACCACCAGTAGCGCCACCGCCGCCAGGAGCAGCACGAGCGTGGCCGGCACGTTGTCCGAGTTGGCCAAGGTGTCATAGACCCCGATCGGTGCGGTGAGCACGCTCCACGCCCCGACGTCGGGGCCGGCGGCCGCGGTCACCAGGCTTCCCACCCCGAGCAACACGACCGTGGCCAGCACCAGGCCCCGCAGCAGCAGCGACTCCAGGTCATCGATACGCCGCTCCAGGACCAGTACCCGGCTGCGCACCCTGCCGATCTCAGCCTGTGCTCGATCCTGCGACTGTGTCGATGTCACGCCGGCCCGCCCTTCGTCGTCGTTGCGCCACTCTCACCGTGAAGCGGCCGCAACCTCGTGGGAGCGGGGAAGGGCAGCACGTAGTCACGCACGTTCGCCCCCGCCACTGCCGCCACACCGTAGTCGTCCTGCCGAACCGTGATGCGCTCGGGGTGGACCTCGGTCATCCGCACTCGCTCGGAGGTACCGTCCGGGTGCTCCAGCAGCCACGGTTCGGCAAGGAAGGACAGCCCGCGCTCCTCCAGCGCTTCCTCGGCGTCCAGGTAGTCCAGTGGTTCGGTGATCTCGCGACCGAGCATGTCGACGGCCACGAAGTGCTCGTCGCGCATGCGCAGCCAGCCGATCAGTTCACCGTCTGTCCGCCGATGCTCAATCCAGGTGTCCATGAGCGGCCATGGTAGGAGGGGGCGACGGTGGAACTCACCCGAATTTCCGACACGCTCGCACGGCCCGCCAACGAGGTATTCGGGCGAGCCAGTAGACGCTCCCTTCCTGCGCGATACAGTGCGCCGGTGAGTTTCCGACTAGCCGCCTACGCCGTGTGCATCGAAAACGATCACCTTCTCCTCGTCCATCACGTGCCTGCCGATGACGAGCCGGTCTGGACCCTGCCCGGCGGTGGGGTGCAGCACGCCGAGGATCCATTCGATGCAGTGACCAGGGAAGTGTCCGAGGAGACTGGCTGCGACGCAACGGTCGAGAGCCTGCTGGGTGTGGACTCCCGGGTGATACCCGCAGCGGTCGCTCGTGCCGGAACCACTCACCAGAACGTGGGCGTCTTCTCCAGGTCCGTCTCCTCAGTGGCCGGCTGCGCGCTGAGCCGAACGGTGACACCGAGGACCCCTCCTGGGTCCCGCTGCCCAGAGTTGCCCGATTGCGCCGATCCTCGTTGGTCGACGTCGGCCTGACGCTGGCGCAGACCCGCCCGATCACCGGGCACGTCGCCACCGCACCCGTGGGCGGCTTGATCCAGCACTAGGACCCATCCCTGGCGGCGAGGACCGCCTCCACGACGGTCTCAAGCGTCACTCCAGCGGTGTCCACCTCAGAGACCTCGTCCGAGGCCGACCAGGGAACGAAGTCGGCGGCACGAGCGATTACATCCGCCCACGAAGGCTCACCAATGCGCTGAAACCCCCGGGTACGGCCCTGCAGACGCACGCGGTGCTCGCTCACGTCGGAGCAGATCAGGTGCACGAACCGCAGCGGCACCTCACACCGCCCCGCGGCGCGGCGCCAAGTCCGGCGAGCCTCGTCACTATCGTTGACCGCATCGACCACCACGGACGAACCCGCCATCAGGTTGGTCTGCGCCATCGCCCGGGCCGCCTCGTACGCCGCAACGCCCACAGTCCACCCGGGCGGCAGGCCGCTCTCGAGGAGTGCCTCCTCGATGGTGTCGATGGACAGGTGCACACTCGCGGTCCGCTTCGCCACGGCAGCCGCGGCAGCCGTCTTGCCCACACCGGACAGGCCGGATATCACCAGCAACACGTTCGCTTCATCCACACGCGGCACCGTAGCGCGGGGGTGTTCGGAGGGATTCGCACGGCGCTGACGCAGCACGACGGCGGGGTCGCGCTTCGTGCGCCGCACCAGCCCGATCAGGCAGGCTCCGTCGTCGTCGGCTCTTTTCGCTCGGCAGCCCCGGCCCGGCCGGTG
This sequence comes from Pseudactinotalea sp. Z1732, assembly GCF_049724975.1. Lineage (NCBI taxonomy): Bacteria > Bacillati > Actinomycetota > Actinomycetes > Micrococcales > Cellulomonadaceae > Pseudactinotalea > Pseudactinotalea sp. Z1732. The sequence goes on along the minus strand of NZ_JBMPQC010000011.1, from coordinate 90,668 downwards.
AAGGCATCCATGGAGTCGTGCAGCCCGAGAAAGGCGGTGATCCGGTCGAACACCGTCACCGGCAGCAGCCGGGCGAACCGGACAGCCATCACCCTCTGCGGCATGAGCAGTTCGGCACGACCCCGCTCGATCGCCCGCAGGATGCGGTCACTGGCTCGCTGCGGGTCCAGAATCGGCAGGACGCGGGGGAACCTGGTGCGGACCCCGGCGAACATTCCGGTGTCGATGTAGTAGGGACACACCACCAGCGACGTCACCCCGGTCTTGTCCTTGGCCAACTCCACCCGCAGGGACTCGGCGAAGGTGAAGGCCGCAGCCTTGCTGGCCGAGTAGTCGCTCTGGCGGGCCACGCCCAACAGGGCGGCGGCACTGGCGATCGTCACCACGCTGCCCCGGCCGCGCTCGATCATGCCGGGCAGGAAGGCGCGGGTCACCCAGTACAGCGAGAGCGTGTTGACCTCGAAGGTGCGCCGGATCGCCTCCTCCGACGCCGCCAGCAGCGGCTTGCCGGTGACGACGCCGGCATTGTTGATCAGCACATCCACCGGCCCGGTCTCCCGGCCGGCGGTCGCGACCGCGGCGGCATCGGAGACGTCGACGGCGAACGATTCCGCAGGTGCGCCCGCGGCCCGGATCTCATCGCGAACCGCCGCGGCGGAGCTTGTGTCCAGGTCCCAGATCACGACCCGCCCACCGCGCCGCGCCACGCCGAGAGCGAGCAGCCGGCCGATGCCGCTACCGGCCCCGGTGATCAGTACCCTCTGGCCGCGAAGGTTGGTGCGCATGCCACTGATTCTCGCGCACGCAAACTCGATGTGCGGGCGCGCCGTTCACCGGATGTGTGGGCGCATGCCTGCCGGATCCTGATCGTCCGGACGCCCGAGGCCGGGCGTGCGCTTGACCTGCGCTGTGCTGGTGGTCAGCGGATCAGGCAGAAGGGATGTCCGGCCGGGTCCAGGTACACCCGGAACCCGCCGTCGGAGGAGGGCTGGTGCTCATGCACCCGCGCGCCCAGGGCCAGCACACCGGGCTCGGCGGCATCGATGTCACCCACGGTGAAGTCCAGATGCATCTGCTGGGGGTGGGTCCCACCGGGCCAGGTGGGCGTGACCCAGTCATCGATACGCTGGAACGCCAGCGTGGGCCGGCCCTGCGGGTTGTCCGGGGAGACCCCACCACCGGGAGGCTCAAGGTTGACCCAGTCGCGATCGGCGCCCTGCTCCATCGGCCAGCCCAGCAACTCGGAGTAGAACCGACCCAACACCAGGGCGTCGGGACAGTCCAGGATGATCAGGTCGAGCACGGGGGTGCGAGGCTGGTCGTTGTTCATGGGGCGTTCTCCTTCGCCGAGTCGGGCCAGGTGAATCTGCACGCTAACCCTCATTCCGGACGATCCGCGGCCGCCTTCGGGTCGTGGCCGGCGACACGACCCGCCCGCGGCAACGCCTCAGCGCGGCCGGACCGTGAGCACCTGGGAGTGGGCACCGATCGGACCGGTGCGGTCGTGGATGATCGTGTGCGTCAGCCCGATCCCTGCGGCACCGAAGGACACGGTGGTGTCGTAGCCGACCCACTCCCCTTGCGGTTGGGCGAAGAAGTGGGCGGTCAGGTCCAGGTTGGGGAACAGCACCTCGCGGGGGTCGGCACGGATGGCCATGCCGTTGGAGACGTCGAGCATCCCGGCGAAGGCCGCCGTGCGGCTGGACTCCTCGCCGGCGACCAGTGCGTGCGCGGTGCGTGCCCAGAACGCCCCGTGGCCCGGCTCATGGTGGTCGCGGCGCACCTCGATGGATCTGATGAAGCCCCCGGGCCAGTCGCGGGTGGGATCGACCGGCTCCATCTCCTCCGGGGGCTTGATCCGGGGCAGCGCGGTGCCCGCCAGTGCGGTGGTGTCGCGGGTCTGCATCAGCCACGCACGCAGGCGTACCACCGCCCGGCCCGCGTGGGACAGGACCGCCTCGACCAGTTCGATCGTGCGCCCGGGCCGCAGCACCTCCATGGCGATGTCCACCACGTCCACCGGCACGGTGCCGAGGATGTCGTAGGACATCCGGGCCACCACCAGGTGGTCGTCGCGGCGGGCATCCCGGTCCTGCTCCACGGCGTGCACCATCAGCCCCAGTGCCGCCGCGATGTGCTGTTCCTCCTCGACCCATGCCCCACCGACGTGCTCGGTGGCGCGGAAGGTGGAGGTGTCGATGCGTTCGAAGTAGGCCATGGGCGCCATTGTGGGGCAATCGGCGGGGTCGGTACGGCATTCTGGGTGCTCGGCGTGCACGCGCGGGTCGACGGCGCAGGTCACCCGAAGCGGCCGAGCCGGCTCCTGCCCGCCGGTCCCGGCGTAGTGTCGGGAACATGGCACTGCACCCCGCTCTTGCTCCCGTCGCTGATCTGGTCGGCACCTGGCGCGGCCCCGGCCGCGGCGAGTACCCCACCATCACCTCCTTCACCTACACCGAAGAGGTCACCTTCACCGACGTCGGCAAGCCCTTCCTCACCTATCTCCAACGCACGTGGTCACCCGCCGGCGATCCGATGCACACCGAGACCGGGTTCTTCCGCGTCGCCGGCGGCGAGGCCGTGGAGTTCGTCCTGGCCCAGCCCACCGGGCAGACCGAGTTGGCCGAGGGTGCATTGGTCACCGAACCGAGGGGGTTCGCCACCGAACTACACTCCCGGGTGGTCAATGCCGCGAGCGCCAAGATCGTCGATGAGACCATCCGACGGCTGCGCCTGGACGGCGATGAGTTGACCACGGAGTTCGCGATGGCCGCGGTAGGGGTTCCGATGACCCATCACCTCGGTTCGGTCCTGACCAGGACCGCGTAGGCGGGTATCCGGGGGCGGTGAACTCCATGTGACCGGCCCCGATCAGGTCCCCCGCCGCGCCCGCACGATCGCGGCGACCGCCGCCCGCCCGGCGCGGTTGGCGCCCACGGTGGACTGGGAGGGCCCGAACCCGATCAGGTGCACCCGCGGCTCATCGGCGACCTGGGTTTCGCGCAGCATGATGCCACCCTGCTCATTCCGCAGTTCCAACGGGTCCAGGTGCGCCAGCGCCCCTTTGAACCCGGTGGCCCACAGGATCACATCCAACTGGGTGAGGGACCCGTCGGCCTCTCGCACACCGCCCGGTTCGATCGCGGTGAACATCTCCCGGCGCACCAACGCACCACGCTCCTTCGCGGCCAGGGCGTAGGGGGTCCAGCCAAGACCGGTGTAACTGACCACCGAGCCGGTGGGGCGGCCCTCCTCCACGTCGGCGGTGACGTTGGCGATCACCTCCCGCCCGGTCTCGGAGGTGAACTCCCCCTCGTGGAAGACCGGCTCACGCCGGGTGTACCAGAACGTGGTGGCGTGCCGGGAGATCTCCTCCAGTTGCTGCACCGCGGAGATCCCGCCACCCACGATCGCCACCCGCTGCCCGGCGAACTCCTCCGCCGCTACATAGTCACGGGTATGCAACTGCCGTCCCAAGAAGGTCTCCGCGCCGGGATAGACCGGCCACACGGGGTTGTCCCATGTGCCGGTCGCGTTGATGACCCACTGGGTAACCCAACTCCCCCGGTCGGTCTGCACGATCAGGTCCCCGCTGCCCCCGCCGCCCGTGCCCATGCCGACGGCGTCGGCGTCGGCGTCGGCGGAACCATCCTGAGCGTCCCGAACCGAGGTCACCCGCACCGGACGCACCAGCGGGAAGCCGTGCTCGAACTCATAGGCGGCGAAGTAGCGGGGAACCGCGTCCCGGCTCGGCTCGTCCGGATCCACCGACGGGACGGGCATGCCCGGAAGGTCGAAGATCGCGTTGATCGTGCTCATCCGCAGTGACTCCCACCGGTGTTGCCAGGCCCCGCCCGGGGCGGCCGCGGCGTCCAGGACCACGTAGGTGGCGCCGTCGTTCCCGGGTTGTAGGGCGCTACCGAAGCGCCTGCGATTCAGGTGGTAGGCGGCGGACAGACCGGCTTGACCGGCGCCGATGACGACGACGGTCGCGCGAGCGGGCTCTGGGGGCATCGCCTGGGTCAACGCCGCCGCGATCGCGGACCTTCCCGTCGCCGTCTCCTACGCAGCCGGTGGGGTTTCGGGCGCGGTGAAGACCTCCCCGTCGCGGGGCATCTGGGACAGCGCCGCGGAGGTGGGCTCTCGTGCGTACTTCACGAAGGTCGGGTCGAGGTCGCCGGTCCGGGCGATCTGCGGCCACACCATCGTCAGCCCGGCCGCTGCTTCGACGTTCGCCCGGTCCATCAGTTGCACGTGCAGGTGCGGCATCGACGTGTTGCCGGTGTTGCCCACCCGGCCGATCACGTCACCGGCCACCACCGAACTCCCGAGCGCGATCGCGCTGCCCCGGCGCAGGTGGGCGTACGCGGCGAAGGTGCCGTCGTCGTGGGCCACGATGACGTGGTTGCCCAGCACCGCACCGGTGCCGCCGATCTCCCGGGCCATCGCCTCCACCGTGGCCAGGTACACCAGGCCCGGCCAGGTGCTGCGGGCGCGGTGGTCGCGCCTGGAACCCAGTGAGCGCACGACGACGCCGGGAGCCATCGCGTAGACCGGCTCACCGAAACTGGGGTACTCCTCGGGTCTGTCCCCGCGCAAGCCCCAGCGGACCAGCGCCGGAGTGGAGTCCCGTGCCGGGCGGGACAGATCAACCGCGCAGTACTGTCCCCGGGTGCGCGTGCCATGGCTGGGCAGGTGTTGGCCGGGGCTGTTCATCGCCACCCACTGCCCCCGCACCGGGGCGAGCAGTTCGGCCGGGGCGCCCGGTGACGTGCGCGGGGCGGTGCCGATCAGCACCAGCAGCACGACGATCAACCCGGACACGAACAGGGCATGCCTCGGCCGCAGCGGCAGCGGTTGCTCGGGGATGAAGGAGTTCAGCACGATCAGTCCCACCGCGATGAAGGCGGCCAACAGCAGTCCCGCCCACACCGGCCGCAGGGCGCTGATCAGGCGCATCGGACCAGTTCGACCGGCTCAGCGTGCATACCGGGACCGTACCGGTTGGGAGTACCATCAGCCGCTACATGTCCACGATGAGCCAGGGTCCGGATCGACCCGATGAGTTCACCACCGAGGCCACCAGCCCGCCTCCGGCGCAGCAGGACGACGCCCCCGATCCCGCCCGCTGGCGCGTCCTCGCTGTGGCGCTGGGTGCCGTCTTCATGTCTCTGGTGGCGGTCAGCATCATCAACGTGGTGCTGCCCTCGATCCAACAAGGACTGGGCGCCACCGACTCCGACCTGCAGTGGGTCCTGACCGGTTACGCCCTGACGTTCGGGGTGGTGCTGGTGGCGGCCGGGCGAGCCGGCGACATCCTCGGCCGCGGACCTCTCTTCATCATCGGCACCGCGCTGTTCACCCTGTCCTCGGTGGCGGCCGGGCTCGCACCGGACCCGGGCACCCTGAACGCGGCCCGGTTCGTGCAGGGACTGGGCTCGGGACTGCTCACCCCGCAGGTCGTGGGCATGATCCAGCAGTACTTCCGCGGGCCCGAGCGTGGGCGTGCCTACGGCGCGCTGGGGGCGGTGGTCGGGATCTCGGTGGCGATCGGGCCGGTGCTGGGCGGGCTCATCGTCGAGGTGGCCGGGTCGGTGAACGGGTGGCGCTGGACGTTCCTGGTGAACGTTCCGGTGGGGTTGGGCGCGATCGCGCTGGCCCTGCGCTGGCTGCCGCGGCCGATGCGACCTCCCCGCACCACCCGCCGCACCACGGTCCGCGATGTGGACCCGGTGGGTGCGGTGCTGCTGGGCCTGGCGGTGCTGGCGCTGCTGCTGCCCTTCGTCGAGCGGAACATGGGCTGGCGCGGCTGGTTGCTGGTGCCGGCAGGGCTGGGGTTACTGGCACTGTGGGCCTGGTGGGAACAATGCCACAAACGTCACGGCCACCCCCCGATGGTGGACCTTGCCCTGTTCGGCATCCGCAGTTTCACGGGCGGCACCCTCATCGCAGGTCTGTACTTCATGGGCGTGACCAGTGTGTGGGTGCTGGTGGCGATGTACGTGCAGGGTGGCCAGGGTGGCAACGCCCTGGAGGCGGGGCTGATCGGCCTACCCGCGGCGCTGATGTCTGCGGTGAGTTCCTACCTCGCCGGTCGCTGGACCAGTACCCACGGCCGCCCGATCCTGATCGCCGGGATGGGCTGCGCGCTGCTCGGGCTGGTGCTGAGTATCGCGGTGGTGCAACTGGCGGCCACCGGTGCCGCGAGCATGTGGTGGCTGTTGCTGACGTTGGCGTTCATCGGCATCGCGCAGGGCATGGTGATCGCCCCCAACCAGACCCTCACCCTGACTGAGGTACCGCTGGAGTACGCCGGTAGCGCGGGCGGCGTGCTGCAGACCGGGCAACGCCTCGGTGCCGCGATCGGACTGGCCGTGATCACCGGCCTGGCCTTCGCGGTGCTGGCCGAGCGGGACTGGACCGCGGCGATCAGTGCCGGGTTCGCCACCACCACCCTGATCGTGCTGGTCAGCCTGGTGGTTGCGATGTTCGACCTGCGTAACGCCCGGACCAGCTCGTCTGTGACCCGCCGGGCGCCCCTGGGCTGACCGGGCGAACCGGCGCCCACGCGAGGGCCGCCGTCAAGCCCCGAGCATGAGGTGGCGTCGGCAGCGGGCCTGGTAGGTCTCAGTACCGCCGATGGCGGTGACGCTGGGGACCAGGGCGTCCTCGCCGTCGTCCTCCTCCACCCGCTGGTGGAAGGCGGCGTCGCGCCCGCAGACCGAACACACCGCGGTCAGTTTCACCACGTCCTCGGCCAGTGCCATCAGGGCGGGCAGCGGCTCGAACGGCCGGCCGTCGTAGGTCACACACAGACCGGCGACGACGACGGTCATCCCCTCGGCGACCAGGTCACCGACCGTGGGGACCAGGTCTGGACCGAAGAACTGCGCCTCATCGATGGCCAGCAGGTCCAGGTCACGCCCGGTGAGGAGATCGCGCAGCGCAGCGACGTCCGATACCGCCCGGGAGGGGATGCGCCCGCCGTCGTGCGAGGCGACCTGGCCGGCGCCGTGGCGCTCATCCAGGCTGTGGTTGACCACCTCCACGGCCAGCCCGGCCAGCCGAGCCCGGCGCACCCGGCGCAGCAGTTCCTCGGACTTGCCGGCGAACATCGGCCCGCACACCACCTGGAGCCGGCCACCTGTCTCGTTGCGCATGGCACGACCCTAGCGAGCGGCCCCCGGCGAACCCCGTGGGTCATACTGACCGGCGTGGATGACCTGCGCGTACCCCCAGGGCCGGGCGCACCGGCCGGGATCACGGTGCCGGCGGCAGAGTTGCTCGAGCGGTTCTCCCACGCCTCCGGGCCCGGCGGCCAGGGTGTGAACACCACGGACTCGCGGGTTCAACTCAGCCTCGATATCAGCGCCACCACCGCCCTGAGCGACGTTCAGCGCAAGCGAGCCCTGAACCGGCTCGGCACCCGCCTCTCCGGGACGGTGCTGACCGTCGACGCGGCCGAGCATCGCTCCCAGCGACGCAATCGGGTCGCAGCCCGGGAGCGCATGTCCGCCCTGCTGCGCGAGGCGGTGGTGCCTCCGGTCCGGCGGCGCCCGACCAGACCCACCCGCGGCTCCCAGCGCCGGCGACTGGAGGGGAAGCGGTTGCGATCGCAGATCAAGCGCACCCGCATGCGTCCGCGACCGGAGTGAAGTTCAGGCGGCGGCACCGACTGCGACGACGCCGACGATCACGCTGAGGGCGGCTCGGAGTGCGAGTCGCGATCCTGGTGCGGCGGGCGCCGTCGTCATGGCTTGATCCGCGTCAAGGCTCCTCTCTCGCTCTCCGCATACGTTGAGGACATAGCCGAGACAAGGACGGGAGGCCTCTACCGATGGCCGAGGGACACATGGCGACCGCTGCTCAGTTCGCTCCGCTCATTGAGCGGGTGCACGGGGAGCACCACCCAGAACTGACCCGGGTGCGCGAACTCACCGAGCAGGTCCAGCAAGCAAGTAGCGCCGGCCAGGTCGCTGCACTCTTCGACGAACTGCGCGCGGTGACTGGCAACTATGCGGTGCCCGGCGATGGGTGCGAGGCCTTCGAGGCGACCTACAGAGCGCTGGAACACGCCGATGCAGCGCAGGGTCTGGGTACCACCCCCGGAGGAACAGTATGAGGAGGTTGACTCCACTGGACGAAGGTTCGGTGATGGCCGCCAAGCGGATGGAGGGCACCTCCGGCACCGCATTCCCCGGCCACACCGCCACGGACGAGTCGGTACTCGTGGTCACTGAGGGGCGATGCACCATCGAGTTCGCTGAGACCCGACACGATCTGGCACCCGGCGATGCCTTCGTGTGCCCTCCGGCGAGTGGCACAAGGTCACCGGAGGTCCGGACTTCAAGGCCGTGCACGTGATGCCCAAGGCCATCCGGTTCGACTTCTTCGAGCGACCTGACCCGGACATCTGAGCCACAACCTCGGCACTTCGTGGCCGCTGGTGGGCTGCATCACGCGCGCGGGCCAACGGGTCAAGGACCATCTAGCGTAGGACCATGCTTCGACGCCTCGTGGCCCGCGCGTTCTGGTCACTCAGCCGGTGGAGACTGTCCACCTCTCCCGCGCCGGACCGTCCCACCATCCTCATCGGCGCCCCGCATACCTCCAACTGGGACTTCGCGTTCATGCTGGGCATCGCCTGGCGGTTGGGCGTCGACGTGCGCTGGTTGGGCAAGAACAGTCTGTTCCGAGGCTGGCGGGGCCCGATCATGCGGGCACTGGGCGGTATTCCCGTGGACCGGTCCGACCCCAGCCGCGTGGTGGGTGAGGTGGTCCAGCGGGTCCGCGCCGGTGAGGTGTTCGGGCTCGTGGTCACCCCCGACGGAACCCGCAGCGGGCACACGCACTGGAAGTCGGGGTTCTACCGCATCGCCCGGGAGACGGGGATGCCGGTGACCCTTGGCTACGTCGATCGCACCACCATGACTACCGGCCTGGGGCCGACCTTCGAGTTGACCGGTGATGTCGCCAAGGACATGGACCGGATCCGTGACTTCTACGCCGACAAGTCCGGGGTGCGGCCTGAGCACCGGGTCGAACCGCGGCTGCGGGATGAGACCGGGACCGGCTGAGCACAACCAACGCGCAAGTCCCTCGCGCAGCCCAGCGCTTCGGAATATCACGACGCAGGGATCGGCAAACGCGCCGATCCGCACGGGCGTTACTCTGTGGCTGTGCTCGATCATGACGAAGTGGTCCGTCTATATGGCCCTTGGAAGCACCGCACACCAGAAGACGCAGCACAACTGCTCGAAAGCTACTCCGGCCGGTGGTGGATTGCTGGAGGCTGGGCGATCGACGCTTTTGCCGGTTCGCGGCGCGAGCATGGCGACCTGGACCTCGGGATCCCCCGCGAGGAAGCAGAGGGATTTGTCGACTTCGTGTCATCCACACTTGATGCCTGGGCTGCATTCGGCATCTTGGCGCCGATTCTCCCGAACCAAGACGCACAGATTCCCGATCGATGCGGCAACCTCTGGTTGCGCGCGAGCGGTGCTGATCCCTGGGAATATGACGTTCTGCTTGAGGAAGTTCGCGGAATTACCTGGCATTACAAGCGGGCTCCACACCTGACGAAGCCACTTGTGGAGTGCCTGTGGGAACACGATGGGATCACTTACCTGCGTCCAGAAGTCCAGCTTCTCCTGAAGGCAAAGCACGCTCGCCCCAAGGACACCCTCGATCTCGAGCGTTGCCTGCCACACCTTCAGGAGGCGAGCCTTGATTGGCTAGAGGGAGCGCTCCGGCAGGAGCGTCCCGGGCACCGGTGGTTGAAACTGCTCGCAGCGTGCCGATGATTGGAGTGGGCATGCGTGCCGCTGGGAGTGGCCCCAACTGAACCGATGCGCGTGAAAGATTGCGGACATTGACCGGTGGCTCAGGCGGCGAGGGTGCCGGCGAAGATCTGCCAAGCCAGAGCGGACTTGGCGGTGAGACTGAGCGTGATGTAGAGCCGCTCCCCCAGTAGGTAGTCCCGGAACCGGCCGACCGGGCGGTACTGGAGCCACTGCACCAACGCGAACACGTTGAAGAAGAGGAACAGCGAGACGATGATCCCGTAAACGAAGCCGGGTGGCTCGGCCCCAGTGGTCGACCCCGGGGCGAGTGTGTAGATGACGATGCCGACCCAGGGCACCACCCCGGCAAAGCAGCCGAAGATGAACGGCAGCCATCCGCCGTCGCCTGGCTCGTGGTAGCGCTCCTGCAGCCAGCCGAACAGGATCATCGAGGCGTTGACGCCGAACAGCGCCACCAGCGCCACCACGTCGGAGATGCCGACCAACTGGGCGATGATCACGATCATCAGCGAACTGGATAGCGCGTACTCCACCCAGCGGAAGTAGTTGTGCCTCTGCGCCAGCCCCGCTCGGTAGCGGCCGAAGAATGGTGGGGAGGCCACGATGACGTGGAACAGCGCAGACAGAACCAGGAACGTCGCGATCGCCAGCGGAATCGGGGCGTCCCACAGCGTGACCGCCTCGCCCGGGGGGCTGCCGGGCGGGCCGGCGAGGTACCTGGCGGTGATCGGCAGGGTGAAGTCGGTCGCGAGCAGCACCACCGCGACCGCCTGGGCCGCGTGCACGACCGCGGCCGTGATGTTGTACCTGCGTAGCCCGGCGTAGCGGCTTGGGTCGATCTCCGTCGTCATCGTTGAGCCGATCATTGGACAGTATTCCCACCACCGTAGTGAGTTCCACGGGGGACTGCAGGGCAGTTGAGACCTCGGCGCCGGTCACGACGACGACCTCCCCGACATCTCGCCAGAAGCGGAACCGCGCCCCCAACGTGCACGTTGCTTGCTTTTATGGAGCGCACTTCGTAATATGAATCCATGAAGGATTACGGCCAGTTCTGCGGCCTTGCCAAGGCCGGCAGTGTGCTGGGTGAGCGCTGGTCGTTGCTCATCCTGCGCGACCTGAGCATCGGACCTCGCCGGTTCAAGGACCTGCTGGAGGGCTTACCGGGAATTCCGACCAGTGTGCTGGCCACGCGGCTGCGTGAGTTGCAGTCGGCGGGCGTCATCGACCGCACGGCGCAGGACCGGCCGGGTGGGGGTGTGCTCTACGGACTCACCCCGCACGGACAGGGACTCCTCCCCATCCTTGATGCGATCGGGAGATGGGGAGCGGCGACGATGGTCTCACCGGCCGACGACGACGTGATTACCGATGCCTCGCTAGCGGCGGCCCTGCGGGCAGCCTTCCGCCCCGGCGCGGTGCGGGTCGTGACGACGTACGCGGTCCATGCCGGTCCTGCGAGCGCCTGGGCGATTGTTGAACCCGACCGGGCCATCGTCGGCGAAGGCGAACCCGGTGGCCCGCCCGACGTGACGATCCGCACCGGCCCGCAACTTCGCCTGCTGCTCGCCGGCCGAATGACACCCGCTGATGCGCTGAGTTCCGGGGCTGTCCGCCACACCGGACCTCCTGCCGCCTTCGATGACTTCATCCGCGCCTTCCATGTCCCGCTGGCCGACACCGCCGGCATTCCCTGATCCCCAACCCAGCCAAGCCACAGAAAGGCATGCACCATGAAATTGAGCGTCAATCTCTTCATGACCCTTGACGGGGTCAGCCAAGGTCCGGGCAGCGCGGAGGAGGACACGCGCGGGGAGTTCCACCGCGGAGGCTGGCTGATGCCCGTCTTCGACGATGGATGCGGCGAGGCGGTCAATGGGTGGTACGAGCGCTGCGGTGCCCTGCTGCTGGGACGGCGCACTTTCGACACCTTCGCAACCCACTGGCCCCTTGTCACCGACCCCGCGGACGCCGTCGCCGATCGCATCAACCACCGGCACAAGTACGTGGTGACCTCCTCGACACTGGGTGCCACCTGGGCCGACACCAGCACGCCGCTCGGCTCCGGCTTCCTCGATGACATCGGACGGCTCAAGGAGGCCGACGACGATCGTGAACTGCAGGTTCACGGGAGCATCCGCCTGGCCCGCACTCTGCACGAGGCCGGGTTGATCGACATCTACCGCTTCCTGATCGCCCCCGTCGTCGTGGGCGGCGGTGCTGGCCTGTTCGACGGGGACGGTCCCGCCTACGGCCTTCACCTGCAGCACAGCACGGTGACGGAAAGCGGCGTCCTGTCCGTGGAGATGTCCCCGCTGGAGTTTGACAACTCACTGCGGGCCGCCGTGGTGGCCGGGCGCGACGCCGTCGTTCCTGAACACGCCCAGGTCGGAGCACAAGCATGACCGTCATCGCCAGCCTGAGCGTCTCCCTCGACGGGTTCTACACCGGCCCGGACCCGGACCCGGAGAGCCCGATGGGCAGCGGCGGGGCGTCGTTACACGGCTGGTTCGCCCACGACGTCGCCGACAGGAACCAACTCACCGCCGACGACGTGCTGGGCCCGGAGTTCGACCGCACCGGCGCCCTGGTGATGGGGCATGACAGTTACCAGCACGCCGAAGCCATCTGGGGGCCCCACCCGCCATTCGAGATGCCCATCTTCGTCCTGACCCATCACGCCCGCCCCGACGACGTGCGCGAAGGCTCCACCTTCCACTTCGTCACCGACGGTTTCGAAGCCGCCGTACAGCGGGCGACCGCTGCCGCCGCGGGCAAAGCCGTAGGACTGCACGGCGGGGGCGCCATTCAACAGGGCCTGCAAAGCGGCCTGCTGGAGGAACTCCAGATCCACCTGGTCCCCGTCCTGCTGCACCAGGGACGCCGTCTGTTCGAGAGCGGTGGGGACGCTCCGGTGGAACTCGACATCGTCCGGGTGGCAGAAGGCCCCGGGGTAACGCACTTGAAGTACCGGCCCCGGTGGCCCTGAACCGCCAGTCACGACAGGGTACGGCCAGAGGCCTCAACGCTCGATCGAGGCGATCTGCGCTTCGAGATATCGCGCCGCGGCGGCACCACCGTCTTCGGCGCGGAATGCCTGCGCGACGCGGTCAGCCGACGCACGCACGCGCTCATCGGCGAGGATCCGTTCTACGGCGTCGGCCAGAAGTCGTGTGCCGGCTTGTTTCGGAGAGAGTGCAATCGCATTACCCTGCGCGACGCACTGGTCGATATTCCACACCTGCTCCGGCTGGAGTCCGAACCCCACGAAGGGGGTGCCGGTTGCGCACGCGGTCTGCACGGTTCCCTGGCCGCCGTGCAGCACGGCGGCGTCGACGAATCCGCCGAGGCGGTGGGCGGGAAGGAGGTCGGTGACGTGGACGTTCGCGGGCAGACGGTCATCGGGATCGAGATAGTGCCGTATCGGCGCAATGACATTCACCGGCAATTCACCGAGCCCGGCCGCTGCGGCCAGAGCGAGGCCGCGGTGCGCCGACGAGCCGAGGCCCAAATAGACAAGGGGTCGCTCCTCCGCGGCCAGTTCGGCGACGATCGGCGGCAGTTCGCCGTCGAGATGCGCGAAGATCGGGCCGACGCGCGCATAGCCCGGTGGCAGCGAGAAGCCCTCCAATTCCCACGGCATGACGGTGAGAAGGTTGTGGTCCGCCTCGAGAAGCGATGCGATGGTGCGAAGCGGTGCCAGCCCGTTGGCGACCGCGACTCGTGCGAAGGCCCTCGGGGCGAGTGGCGCGTGGTTGTACGCCCAGCGCAACAGACGGGTCGCGACAGTGTCGGCAAGCCGGGCGGCCGTGCCCGTCCCGCGAACAAGACCGATCCGACCAACCTGCTCGACCTGTGGTCGGGTCAGAGCGAACGGGACGGGATAGAACAAGGGCACTCCCTCGGCACGCGCTGAGATCATCGAGGTCGGATTCGTGCCGATGACCACGGCCGCGGCATCCACCTCGCGGATCAGACGCCTCTCGGCGCCCACCCGCGCTGCGACCAGTTCGTCGGTGAAGGGAGATCTCAGCGTCTTGCCCTGATCGAAACGCAGCGCCTGCCGGCGCTCCACTTCGGTGAACGAGGGTTCGCTCGGGCGATACTCGAAACCCGCGTCGACGATGAGATGAGCGAAGTCGTGCTCATAGCCCTGGAACACGGCACGGTGCCGGGGATCCAGCGCCCGGGCGACCTCGATCATCCGCGTCACCTCGGCGAGATTGAAGGTGATCGGACAGAAGACGATCGTGCTCACGGGGTCGGCACCTCCAGCGTGCTTCGGATCCCTGCCCACGCTACGCGCCCATAGGGACCCCTCGCAGGGAGCACCGAGGCCGCGGCCTGAAGCCGGCCTCCACTGGTCCTGTGCGCGATAGGTTCAGCGCAGCAAGGGTGCACGAGCCCGTGCCCGTGCGACGACGACATTCGAGACGGCTTTGTGGGCGGGAGCGGAGCGACATGGGTGAGCGGCAAGACTCCCAACTCAAGGATGGTCGCGACGTCGCGATCCACCACGCGGGCTCCCCCGCCCCGGGCGCGCCCGTGCTCGTGATGCATTACGGCACGCCGCACACCGGGAAGCATCCGCCGCCAATCGACCAGCTAGCCGCTGCGGTCGGGCTACGCCTGGTGTCGGTGACCCGCCCGGGCTTCGCGGGCTCATCCCGACGTGCTGGTCGCACGGTATCCGACGCTGCTGAGGACATCATCGAGGTCCTGGACCGGCTGAACGTCGGCCGCATGGTCACGGCCGGGTACTCGGGCGGCGGCCCGCACGCACTCGCGCTGGCAGCCCTTGCGCCCGATCGCGTCGACCATGCCGCAACGTTCGGATGCCCCGCCCCCTATGACCAGACGCCGGATTGGTTCACGGGTATGGCGGCCAACGGGGGCGGGCTGCGGCCCGCTGCCGAAGGGCCCGAGGCGAGGGAGCGCTATCAGCGCACGGCCGAGTTCGATCCCGGCAGTTTCACAGCAGCCGATTGGGCAGCCCTGTCGGGACCGTGGGCCGGCATCGGTGACGACGCCCAATCGGCAACTGCCGCGGGCAGCGCGTTCGGCGAGATCGACGACGATCTCGCACTCGTCGCGCCATGGGGCGTCGACCTCGATCGGATTACCACCAGAGTCAGTGTGTTCCACGCAGCGTCCGACCGCGTCATCCCTGCTCATCACGCGGAGCGACTCGCCGCGCTGCTGCCGTCGGCCGGCGTGCGCTCACTCGAGGCGTCGGGGCACGTCGCCGTTCTTGGGCAGTTGCCCCAGTGGATGCGTGCTGTCGCTCCTCATACGTGACGGTGACATGCCCGGCCCGATACCTTGACGCCGGTCCTATCGTGAGTGCATCTCGGGCTGGGGGCTCCCGTGTGTGGGGGTGCCATCCCTTGCCCAGCGCCGACCGATCCCGTTATGTTCTACGACGTACAACACATGGACCAGCGTCGGGAGTGATCCGCAGGTGAAGTTGACCGTCATGCAGTTCGTGAGCCTCGATGGCGTGTCGCAGGGACCCGGCTCCCCGCAGGAGGATCCGAGCGGAGGGTTCACCCGAGGGGGGTGGCTGGTCCCGCACATGGATGCCTCATTCGTGGAGCAGGCTTCCGACTGGCTCGGCCACGCCGATGCGCTGCTGTTCGGCAGGCGTACCTACGAGGCGTTCGCCCGTGACTGGCCACAAATCACCGATCCAGGGGACCCGTTCGCGGCGCGGATGAACAGTCTGCCGAAGTATGTGGCGACACAGACCCTGTCCGACGCCGGCTGGGATCCCACCACCATCTTGACGGGAGATGTTGAGGCCCAGGTTGCTGACCTCAAGTCCCGGCCAGGCCGTGACCTGCAAGTGCATGGTAGTTCGGCGCTGGCTCAGAGCCTGTTCTCCGCCGGCCTGGTCGACGAGCTGCGGTTGGTCGTCGCCCCCGTGGTCGTGGGTCAGGGCCGTCGACTCTTCCCCGATGGCGCGAGCCCTCTCGGCCTTGACCTGGTCAACAGCCGTACGACACCGCAGGGGTTGACCATCCAGGTCTTCGAGACGCGAGGGAGGCCGGACTTCGCGGTCTACGAGGGCGTCTCCTCGGTGGGATGAACTGGCGCGAAGACTCCGACGACGCCCCCCTCCCTCCGCGACTCAGACGGTACCGGGATGGGGATGCGCAGCCCACCCTGGAGGTGTACGTGCGCGCCATCCGAGAAACGGCGTCAGCCCACTACCGCCCAGACCAGGTCAACGCATGGTGCCCTCCACACCTGGACAGCACGGCGTGGGCCGCTGCTCGTTCACGGGTGTGGACGATCGTGGCCGAGGTGGAGGGGGTTCTCGTGGGCTTCTGCGACCTGACCGACGAGGCAGAGGTAGACATGCTGTTCGTTGCCCGCTCAGGCCGGTGGGCGTGGCATCGCCCGCTCGTTGATCACCAGCGTGCTGGCCGAAGCCAGGCGACGAGGGTGCACGCGTGTCACGACCCGAGCGAGCCGCGCCGCCCGGGCAACATTCGCCAGGTGTGGCTTCGTGGTCGACCGTGAGAACAAGACGAATACGGTCCGCGGCGTCCTGGTGCCGAACTTCGAGATGCATGTCGAAATCACAGGGCCATGGGCTCGGTCCGGAGATCTCCCGGCATAGCCCACCCAACGAGGAGGTAGAGAGAACGTGGGAACGAGTAGGAACAAGCAGACCGTGGAGCGCTACCTCGATGGCTTTCGACGCACCGATCACGGCCAGATCCTGGACTGCCTGACCGACGACATCAGGTGGACGGTGTTCGGTGCCTTCACGCTGGAAGGCAAGGCTGCCTACGACGCCGCCATCGAGGGCCCTGGGTTCGCAGGGGACCCCGAGCTGGAGGTGGTGCGGATGGTCGAGGAGGGTGACACGATCATGGCTGAACTCCGTGGCCGGGTCCCACAAGGGGACGGGTCCACGCAGCGGTTGAGCATGGCGGAGGTCTTTGTGATGCGAGAAGGCCTGATCTGTGAGCGGCGCGCCTGGGTCATTCCGCTGGCCGAGGAAGACGTCTGGTAAGCGGGGCACCCGACCTCTCCGGCGCACGCTGTTGTCGTTGACTGGCGCCTCCCACGGGGCAGCGGGTCATCCACCTTCCAGCGCCGTCCGCCCAGCATCATCTGCTCGCGGCACTGGCCAGGCCCTCGATGAGCGCATCGAGAGTGACGAGGAACAAGTCCTGTCCGCTGCCCGGGGCATGGCCGCACGTGACCGCAGCCTGCAGGGCAGGGAAGTCGGCGAGTTCCACTGCGGAGAGACGTTCCACCCGCTCCGGGTCGCCCCCATCCCCCGTCGTCTCCGGGAACGCCCCCAGGCTGCCGACCACGAACCCCGTCACCACGTGGATGGCCTGCAGCGCCCACCCGGGCGGGAACCCACCCTCCTGCAGGACACGCACTCCCCTGTCCAACATCCGCAGGACGGTAGGCGTGAGGGCAGGGCGGGTCGCAACCAGGGGCAGCACCTCCGGGTGCGCTCGCAGCCGTGCACTGAGCCTCAACCCGTAGGAACGCATGAACTCACGCCACTCACGCCCAGTTGACTCCGGCGGCACGGCGTCGCCGACGACCAGTTCCACCAACCCGTCAAGGAGTTGGTCCTTGTTCGACACGTGATGGTAGAGCGCCATTGCCTCGACACCCAGTTCAGCAGCCAAACCGCGCATAGTCAGCGACGCAGCACCTTGCCGGTCGACGAGATCGAGAGCGCCGCCGAGCACCATCGCCCGGGTCAGCCCTGCGTGCTGACCTCGGACGCGCTTCACGGGGAGAGGCCCTGATATGTCATACAACGTAAATCTACGCGATCGAATTGCGGCCACCGAGCGTTGCTCGACTCGACGCGAGCCCGCATGAACGGGCGGCCAGGACTCCTCTGGGCACGAGAGCCAATCACGCGCGCCTACTGGACCGCCACCCGGCCGCCCTGTGCGCACCACCACGCAGTGCCACCGGCTTCACGGCCGGTTGCCTCGTGAATTCGGTCGCGTCGAACCGGAGACCGATGCGTGCGACCTGGAGGGGTGACTAGGCTCATGCCATGGACACCGGCTGCGAGAGCGTCAGGCCCGTTGCCACCCTTATCACCTCCACCTTGGTGGACGGCGACTGGAAAGCCGTGACCAGCCCGACCCGAGCCTCGAAGGCTGGGGGCGCGGCGCCCCGCACGCCGCGGTGAGGGGCCAGAGTGCCGCCGGTTGAGATCCTCATCATCGCGCTTCCGCTGGCGACGGTGCTGGCGCTCGGCATCGGTTCGACCGTACGCATCGAGCGGCGACGTCGTCGTGCGACGAACGGTGCCCGCGAGTTCGCCACACGGCACGCCTGGCGTTATGAGGAGGAATCCGAGGGCCTCACCGAGAGCTTCGAGTTGCCCATCACCGCTTCCGGCAGACTTCGCCGGCTCCGTTCCCGCAACCTCCTCAGCGGCACCTACCGAAGCCGGGCGGCACAGTCCTGGGAGTTCGCCGCCACTGAGCGCACGAAGGGAAGCAGCCGCAGCAGGGGGTCCACTCATGTGCATCTCTACCACCTGGCCGCGCTCAAGGCGGACCGGGAGTTACCGGCGCTGACGATCACATCCCGGGGCGGTGCTTTCTCGCGGGCCCTCGCCGGCGCGCCCAGCCAGACCACCGGGGACGCGGGATTCGACCGCGCCTGGGGGGCGAAGGCGCAGAACCAGGGCGTTCTGCGCGCCCTCCTCGGTGACGGCTTCCGTGCTCGTCTCCTGGACTTCCACGGCGAACTGGACGGCCTGGCCACCCGTGGTTCGACCTTGCTGCTCTGGCGCAAGGGCCGTCAGCAGGCCGAGGACATTGAGCCCCTGCTGGAGAAGGCAGCCGAGATCCTCCGGCACCTCGAGCGGCGGGGCTGAGGCCCACGCTCAGGGCGCCGTCCAGGCCACTGACGGCCGAGACCACAGCAAGCGCGAAATGTCCGCCGCAGACCTGGCGACCGGCGCGAGGACCGCCGCCTGCTGGACGCGGGTGAGCGGGGTCAGCGCCACGACAGTTCCCCGATCACGGCGACGGCCGGCCCGCTGCGCACGTCGTCCAGGAACCCGGAGGGCGCGGCGAACTCCTCGGTGGTGAGGATCGTCGGGCTCACGGGACGGTGCACCGCAACCTCGACTCGGGTGCACGCCTGGTAAACCGCGTCCACGTCGGGGTCCCCGAGCACCATGACGTCAATGTCGTGCGGCGCCGGACCGGCATCCCCGAGCATCCGCGAGGAGCGGCGCTTCGGTTCAACGTGCTCGCCGAACACCTCGCCGCTCACCGCCCACCGGCAAGGATCGTTGGCTCCTCGGGGGTGAGGGCGACGACCACCGCACCAGAACGCCGTCGGTTACTGCTCGCGCAAGACGCTGCGCGACGCTGGACCGTCCGGCATCAAGTTCCACGACCTGCGGCCCTTCTACGCCTCCGGCCGGATCGCCGCCGGTTGCGACGTCGTGACCGTCCAGCGGTCGCTTGTGCACGCGACTGCGAGGTTCACCATCTACGCCCACCACTGGCGAACGGCGGGGGACCGCCCTCGAAAGGCTGCGGAGTCGATCATGTCTGCGTCACTCGGCGAGCGAGTCGACGAGGTAACGCCGACACGGGGACATGAGTAGGTCAGGTGATCAGACGACCCTTTGTCCCAACGTCGCCGGTGACGCCCGTTCCACCCTTCATCGGTGATGGTTCGTTACCAAGAGCGCCCGTCGCTGGGTAGGTCCACGATCTGAACCTTCTCCCTAACCCTGTCTGGGGATCGGCACGCCAGCGGCCCGCAGGTGCTGGGTGACGAGGGTGTTGATCCGCACTACTGCTGGATAGTCGTCCGATCCATGGTGCTCGATGGTGACGTACTGTTGCGTCGACTCGGCATCGACCAGCGTCGCAGCGTTCCGTTCCAGGACCTCGCGTTGCTTGAGTAGGTTCGCTGCGAGATCCGTTGCGAGGGCTTCGATGCGCGAGTCGTGCGGATCCCAGTGGCGGGCCTCCCAGGAGCGCTTCAGCAGGTCGATGTGCTCCGGGTCGGCGAAGCGCTCATCGAGTTGGTCGAGGAACCCGTCGTGCAGTTCTGGGGTGATCGCACGCAGCAGGATGAGACTCTCCCGCACGGAGTCGACGTACTCGAGGTCGAAGCCGTACGCGGTGAACCGCGCAAGCGCGGAGCAGGCGCGGTCGGAGAGTAGCGCCCGATCGCCGTCTGCCAGCCTGTGGAGCGTGAGTTGGCGTTCTCGGAGCGCGTCGATCCGCTCGCTCAGCCGCCGGTCGACCTCGGTCATCCGGGCGGCGAACTGCTCCGGCTCGGCGTCGAGAAGATCTTCGATCTCTGCCAGGGGCACGCCTGCCTCGGCGAGCGTGCGCACCTGGACGAGCCGGAACAGATCCGCCGATCCGTACCGGCGATAGCCGGACGTGTCGCGGTCGGGCTCGGCAACCAGGCCCAGGCGGTGGTAGTGCCGCACCGTTTTGATGGTGACGTTCGCGAACGCCGCCGCTTGCCCGATCGTGAGACCCCGTGCCATGCGTCAGCCTGCCAGTTGCGCGGCCTGGTCCCGTACGACCTGCGCGACGGCAACGGAATCCTTGCGCAGGATCGCCTCGTGGTTGCTCGGCACCCGGGCGCTGATCTGGAGGTTGTGGTTCCGGGCGACCACTGGTTCGAGCGCGCGGCGGATCCGACCCATCTGGTCGTTCTTCGATCCCGTGTGGTCGCCCTGGGCGATGATGTAGCGCACTGGTGTGGTGATCCGGTCGAGAATTGGAACGAGCTGCGACTCCTCCAGCAGGTTGTTTGCCTCGATGTTGATCTGGGCGTGCTGATCGGCGCTCATCCGAGCAGCCAACCCCAGTCGTGCGGCGATCGGCAGGAACAGCCGCATCCTGCCGAAAAGTCTGCGGATCTGGTCGTCGGGGAGTTCCTTCCTGATCGAGGCGGGAACCGGGAGTGCCCCGTCCACCGACACGATGCCGGCGACCCGGTCGGGATGCCGGTCGGCCCAGTGCACAGCAATCAGGGCCCCGTAGGACCAGCCGACCAGTATCGGGCGCTCGCTGCGGCGGGCGGTGAGCACCGCGTCAAGGTCGCGCACGGCGGCCTCGAACGAGTAGTCGGCCGAGCGGCGGGAGCGGCCGCGGGCACGTTCGTCATAGGCGATGTGCCGGTAGGTGATCGACCCACCGGCCGATGCGGCCGTGGTGCGCTGCAGGCCGTGTCCGGCGAGCGCCTGATCGGTGGCCGCGTGCACGGTTCCGGTGAACCCGAGTTCGGCTATGACCTTCTTCCAGTGTCGGGTGTTGGCATAGGAACCGTTCAGGTAGACGACGGGAATGCCGTCCCCTCCGGTGTCGGTGACACGGAGTGCGGTGTCTTCGACGGGAACGTAGCCCGTCCAAGGGGTCGGTGGGGTCTTCGTTGGCGTGTCCATGACATCCATGCTCCGGGTTGACCTCGGGTCAAGGTCAACCCTCGAGTCGGAATCGGGCTCGCGGGTGGTGCACCGAACACTCTTAGGCAGCGGACGTGGACGGCCAAGGAAGGCCAGACGTCAGCGAACGCCCCATCCGCAAACACCGGGACGACCCTTGACGAGGCAAGTGCCGTCGCCGCTTCCACATCAGCCCGGATTCCCATGCTCGTCAGTTTCTCGGACCCCATGACACTCATTCAGCTGTTCCGCGAGAGAACCTTGGAGGCTGTCGAATAGAGCTGCGGCGGCAGATGCCTCAAGACTCAGCCGAAGCAGACGGGGCCGTTCTGACGCGCTGGGGATCAGACGTTGAAGCGGAACGAAAACCGGGTATTTCGGCTACCTTCGATAATCGTTGAAAACAGCCAAAAAGGGCCTCTGACCTGGGCAAACGCCGTCCGCGAGCCGTTGGCAGCCGTTGGTCAGAAACGGGCTCCGCGTGACTTCTTGCGGACTATTTGCGGACCGCTGGACGGTCGGAGACCCTGAGGTCATTCGTCGCGGACTCACCGACATGACGTCAGGCTAGTCCGAGCCCCGACCTAGACCTTCGATCTTCGCGCATCTTGCGGACAAGTCGCGGATGCTCTGCCAGACAACCGCTCGGGGCGCGTCGATTTTGAGTGCTCGGATGTATTCGTCGAGACGTTGCGGGCGATCTTGGAGGTAGGTGACTGCTTTGTTGAGAGTCTCGCCGACCGTCTTGCCGTACGCATCGACCGCCTTGCGCGCGCCGGCCTTCAGGGCGACGGCGTCGGGTTTTATCATGGCCAGGTCGATCAGGTCGCGGCTGAACGTCGACGTGTCTGCCCAACGGTCGTCATTGGCGAGCAGCTTGGTTGCGACCTGGTCGGTTCGCGTCAGGATCCGTAAGCCACAGATCTCATCGCCCAGGGAGGGAGTGTCGAGGTCGATGCGACCTTCATGGATGATCTCGAACTTGATCGCAATCCCTGCCACGAGCACCGAGGTCCTGATGCCGTAACCGTCAACAGAGGGTGATCGACCCAGGTCCAGTTCGCGTGTAGCCAGAGCATCGAGCCCGTGGTCCCTGACCATCTGGCGCAGTTCGCGGTAGGACTTCGGGTCGGAGACCAGGAAGTCGATGTCGACCGATTCGCGGAACTCACCGTTGGCGAGGACGATCGCGGTGCCGCCTCCGAACCAGCAGTTGTGCTCGGCCAGGAGCGGTGCGTCGAGGATCGACAGCACCTCGGCCACCTGTTGGTGGTGCAGCCGCCTAAACAAGGAGCCTCCCGTTGCTGTAGGTGTCCGCCAGGTGCTGGATGAATGCCTTCTCGTGGTCAGTCAGCGTCTCCTGGTTGAGGTTTCGCCAGCCGCGTTCGTAGAGGTTGAGTGCCTCTGTCTCGGTGATGGTGGTGCCGGCGTCGGTCTGCCATGCCAGCATGCGGAGGCCGGGGTAGTCGCCCACCGTGATCGTCGCCGGTTCTGCTGCTGGAGCGTCGAGGATCGGGACGACGAGATGAAGTCCGAGTGCGGCGGCAACGTTGATGTAGGCGCCGACCGTGACCGAGGGGTTGCCTGCCTCGATCCTGTGCAGGGTGACACGCGAAACGCCAGCAGCTTCGGCACAGGCGACTACCGTGACACCGAGGGCCTTTCGGCGTTCGCGTAGCCGGGCGCCTAGGCGTTCGAGGTCCGCCTGTTGCTCGGGGCTCGTGTACGGGCTAGGGGCTGGCATGTTTCTCATATTAGTCATTCAACCCTTAAAGTCAATAATGAGAAACGATTCTCATGATCCCTCGGTCAAAGGGCAGGTTGAGGGCAGGCGGGGTACGGCGGACGTGGGACTACCTACGTAGCCGACGGCCTTTCGAACAAGCAGACGTTCTGGGCCGACAGTCACGCGACCCTCAGCGGAGTGATCGCAGCGACCTTCTCCCGCAGAGCGCGGCGCTGGAGCCGCAGCTCATAGTTCGACTGCAGGTTCATCCAGAACTCCTCGGACGTGCCGAAGTACCGCGCCAGACGGATCGCCGTGTCCGCTGTGATGCCCCGCTTGCCGTGAACAATCTCGTTGATCCGGCGTGGCGGCACGCCGATGGACACCGCAAGCTTGTTCTGCGTGATCCCGAAGCCCACGATGAAATCCTCCATCAGGACCTCTCCCGGGTGGATCGGCTCGATCCGGTCACTCTCAGTGGTAGTCGACGAGTTCGACATTGTCCGCACCTCCATCTCTCCAGACGAAGCAGAGACGCCATTGCGCGTTCACGCGGATGCTGTGCTGCCCGCGTCGGTCGCCGACCAGACGCTCCAGGCGATTGCCCGGCGGGACCCGGAGGTCCTCGACATCCTTCGCCGCATGGAAAACTCGAGCTTCCGCAAGGTCGCCCGCTGCACCGTCCGGTCAATACGCTTGACGTACTGCTCATGCCAGATGCGCTCGGTGTCCTTGCTCCCGAACGATCTGATCACATGGCTAGCACATAACGCGGAGCGTCATTGACGCTAGACGTTAAACCGGAACTCGACCACGTCGCCGTCGGCCATCACGTAGTCCTTACCCTCGATGCGCACCTGACCGCGGGCCTTGGCTGCAGCCATCGACCCGGCCGCCACCAGGTCCTCGAAGGAAACCACCTCGGCCTTGATGAAACCCTTCTGGAAGTCGGTGTGGATCACACCGGCGGCTTGAGGCGCGGTCCACCCCTTGCCGATGGTCCAGGCCCGGGCCTCCTTGGGCCCGGCCGTCAGGTAGGTCTGCAGCCCGAGGGTGTCGAATCCGACCCGTGCGAGTTGGTCCAATCCGGACTCGGCCTGCCCGGACTCGGCGAGCATCTCGGCCGCCTCATCCGGCTCCAACTCCACCAGTTCGGCCTCGAACTTGGCGTCCAGGAAGATCGCCTGGGCCGGTGCGACCAACTCGCGCAGCCGCTCCTGCATCTCGGCGTCGGCCAGACCCTCATCGTCGGTGTTGAACACGTAGATGAACGGCTTGGCGGTCATCAGCCCGAACTGGGCGATCACCTGCGGGTCAAGTCCGGCGGCAGCCCCACCGGCGGAGATCGTCACGCCCGTCTCCAGCAGCGCCAGGGCGCCCTGGGCGGCGTCAAGCACCTCAGCCTCGATCCGCTTGCCGCGCACCTCCTTCTCCAGCCGCGGCATCGCCTTCTCCAGAGTCTGGATGTCGGCGAGGATCAGTTCAGTGTTGATGGTCTCGATGTCATCAGCCGGGGAGATCTTGCCGTCCACGTGCACCACGTCAGGATCGGCAAAGGCGCGGGTGACCTGACAGATCGCCTCGGCTTCACGGATATTGGCCAGGAACTTGTTCCCCAGCCCCTCCCCTTCGCTGGCGCCCTTGACGATGCCTGCGATGTCCACGAAGGAGACCGTGGCAGGCAGGATCCGCTCGGACCCGAAGATCTCTGCCAGGACGCCAAGACGTTCATCCGGCAGCGGCACTACGCCGATGTTCGGCTCGATGGTGGCGAACGGGTAGTTCGCAGCCAGGACGGTCGCGCGGGTCAGCGCGTTGAACAGGGTGGACTTGCCAACGTTGGGCAGGCCGGCGATTCCGATAGTGAGGGCCACGTGGGGTGATTCTACTTGCCGGCACCAGCACCGGCGGACCCGGTGTGATGCAGACGATGAACGACGACGGCGCGTACCTGCCATAGGAGCGGATCCACGGCGAAGTGAGGGGTCTGCGGCCGGTCGGTGCCCCGATGTCAGTGGCTCGTGGTTGCCTGGGGGCATGGAGTTCACACACGTGCTGTTGATCGTCGGGGCGCTGCTGTTAGGCATTGCCGGCGGATTCTTGGTGGCGCGTCAGCGAGCCGCCGCCCAGAGCGGGCAACTCAATGCCCGCGCCGTGGCCGCAGAACGTGAGTTGGCCGCGGTGCGGCAGATGCACGATCAGCAGGTCCGGGCTGAACGCGACAGCGCACTTGAACGACTGCAGACCGAGCGGTCCGACGCCGCTGCTCGCCTGGAGGAGGAGCGAAATACAGCCGCGCAACGGCTGGCTGCGCGAGAGCAGGAGTTGGCCCAGCGTCTCGCTGACCGGGAGCGGGAACTCGCCGAGCAACTGCGCGCCGAGCGTGAGGCTGCGGCGCAGCGAGTGGAAGAGATGCGCGCGGACACCAAACGTTTGGCCGACGAGTTCGAAGCACTCTCGCGCAAGGCACTGGCGGCGAACTCTGAGTCGTTCCTGCAGCAGGCTGCGGAGCGGCTCAAGCGTGCCGAAGAGTCCAGCGTCTCCGAACTGGCCAAGCGCGAGGAGGCCATCAAGTCGCTGGTGGAGCCGTTGCAGCGGACCCTGGGCGAGGTGAAGGCCGAGATGACGTCCGCGGAGAAGGCCCGGCTCGCCGCCCACACCGCACTTGACCAGCAGGTCCAGGCAATGCGCGAGTCCTCCGACTCCTTGCGCACCGAGACCGGCCAGTTGGTGACCGCCTTGCGTGCTCCGCAGGTTCGCGGGCGTTGGGGTGAGCTGCAACTACGGCGCGTGGTCGAGGCTGCCGGAATGGTCGAACATGTCGACTTCACCGAGCAGGACCAACTCGACGGCGGGGCGCTGCGCCCGGACCTGGTGGTGAAACTGCCCGGGGACAAGCAGATCGTGGTGGACTCCAAAGTCTCGTTCAACGGCTACCTCGAAGCGATGGAGGCCCGCGAGGAATCGGTCCGCGCCGAACGGCTCAAGGCCCACGCCCGGCACCTGCGCAAGCACATCGACGATCTGGACTCCAAGGCCTACTGGGAGCACATCAGCGGCAGCCCGGAGTTCACCGTGATGTTCGTTCCGGCCGAGGCCTTCCTGAACGCGGCGCTGGAGCAGGACCCCACCCTGCTGGAACACGCCTTCGGCAAGAACGTGGTCATCGCCACCCCGCCCACGCTGGTCGCACTGCTACGAACCGTGGGTTACACCTGGCGCCAGGAGTTGCTCGCCGCCGAGGCCCAACAGGTCTTCACCGTGGGCCGGGAACTGCACAAGCGGCTGGCCACCTTCGGCGAGCACCTGCAGAAGGTCAGCCGCAGCCTGAACAGCACCGTGGACGCCTTCAACAAGATGAACGCCTCATTGGACTCCCGGCTGGTGCCCCAGGTCCGGCGGTTCTCGGGTCTGCAGGGATTGGAGGAGTCCTTCGAGGTACCGCCACCACTGGAAGTACTCGCCGTGGCGGCGCACAAGGAGGACCTCTATGCCTCCGCCGCTGACGGCGAAGCGCAGCAGCCGCATCTCGACCGGGCCGATGAGACAACGAAACTTGTCGAATCCGCTGACGCAGTCGCCAAGAAGGTCGCACACGAGAACCCCCAGGAGCAACACGCCGGCGGCGACACCGAAACCGCGATCGCCTGAGCGCGCAACGCCGCGGCTGGCCTCTCAGGAGGCGTTGACCTGCAACTCCGGGCGGTGGCCGCGCTGGAGTTTCCCGGCCTTCTTCAGGTCCGCCCGCAACTCCTTGGGTAGGGAGAACATCAGGTCTTCGGTCGCGGTCCGGACCTCCTCGAGGTCGGAGAAACCGAGCGCATCGAGGCGCTCGATCACCTCGCGCACCAGAATCTCCGGGACCGAGGCACCAGAGGTCACTCCCACCGTGGTGGCGCCCTCGAGCCACTCGTCCTGCAACTCCCGGACCCGGTCCACCCGGTAGGCCGCGCCCGCCCCCGCCTCCAGGGACACCTCGACCAGGCGCACGGAGTTGGAGGAGTTGGCCGAGCCGACCACGATCATGACGTCGACCCGCGGGGCGATCTTCTTCACCGCCACCTGCCGGTTCTGGGTGGCGTAGCAGATGTCATCACTGGGCGGGTCCTGGAGCGCGGGGAACCGCTCACGCAGCCGGCGCACGGTCTCCATCACCTCATCCACCGAGAGCGTGGTCTGGGACAGCCACACGACGTTCTCCGGGTCCCGCACGGTCACCGAGTCCACCGCGTCCGGGCCGTCGACCAACTGGACGTGCTCCGGCGCCTCGCCCGCGGTGCCCTCGACCTCCTCGTGGCCGTCGTGGCCGATGAGCAGGATGTCCATGTCCTTACGGGCGAAGCGCACCGCTTCCTTGTGCACCTTCGTCACCAACGGGCAGGTGGCATCGATGGTGGCCAGATTGCGTGTGGCAGCCTCGGCGTGCACCGCCGGCGAGACCCCGTGGGCAGAGAAGACCACCCGGGCGCCTTCGGGGACCTCATCGGTCTCGTCGACGAAGATCGCGCCGCGTTCGGACAGGGTCTCCACCACGAACTTGTTGTGCACGATCTCTTTGCGCACATAGATCGGTGCGCCGTGGTGCTCCAGTGCCCGCTCGACCGCTTCGACAGCCCGGTCGACGCCCGCACAGTAGCCACGTGGAGCGGCGAGCAGCACACGTTTGGTTACAGACACGCCTCCAGTCTAGGTGGCATCGCAGTGATCGTCCTGTGTCCGCCCCTCAGATGCAGACGGCCGCCGCTGCCATCGGTGGTGCCGTTGCTTCGACTGTCACCGGGATGGGGCAGGCTAGGACCATGAGCACCTCCCTCGACCCCGGCGCCCTGCCCCCCAAGGCACTGGACACCACCGCCGAACACCCCTGGCCGGTGCGGGTGCTGTCGACCAAGATCGCCGAGTACGTCAATCGGATGGCGCCGGTGTGGGTCGAGGGTCAGATCGTCCAGCTGAACAAGCACAATTCCTCCGCCACCGCCTACCTGACGTTGCGGGACACCGATGTGGACATGTCCCTGAACGTGACCATGCTCAAGCGCTTGCTCGCCTCCGTCGCCGCCCCGGTGGCCGAAGGTGCGCACGTGGTGGTGCACGCCAAGCCGAACTTCTGGATCAAGAAGGGCACGCTCAGCCTGCGGGCCCAGGACATCCGCGCCATCGGGGTCGGAGAACTGCTCGCCAGGATCGAGCACCTGAAGAAGATTCTGGCCGCTGAGGGGCTCTTCGATGCCGAGCGCAAGCACCCGCTGCCGTTCCTGCCGGCGCGCATCGGACTGATCTGCGGACGCGATGCCAAGGCCAAGCACGACGTGCTCGTCAACGCCCGCGCCCGGTGGGAGCATGTGCGCTTCGAGATCCGCGAGGTCGCGGTGCAGGGCCCCAACTGCGTACCCGAGGTCAGCGCAGCGGTTGCCGAACTCGACGCTCGTGAGGACGTCGACGTGATCATCATCGCCCGCGGTGGGGGGTCCGTGGAGGACCTGCTGCCCTTCTCCAACGAGTCCCTGGTGCGCGCGGTCGGGGCGGCCACCACGCCGGTAGTTTCGGCCATCGGGCACGAGACCGACACCCCGTTGCTGGACCTGATCGCCGACTACCGCGCCTCCACCCCCACTGCGGCGGCCAAGCGCGTGGTGCCGGACGTGGCTGCCGAACTCTCCCGGATCGACGACGCTCGCGAGCAGATGCGGCGCTGTCTGGCCCAACGCCTGGACAACGAGAGCGCACACCTGACCAATATCCGGGCCCGCCCGGTGCTGGCTGACCCCACCTCGATCATTACCCCCCGCATGGAGGGCCTGCAGCGTGCGCGACGCGACGCCCGCCAGGCCATCCGGCATGCGCTTGCCCAGGCCCAAGCGGACCTGCACACCGCCCGGGCGAGCCTGCGCGCGCTCTCCCCCCAGTCCACCCTGAATCGCGGATACGCAGTCCTTCGGACCAGCAGCGGCCAGGTTGTCCGCGATGCCGGGGCCGTCGAGGTCGGGCAGGACCTGCACGCCCAGGTGGCCAGCGGGGCACTGCACCTGGACGTGACGGCGATCGAGGAGACGACGAGCGGCCAAGTGGCCGTGACCGCAGAACCCACCGAGAACGCCGGCGCCTCGCTGGCGCCGGCGGACTCACACTGACCCCGCACCGACCTGATTGGATAGTGCCGTGACCGATCCCAGCCAACGTCCCGACGTCAACACCCTGTCCTACGAGCAGGCCCGCGATGAACTCATCCAGGTGGTAGCCAGCCTGGAGAACGGCTCGGCCTCCCTGGAGGACTCCTTGGCGCTGTGGGAGCGGGGCGAGGCGTTGGCCGACCGGTGCCAGGGTTGGCTGGATGCGGCCAAGGAGCGACTGGCTGCCGCCAGCGCGGACCACGCCGCCGAACCCGACGCGAACGGAACCGACGCGGACCAAGCGTCCGCCCCAGTGGCTGATGAGGGCGATCAGTGACCGCTGCCCCGGGCGCACTGGTGGTCGGTGAGGCACTGGTCGATGTGGTCAGGGACGCCGGTGGGCACGTGACCGAGCACCCCGGTGGATCACCGGCGAACGTCGCGATCGGCCTCTCCCGGTTGGGACGCCCGGTGAGGCTGTCCACCTGGTTCGGCTCGGACGCACACGGAGATCTGGTGCGCGCCCACCTGACCGGCGCCGGGGTGGACCTGACCCGGGGCTCCGACGGTGCCGAGCGCACCTCCACGGCGCTGGCCCGGTTGGACTCGGACGGGGCGGCACAGTACACCTTCGACCTGGAGTGGCGGGTACCTGCCACCACGGTGGATGAGCACGTGCGGGTGCTGCACGCCGGGTCCATCGCCGCGACGCTGCCCCCTGGCGCGGACGAGGTGGCACGCCTCCTCAACGGCGGAGCCACCCATGCCACGATCAGTTACGACCCCAACGTCCGGCCCACCATCATGGGCGAGGTCGGGCCGGCCCGGGAGCGTATCGAGGCCCTGGTGGCCAGCGCCGATGTGGTCAAGGTCTCCGATGAGGACCTGACCTGGCTCTACCCCGAACAGGATCCGATCGCCTCCGCCCGGAACTGGGCGCACAGGGGGCCCGCACTGGTGGTGGTGACCCGTGGGGGTTCGGAGTCGGTGGGCCTGTGCGCCGCCGGGGAGGTGAGGGATCCCAGCCCCTTGGTGTCCGTGGTGGACACCGTCGGCGCCGGGGACTCCTACATGGCCGCCCTGCTCGATGCCCTCTGGCGGGCGGACCTGCTCGGCGCGTCCCGTCGACGCGCCCTGCACCGCATCGGTACCACCGGGTTGCGGGCCGCGATGACGCATGCCGCGGCAGCCGCCGCGCTCACCGTCAGCCGTGCCGGAGCCAACCCGCCCAGCCGCGACGAGTTGGAGCAGTCGCTCGCCCGCCACGGCACATCCACACCAGCACCACGAGCGGAGGATGCATGAGTCCCAAGGCACCCGTGAGCCCCGAAGCGGCCTGGCAGGCCCTGCGCGAGGGAAACGATCGATTCGTCGCAGGCACGATGACGCACCCCAGCCAGGGCGTGGACCACCGTCGTGAGGTCTCGGTCCGCCAACACCCGTTCGCGGTGATCTTCGGCTGCTCCGACTCCCGGGTCGGCGCCGAACTGATCTTCGACCGCGGCCTCGGTGACCTGTTCGTGGTGCGCACCGCCGGGCACGTCGTGGACACCACCGTGATCGGGTCCATCGAGTACGGCGTTGACGTCCTGGGAGTGCCGCTGGTGGTGGTCCTGGGTCACGACCACTGCGGAGCCCTGCAGGCAGCGATCGACGCCCTCACCACGGGGAAGATGCCCGGCGGCTTCGTGCGCGCGGTGGTGGACCGGGTGATTCCCAGCCTGGTCATGCCCGGCCAGCAGGATCGGCACTCCCGCCCCGATACGCCACCGTCGGCCGCCGGCGACATGGGAACTGGGCACGCCGAGCCCGAGCCCGCCGCCCCATCCGGGGGGCACGAGGGGGCAGCACCGGTGGATGCCGCCCTGCAGCGCCAGATCCACATCCCCGACGACGACGCCCTGCGCCGCCAGCATGTCCGCGCCACGGTGCAGATGCTGCGCACCTACTCCCTGAGTCTGGAGAACGCCATCGCCGAGGGCCGCTGCGCCGTCATCGGCGTGGAATACGACCTAGCCGATGGCCGGGCCCGCTTGGTCGATTAGGCCCAATCCCGAATATCTCAGCAACTGTCGGGAATGCCCTTTCCATATTTGTTGTCAAACGGTTATGCCCGTATTCACCCCGCCGGTGCCCGGACAGGAGTATGCCTAGGGGTGCGCATGGGGGTGCAATCAGCCAGCATGCGCATCGACACTAGCAAGGGAGCCGGAATGAAACGAAGCGCAGCAGTCCGCCTGGCGGCGGTCGTGGCCGCCACGGGCCTACTCGCAGCCGGGTGCTTGAGCGACGACCCCGATGGAGGCAACGGCGGCAACGGGGGCGGGGGCACCGGCGACACAGGCAATGGTGATAACGGCAACGGTGCCAGCGGTGGACCGGTAGAGATCGTCGGTGCCTTCTCCGGGGAACAACAACAGGCCTTCGAAGCCGACCTGGAGATGGTGGCCGAGGAGCACGACCTCGACCTGGAGTTCAACTCCCTGGCCGACTTCGACACCATCATCCGCACCCGCGTCGAGGGCGGGAACGTACCCGACATCGCGATCTTCCCCCAGCCCGGTCTGATGATGGACCTGGCCGGCGACGGTCACCTGATCCCACTCTCCGAGGCTCTCGACCTCGACGCAGCGTCCGGGGACATGATCGACGGTCTGGTGGACACCGGCACCGCGGAGGACGGCACCACCTACGGCATCCCCTACTCCATCAACGTCAAGTCACTGGTCTTCTACCCGATCCCCGAGTTCGACGACGCCGGCTACACCATCCCCGAATCGCACCAGGAACTGGTGGAACTGAGCCAGCAGATGGTCGATGACGGTGTGACGCCCTGGTGCATCGGCATCGAGTCCGGACCCGACACCGGTTGGCCGGCAACGGACTGGCTGGAGGAGTACGTGCTCCGGGTGGGTGGACCGGATGTCTACGACCAGTGGGTGAACAATGAGATCCCCTTCGATGACCCCGTCGTCGTGGAAGCCGGTGAGGCATTCGGTGAGATCGCCCTGACCGAGGGCTTCGTGGTCGGTGGCCAGCAGGGCCTGACCGCCACGAACTTCGGTGACGCCGCAAACCCGCTGATCGCCGACGAGCCGGGCTGCATGATGCACCGCCAGGGCAACTTCATCACCAGTTTCTGGCCTCCGGAGATCCTGGAGAACCTCGATGAGGAGGTCGGCGTGTTCCTGCTGCCTCCCTATGAGGGCGGCTTCGATGGACAGCCCGTGCTGGGCGGCGGTGACTACATGGCGCTGCTGAGCGACAACCCCGACGCCGCAGCAGCCCTGGAGGCGATCGCCGCGCCGTCATTCGGTGAGAACTCCGCCGCATCCGGTGGGTGGCTTTCCCCGAACGTCTCCTTCGACACCTCCTTCTACCCCAACGACCTGCTCCGCGAGCAGGCCGAACTGGCCGCTGACTCGGATGTGTTCCGCTTCGACGGTTCGGACCTGATGCCCGCCCAGGTGGGCACCGGGACGTTCTGGACCTCGATGGTCGACTGGCTCTCCGGGAGCGTGGAACTGGAGGAGGCTCTCAGCGAGATCGAGAACAGCTGGCCGTGATTCTCCACGGCGGCCGGGCGGGCAGTGAAGCCTCGCCCGGCCGGCGTGCTCGCCTGGGAAAGGGCGCACCATGATCAAAGTCATCAACGCCGTCCTTGCCATCGCCGGTGGCGTCGGAGCGGTGCTCATCCTCTTCTTCGTGTTCAACTGGCTCGTCGAGAAGCTACCCGAACGGTGGTCCAGCAGGCTCAAGCCGTGGGTGTTCGCCGGCCCGGCGATCGCTTTCATCGGACTGTTCCTGCTCTACCCGGGTGTGCGCACGATCATTCTCAGTTTCGCCAACGCCCGCTCCACCGAGTGGATCGGGGTGCAGAACTACGTGGATCTGCTCACCGAGTCCGCGTTCCAGCAGACCATGATCAACACCCTGCTGTGGATCCTGGTGGTGCCCACCGTGGCGGTGGTGATCGGGCTGCTGGTGGCGGTGCTCACCGACCGGCTCGCCCCGCGCGGGGAGAAGGTCACCAAGTCACTGATCTTCCTGCCGATGGCGATCTCCATGGTCGGGGCCAGCACAATCTGGCGGTTCATCTACGAGTTCCGACCCGGCGGAACCGAACAGATCGGGTTGCTGAACGCGCTGTGGACCGGCATCGGTGGGCAACCACAGGTCTGGCTGCAGATGCGGGACTACCGGCTGAACAGTTTCCTGCTCATGATCATCCTGATCTGGTTGCAGACCGGGTTCGCGATGGTGCTGTTGTCCTCGGCGATCAAAGCGGTTCCGGAGGAAACGATCGAAGCGGCCCGCATTGACGGCGCAACCGAAGTACAGGCCTTCTTCCAAGTGGTGATCCCGCAGATCTGGGGCACGGTGATCACCGTATTCGTCACGATTCTGATCGCGGTCATGAAGATCTTCGACATCGTCTACGTGATGACCGGGGGCCAGCACAATACCGACGTCGTGGCACGACGATTCTTCGCCGAACTGTTCAATGTGGGTGATTACGGCAAGTCCGCGGCCATCGTGGTGCTGCTGATGATCGCGGTGATCCCGGTGATGATCTACCAGGTCCGGCAGTTCCGGAAGCAGGAGGCCATGGGATGAGTACCTCGACCGTTCCTCCGGTAGCAGAAGCCGCCCCGACGGGCAGGTCCCGCCCCAGGTCGCGTCCCGAGCCGGGTGAGTCCAGAGCCAACTGGCCGGTCCGCATCACCCTGACGCTCGTCGTCGTCGGCTTCGTCATCCCCACTCTGGGTCTGCTGGTCACCTCCTTCCGCACCCGCGAGGATGCCACCAGCACCTCCTGGTGGGGAGCGATCCTGCGGTTCTGGGACAACGACTGGACGCTGAACTCCTATCGGGAGGTCCTGGATGCGGGCATGGGCAACGCCTTCATCAACTCCCTGGTGGTGACCATCCCGGCCACCATCATCCCCATCCTGATCGCGGCGATGGCGGCCTACGCCTTCACGTTCCTGCAGTTCCGGGGCCGGGATTGGCTGTTCGTCCTCGTGGTGGGCCTGCTCGTGGTGCCCAACCAGGTGGCGCTGATGCCACTGCTGCAGCTGTTCAACCAGTTCGGCCTGGTCGGGGAGTTCATCACGGTGTGGCTGGCCCACACCGGGTTCGGGATGCCGCTGGCGGTGTTCATCCTGCGCAACTACATGTCCACGTTGCCCAAGGCCGTGATCGAGTCGGCCAAGATCGACGGCGCCAGCCACTATCAGACGTTCTGGCGCCTGATCCTGCCGATGAGCGTGCCGGCGCTGGCCGCCTTCGCGATCTTCCAGTTCCTCTGGGTGTGGAACGACCTGCTGATCGCGGTGCTGTTCATCGGTTCGGGACGCAACGAGGTGGTCACCGTGGCGTTGCAGGGCCTCATCGGCCAGTACGGCCAGCGGTGGGACCTCCTCTCCTCCGGGGCGTTCATCTCGATGCTCGTCCCCGTGATCGTCTTCTTCGCCCTGCAGCGCTACTTCGTGCGCGGCATGACCGCGGGGGCGGTCAAGGGCTAGGAGACGGCCCGGCCCGGGCACGGGAACTCTTCCCGGCCCGGGCCCGGGTTGTGCCCGACCGGACGCCCCGCCCCGGTTCCGGGGACGGCGGCGCACCGGCTTCGCAGGACCTGCGCGTCAAACCGCTGGCATCGCCGCTGCGCGGCTGGTACCAAGGACCAATGGGTTCCCGCCGAAACCGCCGCATCGCCGCGGTCCGCCAACGCAGTATCCCCACGCCGAAGTCAGCGATCGTCGTTGGCGCCGGGATGGTCGGACTTGCCACCGCGTGGCACCTGCGCCGCGCCGGCCTGGACGTGACCGTGGTGGAGCAGGATCACGTAGCCGCCGGGGCGTCCTGGGGCAACGCCGGCTGGCTGACTCCTCCGATCACCACCCCGTTACCCGAGCCCGCGATCCTACGTTCGGGACTCAAGGCGTTCATCTCCCCCAACTCCCCGGTCTACGTCCCGCCCCGGATCGACCCGGTGCTGATCCGGTTCCTGGCCGGCTTCCTACGCCGCTCCACCGCCGGGGCCTGGACCAGGGCCATGGGCCACTACATCCCGCTGAACCGGGAGTCACTGGCGGCGTTCGACGAGTTGACCGAGAACGGGGTGAGTGAACCCACCGTGGAGCCCGAGGCGTTCCTGGCCTGCTTCGCCCGTCCCGGCCAGCACAAACTGCTGATGGAAGAGTTCGGCCAGATCCGTGCGGCCGGTCAGGACGTGGGCGCCGACCTGCTCGACGGCGACGCGGCGCGGGAGATCGTGCCGGCGCTGTCCGAGCAGGTGGTCGAGGCGATCCGGCTGCACGGGACACGCTTCATGAACCCGCCCGCTTTCCTGACCTCACTGGCGGCGGCGGTGCGCGCTCAGGGCACCACGGTGCACGAAGGACGGCGGGTGATAGCCGCCGACGGCGGTGGGCCGGGTTCACCGGCCTCGGTCACCGTGGCGGACAACGTCCGTAGTGGCCAGACCCGCAGTGAGAGCCCCGCGCGCACCGGGGGGGAGGTCGAACGACTGGACGCCGACGTGGTGGTGCTGGCGACCGGGGCGTGGCTGCCGCAACTGTCCCGTGGCTTCGGGGTCCGCCAGGTGGTCCAAGCCGGACGGGGCTATTCCTTCACCGTGTCGGTTGACCCCGCGCCAACGGTGCCGGTGTACTTCCCGGCCCAGCGCGTGGCCTGCACCCCGCTGGGTGGACGGCTACGGGTGGCCGGAATGATGGAGTTCCAGCGCCCCGACGCCCCGTTGGACCCGCGCCGCATCAAGGCGATCGTCGGTGCCACCCGGCCGCTGTTGACCGGAGCGGACTTCGAGTCGCGCGAGGACGAGTGGGTCGGCTCCCGGCCGGTCACGCCTGATGGTCTGCCGCAGATCGGTCCGACCGCCTCGCCCCGGGTGCACATCGCCGGTGGGCACGGGATGTGGGGTATCACGCTGGGGCCGTTGACCGGGCGGTTGCTCACCGAGGCGATCACCACCGGGCAGGTTCCCGAGCTGCTCGCCCCGTTCGACCCGCTGCGCTGAACACGCCCGCGCCTTCGGCGCAGGTACTCAGTCGCGGAACGTCTCGATCTGGGCGCCGAGCTCAATCAGCCGCTCCTGCAACTGCTCGTAGCCGCGGGCGATGATGTCCACACCGCGCAGCACCGAGGTGCCCTTGGCCGCCAGCATCGCCAGCAGGATCACCACCGCCGGACGCAGGGCCGGCGGACAGGTCACCTCCGCGCCGGAGAACCGGGTAGGACCGGTGATGTCCAACCGGTGCGGGTCCAGCAGCCGCACGTCAGCACCGAGCCTGGTCAGGTCCGTCAAGTGCAGGGCGCGGTTGTCGTAGACCCAGTCGTGGATCATCGTGGTGCCCGAGGCGGTCGCGGCGATCACCGCGAAGAAGGGGAGGTTGTCGATGTTCAGGCCGGGGAAGGGCATCGGGTGGATCTTGTCGATCGGGGCCTTCAACTCGCTCGGCTGCACCGTCACGTCCACCAGCCGGGTGCGCCCGTTCGCGGCCGGGTACTCCTCCGAGAGCGTGTAGCGCAGACCCATCTCCGAGAGTGTGGCCAGTTCGATCTCCATGAACTCGATCGGCACCCGCGCCACGGTGATCTCCGAGTTCGTCACGATGCCGGCGGTGAGCAGGCTCATCGCCTCCACCGGGTCCTCACCCGGGGCGTAGTCGACGTCGGCGTCGATGTCGGCCAGGCCGTGCACCCGTAGGGTGGTGGTACCGATCCCGTCGATCCGCACCCCGAGCAGCTCGAGGTAGAAGCACAGGTCCTGGACCATGTAGTTCGGGCTTGCGTTGCGGATCGTGGTCACACCCGGGTGCCGGGCGGCAGCCATGATGGCGTTCTCGGTGACCGTGTCACCGCGCTCGGTCAGCACCACCTTGATGTCGGTCGGCCGCTCCGGATTCACCGTGGCCTGGTAGGCACCGGAGGTGGCCAGCACGTCCAGGCCGAAGGGCCGCAGGGCGATCATGTGTGGCTCCACCGTGCGCGTACCCAGGTTGCAGCCCCCGGCGTAGGGCAACTCGAACGCCGCTTCCCTGTTCAGCAACGGCCCCAGGAACATGATGATGCTGCGGGTTCGACGGGCTGCCTCGGTGTCGATGTTCGCCAGATCCAACTCGGCCGGCGGAACGAGCTCGAGGTCCTTTCCGTCGGCGGACCATGTGGCCTGCACCCCGATGGAGCGCAGCACCGCCACGATCCGGTCCACCTCCACGATCCGGGCGACTCCGCGCAGGGTGGTACGGCCACGGTTGAGCAGTGCGGCGCACAGGAGGGCTACCGCGCCGTTCTTGGAGGACTTCACCGTGATGGTCCCGGAGAGCTTCTGCTCTCCCGTCACCCGCAGGTGGGAGGCGCGGGGCCGGCCGAGGTGGAGCAGATCCGCCTCCAGGGCCTGGTTGATCCGGCCCAGCAGTTCCACGGTCAGGTTCTGCCCGCCGTTCTCGATCCGGGCCACCGCGCTCTGGCTGGTACCGAGCAACTCGGCCAACTGGGTCTGGGTGAGGCCCTTGTTCTGCCGGGCCCCGCGGATCAGGGCACCGATCTCGGGCACTGTGGTCTGGGTCTGCTCAATCGTGGTCATTCGGGCACGATATCTCGCATATGAGATACCCGCTCGCGATAGTGGCCAGGATCACGCCCGAGGGGCGGACGCGGAATTCACTTTCCGCATCCGGCACTTCACATCCCCGGCCCCTCGAGCAACTCGGTGACCAGCGCCGCCACCGCAGAGCGTTCGGAACGGGTCAACGTCACGTGTCCGAACAGCGGGTGGCCCTTGAGTGACTCGATCACCGAGGCGATGCCGTCGTGGCGTCCCACGCGCAGGTTGTCGCGCTGGGCCACATCGTGGGTGAGCACCACCCGAGAACTCTGCCCGATCCGGGAGAGCACGGTCAGGAGCACGTTGCGCTCCAGTGACTGCGCCTCGTCGACGATCACGAACGCATCGTGCAGGGACCGGCCACGGATGTGGGTAAGGGGCAGTACCTCGAGCATGCCGCGGTCCATCACCTCTTCGACCACCTCGGTCGAGACCACCGCCCCCAGGGTGTCGAACACCGCCTGGGCCCAGGGGTTCATCTTCTCCGCCTCGCTACCGGGCAGGTAGCCCAGCTCCTGGCCGCCGACGGCGTACAACGGCCGGAACACCACCACCTTGCGGTGCTCCTGGCGCTCCAGCACCGCCTCCAGGCCCGCGCACAGTGCCAGGGCGGACTTGCCGGTGCCGGCCCGCCCACCCAGGGAGACGATGCCTACCTCGGAGTCGAGCAGGAGGTCGATGGCGATGCGCTGTTCGGCGCTGCGCCCGTGCATCCCGAAGATATCCCGGTCTCCGCGCACCAGTGTGATCTGTTTGTCCGCCGTGACCCGGCCCAGCGCCGAACCGCGCGGGGAGTGCAGGACCAGCCCGGTGTTGCACGGCAGGTCACGCACGGTCTCCCCGGCCACCAGGTCGGCGATGACCAGGCGCTCACTGGCCCACAACTCCCCCATCTCCTCCTCGCTGAGTCCCGCTTCGGAGATCCCGCGCCACCCCGAGTCCAGGGCGAGCTGGGCCCGGTACTCCTCTGCCCGCAGCCCCACCGATGAGGCCTTGACCCGCATCGGCAGGTCCTTGGAGACGATCGTGACGTGGCGCCCCTCGGCGTCGAGGTTGGCGGCCACGGACAGGATACGAGTGTCGTTGTCACCCAACCGCAGACCCGAGGGCAGCACCGCCGGATCGGAGTGGTTGAGTTCTACCCGTACCGTTCCACCCTGGTCGCCCACCGGAACCGGGGAATCGAGCCGGCCGTGTTCGAGGCGCAGGTCGTCGAGCATCCGCAGCGCGCTGCGCGCGAAGTAGCCGAGCTCGGGGTGGTGGCGTTTGCCCTCCAACTCGGTGATCACCGCTACCGGTAGCACCACCTCGTGCTCGGCGAACCGCAGGATCGCCCACGGATCGGACAGCAGCACCGAGGTGTCCAGCACATAGGTGACGACCTCGCCGTCGGCCAGGTCGGGGGCAGGGTCGGCCACGGGCAGCTCTGCCGCGCCTCCCCCCGCCTCGGACATGGATCCGATCTGGACGTCGAACTCGAGGGATTCACGGCTCACAGGTAGCTCCTCTAGCTGGACCTGCCGCGGCACACCGTCAGGTGTGGCGGTCGCGGGTGGGGGGCGGTCGGCCGATCGGGCCGAAGGCCCCTTCCCCATCCGAGCGTGAACTCCATGGGCTGGCCTTCCGATGGATGGCGAGGTTGCCATCCAGTGCTCCCACGCTACGACTTGGTGGACACCGATCCGCGTTACGGCACGCCGGGGGCCGAAACGTCATCCGGTGTTCACCAGGTCAGCGACCCAGCCGGCGCTCCCGGCGGGAGTAGGCCCGCAGCGCCCGCAGAAAGTCCACCCTGCGGAAGTCCGGCCAGAACGCCTCGCAGAAGTAGAACTCACTGTGCGCGCTCTGCCAGAGCAGGAAGCCGCCCAGGCGCTGTTCCCCCGAGGTACGGATCACCAGATCCGGATCCGGCTGACCCTTGGTGTACAGGTGCTCACCGATGTGGGCCTCGGTCAGTTCCTCGACGATCTCCTCCAGGCTGTGCCCGGCGGCCACGTGTTCCTTGAGCAGGGAGCGCACCGCGTTGGCGATCTCGTGGCGCCCCCCGTACCCGACGGCGATGTTGACCTGCATACCGTCCACGTCGGCCGTGGCGGCCTCGTTCGCGGCCAGCCGGGCCGCGATCTCCTGCGGCAGCAGGGTGAGCTCCCCGACCATGCGCAGCCGCCAGCGCCCGGTGTCGGCCAGCTCCTGCACGGCGGTGGCGATGATCTCCAACAGGTCCGAGACCTCCTGGGCCTCCCGGCGTAGGTTGTCGGTGGACAGCATCCACATGGTGACCACGGACACGCCGGCCTCGGCGCACCAGGTGAGCAGGTCATGGATGCGTTGAGCCCCGGCGCGATGTCCGTGGGCTGCGTCCAGGCCGACCGCCCGCGCCCAACGACGGTTGCCGTCCAGCATCACCCCCACGTGCTTGGGCACCTGGGCCGACTGCAGATCCCGGGAGAGTTTGCGCTCATACAGTCCGTACAGCAGGGCCGGAGGTCGCATGCGGATGCGGTTCTCCTCTCGGTTACCGGTACGGGCGGGACGCGATGCGGGTGCGTGCGGAGGCGGCCACCTGGCACGGGGCGCACCACACGCTGGCTATACGCTACTCGCTCGCATCGCCGTTGAAGGCTACGTTTGCGTAACCTACGATGGCGTAGGTAAGGCGAGTGGGGCTGCGCCCCTCGGCCTGGACCACCGCCCCCAGACTCCCCGGACGTGCCACATGACCGCCCCCTCCACCGGCGACACCGTTGCCCAGGCCCTCGCCAAGCCGCTGCTGCGTGGGTGGATCCATACCGTGATGGCACCGCTGGCTGCGGTGATCGGAATCGTGCTGCTGGTCCTGGCCCCGACGCCGGGTGCGCGCGCGGCGGTGGCAGTGTTCGCGGTGACCACCGTGGTGCTGTTCACCACCAGCGCGATCTACCACCGGGGCACCTGGTCCCCGCGCCGGTTCGCCACCCTCCGCCGGCTGGACCACTCCAACATCTTCCTGGTCATCGCCGGCACCGACACCCCGCTGGCCGTGATGCTGCTCCCGGTCCGCACCGCCACCGTCCTGCTCGCGGTGGTCTGGGGAGGTGCCCTCGCCGGGATCGGTGCCCGGGTGTTCTGGCTGAACGCACCGCGCTGGTTCTACGTGCCGGTCTACGTGGCGCTGGGCTGGGTGGCGGTGTGGTTCATGCCCGCGTTCTGGTCCGCCTCCAACGCGGCCGTGGTGTGGTTGATCATCGCCGGTGGCCTCGGGTACACCCTGGGCGCACTGGCCTACGGATTCAAGCGGCCCAATCCCAGCCCGCGCTACTTCGGCTATCACGAGATCTTCCACGTGGGCACCGTGGTCGGCTACACCTGTCACGCCGTGGCCGTCGGGGCGGCGGTGCTGCTGGCCCGCTGACGCCGCAGAAGGCCTGCTGACGGCGCACCGACGGTCCGCTGAGGCGGCTAGCCGACCCGGCCACCGGCGCCGTCCACCGGCACCACCCGGTACCGGCGATGGCCAAGGCTCGGCACCTGAGCCCGGGTGGCGCGCACCACCTCCGGGTCGAGTGCGGCGTGCAGGGTGCGTGCCTCATCGCTCCCTGCCTGGGAGAGCACCACCCCGCGCGGATCGACGATGGCACTGTGCCCGGACCGGCCGGGCCCGGGCTGGGAGGAGATCAGCACGTAACTGCCGTTCTCGATCGCCCGAGCACGAGCCAGGGTCAGGAGTAGTTCGGCCTTGCCCTCCCCGGCCGCCCACGCGGCTCCGATGGCGAACACGTTCGCACCGGCGTCGGCCAACACCCGGAAGGTCTCGGGGAACCGGATGTCATAACAGGTGGCCACACCCACGCGCAGTGCACCGACGTCGAGCACCAGCGCGTGCTCGGCGCCGGCCGGCCCCGGGGTCAAGGTGTCGGACTCCCGGATTCCGTAAGCATCGAACAGGTGCACCTTGCGGTAGCGCCCCAGGTCCTGCCCGTCCGGTCCGATGGCCAGCGCGACGTTTGCGCAGCGGGCCGACTCGCCGTCGTCGGGCTCCATCGTGCCCAGCACCACGGTGCGTCCGGACTCCCTGGCCGCCCGCCGGACGGCCTCGGTGAATGGCCCCCGAGCGGGCTGGGCCAGCTCCGGGCGCAGGTGCTTGGCCCAGCCGCTGGTGTACTCGGGCAGGACCACCAACTGCGCGCGGCCGGCATCCCGGATCGCCTCGGCGGCGGCGCGGGCATTCTCCTGCACATCCTCATCCGCCTGCAGTTGCACCACCGCGACGTCGAGTGGGCTGGTCACGGTCTCGCCTCCGATCCCCCGTCGGCGGGGGTGTCGGCCGGCGTGGACGCCGCCGGCGCCCCTGGTGATGCGTCGTCGTCACCTCCGGGGCGCCGGGCCCCAGGATCAGGGCTGTCCGCGCCGACGTCACCGACGCTCGCTGCACCGGCTCCGGCGGGCCCGGGGCGCTGTTGCGCGGCCGCGGCGCGGCGTTGTGCGTTGCGGTACTCCGAGCGGCGCACCTGACGCGTCAGGGACCATCCCAGCGCGATCACCGCGATCGCCAGCGCGAGGAAGGCCAGGAACGCCGCCATCCCCGGGGCCACCAGATTCGGATCGGATCCCCGGGCCAGCTGATCGGCCACCGGGTGCACGCCGCCGCTATCGTCGTGGATCAGCACGGCGGCCCTCGAGCGCACGTTCACGCCCGCACCCCGGCGAACAGGTCGTCCTCGGGAATGTCTGTGGGCACCCGGGAGTGGGCGAGTTCGAACTCCTCGGTCGGCCACGCCGCTCGCTCCACGTCGCGGGGGACGGCGAAGAAGAACCCGTCGGGGTCGATCTGGGTGGCGTGGGCCAACAGCGCCCGGTCTCGGTGCCCGAAGAAGTCCGCGCAGCGCACCTGCGTGGTGACCTCCCGGCTCGGCCGGTCCTCCCAGCGCTTCAGCCAGTCCCCGAACGGCGATTCCATCCCCCGCTCGATCAGTTCCTCGTGCACGGTGAGGATCCGCTCCTTGTGGAAGCCCACGTCGTAGTAGATCTTCGAGACCTCCCACGGCTCCCCGGCGTCGGGGAACTGCTCGCCGTCGCCGGCCGCCTCATAAGCCGCCATCGAGATCTTGTGGGTCATCACATGGTCGGGATGGGGGTAGCCACCATTCTCGTTGTAGGTGGTCATCACGTGCGGGCGGAACCGGCGCACCACCTCGACCAGCGCCTCGGTCGCCACCTCCACCGGGGTGAGCGCGAAGGAGCCCTCCGGCAGGTCCGGCAGCGGATCACCCTCGGGCAGGCCCGAGTCGACGAAACCGAGCCAGTGCTGATCCACGCCGAGGACCTGCGCTGCGGCGGCCATCTCCCGGCGGCGCGTGCCCGGGAGGTCGGCGAGCACGGTCTCATCGTTCTCCAGGCGGGGGTTGAGGATGGAACCACGCTCCCCGCCGGTGCAGGTCACCACGAGCACCTGCACCCCTTCGGATGCGTAGCGGGCCATGGTGGCAGCCCCCTTGCTCGACTCATCGTCGGGATGAGCATGTACGGCCATCAGCCGCAGGTCCTGGCTGACCACGGACCAACCTCCTGGCTAGGTGTGGGGTGAGAGAAGTGCGAGACTGTCGCGCACAGGCATACCGGTCTGTGCTACCGACCAGTGTAAGGATGACAGCAGTGCAGGGTGCATCGGCGCCGCAGGCCCCGGCCGACCGCAGGCTGGCCGAACGGTACGGCCCGGTGCGCGATGCTCGGCGCGGCCGGCGGACCATGTGGATCCTAGCCGTGAGCGTCGCGGTGCTGGCGGGCGCTTTCGGCCTGTGGGTGGCCATCGACCGACTGGCCCCGTCGGTGAGCACCCAGGAGATCTCCTTCTTCGTGGCCCCCGACCAGGCCTCGGTAGAGGTGCTGTTCGAGATCACCATGCCCCCGGGTGAGCAGGCCGACTGCACGATCGAGGCCCTCGACGCCAACTTCGGCCAGGTCGGCCTGCTCGATACTCGCCTGGGCCCGTTCCAGGACCGGGTGAACCAGGTCAGGGTACCCGTGGCCACCAGCGCGGCCCCGGTAACCGGCATCGTGCGCTCATGTGAATTGGTGAATTGACCCCTCCGGCACCGTTGCTTCGCGAGAATTCGCGCAGATCTTGCTAGAATGGGGCACTTGCACCGCCCGGAGCGGACCGCATCGAGCCTCCGGGTGAGTCAGAACCTCATGGACGACCAGAGGTTCCCTGCGTTCAGCACCGGGCCCTATTTATTCATGCTCCATTTCATGCCGAGGAGGGAACGTGTCCGAAACCACGTGGCTCACACGGGACAGTTATGACCGGCTCAAGGCCGAGTACGACCACCTGGTGAGTAAGGGACGCGCCGAAATCGCCGACCGGATCGACGCCGCCCGCGATGAGGGTGACCTCAAGGAGAACGGCGGTTACCACGCTGCTCGGGAGGAGCAGGCCAAGCAGGAGGCGCGGATCCGCCAGTTGGAGGAGTTGCTGCGCAACGCCCACGTCGGGGAGACACCAGCTGACGACGGCGTGGTGGAACCG
Source organism: Pseudactinotalea sp. Z1732 (assembly GCF_049724975.1). Taxonomy (NCBI): domain Bacteria; kingdom Bacillati; phylum Actinomycetota; class Actinomycetes; order Micrococcales; family Cellulomonadaceae; genus Pseudactinotalea; species Pseudactinotalea sp. Z1732. The sequence continues at coordinate 46,464 of NZ_JBMPQC010000011.1, read as the reverse complement.
GGCATGGTGGTCACCGCCGACGTGGGTGGGGACGAGATGACGTTCCTGCTCGGTTCGCGCGAAGGTGCCGTCGACACCGACCTGGATGTCTACTCGGCGGGCTCACCGCTGGGCTCGGCGATCTCGGGCAAGCAGGTCGGTGACTCGGTGGAGTACCAGGCACCCAACGGAGCGACCATCGAGGTCAAGATCTCCGCCGCCAAGCCCTACAAGGGCTGACGACGACACCGTGCCCGCCGGCAGGTCACCGCACCTGCTCGGCGGGCACCCCAGTTCTCCGGGGTGGTCACCGCTGACCCGTCCGCTCACGCGGTGGGAGCCTCCATCGAACCCCACAGCACCCGGTAGTGGTCCTCTCCGGCCAGTGCCCGCAGGACTGAGTCGCAGTGCTCGGCACCGTTGGTCTCGCACTCGACCGCGATGTCCACCTCGTCGACGGCCAGGTCGGCCGCGGTGCGCACGTGCCCGACGTTGAGGACGTTGGCGTCCAGGTCGGCAAGGTGGGCCAGCAACCGGGCGAGGTTGCCGGGGGTGTCCTTCACCCGGACCTGTACCTGCAGGTACCGGCCGGCCGCCACCATGCCGTGTCGCAGCACCCGCATCAGCACCAGCGGGTCGATGTTGCCCCCGGACAGGATCGCCACCACCGGCCCGGCATAAGCCCCGGGACGGTGCATCAACGCGGCGATACCGGCGGCCCCGGAGGGCTCCACCACCAACTTGGCCCGTTCGGTCAGCATCAGCAGGGCCCGGGAGATCTCCTCCTCGGTCACGGTCTCCACCCGGGCCACCGATTCCTGCACGATCTCCAGGGGCACCTGCCCGGGAGTGGCCACCGCGATCCCATCAGCCATCGTGTGCATCGCCTCCAGCGGTATCGGGCTCCCGGCGCTCAACGACGCCGGGTAGGCAGCCGCGCCCTCCGCCTGCACACCGACCACCTCCACCGGCCGCCCCAGGACCGTGCGCAGTCCGGCGCCGACCCCGGCCAGCAGCCCCCCGCCCCCGGTGGGCACGAGCACGGTGGCCACCTCCGGCGTCTGCTCGGCGATTTCCAGGGCGATCGAGGCCTGTCCCGTGACGATGTCGGGATGGTCGAAGGGATGGACCACCACCTTCCCGGTGCGCTCGGCCTCCGCTCGTGCCTCGACGAGAGCCTCATCGACGCTGGAGCCGGCCCGGCGGATCTCGGCCCCGTACCCGGCGGTGGCCGCCACCTTGGGAAGTGCGGCGTCGACCGGCATGTACACGGTGGCCGAGATCCCCAGCATCCTCGCCGCCAGCGCCACGCCCTGGGCGTGGTTGCCGGCGGATGCGGCGATCACGCCGGCGGCCTTCTCCGCCGGGCTGAGCCGGGACATCCGCGTGTACGCACCACGGATCTTGAACGAACCACCGCGCTGCAGGTTCTCGCACTTCAGGTGCACCGGAACACCCGCCACCTGGCTCAACGCCCGCGAGTACTCCATCGGGGTGCGCTGGGCCACCCCCTCCAATTCCCGGGCGGCGGCCCGGATCGTCTCGAGCGTGATCAAGAAGTGCGGACCTTTCCTCGCTGCCGGAAATCACGCTGCATCTGCAGCGTGGCCCGCTCCAGGTCACGTTGGTCCTCCGCGGGCGCGTTGTCATGTCCGTGCAGGTACAGCATCACCGAATTGGTGGCCGCGATGATCGGCACGGCGAGCAGTGCTCCGATGATCCCGCCCAGGACGGTACCTGCGGTCACCGCGAGCAGCACCGCCACCGGGTGCAACTTCAAGGCGCGTCCCATCAGGAACGGCTGCAGCACGTTCCCTTCGATCTGTTGCACACCCAGCACGATCGCCAGCATGATCACCGAGGTCCAGAATCCGCCATCCACAAGCGCCACCAACACCGCGATCGCACCGGTCAACACGGCACCAACGATCGGGATGAACGAACCCAGGAACACCAGGACTCCGAGCGGCAGGGCCAGCGGCACCCCGAGAATCCAGGCCCCCACACCGATGCCGACACCGTCGATGAAGGCCACCAGGATCTGCATCCGGGAGTACTGTCCCAGGCTCAGCCAGCCCCGCAACGCCGCACCGTCGATCTGAGCGCGCCCCGCCTGCGGCAGGAGTCCCACCACCCAGGTCCAGATGGTGCGCCCATCCCGCAGGAAGAAGAACAGGCAGAACAGGGCGATCAGCATCCCAGCGAATATCTGGCCCACCGTGGTGGTCACGCTGATCGCTCCGGTCACGATCTCCTGGACATTATCCTGAACCTGCTCCAGCGCCTCATCGAGGTACTCCTCGAGTTGGTCCGGGCTGATGTTCAGTGGCCCCTCGCTGAGCCAGTCGACGAAGGCGTACAGCCCCTGGACCGCCTGGTCGGCCAGATCGGCGATACCGGAGCCGACCGCGCGCCCGGCCAGGGTGAGCAACGTGCCGACCGCACCGAAACTGACGAGCATGGTCAGCGCCACGGCCAGCGTCCGGGGCACCCCGCGCCCGCTCAGCCAGCGCACCACCGGCATCATCAACGCGGCCAGCAGCACCGCCACCAGCACCGGGATGACCACCAGGCTCAACTGCATCAGGGCCCACACCAGGGCCCCACCGACGATCGCGATGATGGCGAGGCGCCACGCCCAGGCCGCCGCACCGCGCACCGCGGGCGTCACATAAGCCGAAGCCGAGACCACCCGCGAGGATGCCTGCGCAGTCGCGGCATCCCCCAACCTCTGGGGCGTCCCCTCCGGCGCTGTGAGGTTCTCATCGGCCTCGGCCCGGGCCCTGGCTGAGATCTGCTCCGGCTCCGCTTCGGGATCCGACGCCGGATCGGCGGAGGCCGGGGATGCCGCTGACCGATCGTCATCGTCGCGACCCCCATCGGACGTGAAGCGGTCGATGAACCGCTTCCCAGCTCCTCGCGCCATCGCCTCTCCAGCCTCTCGTCTGTGGCTCAGCGTACGGCCCGCACACACTGAGCGCATGGCCCCGCATCGGGAACACTACGACCAATCCTGGTGTTGCGCAGATATACCCGCCGTGTTTCGGTGGTTCCGTCAGCGTGAGGAGTCGTACGTGATCTTTGGTAGCCGCCGGCCAACCCAGATGGTGACGCCCGAGCAGGCCCTGCCCGGGCGGACGGCGCCGGCCTACCCGGTCCCCACCAACCACGACGTGCTCGGCTCCCCGCTGATCGGACCCTGGCCGGAGGGTGCGCGCTCGGTGTACCTGGCGATGGGGTGCTTCTGGGGCGCCGAACGCATCTTCTGGCGCCTGCCCGGGGTGATCAGCACCGCAGCCGGTTACCAGGGCGGTTACACCCCCTACCCGACCTACGAGGAGGTGTGCACCGGCCTGACCGGCCACACCGAGGCCGTCCAGGTGGTCTACGACCCCGAACGGATCGGCCTGGAGGAGATCCTCAAAGCCTTCTGGGAGAACCACGACCCCACTCAGGGGCACCGTCAGGGCAATGACGTGGGCACCCAGTACCGCTCGGCGATCTACTGGACCGACGAGGCCGACGAGGCGCTGGTCCGCGCCTCCCGGGAGGCCTTCAACACCGTGGTGCGCGAGCACGGGCTCGGCGACATCACCACCGAGTTGCGTCCGGCCTCGCAGGCTGGGATGTTCTACTACGCCGAGGCCTTCCACCAGCAGTACCTGGAGAAGAACCCGGGCGGGTACTGCAACCACGGGCCCAACGGCATGAGTTGCCCGGTCGGTGTGCTGCGCCAGGACGAGGTGCCGGCCCAGCAACACGTGGCACCGCCCTCGGCCTGACCCTGCTCCCGCGACCAACAGGAGGATCACATGTCGAAGTCACGAGCGCTGACCACCTGGCCGCTACGGATCGCCACCGGTGCGTTCATCATCAACTCCGGTATGGAGAAATTGGGCGCCGACGCCGAGACCGCGGCGCAGACCCACGGCTTCGCGAGCGCCGCCTACCCGTTCCTGGCCGATGTGCCGGCGGAGGAGTTCAACAAGGCCCTGGCCATCGCCGAGACCGTGATCGGCGCCGCGCTGCTCATCCCGGGCGTACCGGCGCGCGTGGCCGGCACCGGGTTGACCGCGTTCGCGGCCGGCCTGGTGGGCCTGTACCTGCGCGCACCCGGTCTGCGCCAGGAGGGCAGCCTGCGCCCGACTCCGGACGGGATCGCCATCGCCAAGGACGCTTGGCTCCTGGGTGCCGGAGTGAGCCTCGTCGCATTCGACCGGTACCGGCGCAAGCACCGCTGACACTCCGCAGCGTGCTCCCAGCGTGGGCCACGCGGGCTCCCCGGGTGGGCTGAGCCCGAGCGCCGCGGTGCCCGCCGGCGGCGCCCCCCTCTGCCGCGGCGTCGTTCCGGCGGCGGACTCACTCTGCCCTCCCTCTGGCACCCCGATCGGGACGGGTATCGCCTCACGCGCCACTGCTCAGATGAGAGCCCTCTCATCGGCTGCTCATCTGGTTCTCCGAATCGCTGGCGAAGGTAGTGCCCATTCGCACTGACCGACCCACGATCGAAGGATCCGATGAACCTGTATCGCCGCCGGGGTGCGCGCGCCCTGCACTCACCCGCGACCGCCGGATCCGAGCGTCCCCGGATCGCCCTGTACTCACACGACGCACAGGGGTTGGGACACGTCCGGCGCAATCTGGCGATCGCCAGGGCCATGCACAGCCTGGATGCCGAGGTGCTGCTGCTCACCGGGGCACCTGAAGCCACCGGAAACCGGCACATCCCGGGAATCGACATCGTCTCGATGCCGGCGCTGGCCAAGTGCGAGGAGGGCCACTACCGGGCCCGCACCCTGGGCCTGGGTGTGGAGGACATGGTCCGGATCCGCTCCGAGGTGCTCCGCGCCGCCGTCTCCTCCTTCGCGCCCGACCTGCTGATCGTGGACAAGCACCCTCGCGGGTTCCACGGGGAGATGGAACGCGCCCTGATCGCCGCCCGGCGAGCCGGCACCAAGGTGGTGCTCGGCCTGCGCGACGTGCTGGATGAGCCGCGGGTGGCGCGCGACGAATGGCGCCGGGACCGTGCCAACACCGCCCTGCGCGCCTTCTACGACGAAGTGTGGCTGTACGGCGACCCACAGGTGTACGACGCCTCGGCCGACCTCGACCTGCCCATCCCGGTGCGGGCCACCGGCTACCTGGCTACCGGCCGGGTACCGAGCCCGGAGCGGGTACGCCGGCCCCGCTCGCTGGATCCGCGACCCTTCGTGCTCGGCGTCCTCGGAGGTGGCAGCGATGGTGGCCACCTGGCCCGCACCTTCGCCGAGGCCACCTACCCGAACGGGCACCAGGGTGTTCTCATCACCGGGCCGAACCTGCCCGACGCCGACCGTCGCGCCGTCCGCAAACTCGCTGCCGAACGCGATGACCTGGTGGTGCACACCTTCCGGGACGACCTGGAGCACTGGTACGGATCCGCGCGCGCGGTGGTGGCGATGAGCGGCTACAACACCGTGTGCGAGGTGCTCGCCGCCGGCAAATCGATGCTCGTCGTGCCCCGGGTACGCCCCCGGAAGGAGCAACTGGTGCGAGCCGAAGCGCTCTCCCAGCGCGGGGCCCTGGAGATGTGCCACCCCGACCGCTTGGACCCGGCCGTGCTGAACACCTGGTTCGACACCCTCAACGGTCCACCCGTCCCCGCCAACCCGATCGACCTCGGCGGTCTGGGCCGGATCCCCGGCCTGGCTGCCCGGCTCCTCGACCGCACGGAGGTGCCCCACAGTGCGTGACTCGATGACCCGACCCGGCGCGCCGGCCTCAAACGGAACCGACGCCGACGCCCGGTCCTGCGCCCCCGGGCCGCGGGTGGGGTATGTGCTGAAGATGTACCCCCGCTTCTCCGAGACGTTCATCGTCACCGAGATCCTGGCTCGCGAGGCCGCCGGGGCGGATCTGGAGATCTTCTCGCTGCGTGCACCGACCGACCAGCACTTCCATGGCGCGCTGTCCCGGGTACAGGCCCCGGTCCGCTACATCTCCCGGGTCCGCCGCGCCGAGGAGTTGTGGCAGCGGCTGCGCCGGGCCGATGAGGTGTTGGGCGGTCTGCCCCCCGAGACCACCGAACTCCTGCTGGGCGCCGAGGCCGAGGACGCCGCGCAGGCCCTGGACGTGGCGGTGCAGGCCCACCAGCGTGGTATCACCCACCTGCACGCCCACTTCGCCTCCGTTGCCACGACCGTGGCCCGCCTGGCCGCGCAGTTGGCCGGGATCACCTACTCCTTCACCGCCCACGCCAAGGACCTGTTCCACTCGGCCGTGGACAACGACGACGTGCGCGCGAAGGCCGCCGACGCCCACCACGTGGTGACGATCTCCAGGTACAACGTGGGCCATCTGCTCGGTCTCGGCGTTCCCGATGACCAGGTACACCTGGTCTACAACGGCCTGGACCTGCAGACCTTCCAAGAGGTACCTCGCCGGCGCAACGGCACCGGGACCATCCGGATCGTCGCCGTCGGACGTCTGATCGAGAAGAAGGGGTTCGAGGACCTCATCGACGCATGCCACCTGCTGCACGCGGCCGGCCGGCCGGTGCGATGCGACATCGTCGGCAGTGGTGAACGCGGCGCTGCCCTGGCCGAGCGGATTACCTCGCTGGGCCTGGACGGCGTGGTGAACCTGCGTGGCCCCCTGCCCCAGGAACAGGTCCGCCAGGTGGTCGCCGGTGGGGACGTGCTGGCCGCACCATGCGTGGTGGGCTCGGACGGCAACACCGACGGGCTGCCCACCGTGGTGCTGGAAGCGATGGCGCTGGGCACCCCATGCGTGACCACCGATGTCACCGGCCTGGTCGAGGTGATCGACCACGAACGCACCGGCCTGCTGGTGCCCCAGCGCGACCCGGCCGCGCTGGCCGGGGCGCTGGAGCGCCTGGGCACCGACACCGAGCTTGCCGACCGGGTGCGCGCGCAGGCCCGGACCTTGATCGAGACCACGTTCGATTCGCGCCGCCAGGCCCGGACGCTGGCCGGCCTGGCCCCCCGTCCCGCTCGCGTGGGGGTGGGAGCATGAGCACCCAGACGGAGTTGCTCGCCGAGTTGACCCGGCGGTGCGCGGGCCGGCGCGTCGCCTACGTGTGCGCCGACCCCGGGATCGGGGTGTTCGGCACCAAGGGCGCCTCCGTGCACGTCCAGGCCGTGGTGCGCACGCTGCGCCGCGCCGGGGCCCACGTGGAGGTCTTCGCCGCCAAGACCGGTGGCCCGGCCCCGGCGGACCTGGCCGACCTGCCCGTGCACCTGCTGCCCCTCGGCGCCGGCGGGCGCTCCGGCGCCGATCGCGAGCGCCGGCTGATCGAGGCCGACACCGCCACCGCCGCGGTGCTCGAGGGCGCCGGTGGGTTCGACGCCTACTACGAGCGGTACTCCCTGTTCTCCGCCGGGGGCGCCCGGTGGGCGCGTGCGGTCGGCATTCCCGTGATCGTGGAGGTCAACGCCCCGTTGATCGACGAGCACCACCAGCAGCGCGGCCTGGTGCACCGGGAGGCCGCCGAGCGGGCCCTCGCAGGCCTGATGGATGCCGCCGACCTGGCGGTGTGCGTCTCCGATCCGGTGCGCACCTGGGTGCGGGACCGCGCCCCGCACACCCACGCCGTCGTTGTGCCCAACGGCGCCGACATCCACCGGGTACGCCCCCGCGACACCGGGGACCGGGCGGTGCCTCCGGTACCCACCGTGGGATTCGTCGGCACCCTCAAACCCTGGCACGGGGTGGAGATGCTCCTGGACGCGGTCGCCCCGCTGCTGCGCCCCGGCCACCTGCCCGGCCTGCCGCGAGGCGCCCGGTTGCTGATCGTGGGGGATGGCCCACTGGCCGAGCGGATCGACACCCGCGTGGCCGGGCTGGGCATCGCCGGCCACGTCGAGCGCACCGGCTCGGTCGCTCCGGCCCGGGTACCGGAACTGCTGGCTCGGATGGACATCGGCACCGCGCCCTACCCCGCTGACGCCGGGGACTACTTCTCCCCGCTGAAGGTACTGGAGTACCTCGCCGCCGGTCTGCCGGTGGTCGCCAGTGATGTCGGCCAGCTGCCCACCATGGTCGACGCCGGCCGCACCGGACTCCTGGTCCCACCCTCGGATGTGCGAGCCCTTCGCACCGCCCTGGCCGGGTTGTTGGTGGACCCGGACCGGCGCCACCGACTGGGCCGCGCCGCGCGCGCCGAGGCCGAGAGGAAGCACAGTTGGGAGCACACCATGGTGCACACCCTGCGTGCCCTCCCGGCCGGGCTGGAGAACAGGAGTGTGCCGGCCGCATGAGTAGACCCGACCCCAGTAAGGCCAAGACCCCCGCCGCTCAGATGGGCGCGGCCCTACCAGGGCTGCGCCGCACCCTGAGGCACGTGGCCCCGCACGTGCGCCCGCACCGGCGTCTGGTGATCATCGGCATGATCGCCCTGTTCGCCGAGGTCGCCTTCCGGCTCGCCGAACCATGGCCGCTGAAGTTCGTCCTGGACGCCATCATCGCGACCGCCTCGCCGGAACTGGTCGCCGACGCTGCCGGTGAGGACAACCTGATGGCCCTGGTGATCGTGGCCGGGCTCGCGGTGGTGGCGGTCGCGGCCCTGCGAGCCGGTGCGGCATACCTGCGCACGGTGTGCTTCGCCCTGGCCGGGAACCGGGCGATGACCGGCGTGCGCGGGCACCTGTACGACCACCTGCAACGGCTGTCACTGACCTACCACCGTTCGAACCGGTCCGGTGACATGCTGAACCGGCTGATCTCCGACGTCGGTCGCGTCCGAGACGTGGCCGTCACCGCGGCCCTCCCACTCCTGGGCAACATCGTGACCCTGTTCGCGATGCTCGGGGTGATGCTGTGGATGGATTGGCAGTTGGCGCTGGTCTCCATCGGTGCGCTGATCGCGTTCTCGTTGGGCTCCTCCCAGCAGGGTCCCCGCATCACCGGCGCAGCCCGCAAACAGCGCAGCCGTGAAGGGGACCTGGCCGGGTCCGCCAACGAGACCCTCGGGGCGATGCAGGTGGTGCAGGCCTACGGCCTGGAGGACCTGCTGTCCAGACAGTTCGCCGCCTCGAACTCCCGCGCGATGAAGGACGGGGTCAAGGCCACCCGGATGTCGGCAGCGCTGGAGCGCGGCACCGATGTGCTGGTGGGTCTTGCCTCCGGGCTGGTGCTGTTCCTCGGTGCCCGCCAGGTACTGGCGGGGACGCTCACCCCCGGTGAACTGACCGTGTTCATCTCCTACCTCAAGGCCTCCTTCAAGCCGATGCGTGACCTGGCCAAGTACACCGGCCGGATCGCCAAGGCGGCTGCCTCGGGGGAGCGGATCTCCGACCTGCTCGATGAGGCCCCCGACATCACCGACTCCTCCTGGGCCCGGCCGCTGCACCGCCTGCGCGGCTACGTCAGCCTGCAGGGCGTGTCCACCAGTTACGGCGACGGCCGGCTGGCGCTGCGTGACGTGGACCTGACCGTCCAGGCCGGCCAACGTATCGGGGTGCTGGGTCCCTCCGGCGGCGGGAAGTCGACCCTGGTCTCACTGCTGCCCAGGTTGCAGGACCCGGTGGCCGGCGAGGTACGCCTGGACGGGCACGACATGCGTGACCTGACCCTGGAATCGGTTCGGGAGAACGTCGCGATCGTGCTGCAGGACAGCGTCCTGTTCGCCACCAGCGTGGCCGAGAACATCGGCTACGGACGCCCCGGCGCCGACAGTGAGGAGATCATCGCCGCCGCCACCGCGGCCGGCGCCCACGAGTTCATCACCGCCCTGCCGCAGGGGTACGAGACCGTGGTGGGCGAGCGGGGCGGCACTCTCTCCGGCGGCCAGCGGCAACGGATCGCGGTGGCCCGGGCGATGCTGCGCGACGCTCCGATCGTGGTACTGGACGAGGCCACCACCGGTCTTGACCCCAGGACTGCTGCCGGCGTGCGCGAGGCGTTGCGCCGACTCAGCCGCGATCGCACCACGTTCATCATCACCCACGATCCCGAGGACGTATCCGACTGCGACCTGGTGCTGTGGGTCAGCAACGGACGTATCACCGACCGGGGCAGCCCGGAGCAGATCCGGGCCCGCCACGGCCACCAGGTCTCGGACCAGCGCCCCGCAACCGGCCCATCGGGTGACCCCCGCGCGCTGGCCGGAGCAGGAAGGCAAGGGCAGGATGCCCACTGAAACCCTCGGTACCGACGACGCCCGCCTGCTGGACGCCGACCCGGATCTGCCGGGCCTGGCGGTGCTGCTGGACGATGCCGGGTTGGCCGAGTTCCTGCGCCGGCGCAACCCGGCGGTGCACAGTGCGCACACCCAGTACCTCAGGTACAAGCCCGGTACGGCGCTGGTGGCCGCGGTGCACCTACGCACCGACGACGGCGACCGGCTCGCCCTGGCCCATGCGGTGACCCGCGCGGGGCGTCCGAAACTGGACAAGCTCGCCCGCAGCGCGAAGGACCGGCGTATCTGGTGCCACCTGGACGACGACCACCTCTTGGCGGTCGCCGACGCCGGTGCCGACCGGCACCTGCCCGGACTGCACCGGGAACTGTCCCGTACCGGCACGCGCACCGTGCGGTACAAGCCGGCGAGGCGCTGGGTGGGCCGGCGCGACGGCTCGTCCGGCCCGGAACTGACCAAGGTGTTCGACGGCGACCAGGGCGCACGCGGAGCGGTCCTCGCACGTACGTTGGCCACACTTGGCATTCCCGGTCCGATCCTGCTCACCGAGCGACCACACCGGCGCACCCTCACGTTCGCCTGGAGCGAGGGCGTCACCCTCGACCGCCAGCGGGAGCCTGACATGACCGCGGTCGGGGCGCTACTGGCGCGGCTGCACCAGGTGGCCTGGCCCGACCCGGACCACCCGGGCCGGCGCTGGCGGAGCGATCTGGGGGTGGACAGCACCGGTCTGGACGACTTGGGGCGCGTCATACCCGAATTGCGCGAACCGGCAGGCCACGCTGCCCGGATCATCGCCCGGGCAGGTGAACTCGTCCACCGCGGGTCCACCGCTGAGGACACCTTGGTGACCAGCCACGGTGACTTCTCCGCCGACCAGATACTGGCCGAACCGGACGGCGCGCTTCGCCTCCTGGACCTGGACTCGGTGGTGCTGGCCCCGCGCGAATACGACCTGGGTGAGTTCCTCGGCGAGCACCTGGCCCGGACCTGCCGCGCCGACCCGGGCCCGGGCGGTCCCGAGGAGACGATCCGGGCCGGGCTGACCCAGCACGCGGCACTGGTGACCGGCTACGAGCGATCCAGCGGCACCACCCCAGATCCGGCGAGCGTGCTGGCGCTGGCGTCCGGTGCCGTGCTCAAGCGAGCCGCTGAGCCCTTCCGGTGGCGCAGTCCGGACTGGCTCCACGCGACCCGGGCGCGGGTGGAGCTGGCAGCGGTCCTGGCCGAGCGAGCCAGGAGTCTGCGATGAGCGCGCGGCCACCGGCTCTGGTCGGGGCCTGGCCGGTTCTGCGCGGCTGGCCACGCTCCCCCGGCCACGCCCTGCTGGAACTGGACACACCCGCCGGGCGGCGCGGCGCGGAGTGGTGGTCCGATGCCCGCCAGGCACATGAGGCGGCGGAGAAGATCCCCTCGGCCGAGGTGGTCGGCGGCGTCCTCGTGCACCCGCTCCACCGCGACGCGAAACTGCCCCGTTTCGCCGAGCGGCTGGCCGCCGGTGAGCGGGTCGTGGTGCACCGCCCGGGCCGGCGCGCAGTGCTGCGCGGAGCGGGGCCGCACGCACCTTTCACCAAGGTGACCCGCCGGCGTCGGGCCGTCGACGCCATCCAGCGGCACGTGTCCGTGGCCTCGGTGGTGGGCTCCTCCGTACGCACCGCGCCGTTGCTGGACCACGGCGAGGACTGGATGAGCCTGGGCCCGCTGACGGGCCGGAGCCTGCTGGAAATGGGTCGGGACGGTCAGGTCGGCGACCCCGAACTGGCCGGGGCCTGGCACATGCTCGGGCGAGCACTGCAACACCTGCACAGCGTGACGCCCGATCAGGCCCCGGAATTGCGTGCGCGCCACGACGCCGCCGAGGAGGTGGCCACCACCCACAAATGGCTGGACCCGGTGCTGGCCTGGGGCCTCCTGCCGACCACCGAGCGGGAGCGGATCGAGCAGTTGCTCGATCCCCTGGTTCACCAGGACGAAGGCGACCGCGGTGATCCGAGGCCCGTCGCACTGCTGCACCGGGACCTGCACGACCAGCAGGTGCTGATCGCGGAGGGTCAGGACCATCCCGCCTTGTTGGACCTGGACACCGCGGCGTGGGGCGAACCGGCCCTGGATGTCGCCAACGTCCTGGCGCACCTGGAACTACGGGTCCGTCAGGACCTGCTCACCGAGTGGCGCGCAGCCGCGGCCAGGGAGGCGTTCCTGGGCGCCCTGGCACCCGATGCCGCCACCCGCTCCCGGGTGGAGGCTTACCGAACGGCCGCCAGGCTGCGGCTCAGTGCCGTCTACGCGCTGCGCCCCCGGTGGCGCCCACTGGCGGTGGCGTTGTTCGAGGACGTGCTCACCGAGGGGCGCTGACCTCGCACGAGACCAGAGTGCGTCGTATCGTCGAAGGATGACTACCCACGAGGACAACCCGATCACCACCCGTCCCGGCACCGGCTCCTACACGGTGCCCGGCCTGAGCCTGGAGGAGGGCACCAAGATCGCCGAGTTGCTCCAGGACCGGCTGAACGCGCTGAACGACCTGGCCCTGACCCTCAAGCACGTGCACTGGAACGTGGTGGGCCCACATTTCATCGCCGTACACGAGATGCTCGACCCCCAGGTGGAGGAGGTGCGGGCCTGGGTCGATGAGACCGCGGAGCGGATCGCCACCCTGGGCATATCCCCTCTGGGCACGCCCGGGGAGATCGTGAAGAACCGCTCTTGGAGTGACTACAGCCTGGAGCGCGCCACCACCAACGAGCACCTCGGCGCGCTGAACGTGGTCTACGACGGTCTGATCACCGAGCACCGCACCGCCCAGCGAGCGGTCGCCGACGTCGACCCGGTCACCGAGGACATGCTCATCGGGCAGATCAAGGGCCTGGAGTTGTTCCAGTGGTTCATCCGGGCGCACCTGCAGAACACCCAGGGCGAGCTCGCCACCGCTGGCACCCGCTCGGAGGACACCGCCGCCCAGCGCGCAGCGGAAGCGGCCGGGGAGTAGCACCAGGACGCACGAGGGCCCCCGCCGTTCACAGCGGGGGCCCTCCTCGTGTGCTGTGGTTTCTCAGCCGGCGTTCTTGATGTCCACCACGAACACGAGAGTGTCATCGCCACCGATGCCGGCGCGCGGGTTGCCGCCGGGCCCGTAACCCTCATGCGGGGGGATGGAGATCAGCACACGGGACCCGATCTGCTGGCCCACCAATCCGTTGTCCCAACCGGCGATGACCTGGCCGATGCCGATACCGAACTGGATCGAGGAACCCCGGTCGTAGGAGTTGTCGAAGATCCGTCCACCCCAGACCTGGCCGAGGTAGTCCACGTCGATGGTCTGGCCGGCCTCGACCAGCCCGCCGTCACCGCGGCTGAGCACCGCGACGGTCAGATCTGCCGGTGGGGCGGCGTCGGGGAAGGTGATCTCCGGCTTGTCGCCGAAGGATCCGGAGGCTGTGGGCAGTGCGTTGGTCATCGCTCCTCATTTCGCTGCGATCAGCATTGGGGTCAACCGTCCCGGCCACGATAGACACATCGGCGCCGGAGTGCCGCCGGTGCTCATCGACCGAACAACTCGGCCAGCCAGGCCAGGTCCCTGGCCTCCTGGTGCCCGCCGCCGCCCTCGTGGTTGTTGTACTCCCACACCTCGATCTGCTTGCGCACCGGTTCGGATCCACCCTCATCCGCTGCGGTGCCGTAGGCGTTGTAGGAGGCGAAGACCGTGGAGGGCGGGCAGATCGTGTCCATCATCGCCACCGAGTACATCACCGGAGCGTGGGCGCGCTTGGCCAGGTTCACTCCGTCGATGTAGGAGATGGTCCGCCACAACTGCTCGACCCGGTCGCGGTGCACGGCGAGGTAGTCGGCGATCTCCACGAACGGGGCGGCACCGGTGATCTCCACCGCCCGGCGGATGTGCTGCAGGAACGGCACGTGGACCAGCGCCCCGGCCAGTCCAGGCGTGAGGGCGGCAGCCGCCAGCGCGATCGCCCCGCCCTGGCTGATCCCGGCCACCACCACGCGGTCCGGATCGACTCCGGGAAGGGTCCTGCCGGCCTCGACCGCGCGGACGGCGTCGGTGAACAGACGCCGGTAGTAGTACTCGGCCGGGTCGTGCACACCTCGGGTGAGGAAGCCCGGCTTCGAGGGTGTGGTCCCCACCGGGTCCGGGGTGTGCCCGCCCGAATTGCGGTGGCCCTGCCCGCGGCTGTCCATCACCAGGTGGGCATACCCCGCACTGGGGTAGAGGGTGTGCTCGTGCGGTAGCCCCCGGCCACCGCTATAGCCGAGGAAGCTGACCACCAGCGGCAGGTCCGCCGCTACCCCGGCCGGGCGGGAGTACCACGCCCTGATCGGGTGCCCGCCGAAACCCGCGAATGTCACGTCGCGTACCTGAACGTGGCGCAGCCCGGCCTCGACGTCCTGATGGCGAACCTCCAACGCGTGGCCGCGGGCCTGGGCGAGGGTCTGGGCCCAGAAGTCGTCGAAGTCATCCGGCTCGGCCACCGCGGGGCGGTACTGGCGAAGTTCGGTCAGTGGGAGATCGAAGAGTGGCATGAGCAGCGATCGTAGCGGGCCACGGGGCGAACGACGACGGCGCGCCCACCCGGTGGGTGGACGCGCCGTCGTGGGGGTTCGCGCCGGGCGGGCGGGCGCGCTCAGGGGTGCGCGGCGGGCCCGGCCGGGCCGCTCAGTTGTTCCGCAGGATCGCCAGGATCCGGAGGAACTCGATGTACAGCCAGATCAGGGTCACGGTGAGACCGAACGCCGCACTCCAGGCGTAGCGCCGAGCCACCCCGTTCTTGACGCCGCGGGCGATCATGTCGAAGTCCAGCACCAGATTCAGGGCCGCGAGGATGACCGCGAAGGCACCGATCGCCAGACCGATCCATCCCGAGCGCAGGCCGAACTGGCCGCCGATGTCGGTGAACCACATGATGCCGAGGTTGACCAGAACGAACACCGCGTAACTGATGGTCGCGATGACCACGATCTTGGTGAACTTGGGAGTCACCCGGATCTTGCCGCTGCGGAACAGGGCCAGGGTCACGCCGAAGGTGATGAACGTGGCCAGCACCGCCTGCACCACGATGCCGGGATACATGGTCTCGAAGACCCCCGAGATCACACCGAGGAACACACCCTGAGCGACCCCGTAGGCGAGGATCAGACCGGGGCTGGGCTCACGCTTGAAGGCGTTGACCAGACCGAGGATCAGTCCTACCACCAGCCCGCCTACCAGGGCGGCCATCTTCAGTCCGTCCGGGATGAGGAACCATCCCGCGGCAGCCGCGCCGACCACCAGCGCGAGCATCCCGGCGGTGCGGACTATCACGTCCTCATAGGTCATCCGACCCGTGTGCTCCGGGCCGGCATCGGGGCCGTAGTAGGACTGCTCGACCGCTTGGAACTGAGGCTCGTATCCCTGCGGCACCGTTGCGGTGCCGCCCTTGGGTTGGAAGTGCGCCCCGTGCTGGGGTTGCGCCTTGCCGAATTGCGGACTGTTGGACAGATAAGGGTTTGCCATGGACTCTCCTGGTCGCGTCATGGACGTCGGCCGATGTGCCGCACCCATCCTACTGGGCCAGGCGACGGGCAGAAGCACCGTAATCGGCCTCTCACCTCATGTAACGCCGGCGCGGGCTTCGGTGTTCCCGTGCCCTACCTCCCTCCACCGCCCGTGGGGCCCGCGCAGGTACCGGGCGACCCACGTGCGGTTCCGGGGGTGCCAGATGTCATCCCTGGGACCGGTGCGATCTCATCCTCAAGGGGGACGCCGGAACAAAGTGCTGGCCCCTAATGTGAAGGCGCTGGCATCATTCACCTCGCCCGCCGCATCAACCTACGGGGGAACGCACCATGATCGAGGCACGCGGCCTCACCAAGAGATACGGCAGGAAAGTCGCCGTCGACGACATCTCGTTCACCGTCCATCCGGGGCGGGTCACCGGGTTCCTGGGTCCCAACGGTGCGGGCAAGTCCACCACGATGCGGATGATCGTGGGGCTGGACCATCCGACCAGCGGCCAGGTGACCGTTGACGGCAAGTGCTACGCCAAGCACACCGCCCCACTTGGCCAGGTCGGGGCGCTCCTGGAGGCCCGCGCGGTGCACACCTCCCGCACCGGCTACCACCACCTGCGCACCATTGCGGCCACCCACGGCATCCCGCACTCCCGGGTGACCGACGTGATCGAACTGACCGGGCTGGGCTCGGTGGCGCACAAGCGGGTGGGCGGGTTCTCCCTGGGGATGGGTCAGCGGCTGGGGATCGCCGCAGCGTTGCTCGGCGACCCGCGCACGCTGATCCTGGACGAACCGGTCAACGGCCTGGACCCCGAGGGCGTGCGTTGGGTCCGGACGATGATGCGCACCCTCGCCGATCAGGGCCGCACCGTCTTCCTGTCCTCGCACCTGATGAGCGAGATGGCGATCACCGCCGATGACCTGATCATCATCGGCCGCGGCCGGATCGTCGCCTCCGGTCCCCTGCAGGAGGTGATCGACTCGGTCACCGGCACCTCGGTGCGGGTGCGTGCTCCCCGGTCCGGTGACCTTGCTGAGCGGCTCGACCGCGCCGGCGCCTCGGTCGCGCAGGAGGGGCCCGGCGTGCTGGAGGTCGACGGGCTCAGTGCCGAGGAGATCGGTGAGATCGCGGCCGGAGCCGGGTTGGTGCTGCACGAACTCTCCCCCCGCAACGCCAGCCTGGAGGACGCCTACCTCAAACTCACCGCCGACGAGGTGGAGTATCACTCCGGTGGGCAGCCGATCGACGCACAGGCAGGGGCGGCATGAGCCCCGACATCAAAGGAACCGACCGGACCGGAGCAGCCGATCAACGGGGTGCGGGGCTCAACCCCGGCCGCCAGCATCTGGCGGTGCGTCCGACCAGCATGTGGCGCACGATCCGGTCGGAGTGGCTGAAGTTCTGGACGTTGCCGTCCTCGATCTGGACCATCGCGGTCACGATCGTGGTGATGGTGGGCCTGTCCGCCCTGATGGCTTGGGGCTTCACGTTCGATCCGACCAGCCCGGGCGGACCGGCGGACGGCGGCGGGGCCGACGTGACCATGGAGGGCGGGGAGGACTTCTCGCTGACTTCGCTCGGCCTGGTGGCGATCAGTTTCAGTTACAGCGTGGGGCAGATCGTGCTGGCGGTGCTCGGGGTGATGGTGGCCACGAGTGAGTACGCCACCGGTCAGATCCGGTCGACCCTGACCGCTGTGCCCACCCGCCTGCCGGTGCTGGTGGCCAAGGTGGTGATCGTGATCCTGGTGGGCCTGACCCTGGGAGCCCTGGCCGTGGCGCTGTCCTGGTTGGCCACCACCCCGATCCTGGAGCCGCACGGAATGCAACTGGACGTCTCCGAGGAGGGTGCCTGGCGCACCCTGTTCGGGGTGCCGCTGTACCTGAGCGCCATCGCGTTGTTCAGCCTGGGGATCGGGTTCCTGCTGCGGCACACCGCCGGCGCCATCGCAGCCGTGCTGGGCATCCTGCTGGTGCTGCCGATCGTGGGCATGATCCAGATCGACTGGCTCCAGGACCTGGCGCTCTACCTGCCGGCCAGTGCCGGTGAACGCCTGGTGATGGGCGCACCCGATGACGTGCTGACCGAGTGGCAGGGCTTCGCCGTCCTGTGCGGCTACGTCGTCGTCGCCCTGGTGCTCGCCGGGGTGCTGCTGCGCCGCCGGGACGCCTGACCGCCCTACCGGTGTTCAGTTCAGGCGTCGGCTGAAGTGGTGGCCGACGATGTCCATCCCGGCACGCAGGTAGAATCGGTGCGCCCGGTGGCGCTGGACACCGGAATCCAACTCGATCCGGGTACAGCCCGCGTCCCTGGCCCGCTCGGTCAGCGCGTTCAGCAGGATCGCGCCGTACCCGCGGGACCGCTTCCCGGTGGCGGTGGCTAGATCGTCCACATAGAACTTCCGGATCGCGCTGGTGTTGGCGATGATCCGCCAACCCGCTACCGCCACACAGCGGTCCTGGTGGAACAACGCGGTGAACCGGAGACCTTGCCCCTCTCCCTCGGCCAGCACCTGATCGAGGAGTTCGGCGGTCAGGTGCGGGCGCAAATCCTGCAGGACGGCGAGAATGTCCGGCCAGGTGGCGTCACCCGGCTCGAGGTCCACCAGGTGCGGGCTCTCGTTCGGGTCGGGAGAGGTCACGTCGCGTTGAGACACCCGGCCGATTCTAACGTTGCCACGCTCGCTGCCGGCCGATGGCGCCGTCGATGAGGGTGCCGGCCGACCACCGCCACGGTGGTCTGCTCGCGGCGCCGGCAGCAACATGCCGTAGCAACTGTGCGGGCCAGCCACGGGCCGTCCGCAGGGTGGCACAGAATAGCCCCTGTGGCATGACGATGTGACATATCGGCACCATCTCGGGGACACTGGACTCCGAAACGGTCCGAGCCCGCCCGGGACGGCTATGCCCAACGCCGCACCAGCAGCACCGCGAGGCGGCGTACCAGAGCGGCGACCGGTCACGATCTGCACGAGATAGGGACAACGAGACGATGACGGAACAGCAGCGGCAAGGGACGATCGGCGTGCGGGACGCCGGACCCGAGGACGCCGAGTTCCTGATCGATATGTTGCTCGAAGCGGTGAACTGGACCGGCGAGGAACGGATGAAGCGGCGCCAGTTGCTGCGCGACAAGACCCTGTCCCACTACGTGGCCGGCTGGCAGCGCGCCGGGGACCTCGGCGTGATCGCGGTGGACACCGGCGGACCCGCCGGGCTGCAGATTCCCATCGGTGCGGCCTGGCTGCGCCGGTTCGACTCCCACCACCCCGGTTACGGCTACGTCGCCGACGACGTGCCCGAACTGAGCATCGGGGTAGCGCAGCAGCACCGGCGCCGGGGCATCGGCTCAGGCCTGCTGCGCACGCTGTTCGCCCGCGCCGAGGCCGCCGGGATCCGGCGAGTCAGTGTCAGCGTGGAGGACGGGAACCCCTCGGAATCGCTGTTCGCCGCGGCCGGGTTTACCGTCGTGGGCCGCAACGGGAACGCTGACACCATGGTGCTGGACCTCTCGGCGGCCGACGCCTGAACCCAGTCGCCACGCCCACCGGCAGGTCTACACCGTCGCGAAGTAGACGACCTCGGTGGACCCGGCTCGGGCGAGTTTCACCTCGAAGCGGCCGATCACCATGCCCGAGGCGTTGATCAGGTAGACCACGTGCGCCGATCCCTCGGTCGCTTGCGGCAGGGCGACGACGAAGGTGGAGTCGGAGGATCCGACCACCGAGGCGAGCACATCCAGGGCGACCTCGTCGGTGTTCGCCCCGCCACTGAGTTGCGCCACGGCCTCGAACGCACGCGCCTCGACCAACTCCACATATCGGCGCACCGCCCCCAACGGCGAGCGCAGCCCGGAGCCGGAGTCCAGTCCGCGCACCGACCCGCTGCTGAGCACCTCGCCGACACTGTCCAACTCCTCTCCCCGCCAGCCGACCGCGAAGGTGACGGTCTGCTCGTGGGTCGGGCCCTGCCGGACCGCACGCTGGTGCCAGACGGTGGTGGCCACGATCAGCCGCCCGTCGACGTCCCCGAGGATCTCGACGTCGCGGACATCGAACTCCACCTCCGTGACGCGCCCCGGGGTGGTGGCCGCCGCTGCGGTGCGGGCCAGTTCGGTCCCGGTGGCCAGGGCGAACCTGGTGGCCTGATCCCCCAGCCCGACCGCATCCCTGAGTTCGGCTGCGGCCTGCGCCGGGGTGGCGTCGCTGGAGATGTACTGCGCTGCCCCGGGGCCGCTGACGAGGAAGTGTTCGTACAACTCATTCAGGAGCACCTCGAAGGTGCGCGCCTGGGACTGCACCTGCGCGTCGGGCGCTTGAGTGGGCTCGGGCACCGTGACCGGCGC
Organism: Pseudactinotalea sp. Z1732; assembly: GCF_049724975.1. NCBI lineage: Bacteria > Bacillati > Actinomycetota > Actinomycetes > Micrococcales > Cellulomonadaceae > Pseudactinotalea > Pseudactinotalea sp. Z1732. The sequence goes on along the minus strand of NZ_JBMPQC010000011.1, from coordinate 26,494 downwards.
GGGCGGTGTGCATGCCGCGAGTACTACCGCCAGCACCACAGCAACACTCCACCGCACGTGCCGCACCAGCCACCCCCTAGGATCAGATCGTCAGTTCGTCTCTTGACGGCACAAGACTAGGCCTCAGCGGCCGATGATGGGAGTTCGGGGGTCACCGCGTGGCGAAGTCGAAGCAGCCCGCGCCTGAAATCGAGGGCTACACCTACGTGCGCACCATCGGCCGTGGCGGCTTCTCCGACGTGTTCCTGTACACCCAGCACATGCCCCACCGTGAGGTGGCGATCAAGGTCTTGCGCACCGACGCGTTGACCGACTCACTGCGCCGCCAGTTCGCCGCTGAGGCCAACCTGATGGCGCGGCTGTCCAACCACATCAACATCGCCTCCATCTACGACGCCGATATCGATGACGAAGGTGAACCGTACCTGGTGATGGAGTACTGCTCCGGGGGCTCGCTGGGTGACACCTACCGGCACTACCCGATGTCGGTGCAGGACGTGCTGAGGATCGGGGTGCGGCTCAGCGGTGCGCTCGAGGCGGCGCACCGGGCCGGGATCGTGCACCGCGACATCAAACCGGGCAACATCCTGCTCACCGAGTACGGGGTTCCGGTGCTGTCGGACTTCGGGATCTCCACCATCGACGAGGAGTTCCCCGAGGCCACCATGGCCCGCGCCCGGGTGTACTCCTACGAGTCCTCCGGCACCGACGCCGACTCCGACGCCGCGATCGGTCTCAGCCTGCCCTGGGCGGCACCGGAGACCCTGGGAGACCCGCCCGTCTCCGACACCCGCTCGGACCGGTACTCCCTGGCCGCCACCTTGTACTCGCTGCTGGAGGGACGTTCCCCCCACGAGATTCCCCACGGCCCGAACAGTGCCTCGCACCTGACCGGTCGCATCCAGTCCGGCTTCGTGGCAGCGATGCAGCGACCCGACCTGCCGGACTCGCTGGTGGCCGTGCTGCGAAGGGCGATGTCCTTCGATCGTGCCGCACGCTATCCGGACTCCTATGCGTTCGGCCAAGCGCTGCGGGAGATCCAGCGCGAACTGGGCCACGACCTCACCCCCCTGGACCTACCCCGTGGCCACGAACCGGCGGCCACGCCGCCGGACCCCGCCCACAAGGTCGCGCCGCCGAACCCGGCCGATGTGGTGAGCCTGCCCGCTGGGCATCCCACGCTGGTGCCGCCGGAGCAGGCACCACCCCCACCCCGCGCCGGCGCGCACACACCAGCACCGGCACCGGTCCCCTCGCCTCCACCGGCCCGTACCTCCGCGCCGGCGACGGCCTCGACGGCACTGCCCGCGAGTGCTGCGCCCGGCGGACGCCACCGTCGTCGCCGCCTCCCGGCCGTGCTGGCCGGTGCCGCCGTGATCCTGGCGCTGGTGATCACCGGCGGGATCTGGCTGCTGAACCGGCCCGCAACCTATGAGGGTCCCGCGGTGGAACACCTGACGGTGACCGAGGACGGCGGCCGGATCCAGGTGGCCATCCCGCAGGATCTGGCCCCGCCGGAGGAGGTGCAGACACGGGTGGTGCGTCACGGCTTGGGACCGGTGGTGGAGGAGGGAGCGGTGGTGTCCCTCTCCCTGGGCCACACCTCCTGGATCCCCGGCTACGAGGTGAGCCTGGACCCGGGTGCCAGCGAGGAACGCCATCGCGACGTCACCTTGTCCGCAGCCGAGATCGAGGAACTCCTCGGGGAGCCGGTGGTGGGCCGCAGCGTGGACAGCGTGCTCCTGGTGGTCGCTCCACGTGGATACTTCCCCGACGAGGCACCGGATCTGCGGATCGACTACCCCTATAGCCAGTTGGCCGCCCTTCGCATCACCGGTTCCCGCTGAGCCTCACGCCGCCGGGACCCTCTGGTGCCGGCTCGTCCCGTCCGCCCACACCTGCTCCACCTGCAACCCGGTATCCAGCAGCACCGCGTCGGCGGCGTAACCGGGAGCAAGGGAGCCGAACCGGTCCGCCAGGCCCAGCGTCCGCGCCGGGGTACTGGTGGCAGCCTGGATCGCATCGGGCAGCGGGATCCCGATGCGCACCGCCTGACGGACCGCGGCGTCCATGGTCAGCGTGGAGCCGGCGATCGAGCCGGTGGAATCCAGGCGCGGCACCCCATCGGTGACGGTCACGGCCTGCCCGCCGAGTTCGTAGGCACCGTCCGCACAACCGGCGGCCGCCATCGCGTCGGTCACGTAGGCGATCCGACCAGGGGCCATCTCATGCAGGAGGCGTACCATCCGGGGGTGCACGTGCACGCCGTCGTTGATCACCTCACAGGTGACGCCGTCCCGTTCGGTGGCCGCCAGCACCGGGCCAGGGGCGCGGTGGTGGATCGGGGCCATCGCGTTGAAGGCATGGGTCAGGATGGAGGCCCCGGCGTCGAAGGCGGCACCGGCGTGGTCGTAATCGACCGCTGAGTGCCCTACCGCGACCCGCACCCCGGCCCGGAGCAGTTGTTCGATCGCGCCGCGCGCGCCGGTCAACTCGGGTGCGATCGTGACCTGTGCCAGGTAGCCGTCGGCTGCGGTCAGCATGGCATCGATATCGGCCTCGGTGGGCTCCCGGAGAAGGGCCTGGTCATGAGCACCGCGGTGCGCCGGACTCAACCAGGGACCCTCCAGGTGGATCCCCAGGACCAGCGGGTCGGCGGCGCAGACCTGCCGGGCGTCCGACACCTGGTCGCGCAGATCGGGGATAGTGGCGGTGACCATCGACAGCACCGACCGGGTGGTGCCGTGACGACGGTGATAGCCCAGGCCCTGATCGATCGCCTCGGTTCCGCCGGCGAAGGCGCCGCCGGCGCCACCGTGGCAGTGGATGTCGATGAGCCCGGGGATCAGCAGCCCGGTGCCGTGCACCACCTGGGCAGCGTCCGGCGCGGCGCCGGTGCCGACGGCGGTGATCCCGGCGCCGGTGAAGGCCACCCAGCCATCGGTGTGCTCAGCACCATCGGTGATCATCCTCGGTGCGCGCAGCACCACGTCGGCAGCCGGATGAGTCATGACCGTCAACCTACACCGAGGCAGGGACCGGTCCGAGTGCCCGGTAGCGGTGCAGGTACCACGCCGGCTCAGGGATCCGCGCTGGTGCACACTCCGCGGTGGGGCAGGTCGGTGCGCGCGGCGATCAGCGCAGCGCCCTCCAGCGACGTACCCTGCGGCGCGACCCACTCCAGCGTGAATGAGGCCCCCTCCTGAGCACGCCGACTCAGGTCGGCGCGGAAGCGCTCTGGCCAGGCGGAGAGGCCACCGATCATGCAGCACCGCACCACGGCGCCGGGCGCTGAGCCCGCACCCCGCCCGCCCGTGGAGGCCCGGACGCCGTCGGGCGTCGCATCACCGGCGGGCGCGGTGGCCCGTGCGGCAGCCCGCACCGTGGCCCCGAGCGCTTCGGTGGCGCGGGCCAGGATCTGTGTGGCGACCCCATCACCGCCCCGGGCACCGACAAGCACCTGGGGCGCGAAGGACGCCAGCACCGGAATGGCTGCGGTGGCATCGCCGAGCCGGGCGGGCAGGGTGCGCAGGTCACCGAACTCCTCCTCGGCGACCGCCCGCAGCGCCGTCCGCGGACCGCGGCCGTCCAGTGCCCGGCAGGCGGCCATCAGGCCCTCTCGCCCGATCCACCAGCCGCTGCCCTCATCCCCCAGGGTCTGCCCCCAGCCGTCCACCTGAACCAGGCCGCCCCCGCCGTCGAAGGTGATCGCCACCGACCCGGTGCCCGCCGCCAGCACCACCCCGTTCGAGCCGCCGAGGGCGCCGGCGTGAGAGGTGACCGAGTCCGAGGTCACCAACGCCCGTGCCGCGAAGCGGTCGGCGAGCATCCGGGCTACCTCCGCGGCCGCGCGGGGTGCGGCTGCAACACCGGCTGCGCCCAGGCACACCGCGTCCACCCCGGTGTCGGGGACCTCACCGGCGACCAGCGCCCCCTCGATCGCCGCCATCGCCGAGGCCGGACCCTCGGGGTGGGACATGCCCAGGGCACCGCTGCCCCGCCCCAGCCACTGCTGGGCCGCGCTCTCGCGGCGAAGTACGCGGCATCCGGTCTTACCGAGGTCGATCGCCAGGACGGTCACGTACCACGTGTAGTCCATCGGGGTCCGGTGCCGCAAGCCTCATCGGCCCGGCCTCCGGGGCGGGTCAGACGGTCGGCGTCGCGGTCGTGAGGTTCCGGGCTCGCCGACGCTCGTTGGCACCGGCGCGCAGGTGGGCCCGGGCGAAGTCCAGCGCGGCGGCAAGGTCGGCCCGCACGTGCTCAGCGCTGGGTGCCTTGCGGGTCTGGACCTCCACCACCACGTCACCGGACCAGCCGGTGCCGGCCAGTTCCCGCAGCACCTGGGCGCAGGGCTGGGTCCCGCGACCGGGAACAAGGTGCTGGTCCATGATCGAGGGCACACCGTCGGCCAGGTGCAGGTGGCTGACCCGGTCGCCGATGCGGCGCAGCAGTTCGAGCCCGTCCTGTCGGGCGACCGCGGCGTGGGACAGGTCCAGCGTGATGTTCTCGTAGTCGCGGTCGGTGGGATCCCATCCGGGTAGGTAGGCGTTCACCTTCCGGCCTCTGACCTGCCAGGGGAACATGTTCTCCACCGCGACCCGAAGGCCGGTCGCGGTGGTCAGTTCATGCACGTGCTCGGCGAATCCGTGGGCGTAACGTCGCTGCCACCGGAACGGGGGGTGCACCACCACGGTGGAAGCACCGACCTCCAGGGCCAGGTCCGCCGACCGTTCCAGTTTCGGGCCGGGCAGCCTTCCCCAGACGTTCTGGCTGAGCACCAGGGAGGGGGCGTGGATGCTGGTCACCGGGACGCCGTACTGGGCGGACAGGTCCTGCAGCGCCCGGGCGTCCTGGGAGTACCGGTCGGACCAGACCATCACCTCCACGCCGTCGTAGCCGAGTTCGGCCGCGGCCTGGAAGGCGTGCGGGGCGCGGGAGGGGTACACCGCGCTGGTGGACAGGGCCACCCGGATCTCCTCGTTCCCGGCGGACGGTGCTGCCCGTCCGCTGTCGAGTCCGGTCCCTCGTCCGGCGTCTTTCGGTTCGCGCATGATTGCCACGGTAACCCGTGCGGACTAAAATCGATAACCGGGGCCCGGCGATCGGACCCGCGGACGAGGGAGCAGTACCCGCACCACGACAAGACTGACTCATGGAGGTGTCAGTCATGGCGTGGACGATCCTGGTGCTCTCCGGCGCACTCGAGGCGGTGTGGGCCGCAGCCCTGTCGGCATCGGACGGATTCCGCAAGTGGCGGCCCACCGTCCTGTTCGCGGTATCGATGACGGTCAGCATGGCCGGCTTGGCGTATGCCATGGTGTCCCTGCCCACCGGGACCGCCTATGCCGTGTGGGTGGGAATCGGGGCGACCTTGACCGTGATCTGGTCGTTCGCCACCGGTCAGGAACGCGCGAGCCGGTGGCGCATCCTCATGCTCGTGCTATTGGTGGCCTGTGTGGTGGGCCTGCGGGTGGTGAGCTGAGATGGCATGGTTCATCCTGCTCATCAGCGCGGTCTTCGAAGCGGTCTGGGCCACGTCCCTGGGCATGTCCGAGGGGTTCAGCCGCACCGGTCCCACCGTCGTGTTCCTCATCACCCTCACCATCAGCATGATCGGTCTGGGGTGGGCGGCGAAGACCATCCCGATCGGTACGGCGTACGCGGTGTGGACCGGGGTGGGCGCAGCGCTCACCGTGACCTACGCGATGCTCACCGGCACCGAACCGGTCTCGGCGGTCCGGATCGTGCTCATCGGGGGGATCATCGTCGCCGTCGTCGGCTTGAACCTCGCTCCGTCGGGTGCGGCGGCACACGACGGCGAGGAGCCGGTGCCGAACGGGGCTCCCGCACCGCCGGCCGTCTGACCCCGGGAACCGCGTTCGTCCCCCACAGTGAGTGCCCCCGCCGGGACTCGAACCCGGACTGAACCGATTTTAAGTCGGCTGCCTCTGCCGATTGGGCTACGGGGGCCGTCGCCACGTGAGCGCACGCCCAACGATAGAGCCCCCGGGGACCGTCGCTGGACCCGGGTGCGGGCCTTCGAACGCGGCTCAGGAACCTTGCGCGTTCCGCACACTCGCCGCAGCCTGCAGAAACTCCTCCCGGGGCGTCTGCAACCGGCCCAGGGCCACGATGTCACGCCGGAACAACAGGGCCATGGTCCAGTCCAGCACGATCCGCACCTTGCGGTTCACCGTCGGCATCGCCGACATGTGGTAGGTCCGGTGCATGAACCATGCCAGCGGGCCGCGGAACTTCAGCCCAAGCACCTCGGCCACCCCCTTGTACAGGCCGAGCGAGGCCACGGTGCCCAGGTTGCGGTGGTTGTAATCCTCCAGCGGCTCCTGGGCGAGCAGGTGCGTCATGTTCTTGCCCAGGTGGGTGGCCTGGCGGATGGCGTGCTGGGCCGTGGGGGCACAGGTGGTGATCCCGGGCGCGGACAGGTCCGGCACCGCGGCGCAGTCGCCCGCGGTCCAGGCGCCCTCGACCACCTGATCGTCCGCGTCGCACACCTGCAGGGTGGGGAGAGCGCGCACCCGGCCGTTCTCGGTCAGGGGCAGGTCGGTCCGGGCCAGGACCGGGTTGGCCTTCACCCCGGCGGTCCAGACCAGCGTGTCGCTCTCGAACGCAGTGCCGTCGGAGAGCACGATGTGTCCATCCACGCAGGATTCCAGGAACGTGTTCAGGTGCACGTCGATGTTGCGACTGCGCAGCTGCTCCAGTGCGTATCGGCCCAGGTCCGCCCCCACCTCGGGCAGGATCCTGCCGGTGCCCTCCACCAGCACGAACCGCAGATCGTCGGGGCTGATGGAGTCGTAGTAGCGGCAAGCCTCCCGCGCCATGTCCTCCACCTCACCGATGGCCTCGGACCCGGCGAACCCGCCGCCGACGAAGGTGAAGGTGAGCATCCGCCGCCGGGCCTGCTCGTCCCAGATGGAATCGGCCTGATCCATCATGGTCACCACGTGGTTGCGGAGCGAGATCGCTTCCTCGATCTGCTTGAACCCGATGCCGGTCTCGGCCAGCCCCGGAATCGGCAGCACCCGTGCGACGGCCCCGAGCGCGAGGACCACGTGGTCGTATCCCACCGTGTAGGCCTCACCGCGGGACGGCTCGATGGTGGCCCGACGAGCGGCGTGGTCCAGCGAATGCACCCGGCCGGTCAGGATCGTGGTGCCACGCAGGAGCCGGCGGTGGGAGGCCACCACGTGCCGCGGTTCGAGGGAGCCGGCGGCGGCCTCGGGCAGGAAGGGCTGGTAGGTCATGTACGGGCGCGGGTCGACCACCGCGATCGCCACCTGGCGCCTGCCCATACGTTTGCGGATCTGCCGGGCGGCGTGCAGGCCGACGTAGCCTCCGCCCAGGATCAGGACGCGGGGTACTTTGCGTGGAGATCGAGCCGTGGTGGCGGACATATCCCCACGATAGGGCAGTGCGATGCCGCTGTCGTGGGCCCGGCGGAGCAGTCGGCGACCGCTACGGGCTCGGTGGTGGCCCGCACGCGGCGATGGCTTCGTCCAGCATGGCCTCGGTGAGGCGGCCGGTGAAGGTGTTCTGCTGGGACACGTGATAGGAGCCGACGACGGCGACCGCCCGCTGCGTCGTCGCCGATCCCTTCGTGGGGGGTGCTACGGGTGCCTTCGCGCCGTGGCCGAAGGCCGGGCGGGGCCGGGGTACCTGCCAGCCCAGGGCGGATAACGCGGTGAAGGTGGCGTTCCAGGCGATCTGGCCCAGGGCAAGGATGCCGGTGACCGAGGGGGTGACCAACTCGATCTCCCGGCGCAGCCAGTGCGCGCAGGTGGCCCGCTCGGCGGGGGTGGGGGCGTTGTCCGGTGGGGCGCAGCGCACCGCGGCCACGATCCGGGCCCCGGTCAGTTCCAGGCCGTCTCCGGCGTGGCGGCTGGTGGGCTGGTTGGTGTAGCCGGCTCGGTGCAGGGCCGCGAAGATCCAGTCACCGGAGCGATCACCGGTGAAGACCCGTCCGGTGCGATTCGCCCCATGGGCGGCCGGGGCCAGGCCCACGACCAGCAGGTGCGGGTCCTGGTCGCCCAGGCCCGGGGCGGGGCGTCCCCAGTAGGGCTGGTCGGCGTAAGCGCGGCGGCGGGTGCGGGCCACGTCCTCGCGCCAGTCAACGAGCCGAGGGCAGGCCCGGCAGACGCTGGAGCGGGCATCGAGTTGCTCCAGGGTGCGGGTGGAGGCTGCGAGTTCAGCGACCTGCTCGGCGTCGCGGGCCCGGCGGGTACGCGGGCGCGCCGGGTCCTCCGGCCAGCCGGTTCCGGGTGGTACCGGGGAGGGGAACGGCTCGCCGGTGATGGGATGGGGACGTTCCATGTCTGCCTTGGCTACTCCGCCCAGTTACTCCGGCTCAGTGACGTCGACGACCTGCGCTTGGAGGTGATGCACCAGTTGATCAGCGTCAACGGTGGCGGCGACTCCGTGCTCCCCCGCGCCGATGGAGACCATCCGGCCGGTCAGGGTGACATCGGCGATGACCGGCAGCGTCTGGGCGGAGCCGAACGGTGTGATCGCTCCGCGCAGGTAGCCGGTGACGTGGTGGGCCTGGTCGGCGTCGGGCATGGACAGCCGGCTCACCCCGAGCACCGCGCGCAGTTTCGGCCAGGAGATCGTGCGCAGCCCGGGAACGAGCACGAACAGGTAGTCGCCCTTGCCGCGCCGCACGAGCATCGTCTTGACCATGTCCTGCGGAGCCACTCCGCGCGCTGCGGCGGCCTCGGTCAGGGACTTCACCGGCCCGTGCCTCCGCAGGGTATGGGCCAGGCCGGAGGCCGCCAGCGCCTGCACCCCGGGGCCGTCCTGGGACTCGTTCATGTCGGTCATCCTCCTCACCTTACGCCCGGGGTCGGGCACAAAAATGTTCCCACCTGGCGCAGCCGCGCGGCATCATCGCCCCATGCACCTGCGCACTGACCAGGCTGCGGCCGACTGCCCTGAGTGCGGGGCCGCCGCTGCGGTGCCCTGCGCCGAACTGTTCGATCGCGTGCTGGCCCTGGATCACTCCCGAGCCGCGCCGTGGGGCCCGCTGCACGGTGTGGTGGTGTGCTGCTACCGGCTGCAGCATCCCTCGACCTTCGCCGTCGGGCAGGAGCAGACCATGCTGGACCTGTTGCGCACCTACCGCGACGGCGGTCCGCAGGCACTGGATCGGTGGACCGCCGGCGCGCGGCGCGCGAACTCCCACCGGCGCTCCACGACGTCTTCGGGTCCGCAGCCGTCGAAGCCGGCGCAGACCGCCCCTGGCCCCGAGGTCGCCGCTGAGCACCGGACCACTCGGGAACGTCGCGCGGGCCGGTTCGACGTCACGATCGCCGATGTGGCCGTCGATGGCACCTTCCCCGCCCATGGGCACGCCGATCGGGTCCGCGCTTGGGCGCAGGCGACACTGCGGGGGTGGCAGGGCTGAGCCGGGCCCGTTCACAGATTCCGATAGGCCTCACGGCGGTGGGCTACTCGAAGCATAACGACGATCAGTTGGTCGTTATCGATCGCATACACAACCCGATATGCACCGATCCGGATACGCCACAGACCCGGATGACCCCTGAGTTGCCGAACGTCGGCCGGCCGTGGATCATCGGCCAAAGCCATAATCGCCCGGTATACCCGGCGGCCGACGGGTTTATCCAGCCTTCTGAGTTCCTTACGCGCCCGGGCGTCAAAGACGATCTCGAAACCGGGTGACCCCGGGCTCACAGACCGAGGTCTCCTGCGACATCCTCTGCGGAGACGACCTCAGCGTCGCCTGCGCGGACTTCATCCCACCGCTGTTGGGCGATCCGTCCGTCTTCTCGGTCGAGCATTTCCTCGTAGGCCTCAACCAAGTCGATCGGGACGATCGCAGCAACCCGTTGGCGGCTGCGCCCCCGGGTCACGTAGGTAACCTCGTCACCGTATGTCGCTCGATTCACACGGTCGGAGAATCGGTCACGAGCTTCGGCAACGCTCAACTCGGTCGAGTCAGCACTCATGACCTCAGTTTACGCCAACTACGCCAACTACGCCAACTACGCCAACTACGCCAACTACGCCAACTACGCCATATTCATCAACTGGGCCATGGTCGCTCGTTCGCGACGCCATGGCGACGCGTCGGCTGCCGCTGTGGCTCAGTGCTTGAAGTGCACGAAGACCCGGCCGAAGTTCTTGGAGTCCTTCTCCACCCGGTGGTAGCGGGCCTTGATGTCCTTGCGGTTGAGGAACCGCAGTACCCGCTTCTTCAGTTGCCCGCTGCCTTTGCCCGGGATGATCTCCACGGTCTTGGTGCGGGTGCGTTCGGCCTCATCGATGACGTCCTCCAGCGCCCGATCGATGTGGTGCCCCTTGTTGTAGATGTCATGCAGGTCCAGCTTCAGAGCCACCACTCCTCCTCAACGGATCGCCGGGCACCGCCGCGCGCGGCGCCCTACCAGCATGCCACGGCTCCCGATGGCGCCCGCTGGGCGATTAGGGATGTGCTGACTGCCCCGCACATCCTTGACATGATGGTCGGGATTAACCGACTATACGGGAATGACCGACCATACGAGTGATGCCGACCATAGTGGTCTACCCGACTACGATCTGCCCGATGCCCTGGAATTCTCCCGCCCGGAGCAATACCGCGCGCTGTTCGAGGACACCAGGCTGCAGATCGTCAGCGCCCTGAGCGAGCGTGCCGCCACCACCTCCGAATTGGCCGAGGCGCTCGACAAACCCAAGGGCACCATCGGCCACCACCTCAGGGTGCTCTCCGACGCCGGGCTGGTGCACGTGGTGCGCACCAAGAAGGTCCGCGCCCTGGAAGCGAAGTACTACGGTCGGACCGCGCGGGTGTTCTGGTACCACCGCATCGCCGAGGGCGCCGGGGCCGACGAGCGCGCCATCGGCACGGCGGCCACCGAGCTCGCCCAGGTCCCGGCCCAGCAACGCCACGAGGTGTTCGCGAACATCCGCCACGCCCGTATCCCCGCCGAACGCGCCGAAGCCTTCAGCACCCGCCTGCAGGACCTCCTGCTCGAGTTCGCCGAGGAACCCAGGGCGGGCCAAACCACGTACGCCCTCGCGGCTGCCCTCTACCCCACCACCCGCCGCCCGCTGACGGCGGCGGAAGAGGGCAGAGCGCGGTCTTCCGAGACAGAGCACATCGGAAGGTCCGCACCATGAACGACGCCCATCAGCCGAGCAGCGACGGTGCTGCGAGCCCGAGCCAGGTGCACGCGCAAGAGCCCCAAGCACCCACCCCGGAGGCGCCCACGAGCGAACACCGCCTCGGCGCCAACTACTGGAAACTCTTCTCCGCCTCGGCCCTGACCAACCTCGGCGACGGGCTGATGGCGATCGCCGTGGTCTGGCTGGCCTCAGCCCTGACCCGCGATCCGTTATGGATCACCCTGGTCGGCCTGGCGTCCCGACTACCCTGGCTGCTGTTCTCACTTCCGGCTGGGGTGATCACCGACCGGTACGACCGGCGCTACCTCGTCGCAGCCATGGACGTGGCGAGGTTCGTCGTCGTCGCCGTTTTCGCCGTCGTCCTCCTCCTGCACCAGGAAGGCCTGCCCACCCCGGCCGAACTGGCCGCCGGAGCTCCCGAACCGGCCCAGTCCACCCTGTTACTGATCGCCCTGATCCTCATGGCGCTCTTGCTCGGGTTCGCCGAAGTTCTGCGGGACAACACCGCCCAGACCCTGCTGCCCTCCATCGTGGACAAGCGGCTGCTGGAGAAGGCCAACGGGCGGATGTGGGGCGCGGAGACGGCCCTGAACAACTTCGTCGGCCCACCCCTGGCCGGGTTCCTGGTGGCGATCGCTATCGCCATCCCGTTCGGGGCCAACGCGGTGTTCCTGGCCATCAGCGCAGTGCTGATCTTCTCGTTGAAGGGCAGTTTCCGGCCCCGCGGCGCAACCGTGCAACGCAGCAAGCGGATCGCCTGGCGCGCGGAGATCGGCGAGGGCTTCGGATGGCTGTGGCGCCACCCGGTGCTGCGCGCCCTGGCGCTGTTGCTGGGGGCGAGCAACCTGGCCGGCGCGATCGCCACGGCACTGTTCGTGCTCTTCGCCCAGGACGTACTGGGACTCTTCGACGGCTGGCAGTTCGGGCTCCTGCTCACCGGCATCGCCACCGGCGCCATCGCCGGCTCCCTCGTGGCCGAGCGCGTCGCGGCCGTGCTGACCGAGGGACGCTCGCTGCTGTCGGCGATGATGACCTTCGGCCTGGGGTACACCGCGATCGGGCTGCTATCCTCCGGCCTGGCGGTGTGGGCGGTCTCGGTGCTGATCGGGTTCGCCATCGTGCTGTGGAACGTCATCACCGTCTCGCTGCGCCAGCGCATCATCCCCGACCACCTCCTCGGCCGCGTCAACTCGGTCTACCGGTTCTTCGGCTGGGGCACCATGTCCCTGGGCGTGCTGGTCAGCGGCCTGCTGGTCACCTGGTTGGAACCCGGGCTCGGCAGGGAGTGGGCGCTGCGCACCCCGTTCCTGGCCGCTGGGGCGCTCAGTGCACTGTTGCTGCCCTATGCCTGGACGCGCGTGAACACCTCCGCGATCGAGGCCGCCAAGGCAGTGGCGGAGGTCGGCGACGACGCCTGAGGATGCTCTCAGGCCAGCGACAGCGCGATGCCGTCCAGGATGTCGTGCTCGCTGGTCACCACCGGCTCCAGCACGCCACCGGCCTGGGCCACCCGCTGGTCCACCCGGTCCAGCACCCGGTCCCACACCAGCGCCCCGGCGCCGATGACGTCCACCCGGCCCGGATGCATGTAGGGCAACTGTGCGCGCTGCTCACGAGGCATCCGCAGCAACTCATCGCAAGCCATCCTGATCTCGGGCACAGCCAGGCGGGCCCCGTTGATCCGGTCCCGGTCGTAGGACGGCAGGTCCAGGGCATGCGCGGTGACGGTGGTGATGGAACCGGCCACGCCGACAACCGAGCGCACCCGGCCCAGATCGACGCGCTGCTCGGCACAATCGAGCGCGGCGTCGATATCGGTGCGGGCCGCCTCGATCTGCGCACGCGTGGGCGGGTCGGAGTGCAGGTGCCGCTCACTCATCCGCACGCACCCCACGTCCATCGAAGCGTCCGCGTGCTGGGTCGCGCCGGTGCCGCTGACCAGTTCGGTGGAACCACCGCCGATGTCCACCACCAGCCGGACCCCTGCTCCGCCGTCCGGTTCCGTGCCGTTCTCGAGCACACTGATCGCCCCGGTGAAGGACAACCGCGCCTCCTCCGCGCCGCTGATGATCTCCGCCTCCACCCCCAGGCGCTGGTGCACCCCGGTGAAGAACTCCTCCCTGTTGGACGCATCCCGGCTGGCCGAGGTGGCCACGAACCGGATCGCCTGCACCCTGTGCTCCTCGCACAACCGGGCATACCCGGAGGTGGCCTCCAGGGTCCGCTGCAGCGCCTCCGGGTCGAAGCGCCCGGTACGGTCCACCCCCTGGCCCAGCCGGACCACCTCCATCAGACGCGTGATCTCGTGCAGGCCGGACCCGTCGTCGACGTCGGCGATGAGCAGGCGGATGGAGTTGGTTCCACAATCGATGGCGGCGACGCGTTTCACCCGGACAGCCTGCCAGATCGTCGGCGTGCCTTCACCCCCGGCGGCCACCGCCGGCCCGCGGGCCGGGCACCGGTGCCGTAGTGGGCGCGGCTCAGCAGTGGCAGCGCGCCGGGCTCCACACCTCGGCGAGTAGTTCCAGGGCTTCATCGCCCAACGGATTCACCCCGGGCCCCTCGGCGAGGGAGTGCGCCACCAGGACGTGCAGGCATTTGACGCGGGTGGGCATACCTCCGGCGCTGATCTTGTCGATCTCGGGGACATCGCCGAGTTCGGCACGCCTGCGCAGGTACTGCTCGTGGGCGCGGGCGTAGGCGGCGGCCAGATCGGCATCGGTGGCCAGGCGCTCGGTCATCTCTTTCATCACGCCCCGGCTCTCCAGGGTGGAGGTGGCCGCCACGGCGGCGGGGTGGGTCAGGTAGTACATCGTGGGGAAGGGGGTGCCATCCTCCAGCCGGGGTGCCGTGCGCACCACCAGGGGCCGGCCACACACGCAGCGGGCCGCGATCGCCACCACGCCGCGCGGGACCCGGCCCAACTGCTCGGCCAGCGTCACCAGGTCGGCTTCGGTTACCGGCCCGGTCATTCCTCGCCCGCCTCACCGGCCACCCGCAACGAGTCGGTCACGGTGATGTACCAGGGCCCCACCTGGGGCATCATCACCGGGCCGTCGCCGTCGGGATCGGACTCCACCTCTTCGCCGGTCACGATCTCGGGGTCGACCACCAGGTAGGCGGTCTCCCCCGGGTAGACGAACCCGAGTCGCTCGCGGGCCTGGGCCTGCACGTAGGCGGGGTCATCCCATCGGTCCAGGGTGCGCTGCAACTGGACGTTGCGTTCCTCGGCGGCTTCGATCTGGGCCACCAAGGTGCGCTGCTGCTCGGCCTGGGTGACGTAGGCGCGCAGCGTGGGAGTCACCACGATGAAGGCCATCAGGACCACCAGGAACAGCACCAGCGTGCGCACCGTGATCTGCCGCGGCGGCGGTTCGGGATCGACGACGGCGGCTCGGCCGGCACCCCGTTGGGGGACCCGGGCGGTCTTGCCCGGACTGAGCCCCGGCTGGGGCGCCGAAGGGCCGCTGCGGCCCCGCCGGCCCCGGGTGGTGGTGTCGGTCCCGCCTCGCTGTTTCGACCCCGGGGCGCGCGAAGGCGCACGAGGGGCACTCGGGCGGCGGGCATTCACCACAACATCGTCACGCACCCGCGGGGCAAAAGCCGCGAGCCGGCGGTGGAGTGTCGCACCCCGCTACCGACGCCGAACGCGGCGTTGGCCGGCTCTCGATAGATCGGAACCGGGCCAACGCCGCGTTCGCGGGGGATGCTCAGCCGTCGGAGCCGGCCTCAGGCTTTCGCGCGCGGGAACGCCGACGCACCGGCGTAACGGGCGGCGCTGTCCAGTTCGTCCTCGATGCGCAGCAACTGGTTGTACTTGTTGATGCGTTCCCCGCGGGCCGGCGCACCGGTCTTGATCTGCCCGGCGTTCACCGCCACCGACAGGTCAGCGATGGTGGTGTCCTCGGTCTCCCCGGAGCGGTGGGAGACCATCGCGGTGAACCCGTGGCGCTGAGCCAGGGAGATCGCATCGAAGGTCTCGGTCAGGGTGCCGATCTGGTTGACCTTCACCAACAGCGAGTTCGCGGCCTTGGTCTCGATGCCGCGGGCCAGGCGCTCGGGGTTGGTGACGAACAGGTCATCACCCACAATCTGCACCTTGTCCCCGACCTTGGCCACCAGATCGCTCCAGGAGTCCCACTCGTCCTCGCTCAGGGGGTCCTCGATGGACACCAGCGGGTAGTCCGCCACCAGTGTCGCGTAGTAGTCGATGAGTTCGGCCGGGGAGATCGCCTTGCCCTCGAAGTTGTAGGCACCATCGGCGAAGAACTCCGTGGCCGCCACATCCAGCGCCAGGGCGATATCCGAGCCGGCCTTGAAGCCGGCCTGCTCGATCGCGACCAGGATCAGGTCCAGCGCGGCGGTGTTGGACTCCAGGTTCGGCGCGAAGCCGCCCTCGTCGCCCAGGCCGGTGCCCAGGGAACGGGACTTCAGCACCGACTTCAGTGCGTGGTAGACCTCGGTGCCCCAGCGCAGCGCCTCGGAGAAGGTGCCCGCACCGACCGGTGCGATCATGAACTCCTGGATATCGACGTTGGAGTCGGCGTGCGAGCCGCCGTTGAGGATGTTCAGCATCGGTACCGGCAGCAGGTGCGCGTTCGGGCCGCCCAGGTAGCGGAACAGCGACAGATCTGCCGCTTCGGCGCTGGCACGCGCGGCAGCCAGGGACACCCCCAGGATCGCGTTGGCTCCGATGGTGCCCTTGTTCGCGGTGCCGTCCAGGTCGATCAGGGTCTGGTCCAGGAACCGCTGGTCGGCAGCGTCCAGGCCGAGCACCTCCGGCGCGATCGTCTCGGTGACCGCGGCCACGGCGTCCTGCACGCCCTTGCCCAGGTACCGGGTGGTGTCACCGTCGCGGCGCTCCACCGCCTCGAACGCACCGGTGGACGCCCCGGAGGGTACGGCGGCGCGAGCGAAGGAGCCATCGTCCAGGGCGATCTCGACCTCAACGGTCGGGTTGCCGCGTGAGTCAAGGATCTCGCGGGCACCCAGGGCCTCGATAGTGGCCACTATTCACTCCAATTCATCGACAACATAAGCACGGTCCGCCCCACACGATAGTGCGCCGAGCCCTCTGCGCGCACTGCCCGGCTCCCCACGCGGGGTAACGGGTGGCAACCGAGGCGGGTGTGGACCTGGAGACCGGCAGCAATCAGCCCTCAGCGCGACGCACCTGCTCCTCCAGGTGCCGGATGCGGCCTCGCAAGGCCGCCTCGGCGTCAACGCCCTGGCGGTGCGCGGCGCGGACCAGATCCAGCAGGTCCGCGCCGATCTGCTCGCTCACGGCGTCATCCGGCCCGGCGGTGTCGGCATCAAGCACCAACCCCGCCTTGTCCACCCGGCTCAGCACTTTCTGTGCCCGGGCCAGGGCCGGTAGCGACGCCGGGATCCCCTCCAACACCGAGGCTCGGCGTTGCTGGGCCGCCTTGAGCACCTCCCACTGGTCGGTGACCTCCTGCGCGGACAGGCCGCGCTCGCCGTCGTCGGTGAAGACGTGGGGGTGGCGGTAGGTGAGTTTGTCCACCAAAGCGGCCGCGACATCGTCGATGTCGAAGCCGTCCTCGGCCTCGGCGGCGATGCGGGCATGGAAGAGCACCTGCAGCAGCAGGTCCCCCAGTTCTTCACGCAAGTGGTCCGCCTGGCCGGACTCTGCGGCCTCGGCCAGTTCGTGGGCCTCCTCCACCGCATAGGGCGCAAGCGAGGCGTGCGTCTGCTCGGCATCCCACGGGCAGCCGCCCGGAGAACGCAGCCGATCCATCACCGCCACTGCGCGGAGCAGGCCGGTACCGACCGGCTGGGTGCCGTTCATACGCACCGGCCCCACCCCCTCCTGCGCCTGCTCGAAGGGTCCGGGGATCAGGCCGACTCGACCGGGTTCAGAATCCACTCCGGCTGCACCGGCGTGGGTCCCGCATCCGGGGTCCATTCACCGTACCGCGGGCTGAGTTCGACATTCAGACCCGCGAACTCCTCCTGCAGGTCCGCCCCGATGGCGGGACCTTCGGTGGAACTGCGAACCGCGCTGTCCAGCAGCAGGTAGCGACCCACTGTGACGGTGCCGGCGTCGTAGCCGCCCTCGGCCACCTGTTGCCCGCTGGAGGCTGCTTCACCGATGAGGAAGTCCTGGGCCTCATCGGCCGAGACCGAGACCCCGTAACGGGAGGAGACCTGGATCATCGTGGGAGCCACGATCAGGATCTGCAGCACCGCCTGGGAGTTCACCGGCTGCCCGAGCACCTCGCTCAGTTCGGAGGAGGCCACGGACAGGTCGTTCTCGCTGATCGTGCGCCCGTCCACCACCGCGGCGGTACCGGGCCGTGCGGAACAGGCGCCGAGCGCCAGGACAGCGATGAGCAGGGCACTGATGACCTTGAGCAAACGGGCGGTCGGAACCACGGCAGGACCTTTCGTGAACATCGCGGACTGAGCACATCGTAGGCGCGCCGGGGCCCTGCGTGCGCAATCCCGGCGGGCCTAGCCAGTCTACGGCTCCGGTTCGGGCAGGGGCACAACCCGGTCACCGATCTGCAGCAGCCCATCGGTCAGCCGGCCCATTCGGTCGCTGACGAGCAAGTCTCCGTGCCCGTCGTCCCCGAGCGCCAGATTGACGGCGTGGAACCGTCCGAAGTGGTCATAGACATGGCCGCTGGCTGCTTGCGGCTGCGGGGGTGGGACATCCGATTTCATCGTGCCGTGCACCCCCAACCTATCGACGAGCGGGAACCGCCGGTCCAGGGTGATGGACGCCGCGGTGGAGGTGTTGAACAGCAGCGGCCCACCCTCATCCCGACGCAACGCTAGCCATGGTGATCCGTAGTGACTCCGCTGCGGAGACGGAGCCAGGGCCCCGTCGGGCCAGGCGTGACGTTGCTCGGCCCCGGTCGTGGGGTCGATGATCCAATAGCCCTGCTGGTCCACCACTCGCAGGTGCCCGTCGACCGCGGCGTAGAACAACAGGCCGGGGGTGGACAGGGTGGCCCGCCACAGCGCTTCCCCCGCCACCGACTGCGCCGAGACACCGAGTTCTGCGCCGGTTGGTTCGAGGTGGATCACCACATCGTCGATCAGTTCGTAATCCTGACGGTCCGTACCGGGGTCCGGCAAGGTGAGGTGTTCTGCGCCAGTGGCCAGTTCGACAAGGGTGAGTTCCGCAGCGGCCTCGTGATGCTCGATCAACGCGTAGTCGGCACCGTGGATCAGTTGGAACCAGCCGACGGCTTCTGCGTCGGAGTTTCGGTCCAGTCCACGGGAGTTCATGGCCAGCGAGCCATCGGTACGCCATACCTCGGACCCATCTGTGCGGTCCAGAGCAAGGACCTCGCGCTCGTACCCGCCGAAGGTGCTCAGCGTGAACACCAGGACATCCTCAGTCACCCGCCCCAGGGTGAGGCCACGGCCGGGGTCGGCAGTCCACCGTAGCTCTCCGCGCTCGGCATCCAGCAGCACCACCCGCTGGTCACCAGGGAGGTCCAGCAACAACGACCAGAAGATCAGTTCAGCCCCGTCGCCGGTCGCCCAGTGGGTGTCCAGAGACAACTCGGTATCGGGGATCTGCCACATCTGCTCGCCGGTCTGTGCCTGCCAGCCCTGCAGCGTTCCCCGAGGATCGAGGGTCACCGCTACCGTTCCGGCCCGTGCCACCAGGTCATCGTCCGGCCCTACGTGCCAACCGGGCGTGCGCCAGGGCTCCAACCGGACCGCGTTCAGGCCACCTGCCACCACCAGGACGGCAACCAACCCGCCGGCCAACAGCCGGTACCGGCGATGCGATCCGGGGGCGCTCGAGGCAAGCATCAGGCCCGCACCGATGAGGATCAGCCCGGTGAGCATCGCCCACCATCCGCCCGGCCCCCACAGCGCGACGCTCGCCACGATGGCGCCGGTGGCCAGGACCACAAGAGCGCTGATGATCCATCGTCGGTGTGGGCCCCTGGTGAACCGCACCCACGCCCCTGCGCGATCGCTACCGCCAGTCGTCACGGGCCCCCTTCCGGCTCGATTGGTCACACGCTAGCAAGTCCGGTGCCTGAATCGGGCCGATATAGAAGGCCCTGTACATTTTGTAAGTGTCTGTGCGACACTAAGGCAATCGACTTCTTATAGTCACATCTACCATTACTGTGGTGAGGAGCGCCCATGGACACCGGGTCCGCGATCGACCTCGCCGTATCCACGGTGATCTTCGCGCTGCGCAGCAACGACCCTCTCCAACCGCGCGGTGAGCCGACGGTGTGGATCCCGCTGGTGCGCCGCCTGCGCGCGCCCTATGACAACCACTGGGCCCTGCCCGGCGGCCCCTTGGCCGCCGATGAAGGACCCACCGGCGCCGCCCGGCGGGCGCTGCACTCCACCACGGGCCTGCAGCCCAAGTACCTGGAACAGCTCTATACCTTCGGCGACCCCGAACGCTCCCCCGGCGCCACCCGGGTGGTCTCGATCGTGTACTGGGCCCTGGTCGGGATCGACGAAGTGACCCACGCCCCCGCCCGGCAGAACGTGCGCTGGCTACCCGCCGATGACCTGCCCACCCTCGCCTTCGATCACAACCTGATCGTCGACTACGCCTTATGGCGGCTGCGCACCAAGGTCTCGCACAGCCGGATCGCGCACGCCTTCCTGGGCGAGACCTTCACTCTGGCCGAACTTCGCGAGGTGCACGAGGTGGTGCTCGGTAAGCGTCTGGACCCGGCGAACTTCCGCCGCCAGGTGCTCACCTCCGGGCACGTGGTGGCCACCGATGAGATGCGCACCGGCGGGCGGCACCGCCCGGCGCGCCTTTACCGCTACGACGAGTCCATGTCCATGACCGACCACGGGCCGCTGGGGCCCGTGCTGCTCTCCGAGAGGACCTCATGACCACCGCCTCCGTCGACATATTGATCCAGGGTGTGCGCTCCGGCGCCACCGATGACGAAACCTGCTCCGACGACCTCGCCCAGGGACCGTGGGCCTTCGATCCGGGCGGATACGGCCCCGGTGCCTCGATGGGCGACGTCCTGCCCCCGACCGCCCCGCGCCAGGGTGAACTTCCGGCCGAGTACCGCGATGCACCGGTCGATGAGTTGCACGGACGCATCCGCGCGGCCCGCGCCGAACTCGGTGAACGGGTAGTGATCCTCGGCCACTTCTACCAGCGCGACGAGGTGATCATCCATGCCGACTACGTGGGTGATTCCTACCAGCTCGCCAAGGCCGCCCGGGCCCACCCGGAGGCCGAGGCGATCGTGTTCTGCGGCGTGCACTTCATGGCCGAGACCGCCGATCTGCTCTCCGGCCCGGAGCAGTCGGTGATCCTGCCGAACCTGGCGGCCGGCTGCTCGATGGCGGATATGGCCGACATCGACCAGGTGGAGGACGCCTGGGAGCAACTGCGAGATCTTTACGCCGAGATGGACCGCGTCGATCAAGACAAGAGGGCCGACGACGACGGAACTCACCCTGACCCGTCCCGCGTCCCGGTCGTCCCGGTGACCTACATGAACTCCGCCGCCTCCCTGAAGGCGTTCTGCGGGCGCAACGGCGGCATCGTGTGCACCTCCTCCAACGCCGACACCGTGCTGCGCTGGGCGTTCGAGCGGGGCCAGCGGGTGCTGTTCTTCCCCGACCAGCACCTGGGCCGCAACACCGCCAAAGCCATGGGGGTGCCGCTGGAGGCGATGCCCACGTGGAACCCGAACCGCCCCCTGGGCGGCAACGATGCGCAGACGCTGCGTGATGCCCAGGTGGTGCTCTGGCACGGCTTCTGCTCGGTGCACCGCCGGTTCACCACCGCCCAGATCGACAAGGCCCGCGCCGAGCACCCCGACGTCCGGGTGATCGTGCACCCCGAGTGCCCGATGCCGGTGGTCGATGCCGCCGATGAGTCCGGATCCACCGACTACATCCGCCGGGCCATCGAAGGGGCCACCGAGCCCACCACCTTCGCCATCGGCACCGAGATCAACCTGGTCCAGCGTCTGGCAGCCGAGCACCCGCAGCACACCATCTTCTGCCTGGACCCGGTGATTTGCCCATGCTCGACGATGTACCGGATCCACCCCGGCTACCTGGCCTGGGTACTGGAAGCACTGGTGGACGGACAAGTGCTGAACCAGATCTCGGTGCCCGCCGAGGACGCGGGGCCCGCCACGGTGGCGCTGGAGCGGATGCTCGCCGCGAGGCCCGGTACGTGACCCGCCCCCGAGTGGTGGTGGTCGGCTCCGGGATCGCCGGGCTGCTGTGCGCCCTGCGCGCCAGCACCACCTGCGAGGTGACGTTGATCAGCAAGGGGCCGCTGGAGTTGAGCAACACCTCCCTGGCCCAGGGCGGCATCGCCGCAGCCATCTTCGACCGGGACAGCCCCGGTGCGCATGCCGCTGACACGATGCGCGCCGGCGCCGGGCTGTGTGACCGCGAGGCGGTACAGGTGCTGTGCACCGAGGGCCCGGAGCGGATCGCCGACCTGCTCAGCGCGGGAGTCGCGTTCGACACCGACGCCGACGGCCTAGCGGGTGGGCTGGAAGCGGCGCACTCTCATCCCCGGATCCTGCACGCCGGGGGCGATGCCACCGGCGCGCACATCACCGCAGCGCTGATCGCTCGGTTGCGTGAACAGGGCCAGGTCCGCGTGCTGGAGCACACCCTTCTTACCGAGATCCGCACCGAGCACGGCCGGGTAGCCGGCGTGGAGGTGCTCATGGCACCACCACCGGCGACCGATCGGCAGAAGCGTTCGAACCAGCGGTCCGCATCCGCGGCACAGCATTCGGGGCCTCGGCGTTTCTTGCCCGCCGACGCGGTGGTGCTGGCCACTGGAGGCGCGGGGCAGTTGTACGCCCACACCTCCAACCCGGCGGTTGCCACCGGTGACGGTGTGGCGGCTGCCCTGCGCGCCGGCGCGCAGGCAGCGGATCTGGAGTTCTATCAGTTTCATCCCACCATCTCGGCGATCGGTGGTTTCCTGATCTCCGAGGCGGTCCGCGGTGAGGGCGCGGTGCTGCGGGACGCCACCGGGCGGCGCTTCATGACCAAGGTGCACCCCGATGCCGAACTGGCCCCGCGCGATGTGGTGGCCCGGGCCGTCGCGGCCCAGATGGCCACCCAGGGCGGGGCCCCGGTCCTGCTGGATGCCACAACGCTGGCCGATCGGCTGACCACCCGGTTCCCCAGCATCCACGCCGCGGTGCTGACCACCGGGCTCGACTGGCGCACCGAGCCGGTGCCGATCACCCCCGCGGCCCACTACGCCATGGGTGGGGTGAGCACCGACCTGCACGGACGCGCCAGCATCCCAGGCCTTTACGCGATCGGTGAGGTCGCCCGCACCGGGGTGCACGGGGCAAACCGGCTCGCCTCGAACTCGTTGCTGGAGGGCGCGGTGTTCGCCCACCGGGCGGCCACCGCGCTGACTGCGCCCCCGTCGTCGTGGACTTCACCTGCCAAGCACTCGGCGGGTCCGGCCCTGACGAACCATGCCGAGGTCTACCCCGGTGGCCACTCCGCCACCGATCCCCGCCTCCGCGCGGATCCGGGCCACCCTGGCGCTCAGAGCCCTGCTGACTCCGGTCTGGACCCCACCGACGGCACCGCGTTCTCCCGCGGGGCCCTGCAGCACCTGATGTGGGACGCCGTCGGCCTGGTTCGCACCGGCGCCGGACTGCGCCGGGCCCTGGACACCCTGGATACCTGGTCGGCCACGATGCCGCTGCCGCGCACGATCGCCGACCATGAGGACGCCAACCTGCTCCTGCTCGCCCGGGCCACCACCGCCGCGGCGTTGGCCCGGACCGCCTCGGTCGGGTCGCACTACCGTGCCGATGCCCTCGCCGGGCCACTGAGCCCTCCGGACGCGACATCGGCACACCACAGCGCCGATAACCGCGCCGCCACCCCGACCCTGGTGAGGACCTGATGCTGACCGCCGCCCTGATCGACCCGATCGTCCGCGCCGCCCTGGCCGAGGACGCCCCTTGGGGCGACCTGACCTGCGCGACCGTGCTTCCGCCGTCGGCCACCGCAACCGCGGAGTTGGTGGCCCGCACCGGTGGCGTGCTGGCCGGCGGGCAGGTGCTCGCCGCCGCATTCACCCTCACCGACCCCGCCGTGCAGGTCACACTCATGACGGCCGACGGCGAGCAGTTCGTGGCCGGGGACACCCTCGCCCGGGTGCAGGGCCCGGCTGCGGCGGTGTTGCAGGCTGAGCGGATCGCGTTGAACTTCACCCAGCGGCTGAGCGCGATCGCCACCACCACGTCCCGCTATGTGGCGGCGGTGGCCGGGACCGGGGTGCGGATCGCCGACACCCGCAAGACCACCCCGGGGCTGCGCGTGCTGGAACACCATGCGGTGCGGGCCGGCGGTGGGCACAACCACCGGTTCGGGCTCTCCGATGCGGTGATGCTCAAGGACAACCACCTGGCGGTGCTGACCGCCGCCGGCCTGGATGTCACCGAGGCTCTGCGGAAAGCACGCAGGCGGCTCGGGCACACCGTGCACCTGGAGGTGGAGGTGGACCGTCTGGACCAGATCGAGGCCGTGCTGGCCGCGGGAGTGGACACGATCATGTTGGACAACTTCAGCCTGGAGCAGTTGCGTCAGGGCGTCGCGTTGATCGATGGCCGGGCGATCGTGGAGGCCAGCGGCAACGTCAGCCTGGACACCGTCGCCGACATCGCAGGCACCGGGGTGGACGTGATCTCGGTGGGGGCCCTGACGCACTCGGTGGCGGCCCTGGACTTGGGCCTGGATGTGCAGGTGTCGGCATGAAGGCCGGCCAGTGAGTGTGCTGCACCTGGACGATGCCGCCACCACCCCGGTGCGCCGGGAGGTCCTGGAGGCGATGTGGCCCTACCTGACCGCCGAATTCGGCAACCCCTCCTCCACCCATGACCTGGGCACCCGCGCCCAGGACGGGCTCACCCGGGCCCGCCGAGCCGTCGCCAGTGTGCTGGGCGGGCGGGCCGCGGAGATTACCTTCACAGCCGGTGGTACCGAAGCGGCGAACCTGGCGATCAAGGGCTTGGCGCTGGCCTGCCCGCGGGGGCGGCATCTGGTCACGTCCCCGATCGAGCACGAGGCGGTCACCGCCTCGGTGGACTACCTGGTGCGCCACCACGGCTTCGAGGTCTCGATGGTGGCGGTGGACTCCGACGGTGTGGTGACCCCGCGGGCACTGGAGCAGGTGCTGCGGCCCGATACCACCCTGGTGAGCATCGCCTACGCCAGCAACGAGATCGGCACGGTGCAGGACCTGGCCGCTCTGGTACCCCTGGCCCGCGAGGCCGGGGCCCTGTGGCACACCGATGCGGTCCAGGCCGCCGGGTGGCTGGATCTGGACGTGCGGGCCCTCGGCGTGGATGCGCTGACCCTCTCCGGGCACAAGGTCGGCGCGCCGAAGGGCAGCGGCGCCGCGTTCATCCGGGGCCGGCTACCAGTGGAACCGGTGATCCACGGTGGCGGGCAGGAGAACGGCCGCCGTTCGGGGACAGAAAACGTGGCCGGAGCCGTGGGCCTAGCCACCGCACTGGCGCAGGCCGAGTCCGAACGTGCCGAGCACGCAGGGGTCGTCACAGCCCGCCGGCAGGCATTCATCGATGCGGTACTGGCGGCGATCCCGACCGCAATCCTCACCGGCCACCGCGAGCGCCGCCTGCCCGGGCATGCCTCGTTCTGCTTCCCCGGCACCGCCGGTGAGGCGGTGCTGCTGGAACTGGAGCGCCGCGGGGTGCGGTGTTCGTCCGGGTCGGCGTGCGCGGCGGGCAGGGACGAGCCCTCACCGGTGCTGCTCGCCCTGGGGCTGTCGCCGGAGGTGGCCGGCACGGCAGTGCGGATGACCTTCGGTGCCGCGGTGACCGAGCCCGACCTGGATCGCACCGTGGCGGAACTGGCCGAGTCAGTCCGGGCGTTGTCCGTGCTCGGGCAGGGCGCCCCACGCTGAACCTGCCTGGTCAGCGCAGGTGTGGACTGAGCGATCCCAGGAGCCGTTGCCGCTCATCGCGTGACGACGGTCGCAGGCGCTGGTGACTCACCCTCCGGTGAACATATTGATCGCCAGTGGGGCGTCGACGTCGTCACATGCGGTATCGAGTGCTCCCTTGGCCTCATTCCAGTCAGGCGACCTGACCCCGTCGACTTCCAGCCCTGCACCGGCCGGTACCACGGGCACGATCACCTGCAGATCGGCGATCGCCCGACTCACGTCGCTATCGCCGTCCGACGGCAGACGATCCAGCACCCGCGTGGCCAGTCTGTACCACCCCTGCTGCTCCTGGGCCTCCATTCGGTCCTCATCGAGCCCCACATTCGCGTTCTCCAGGATTGTCAGCACATCACCGAACGCCGTACAGAGCGCCACATCATCCATAGCAGTATCGCCCGAGGCCTCGGGTACATCCTCATCGTGCTGTTGAGCGGCAACCGGAGCAGTGTCGTCCCGAGCCGCTTCCGCACCCCCGCCAACACTGCACGCGGTAAGGACTGCCCCCACGATCACCGCCGCCGAGAGACCAGCGATCCTGTTCAGTCGCATCCCCGCCACCCCTTCGTAGTCCACGTGTCGATTCATCGACCTGCGCTCGAACGACGAGGACGTTCCCGAGCCGTTGTCATCGCGGTCCTACTCTAGCAAGTTCAACCTGCGGGTCGGTGAGCGCCTGCACCGCAAACTCGCGATGGAGGCCGCCGACGAGCAACTCAGCCTGAACCAGTACGTCGTGCGGCGCCTCAACGAGGCCTCCTGACCACCGCAGATCACGAAGCCGGCGCGGCTTGAACGCGCTGACGACGCGCTACTTGTAGCCGCCTGTGCGTCCCGGCCGGATGTCATCGCGCGCACTTCCGCGGTGTGGGAAGTTGGTCAGGCCCCCACAGTAGGTGACGATCGCCTCGGTGTAGCGGTCAGCGACTGTGGTAAGGCGGCGTCGGCGATGTAGCCGTACAGTTCCTCAAGGTGTTCGATGGCTTCGTGCCGGAACACGACGCGGTAGCCGTTCACCGGCGCGCGGCGTGCCTTGCCGCAAGCTGAGTGCGAACATCGTCAGCCGGTCGCGACATCGTTGGGATCGGCCACCAGCGCGCCGTAGGAAGCAACAACCTCCTCGCGCTGGCACGCTTCGACCGCCTGGTCGCGAGCGAACAGCGCACGCCAACCATCCCGGATGACCTCGCACTTACTGGCGTACGCACCAGATCGCACCCGCTCACGCAGAACATCGGCCATGTCGTTGGGAAGGGTGACGCTCAACTGTCGTGTGGTCCGCACGATCAACCTCCGATCCTCGATAGGACTCCGTCCCTACTCCGGTCGGGCTCCGGTGTTCGACGCCGTCAGCGGTAAGCCATAGCGTTAGCC
>NZ_JBMPQC010000010.1:0-99234 GCF_049724975.1 Pseudactinotalea sp. Z1732 | reverse complement strand
GCGGCGGAAACGTCGCCATACCGGAACGGGTCATCACACGACCACTGCGCAGCCCACAGGAACCCGCCATGCCCCGACCCAAGCCCAGCCCACCGGCCACGCTCCGGATTCGCCGCGAAACGCAACAACCGCGCCCTCGCCGTCAACGTCCGACCCGCATGCTCAACCGTCAAATCCTCCGGCTCCCCGTCAAAACCCATGTTCCGGTCAAGATGAGCCAACAACTCATCCCGGGCCGTCGAGATGTGCGCGGTGCCCTGCACCAACACATGCCGCGCCTCAGCCCACACCGGCCCCCCGAACACACCATGCCCAGGGCGCGGATCGGTGCGCTGCCTCGGTGAGGGCCGCTCCTCCCACCCGTCCAGGGAATAGATCGTCACCGGGCCGTCCCCACCCCCGATGCTGAGGCCACGCCAATGGATCACCGTACGGCTCACAACGCACCCACCATCTGCCACTTAAACGCGGCCTCAACCTGAGACAAGTCCGCGCCGCCGAGACGCTCCACGTGCACCAACGGGCCGGAAATGGACCGCGGCTCGGTGGGGGCGGGGGCCGCGACCTGGATCACCTGGGGAGCCGCCTGGTACGCCGGAGTCCCACCCCCGGCAAACCCACGCACACCAGCCCTGGCCCACGCACGCATCTGCTCCATCGCCGCATGCCCGCCCGCGCCACGAACCTCCGCCGCGGACCACACATGCTCGTTGTGAGACAGGCGGGCGGCGATCGAGTCCGACGTCTCGCTGCCGGGGCCGAAGACGGGGCCACCGGAAGCGCGCATCAGATCCGCACCCACCTGGACCCTCTGATTGTTCAACTGCCGGATTCGGGCCTGGGCGGCGGCCACGTTCGCGTCGATGTTCACGCGGTACGTCTGCTGCCCAGCCCAACCACCAAGGCCGCGGACGGTGGCGCGGGCGGGGGAGTCGTTGGCGTCGAGCAGCGTGCGAGTCGTTGTGCGCTCCCACCTGCCCGTCTCGCGGTTGAAGACCTGCACAGCCCGGTTCTCGTTCAGATCCAGCAGCGTCTCGGTGGTAGTGCGCTCCCACGCCCCGGTCTGCTCGTTGAAGATCTTGACCGCCGGGCCAGGGTCGGCGCTGAGCATGGTGTCTGTGGTAGTGCCTTCCCAGTCGCCCATCAACGCCAGGGCCTCGGCAATGGCCGGGCGGGGGTCCACGTCCAGGTTCGTGTCAGTTGTGGTGTTCGAGAAGTCGTCCACCAGCGCTTCAAAGCCGGACCGGGCGGGCATGTCATCAATGTCCACACCCGGACGGCGCGCACTCTCTACCCCGTCCGCGAACGCTTCCCCACCCTGCTCGCCCCGGTCGCGAGCAAGGCCGGCCAACTCCACGAACTCGTCGTCCGTCATCGATACCAGCAGGGCCGCGGCCTCGGCTGAGTCCATGCCGCCCGCGATCAGGGCGTCAACCATCTCGTCAGCGGCGTCCCACATGTGCCGGGGGAGCAGGTCCCGCGCCCGCTCAGTGGCACCGATGATGTTGGACTCCCAGTTGTTGTGGGCGTCGATCTGCGCGCTCAGTGCGGCAATCCAGTCCTGCGCCGATGCGGTGGCATCCTCGGAGAATTCCTTAGCCGCCGCCGACGCTGAGTCATAGGCGTCCATCACGTCACCGAAGGACTGGCTGGCGCTGATCGCCATCTCGCGCCACGCCTCGCGCAGTTCGCGAGCGGCCTCCTGGTTCTCGATCCAACCCTGGCGCATCTCTGCCAGCGCCGCGTCGGCTTCGCTGATGCCGCCACGAGCCATCTCTGCGGCATCGTCCAGCGCCATCAGGGCACCCGTGGCCTGCGGCATCAGTTCACTTAGTTGTTCAGCGGAAAGCCCCAGACCCTCCAAGAGCACTCGCACCATATCCCCGTGCCCCGAGTCCACCAGGTGGGCCAGCGCGGCGTCGGTCTCAGCGACCGCGACCTCGGTGTCCTTCATCCAACTTGGGATGCCAAACGATCCGAAGAATGCTGATATCGAGCCCGCCAGGCTCGGGTTAGCCAACCGCTCCAAGGCCTCGCCGAGATTGTTTGACTCGATGGTCACTCGGTCGAATCCCCACGTAGCCATCTGGGAGAAGATTTGGTCCATCTGAAGGTTGGCCAGGTCGTCGCCAGCGTGGTAGATGCGCTGCATCGATCGCGCAATATCTTCCATGTCCCGAGGAATCCCAGGATCATGCACGGCTGCGGAGAGAGCGCCAACCGCCGCGGTAACGCCAGCGATGACCACCCCCACGCCCGCCAGCCGGGCGATGGCGCCAGTGAACCCGCCGATCGCTCTCGACCAGACAGGGAATGACCTCGCAAGGGTCTCTAGGGAGGTCCGGAACTCCACAATCCGCGGGACCGCCAACAGCAGCGACCCCGCAGTTAGAGTCGCGACACCACCGAGCCCGGTAAGCGCCGCTCCGGTTTGGATCAACCCGTCAGGCAGGCGCATGAAGAGACGCATGGCATCGGCCAGGCTGTTCAGCCAGGTGATGAGCGCGCCGCCGCCCTCGGGGTCCACCAGCGGGGCAGCGATCGTGGCCGACAGGTCACGCCATGCAGCCTTCACTCGGTCAACAGCACCCTCGAAGGTCTCCCGGACGTTCGCGGCGGCGCCGCCGAAGTTCTCATTCAGGCCGGCGACAAGCGGGTCCCAGATCTGCTCAACCGGGATGCCACCCGGCTTCATTGCCATGTTGCGGATCTCCTGACCGGAGACACCCATCTGCTCGCCCAAGATCGTCGCCATGTCGATGCCGTACTGGCCGACCTGGTTGAGCGTTTGTCCAGTCAGGCGCCCTTGCGACTGCATCTGCGCAAGCGCGTAGACGATGCTCTCGATGTCAGAGTTCGACCCGCCGACCGCAGCGACGGCATCCTGCACTCCATCGAGGATGGGGATGACGCGACCGGCCTCGACGCCGAAGCCGATCAGTTGCTGTTGGGCGGTGATCCACACCTGGCGGGCGAACGGGCTCGTGGAGGCGAAGTGGTCCAGGCGGTCCATTTGCGCCGCCGCTGCCTCGGCGGAACCGAGCATGGTCGTGAGACCAGCCGTGGCCGTCTGTCGCAAGGTGTTGTACTGGATCCCGGTGTGAAGGACGGCGGCGCCAAGGCCGGTCACGGCCGCGCCGACACCAACCAAGGTGGAGCCGACCGTGGTCCACTCCTGGCGCTGGAGGCGGGCCGACTGTGCCACCCGGCCTGCAAAGGTGTCCGCTGCCCGCTCACCCTCGCCGGACTTCTTGACCACTTGGTCCAGCGACGAGGCAGCAGACGAGATCTCACGGTTGAAGTCGGTGACCTCGGCCCGGAGGCGAACCGCTATTGAGCGAGTGGACACGGAATCACCCCCGTCCGGCGTCGAAGTAAGGCAAACTCAAGGCATGGACACACAGAAGAAGCAGCGAAAGGGCGGGGCAGAGAAGGCGATCGCATCCGGGATTGGGGCGCTGATCGCCATCAGCGGCACCATCGCCGCCGTCAGCAACATCGAAACCGCAGCACTCGGGATCTTCGTCGCCTTATTGGGGTTCGGCGTGTTGATCTATGCGCAGTTCTCCGGACGCATGGACCGCTAACCAGCCCGCGCCTTGCCGACCTTCCCCCTGCCCCGCCGCTTCCGTGGCGGTTTCGGGTTGCGCCACACATAGGCCAACTCGCCCGGTTGCGGCTTGTGGTCATCGCCGGGGTGGTTCGCGGCGCACGCCTGGCACGTCACCGTCTTGCGCTCGTACCGGCCATGGTTGGCCTCGTCGTGGGCCTCGTCCATGTGCTGCCCGCACCCGCCCGGACACAGCCCCTCTTCGTACAGTTCCAGGGCCGTGGTGAGCAGGAAATCAACTTCCGGGTCGCGAGGTAGGCCAAGGTGTGCGCACGGGTACGCCCCGTATTTCCTGCCCGTGCGCAGCACCGTCAGCCAGTACGGGTGATGCCTCAGCGCCCGTGAGAGAAATCCGGCCTCACCGGCGCCTTCGCCGCCACACTGTTGGCGCGCTGCCCAGCCGCATAGATCAGATCCACAGCGGGCTCGTTGACTTCCATCAGCGCCTCCAGGCCCTCAGCGGTCACACCCTTGGGGTGCACCACCTGGTCAGCCAACTGGTGCAGCATCACCGTCTTGGCGTAATCCCCGTACTCTTCGTCGGTGGCCTTCTTGCCGGGACGCTGCACACCGAGTTTCTCCAGGTGCTTCTCGATCTGGCGGCGGCGGGTAGTGGAGCGTCCCTCCATGATGAACAACGGCCGGTTTGCCTCGAACTCAGCCTTGGCTTCCTCGTACTCGCCCACCAGTTCGTCTACGTCCTGGCCGGCGCGTTCGGCTTCCTCGATGCGCATCACGAGCATCTGCATCCGCCCCAGTAGGTCACCGCGCACCGGGACGCGGATGGCGTGGCGGTTCGGGCGGGCGCCTTGCACGAACTCGTCGAAGTCGAAGTCTTCGGGGGTGAGGTCGGCGGGGATGTCCAGGATCTCCGGTTCGTCCGGGTCCGGTGCCGCCTGCCCCAGGGCCTCGTCCTCGATGGGTTCGGCCTTTGCCTTGCGGGAGCCGAGGGTTTCGTCAGTCATGTCAGGTCCAATCGTCAGATGCGGTCAGGTCCAGGCGGTCAGGTCCGGTTGGTGACCCCGGCGGGGCGGGGGACCTGACCCCAGCCCGCCCCGCCGGGGCGTCATTGGTCAGACGACGTTCGCGGCCACGTTGAAGTACGTCTCGAAGTCCTGAACCCCGAGCGGCACAACAACCTTGATGAACCCGTCGTTCGGGTCAGACGGCTCACGCGGCACATCGGTCTGCACGACCCCGCCCCAGCGAACCTCATCGTCGGCCTGCCAGTCCTCATCCGGGTCCGGACCCTTCCGCACGAACAGGCCCACACGAGTGCCCGGCTCCCGCACGGCAGCGAAAGTCGTCTCGCTGGACGACACCGCATCAGGGCGGCCAGTCTCGTCCAGGTCACGCAACACGGTCACCGAGGCGTTCGCGTTGCGGCCGGCGAAGTTCGTCCACTGCCCCTTGCTGCCCAGCGGGGTGTCATTGTGCGTGGTCGAATCCGTAGCCGTGGCCTGGAAGTCGGTCTTCAGGATGTCGTTGTGGATGTCGAGCCCGGCGTTCAGGTCTGCGGCCGTGACGGTCAACAGATCCTCGGGCGGGTCGAGCACGAGCGTCACCTTCTGCGACGCATCAGCGGCTGTGTAGGCCATCGGTCAGTTCTCCTTCTTCTTCTCGGCCCCGCCGGTAGCCGCCGGGGTGTCCACCGTCTTGGTGGGTGGGGTCTTGCGGAACGGACGGCCGAGCACCTTGTGCCCGAGCCAGTGCTCAGGGATGCGGACCTTCTTGCCATCCCTGCTGCGATACGCAGTGGTGTGCGCCATGTCAGCCCTCCTCGGGCATCTCGGTGAACCCCAGCGCCAGGCGGCACAGGGGACAGATAGAAACAGGGCTCAGCCGGCCCGTTGCGGGGTGGAGAGCAAGTGGAAAGCGTCCACACCGAAGATCGGGTGCTGACCCGTCGCAGTCACCCGCACATCGCGGTCCTGGTCGGTCATCTCATGCCGCAGAAACTTGACCGTCGCCTTCCTGTCAGGCACCACCAGACGCCGCGGGCCACGACCAGGTGACAGCACCTCACGCACCGCACCCAACAGCCCCAGCGCAGACGCCGGAGACGTGCCCACAGACCGCACCTGCAAGTCATGGTCGATGGAATCCAACCGCTCATTCAACGGCCGCTCACCAGGCCGCCCGTAGCCCGGCGAGATCAGCACATACGGGTACCGAATACTGTTCGGCTTCGGCACCGAAATGATGTATACGGTGAACCCACGCTCAGACTCAATGAGAGCCTTCATCGCGTTCAGGTGCGCCATCATGGGCCAAGCGCCAACTCTGCCGCGAGGTCAGCCAACGCATCGGCGAACTTCGGCGCCTCACGCTCCAACGCGGCTGTTGGGTCTTCCACCGTCCCGGCTCCGAGGGAATCCCCGAAATATGCGATATTGGCGAGCGAGCCAGGGGAGCCCTTCTCTGGGCCGATCTCAGCCTCATACGCCCCACCAGGGGACCGCATGTCATACGAGATCCCGCGAGCCACCGGGGCGAAGTGCCGAGACTTACGCATCTCCGCTTGCAGGTCGTTCTTGATCTGCACCGCCCCGCGCTCCACCACCGGCCGCACATGCCGCGACAACCGCGAGTCGATCCGGCGCATGTCCTCAGCCAGGGCGCGCACCTCAGAAGCGTCAATGGTCACCCGTCCCACGGCGGCACCTCCTAACTAGGCCCAGGGGCAACGAACGGCCACGAAGCGTTCTTGGATGCATTGCAACTACGACATGCCGGGCGAAGGTTCGCCAGCATATGCGGCCCACCAGCCTTCACCGGCTTGACGTGATCCAATTCCTCATACGGAACCTCGCGGCAGATCCAACAGACCCCGCCATAGAAGGCAATCCGGGCCACGAGTTGTTCGGGCGAAAAGGGAATGACCTGAACGCCAGCCATTCGCGCCCTGCGCCGAGACAAGTGCTCCCGGTTCCAGCGTAAGCGCGCTTCGTAGTTCTCAGCGTGGTAGGCGGCTATCTGCTGAATCCGGGACTCACGGTTTTCCTGATACCAGCGCCTGTTGTATTCGCGGTAGTACTCTGGATTCTCGCGAGACCACCGCAAGGCGTTAAGCCTGCTCTTCTCTTTGTTCTGGCGGTACCATTCTCGGGCCGCTGCGCGCAACGCCTCCCGGTTCGCATTCCGGTACTCCAGGCCCTTCGCTCGCCGCGCCTCGCGGTTGGCGTGATAGTTGGCCCTAACCCTGGCTCGCACGCAGTCCTTGCATGAGCCGCGGGGGCGACCTCTTGCCAGGTAGTACTCAGTGAGCGGCTTCGTGTCGCCACAGGACTTGCAGGTACGGGTAGTGTCAGCCATGCCGGTTACCTCTTGCCAGGTAGTCGGTAGGCCCTCGGGAGGTGCGAACTCCCGGGGGCCGCTTCTTTCTGTAATTCTACCGCTAATTCGGGTTAAACGGTGGAACCTCTAGTCCCACGTTCAGTTCCACCGCGATTCGATATGCGGTCTTGTGTGTAGCGTAGGGTGCCTCAACCGTAACCCGGTAACTCTGCCCGATAAGCAAAGGGTCAATGCTGTCCAGAATGGTGATTACGTCTTCCGGCATTATCCGCGCTACACCTACTGGGATATCGACTCTCACCCGGTTTATGATTTGGGTAAGTCCTGCGGATTCGCGTTCCTGTTCAAAGGCTTCGTGACTCTGAACTTTGCATTTACCGAAATGCGGGCCTTGTCGCGGGTCGTAGATCACGATCAGTTCCGGCACGTCCTCGAACGTCTCCGGGTCCGTGACCATGTTCCCGGTGGGCCGGCGGATCACACACTGGTCGGTCATCAGCCGCTCGGCCGCGATCCGGCCCGAGTACAGGGCCGCGCTCACCGACGAGGCCACAGCGTCCTCCGGTCAGGCTCGAAGCCTGGGCGGGTGGAGAACCCGCCAGCGCCGGCGTGGGGCAGCAGCATCCCCCACTCGGACTCGGTAAGGAACAGGTCGCCGCGGGCGGCGTCCTCGGTCAGCCCGTAGGAGTAGTCGTCGATCCGTTCGTTCTGCTTGCCGGTCGGGTTGAGCGCCTTGCGCACCACGGCGTTCGTGGTGACCATGGCGACGATCTCAACCGTGGGAGCGCCGGCCGCGATCCGCTCGTCAAGGTCGGGGATGCGGGATCGGATGATCGCCTCAACGTCACCGATCCAGGCGTTGACTTGCTTGATCTCGTCAGGGTCGGTGATGGGGCGGCCAAGTCGGTCCGCAACGTCGGTTAGATTCGCGAAAGACATGACCGCCCCACCCCCTCTACTCAGCCCGCGGGGGGCGTGTCGGACACCGCGGTCTCGCCGGTGTCGTAGTTGTGCGTCACGTAGACGGTGGTGCCGTCCGGGCCGACGCGCTCGTAAGTCTCCGAACGCGTCCCGGTCGGGGTGTTGTCCGGCACTTCGCCGGACTTCACCACCGCGTTGACCGTCTGGTGCCCATCCGCGGCCGCTGCGGCCTTGTCTGGGCGCGCACTGGATGCGCGTTCCTTCGGGTCGTAGGTGTCCGCCGGGGCGTCCCCGGGGTCGGTGGGCTGCGGCTTGGTCACATCGTTCGACAGCCGCGTGGTCTTGGGCGCTTTGGTGCGTGCCATGGTTACCCCTCCCGTTCTCAGTTGGTGGTCACGCCGCGCAGGCGTGCGGCGGCCTTACCGCCCTGGACAACGAACCCGGTGTAGAAGTCGATTCGGGTGCGCACTGCGGGCTTCTCGTCGAGTTCACCCAGGTAGTACGCCTGGAGCCCACCGTTGGTGATACCCAGGACGCCGGACACGCCGATGCCCGAAGCGAACTTCACGGCGTACAAGTCGCCGCCGTTGGTCGGATCAACGCCGAGGATGGCGCGACCAGACCAGTGCTCGCCCGGATCGATGAACGGCACACCGTTCCAGGTGAACTCCCGCTTGCCCGTGATCTCGGAGTTGATGTACTCCGCACCGCCAACCTTCCGGCCCAGCGACTTCAGGCGCGAGATGATCGTGCCAGGGCCGTAGACCACATCGGGAGCACCGCCGGTGACCTGGCCGAACAGGGCATCCAGTTCGTCTAGGAACGCCTCTTCGGTGGCAGGCGCGACGGAGTCGATGACCTGCCCGCCGATGAGTCGCTTGCGCAATCCATCGAACGACTTCGGGTCAACCTCAACGTCTCCGTTGAACATGGTGTCCACGTAGGTGGCCTGCGCGGACTCCAGTTTCATGCGGACTTGATCGGCCATGAGTACCCCTCGCGAGGACTGCATGGTCTTCTCGATAAATTGATCCACGTCGGCGTCGCCACCGAGGATCACCAGACGCTCGGTGTCCTGGTTGATCACGCCGGTGGACTCCACGTACGCCTCGTTGACGGTACGGAACGCGGTGCCCGGGAGCACCTTGTCCTTGTCGTAGGCGTAGGCGTTGCCCTCGATGTTCTCGAAGGGCAAGCGGTCCCACACCTGGGACACTTCTACAGCAGTTTCCAGCGCGCCCCGGCGGACGGGAGACGTCTCCAGGGCGGCTGCCTGTGCGAGGGTGACGGCCATGGCCGATCACACTCCTTTCATTGTTGGTGCCGCCCCGGATGGGTCGGCGGTTACTTACGGGTGTTGCTCATGGCGTCATCGAACGCCTGGGCCATGCGGGGAACGCCGGGCAGCGCCTCGGCGCGGACGGGTTCGCCCCGGGCGCCTTGGGTGAGATCCGGCTTCGGAATGCCCGAACCCTGGCCACCGTCCTCGCTGGGAGCGAGTCGCTTGGCTAGGACTTCCATCGCCTCGGCATCCTTCGCGGTGCCAAGAAGTTCGAGGTCTTGCTCGTCGGTGATCTTGTGCTGGTTCGCCAGCCGCAACAGCGCGGACTCGTGCCGCATTGTCGCAACTTGATCCTGCAACTCAGACAAGAGGTCTTTTCCGTCGTCAGCAGGTTCGGGCTTCACGCCGAACGCCTCAGCAACGGAGGACTTGAACGCGTCGAGCTCAGCCTTCAACTGCTGCCGCTCAGTGCGCTCTTTGGCCAGGTCGGACAACACGGACTGCTTGGAATGTTCGGACTTGAACCCGTTGTCAGTCGCGTCCGCGTGAGGCTCAGGTTCATCCGGCTCGCCTTCGGGCTTCGGGGGCTCGGTGGGCTTCGGGGTGGTTTGCTGCGCCTGTTGTTGCCTGGGCTGTGGCGTCCACCCGGAGGTGGCCGGGGTGAGCGAACGTAGGTTGTGCATGGTGGCGATCTCCCTCTCGGAGTCATAACCCAGCGACCTCGCGCCACTGGGAGTCTGTGTGTCAGCGCCAGATGTAGCCGTACTGGCGCAGCAAGTCCTGCATCCGGTCCACGTTGCCGTCGGCGATCTCGACAATGGACTCGGGCATCAGTCGGGGTGCGCCACCGGATCGGCGGCCATACATGCCGCGCCGGGTCGCACCTTCCGCTGTGGTGTACGTGCCGCGTGCGTCACGGGTCAGCCGCCCAGACTGCGCCCGGCTCATCCCGCGGCGTGCGTTCACAACCTGTGTGGGGTCGGCGCCGTTGCGGATCGCCTCGGCCCCGGCCTTGGTGAAGATACGCTCTTGCTCGGCCTCGGACAGTTCCTCGAAGTACTCTTCGGGGCTGACCGCATACCCTTCCGCTTTCGCCGCCAGGTCGGACATGTCGGGACTCACTGGCAGGTGAGTGCACAGGCAGCCGGGGTGGCGCTCGAATGCTTGCCGTGATGAGTAGGTGCGGCCGGCGAGGATCGCGCACCTGGCGCATGCCCCGGGTTGGATCGCCCGGACGAACGAGATCCCACCGCGGGTTGCTCCGCCGACAACTTCGCCGGCTCTGATGGTGTCAGCGAGCAGCGTTGTGGTCGCCATGGTGATCCACGCCAACCCAGCGGCCCTGGCCTGCTGCGGCGTCAATCCGGACCCAACTGCGCTCTTGGTGCGAGTCACCGCCCCATACATCAGCCCCTCGGCGGTGCGCCCGTCCCCAGCCACACCGACCAGCGAGTTCGGGTTGACCCTGCCAACCGGCGCCGGTGGTGGCCGGGTGAACGCCTGGTCCATGTAGTCCGGGATGAACTCCCCAGCCAACTCGGCCACCTGATGCTGCGTGGCGCCAGTGGTGGTCAGGATCGCCGTCCCCACGGACTCCCACGACGCGTCGAAGTCGTCCCCCGTGCGCCGCCACTGCCTGCGCACCTCGGCGACCGCGCCGCGGGCCATGCGTCGCTGCTCTCGCACGTAAGCGGCGTAGGGCGCCGGCAGATTCTGGGCCGGCACGGACTACTCGCTATCGCGGCGAATCGTGATCGGCTGCACGCCCGGGCGGAACCGGATGCCCGCCAACCCCGCCTGCTGCGCGGCGTCCTCTGGCTCAACGCCGGCACGATACAGGGCGGCCATCGCATCGGCGCGCTTCTTGACCTCATCCGGGTCCAGCGCAGACACGGCCCCTGTGTCCTCGCCGCGGTTCAGGAAGGATAGGTCTACGGCGGACTCCTGGGCGATTTCCTCGGCCAGGTACTGCCGCTCCTTAGCCTTCCTGGGTTCGGTCCAGCCCATCTCGTCCCACATGCCTTCGCGGGAGATGTCCCGGGTGGCGCGCAGTTTTGCTAGCGCATCCACCCGCTGGGCGATCGTCGGGGTGCCGGGGTCGAAGTAGTCAACCCGCACCCGGTTACCTTCGACCCACTCACCGGTGGCGAACCGCAGGGCTAAGGCGCCGATCCAACCGAGCACCATTCCCTCCGCTTCGTTCTTATCCTCCACGCCGTTGATCAACTCGATCTCGTCAGCGCGGACCGTGCCTTCGGCGGGCGGGTTGGTGGTGTTGATGCCGAAGTAGCGCGCTGGGAACCCGTAGGACAGGGCCGCTTGGCCGCCGTAGATGTTCAGTGCGGTCTCGAAGTTCTTCAAGTCCGCGGCCCGGAACTGTCCCCACTTGGCGTCCTTGTCGGTGAGCATGTTGATGACGTCGTAGTACGCCTCGAACATCGAGATCGGCTTGCCGTTCTCATCAACGAAGTCACCGGACTGCACACCGGTGGCCCACTTGCCAGGCACACCGTGGCCCTCCTGGGCGAACTGTAGGTTCGTGAGCGACCGGGCCACCGCATCGGTTAGGTCAATAACGTCGGTCAGTTCCGACTCGCCCTCAAACCCCGCACCGGACAGTCGCTCGTTGAGGTGCATCACCACGGGCACGGAACCGAGGCCGTGGGAGTCGCGGTCCTGCTCGCGCCACTTGCCACTCTCGTCTTTCTCGATCCAGATCGTCTCTTCCGGCAGATACAGCGTGACGTTCGTCGGCCCCATGCCAAACGCGTCCTTGCCGAAGAACCGGGCCGCGGCCGTCATCGTCTCGGTGCGGGTGTCCACCAACGCTTCCATCTCGCGGGGGGACTCCACGCGCACCAGCGGCAACTCAGGGTTGTGTTCGTTGGCGCCCACCGACATGTAGGCACGCCCCGAGATCAGCGCATCGCGCCGGAACATCTTAGTGTGCGCCGTCAGGTTCGACGCGTCCCAGATCGCCCGCAACCGGGGGTCCGCCTGTTCTTCCCCAGGAAGGATGAGCGCCCGCACCTTCTGCCGGCCCGCAATGGTCCGAACCACCACCCGAGGCCAGTTCGCGAACACCGTGAACCGGCGCATGTTCGGCGGGATCGCCATCCCCAGGTGCTCCAACGTCTGCCGCAACCTGTAATACCGGTAATGCCGCTCATCCTCCCAGTACCGGGCGTCCAGTTCCGCCTTCAACTGCTCCACTATCTGA
This sequence comes from Pseudactinotalea sp. Z1732, assembly GCF_049724975.1. Lineage (NCBI taxonomy): Bacteria > Bacillati > Actinomycetota > Actinomycetes > Micrococcales > Cellulomonadaceae > Pseudactinotalea > Pseudactinotalea sp. Z1732. The sequence continues at coordinate 86,904 of NZ_JBMPQC010000010.1, read as the reverse complement.
ATCTCGGAGGGTGTCAGCATGCGGGTTCCCTCCATTCAGTGGGTCAGCGGGGCAGCCTGAGGTACTTGGGTCCGGTGTCAACCGCCCAGCCCAGGGCGCGCATGTCGGATGCGGCTTCGTGAGCCAAGATGTCGGCCATGAGAATGTCGATCTTCTGATGCTCAGATGGCTTGCCGAGCATGTACTTATCGCCCGGCTTGGCGACCTTCCGGGCGTTCAGCGCGTGAGTCTTAGCGGTCTCGTCGCCGTCGTGCGTGGTCAGCCCTTCGGCGGTGTCCTCCAGGAACCGGGACAGCGCATCGAACATGCGGGGCGGGGAGTTCGTGTGCCACAACGCCACCACGTCATCACCGTGTGCCAGCGCCCACTCATCGGCCTGCGTCTCCCAGTGACGGGGGTCCACGTAGAACCGGCCCACCTTGAACCGAGCGAACATCTCCGCCACCGCAGCGTTCACCTCACCCCGAGGGATGCGCCCGTCCCACTCATCCGGATTCCAGAACGCCGGCCGCGCATCCGGCCCGTAGGTCGGGGTGAACCGGTACCCGTCGCGAGTCTCCAACCGCAGCGCCGTCCAGTCGCCCGACCGAGAGCCGTCGAACCCCATCGCCACCGGCGTGCCATCCGGCACCGACTGCGGAGCCGTGGTCTCATCCCACAGCGCCTCGGGCATGTACGAACCCAAGCCCTGCACCAGCATGTTCCCGTAGAACCGCTGCGCCTGTGCCGGGTCCGTCGTGATGATCTCCGCCGCCTCGGCCTCGATCGCGTTCAGGTCCGCCCACGGCGAACCCTCGTACACGTAGGCCAGGATCTTGCGCCGGTCGCGCTTCAGTGTGAAGTCCAGACCGTTCGGCGGCTTGCGGTAGAACCGGAAGATGTCCCTGGCCCGTGACTGGTAGGTCTGCTGCGCGGCGCTGTTGTCCATCGGGTCCCAGGGGTTCGTGATCTCCAGCCCGCGGCCACCCATGCCCGCCAACCCGCGGCGCATCGTCTGCCACACCTTCAGCAACTTGCCCACGTACAGCCCGGACTCATCCGCCAAGGCGAAGTGGATCGGGTTACCCAACTTGCTGTTCGGGGCAGATGTAATCGGGTCGATCCGCCCGTTGTTCGGTGTCCGGATGAACCCTTCACGGACCTTCATCTGCTCACTGAGCGGGCCGCGTCGGATCATCTCCTGCAACGGGCGGTAGACGTTATCGGTCTGATCCTCAGCCGTGGCAAGCAACTGGATCGTGGACATCGGCCGCGGAATACCCATCGGCTCGCCCGGCTCATACACGTAGGACCAGCCGCACGAGCACCCGTGGTCCTCACACCGGTAAACCTCGCCACCCTCAGCCCAGCCGGCGAAGATGCACGGCCCGACAGCCTCAAACGCGGTGATCGACGCACCCCACGGCGACTTACCCGTCTTCTGCGGACCAACCACCAGCCCGCGCCGGTTGGCGAACATCGGCGCACCAGCCGGTCGGGAAGGGGTGAACTTCGCATCCCGCTTCACCCGGTAGAAGTTGACCGTGCACCACAACTGCCAGCCGTCGTGAATGAACGGGTCGCCCATGGACCAGCCATCAGCGACCTTGCAGTGCGCCTCGATCCAGTCCGCGCACAAAAAACCAAGGCTCGGGAAGTCCACCACCCACTCGTCAGCCACCGGGAACAACCTTCATCCGGTCACGAGACGACTGGCGCGGCTTACCCTCCTCCGGCTTCTCGGCGGCACGCTCGGCAACCTCATCGGTGGCGACTTTCCAGCCCATCTCAGCCAGGCCAGCCGTCGTCATCCCGATCTGATCAGCGAACCGGTGCAGGGACGACTTGTCAGCAGCCGTGGCCTCGTCACTCTCGCAGATCACGAACGTGCGCACCCACATCGCAATCGTGTGAATCCGCCACATCTCAGAGGGCATCGACCAGGCGCACGCCTGCGGCGTGGACCACGCCCACTCCCACAGCGCCTGCTCGCGGTCAGCGACGAGTGCCGTCATCTCGTCATCGACAACCTGGAACCTGCGCTTGTCCTCGTGCTCCCAGCGCAGCACGCGCCGAGGCATCAACGGAAACTCCGGCGCCGCACCGTCGTAACCCTCGGCCGGCAACGCCGTCAACGAGTAGCCACGGCGGTCAGAACGGCCAGACTCCTCGTCCGCCTTCGGGCCGGACCTGTTACGCCTGCCTCCACTGGTCATGGTGATCAACTCCAAGTTGGCATCGCGCCAACATCGGGGGTCGGCGGGCATCGCGCCCAGCCGGCGAATATCAGGTGAGAACTTGGGGAACCCTTTGCCGAACCGGGGGGCGAAAGGGTTTGAACCCTCCGCACCATTTTCTCCCCTCCCCGGCGGTCAGGGGCGGGGGCGGGTCGGGGTCACCCCCCACCCCTCGATTGACCTCCGCTTTACCTTCGGCGTCGGTTCGGGTCGGTCGCTGCCCGCCCACCTTCGGCGGTGTTGCAGGCTACGGTTTGTGGTCCGATCCAGCGCGTTCGCTCTTCGTTGTGTCCGAGTTGCCACGCTGTTCCGGTGATTTGTTGTCCGCAGCCGTCTGCGCAATAGATCGTTTCGCCTGCGTCGATGCGGGCTTGCCACCTGGCCCTCTCCCTACGGTGGGGGGCGCCGTACCCCCGTGCGGTGGGGGTGCCCCTGCGGGCCTCGTAGGCGCGGGCGTGGGTGGGGCAGTAGCGGGTGCCTGGTGGTAGTAGGTGGGGGCAGGGGGCGGTGGTGCCGTTGGGGTGGGTGGTGGTTCCGGGGCACCGGTGGCGGGCTGCCATGGGTGTGTTCACCTGCCCTGTGTGCGTGTACTGGGTGTGCGCGTGGCCCCGTGCGGGGGCGTGGCCTACGGGGAGGCTGGTGGCTGGGGATGCCGGTAGCGGGGGCGCCGGTGGCGGGCTACCCCTGGCACAACTAAGGCCCCGCACCTATGGAGGTCGGGGCCTGCGTCCGGGGCCAGAAGCCCCATCACACCGCAACGCTACTCTGCACCCTGGTCATGGTCAACCGCCTCGGGGCTGGGCGTGTCGTCCACCCGGTCGGACCTCCCCCTGCTCGAACAGGAACCGCTCCTGCTCCGACATGGGCACGGACTCGGTGACGACGGCCTTGCAGTGGACGCAGTAGCGCGTCTCGACGGGGCTGCTGATGGTGGCGTCGGTGATCCATTCGTGGTCACGTCGGCCGTTGCTGTCAACGACGGGAGCCTCAGTGCTGGGGCACCAGCCGAAGGGTGAACCGGAGGTCTTTATGTGTTGATCCTTTCATTGCGGCCCGGCGTCTGCTGCGCCAGGTCGAGTGCGGTGGCGAACCGGTACAACCTGGGCGACACCTCGGTCAGCCTGCCGCGCCGCACCCATGAGTTGACGGTCTTGATGCCGCGGGGGATGTCCATGACGGTGAGCGCTGAGACGATCTCGGATTGGGTCATGAGCCTAACTTCGAGCGCCCGTCGCACGAGGTCGCGCTGTGCGATGAGATCCCACGTGTTGCGGCAGGTGTCGCACTTGCCCACAGTCTGCCCGCGCCGGTAGTAGACGCTGCCCTCGCACAGGTCGAGGCGGCAGGGGCCGATGTATGACGGCGGGACGGGCTTCTCCAGGGTGCGCTCAACTTTGTGCCGGTAGTCCTCGGCCCAGTCGATGAAGGCCAGCGCGGTGCGGTCGTCACCGGCGATCCAGTGCCCGTAACGCTGGGCCACGTCGCTGAGCAGCCCTGGCATGGATGAGGTGACCGGGGTCCAGTCGGCTTCGTCCATGAGCACGTGCGCCAGGGCCTCGGCTTCCACGGCGATCTCGTGCATGAGGTCGGACACGGCCAGGTTGATGGGCGGGCGGGACGCTGGTGCCGGTCGCGCGGTGCCCAGGTCCAGCCCTCGCGATGGTCGCAGGCGGGCTCGCAGGTCGGGCCAGCGTGCGGCGATGAACTCCAGGTTCTCTTTGGCGACGATTCCCTCGGCCACGGATACGGCGGAGGTGCGGATGCCCCACTGGTTGCTGCTCACTCGTCCTCCTGGTCGTGTTTGCGTTTGCACATCTCAGCCAGCGACGGCACGACATACCGCTTCCGGCAGGTGGGGCAGGTCCACTGGTCAGTCATCGCGGCCCGCCTCGCTGCTGATGCGGAGCCCGAGTTGGTGCAGTCCGGTAGTGACGTATGGCGCCTGCCCGAGTGGGGGAATCGAACCACATCGGACTCTCGTCATCGTCGGAGCTGATAAGGCCCACGGCGAGTGCCCAGTGGGCGACCATGCCGCCGTCGGGGTCCTCGTCGGCCAGGTGGGCGCGGATGGCGTCATCGAGCGCGGCTCGGGTCTGGTCACTCATCGCTGCGCCTCCGGCAGTGGCCCGAGCAGGTAACTGTGCGCATTGTCCAGTTCGGCGCCCAGATAGGCGTTCTCCTGCTCCAACGCCACGGCGATGTCACGGGCCTGGTCGCGCTGGCCAATAACGGCGGCCACTCGGCGTTCAGCGTCGTCTAGGCGGACCCAGGTGGTTCCGTCCGCCCCGGTAAACCAGTGGTTATTCACTTCCATGGCAACCTCCGCAAGATCGGCCCGACAAGCGTCCAGGCGAAGTGGAGCGCCAGCGGGTGCAGTGCCCGATGTAAGTCAAGGAACGCGCCGACTATGGTCGGTTCCATCGGCCCCTGCCATGCGCAGGTTGCGCACTTGTTGCTCACGTCCATCTCGGCTCCTGTCTCGGTTCGGCTCGGGTTTGGTCGCTCACCTGGCCTCCTGGTGCTGTAGCAGGTGTGCGTGGACGTCCGTGGGGTCGAGTCTGGCCACCACCACGCGCTCGGTGACGATGGCGATGGGGACGGTCTGCCGGCAGTCGGGGCAGGTCCACTCGGCGTGCGCGGTGGGTGGGGTGTCGTCGGGGCTGGGGTCAGGGTTGCGGCGGCCGTGGGTGTGCCCGAGTAGGTAGGCGGCGCAGGAGACGTAGGCGACGATGGCGAGGGCGGTCAAGGTCAGGATGGCGCTCACCACCCCACCTCCCTCATCGGTTCCGCAACCGGCGTGGGCATCGGGCCGAGGTCGGTGGTGCGGAACTTGACCTTGTGCGTGTCGGTGAGCGACTGCCGCAGCGCGTAGTCCATTGCGTGTCTCCAGGTTTCTTTCTGTGCCACGTGGATCGCGTGGAGCGCCTCTGCGACCCATACCCAGCCGGGGTCTGGGTCTGCCGGCTTGCGTGACACTCGCCATTTGCGCTCTAACGGCCCAGAATCACACGGGTGTAACTCAGTGGCGGGTTGGGGGTCCCGAGCCGCTCCTGGCCCGGTTTCTGTCGTCCTGGCGTGGTGTTTGGTCGTGTCGGTCATCGCCCGATCCCTTCTCGATGCAGCATGTCGAGGTCCATCTGCGTGATGCGCCCGGTGGCGGCGATGCGGCACATGACCTCGAACAGGGTGTCGTTCACCCCGAAGGTCTCCAACTGGGCTGCCTGGCGGAGCCGCTTGGCGGTGATGTCGTCGGGTGCGCCGAGGGCTCGGAGGCGGTTGAGTTCGGCGCGGGTTGCGGTCCAGCCGTTGAGCCAGTCGCGGTAGGGCTGTAGGCGCTGGGTCACGCTTCCCTCCAGGTGGTCTCGGTTGCCGGTGTGGTCCATCGGGCAGGTGCGCCGGTCCGGGTGGCAGTCCGGGCAGTGCGGCAGCAGGCACACCTCGCACGACTGGCACCCCTCGTGACCTTCGTTGCGGGCGAGGGCCTCTCGTCTGCGGCGGGCCTTACGGCGGGTCTTGGCGCTCATCAGAACCTCACTTCCTGGTCAGTCAGCACCAGCCGGATGGTGTGGTGCCCTCTCGGTGTCTTGCCGGTCTCACGCCGCCTCCTTCGGGTCGGTGCCGTGCGTGTCGGCGGCGTACACGGCGAGGGCGTAAGCGGCCCACACATCGGCGCGGAAGCCGTAGAACCAGCCGGGGTGGCGCTTGGTGCCTTTGCCGTGGTTGGGGGCGCCTGGGGCGAATCTGTCGACGAGGGCTTGGCGGATGTTGGAGTCTTTGGCGCGGGCGGTGTGGCAGTGGTGGAGTTTGACCGGGTGGCGCTTGATGAGGGCGGCGTGAACGTCCCATTGGCGGATCATCTGGTGGAAGCGGCCGATCCACACGCAGGTCTCGAAAACGTCTGCGCCGACGGCCATGCCGTAAGAGGCGACCATCTCGATGACGGCTTGGTCGAAGTTGAGTGCCCCGAGGCCGATCTCGGCCAGGAGGTCGGGGTTGGTGCTCTTGTCGAATTCCAAGGGCCGGCGGGTGGTGGTGTCGATGACGACCCATCCGGATTCGGTATTGCCGGGATCAATCGCTAGCAGTCTCACTGTGGACACCTCCTTGGTGCTGGCAGCCGTCACAGCCGTGGAATGGGCAGAGGTTGCAGTGGTCAGCCATTGCGCACCTCCTCGAACGTGGCGCCGTCGAGGATGGCTTGCAGTTCCTCACGGACGTAGCGGTAGTCCCAGTTCTCGACCATCAGCCCCACCTGCTCGATAACGCGGTGGACGGTCTCGGTCTCGGCTCGCAGCTCGGCGTAGTCGGCTGCGAACCGCAATCGCTCGGCCCGCAGTTCGGCGCTCTCCTGCTCCAGCGCCACGGCGATGTTGCGGGCACGGTCGCGGTCGGCCAGCGCACCCTGGTAGGCGCTCCAAGTGTCGTCCTCGCAGGCTGTGATCCAATCCAGCGGCGGGGTCTGGCCAGTCGGCGGGTACAGGTCAGTCATGGTGGTCTCCTGCGGCTCTGGTGGGTGCGTCGGTGTAGTCGGCGGGTAGTCCGCGTGGTGCGTCTTGGTGGGTGGTGCCGGGTGGCCATGCTCGAGTGGCGAGATATTCGGCGCGACAGTTAGGGCATGTTCTGGCGCTTGCGTATTCGTGTCCGTAAACGCCGCATCGGGATTCTTTGGGCATTGTCTAAACCTCATTATCTGGGAATTGTTGTTCTCCTGCGCGTTACGTAAGGCAAGATGATCTACCCATGTCTCCCACCTCTTCGTTAGTCCGTCCGTCCGTACGTACGTAGGAGTCGCACCTGGGAGTCCCACCTGGGAGAACCGTTGCAATGGCGCGGATTGTGGGAGCCGGTGTGGGAGCCTGGTTTGGGAGGGTTGCGGGAGGCGCCTGGGAGCGTTCTGGGAGGATTGTGGGAGAGTCTGGGAGGCGGTCGGGAGGGTCACGCGATCCTCGCTTTCCAGCATCCACAGTCCGCTCCGTGGTGCCTTACGCAATTCCCTTTTGCGCTAGCCCGCTTTTTGTCTTGATGAATCTGCGTGGCCACTGCTGACACTTGTTGCCGGTCTGCGAAATTGCGCACCGTCCACCCTTTCGGGTTAGGGTCCACTAATCCCGCGTCCACCATTGTTTCCATATCCCGCTTACTCGCGTGGACGAACGGCAGTGCAGCGAACGGAATGTGCCCGTCCGTGCCATTGCCGACGCTGTAGGCGATGCAGCAAATGTAGGAGAAGGCGATAGCGCGCCCGTCCTCATACCCCAGCAGGTCGAGGATCTTGTCGTGAGAGGCGATATTGGTGTCGAGCCGCGCCCACTGGAGGGCCATTTACGCCACCGCCTTCGCCCTCGGCGGGGCCGGCGTGGCGAGCGCTGTGACAAGGCGGTTGAGGTAGAACGCGGCGCGGTCGTTTTGGTCGCCGAGTTGCAGCCAGGCCCATTGTTTGCCGGTGGCGATTTCGGCTATGTCGGTGGCGATCTTGGCGGCGTTTTCGTGGTCTACGACCTGGGCGCCGGTGCTGTAGTGGTAGGCCACCAGATCGCCGTCTGGTCGTCGGTAGAGCGTGACTCGGGATGTCATTGCCGCCTCCATTCGGGGTCGTCTGCGCGGATGAGTTGTGAGGGCCGGTACCACTGCCCGGCGACTTTCAGCAGCCGCACGTAGGGCGAGTTCTGCACGGCTTCGACGGTGCCGACTTGGCCGGTGTGGCGGATGATGACGGTGGTTTTGTGGTGTATGCGGTCGTGGTGTTTCATGCCTGCCCCCCGCCGTGGTGGAGCCGGGCGAGCGCGGCGAGGGCCAGCGCGTCCTCGTCGGTCGCGGTGGTCGCCTCGGCGCGGGCAGCGGCCTGTTGGGGCGTCCACGGCAGTGGCAGCCCATCATCGGCGCGCCGTGGCACGTAGTGGACGTGGACGTGCTCGACGGTCTGTGTCGCGGCTGGGCCGGACGAGGTGATGAGGTTGAAGTCCTCGCCGCGATCCTCAGCGTGCCGCACTGCCGAACGCATCGCTTCGGCAACCGCGTCAGCGTCCGGGTGCTTGGTGTGCCACTGTGGCACGAACAGCATGTGGCCCGGCGTGACGGGATTGAGCGGCTCGAAGTGGACGACAGTGGGGGCGCCACAGTCGTCGCGGTGGTCGCCTCGCTGGATGCGGTCGCAGAACGGACACTCGGTGAGGGCGTCGTCGGTGACGGACGGGCGGGACGACTCACCGGGCACGTACAGCACCGTGACCGGCAGCAGCGGCTCTACGCGCTGGACCGCGGCGGGCAGGTACCAGGCACCCGTGTGGACGCTGCGCTGCATGACCGCGATACCGGGAGGGTCCACATCGCTGTCGTGCAGGACAACGCTTCCGACCGGTAGCGCGTCGATCTGCTCGGCGGTGGTCAGGGTGTCCCCCACTTGCGGGGTGACGGACGGGCGGTCAGCGGCGGTCATCAGTCCTCCTCCCACGTGCGCGTCCAGCCGGGGAACAGGTCTGTGCAGTCCCTGGTCTCTCCGTGCACTTCGACGTGCGGGCCGTAGTAGGAGAGGCCGTCTGGGGCCATGACGACCCAGAAGAATTCGTGACGGCGGCGGTGGTGGAAGCACCAGCGGTCGCCCATGGACTCCCGGGAGTGCTCCTTCATGCGGGTGCCCGACATGGCGAACCCGTCGCCACTCGTGCACCAGTCGGCCCACCGCTCGGTGGTCTCAGCGGTCATTGGTCAGTTCTCCTTGGTGGTGTCGGTGGGGGCCGCCGAGAGGACGGCACGGACTTCGCCGGTGAGGACCTTCGTGTTGCCGCGCAGGGGCAGGCCCCACTCCTCCGACCGGCGGCGGTCGGTCTCATCGAGGAAGGCTTCGACGGCGGTGAGGCGGGCGGCGAGGGCGTCGCGCTGGTGCCGGTACTCCACGCCTCGCGCGGCGAGCCGGTCGGCTGTGTCGTTGGGGTCGATGCCGAGCAGATCCTCCAGGTGGTCCGGCTCCCGGTACGGCTCGTCGGACGCCTCGGCAATGATCTGTGCGACGTCGGCCCGCAGTGAGTCAACCAGCGACTTATGTTCGGCTTCAACGGCGGTGAGGCGGGCGTGGTACCGGTTGGCCTTCTCCCGCCAAGTCTCGGCGCGCTCATCCTGCTCTTGGAGCGCCCAGAGGTTGGTACGGAGCCGCTCGATCTCGCTAATGGCCTTCTGTAGGTCGTCGTTGGCTTGGTGCCAGCGGGCCTTCCAGTGGCGCTCGGCGGATGCGTAGCCGTCTTTGAAGCGGTCGCCGGTCACTGGTCGGTCCATTCGTCCATGTGGGCGAAGATGCGGGCGAGGGCGAGCATTTTGCGGCCAGGGCGGTCATACGTGGCGGAGTGCTCCCAGTGGCGCCCCGTGGTGCCCCATGCGACGTGGCGGCGGGTGATGGTGGGCTTGCCGTCGCGGGCGGTAAATGCCTCCAGGTCAGCCACGCTGCGCAGGGTGACGGTGGCGATGGGGTCGGGGTCGGCGTGGTGGCCTTTGATGTGCACTTCCAGGGGGTCGAGTTCGGCGGCGTCGAGGATGGTCTGCACCTCGGCCTGGGCTCGGGCGGTGGTGCGGTCGCCGGTGAATAAGTCGGGGGCGGTCACGTCGTTGTTCCTTCCTTGATGGCCTCGACGTCGAGGCCAAGTTCGCGGCCCCTGTCCATGGCGAGGGCTAGGGCTTGGGTGTCGCCGTTGCGTGCTTGGTAGGTGATGTGGCTGGTGACGAGGGTCTGGGCGAGGCACTTGTCGCCGTAGATGGGGTGCTCGCCCTGGGGGAAGCCGCCGATGCGCAGGCTGATGGGGTCGTAGCCGTGGTTGATGCTCAGCAGGTACCCGTTGGGCTCGGTCGTCCCGCACGAAGGGCACTCGGCGGGCTGTCGTTGGGTCTTGCGTTCTTGCTCGCGGCGGTCGTATTCGCCGAAGAGGTCGGGCTGCACCGCGCTCATGCCGGTACGCTCGCGATCCACACGAGTGCGTAGATGACGGCGACCCAGGCCAGGACACCGAGCGAGCCGGCGAGTAGGTGGCCGAGTGCGCGGGCGGGGTTGGAGTCGCGACGGTCGAGGGGGCGGGCGGCCTTGTTGCCGAAGTAGGGGGCGGGGCGGCGGGAGTGGAGACGGTGGCTCATGAGTCGGCCCCCGCTTCCAGTTCGACCGGCGTGCAGCCGCGCCAGTGCCAAGTGTTGTCGTGCCCTTCGGGTAGTGCGCAGGGTTGGCAGCGGAAGCCCTTGCCTTCCCGGAGCGCGCCCGGTCGGTGCCAGGTGTTGTCGCACGGCGAGCCACACGGCTCCTTGTCCGGATCCAGGTAGGCGGCTTGGAGGTCGGGCCATGCGAAACTCAGGCCGCAGCCGTAGCAAGCCGCGTGGTCGGCGTCGGTATCCGTCTCACTGCCGCACGATCCACAGGCGGGCGCCTGGTGCTCGGCGTCGGGAAGTCTGTCCTGGGCGCTCATCGGGCCGGGGTTGGAACCGCGGCGGTCGATGGGCCTCATTGGTCGGTCCACTCTTGGCGCCCGGTCAATTCTTGGTACCCGCTGCAGTCGCACCACTTGGTGATCGTGTTGATGCCCATGAAGGTCTGGCCGCGCGTCTGCCAGGTGTGCCGACATTCGCGGGTGCGGTGACGTGACTTCGGGTGCCCGCAATTCGTGCACGGTTTGCCCCTCATCGCCCCGCCTCCTCGATCAGGTGGTCGGTGACCGAGACGACCCGGAACACGTGGTGGGAGTGAGGGCCGGGGTCTCCACCGAGTGCCGCGTTGGCCTTACTGATCGCCTGTTGCTTGGTCGCGGCCACCACGGTGATCGGCCTTGCCCGGTCCCACCGGGTGTGGAAGTACGGATCGTCGCGGCGGGCGACGTACTTCATCTCAAACCGAAACAGGGGCTCAGCGCTCATCGCAGTGCCTCCTCGATCCGGTCCTGTGCCCACGCCAGCGCCACCAGGCCGGTGCCGGACGGGTCCTGCCCCACCTCGGCCTCGGACTCAGCGCGCAGGTCGGCTTCGGCGTCGATGAGGCGGTGGGAGGGGGTGCCCGGGGTTGGTGGGGTGAGCCAGCCGGTGTCCAGGTAGCCGGTGGTCGGGTCGGTCGGGTCAGGCATCGTCGCCCCCGATCACGGCTAGGTGCGCCGTCGTGCGATCCGCCTCGGGGTCATAGGATGCGGACTCCACCTTGTGGAACTCGCCCTTGAGGTTCGGACCCATCGGCCCGCTGCTGGCCAGCGACTCACGCACATCGCCGGGGTAGTTGATCTTGATGTCAGGCATTGGTTGGCTCCTCAGTTCCCGCCCACTCATAGGCGGCGTCGTTCAGGGTTGGCTCAGGGGGCAGTTCATCCGGGCGCACCGCATCCGGTGCCGGCTGGTGCGCGTCGGGGTCTTCCTTGCGCGGGATGTAGACCCGCTCAGCGCCGTCGATGTTCAGCGACCGGAAGAACTTGTCCAGGTCGAAGTTCGCCGGGTCTTTGGGGGCGAACCCGTGGGCGGGTACGTCGAATGCAACGGTGCGCACCCCGTTGATGAACGGCTCCCGAGGCTGCTTCCAGGTGATGATCGCGTCCACCTCGTAGGCGAGGTTCTTCTCTGCATCGACCTTCCACTCCTTCTCGGCGGTCGGCTTGCCGTTGCGCATCACCGTGACCTCGTTGTACCGGGCGGTGAAGATCGACGGGCCGGCGTTGCGGCGGGCTGCGTCGATGACCTTGCGCCAGCGCTTCTTAGCCGAGTTCCACTGGTCGATGGTGATGGTGTCCTTGCCGCGCTTGCGGCTGATGGACTCCTGCTCATCGGCCAACAGGCCCCACAGCTCGGTCATGGAGTCCAGGACCAGGGCGTGCGGCTTGCCGTTCGGGCGGGGCTGGTCCACGGCCCACTCGACGGCGGCGAGGATGTCTGCCCACGATCCGTCGTGCTCCACGATCTCGTAGCGGGCGCCGGGGATCGCTCCATACTGGTCCGCTGACCCTTCACCGATCTCGATGAAGAATGTCCGGTCGATCAGGTCGGAGGCCGAGAATGCGGAGGCGGTGTAGGACTTGCCGCACTTCTCTCGTCCGGCCAGCAGCACCAGCGGCCAAGATGCCTTGCCGGTGGGCTTGCGGGTGCGTCGGGTGCTCATGCTGTGATGTCCTCTAGGTAGTCGATGCCGGGCAGGTAGAAGCCGGGCGGGGCGAGCGCGTGGGTGCCTGGTGGGTAGGCGTGCCAGTTGCCGGTTCGCAGGGCCTCGGCGTGCCGGGCGAGGATCAGGTCCAACTTCCGGTTGCCACCCTCGATCCAGTCCTCGTGCGCGATCTGCACCACAAGGACGCCGTAGGGCGGCTCGACCTCCACCCAGATCTGAACCATCGGCCCGGTGCGGTCGCCTCGGGCCAGTTCGATCAGGCGCCGGTACATGGCGGCCTGTAGGTCGTAGTGCAGGTTGGAGATTGTGCGGCGCACCGCTTCGGGGGATGCGTCGGCGGTGCTCTTGATGTCCACGGGGAACGTGCGGGCGCCCTTGACCTTGTGCGGCAGGTAATCGACCTTCCCGCGGATCTCCACACCAGTGGCCGGGTCTGTGGCGAACAGGGGCACCTCGGCCTCACCGGGTAGGTCCAGATATCGGCGGGCGTCAGCGTTGCCCAGCACCTCGGCTGCGGCGGCGTGGGCCTGCATGATCTGCCCGGCCTTAAGTGGGATATTCCCGGCCTCGCGCTGCTCAGCAACGAACGCCTTAGCCTCGGCGGTGGACAGCGCCCCGTTCTTCGAGAGGATGTCGGCGGGGATTTCCACCATCTGCCCACCCTTGCCCAGGATCACTTTGTGGATCGCGTGACCCATGTCAAACGCGGGCTTGTCCACCCGGTGCGACAGTGCGCGCTTGTAGTGGGCGGGGGAGCGTAGGTACTCCTTGCCGGTGGAGTAGGACAGTGCCGGGTGTGCGTGGTACTCGGCGTCCGACAGCGCACTCACAGCGCCCCCTCCGCCCGCGCCTTGCGCGCCAGGTCCCCAGCCGCCGCGTCGTCGGCCTCGCGTTCGGCGTCAGCCCATGCCTGCGCGTCGATGTCTTCGGCGCCGACCTGGCCGCACTGGATGGCCTCTATCTGCGAGTCGCTGAGGTGTCGGTGCATCACCACGAGTCCGCTCCTTCCTTGCGCTCGGCCCTGCGTCGGTCGCCCTCGTCGCGGAGGTAGTCGGTGCGCATGGCGTCCAGGTCGATATAGCCGTCGTCGTCGGTGTAGTCGTCGGGGTCGAGGTGGGGTCTCATCGCCACCACCCCCGCCCCAGCAGGCACGTGATGCACTCGGCTACCCCGGTCACGTCGTCCACGTCGTGCTTGCTGACCGGGGCGTCGCAGCGGTGGCACGTCATCGCCCCGCCCTCTCGTCGCGCTCCTGCACAGCGGTGGCCCAGTCCTGGAACAGGTCGTAGGCCAGCCCGTCCTCGTCATGCTCGAGCAGGAAGCCGATGGTCTGAAGCGCCATCGTCACGGTGGGCTGGTCGGTCGGGTCGGGCACGGTGCGCAGCGCTCGTGCGGCGCGGTTGTAGGTGCACTCCACTGATGGGTTGTCGTCGGTGGTGCTCATTGGTCGATCCCTCCCGGCCCCACGAGTGCGAGGCGCTTATCCCGGCTGCGGATGAACGCGTTCAGCCGGTCACGCTGCTGGTCGTATGCGGACTCGGCGGGGGTGGCCGCGAGTTGGGCCATGGCGCGCTCCTTCTCGGCCTGCCACATGGCGCGGGTGGCGTCCCAGGTGCTCATCGATCGCCCCCCTCTTCGCGAGCCCAGTGCGCCACGGCCGCCAGGTCGGCCGCGTGTGCGGCAGCGTGCGCGTCGCACACGTCTGCCAGCGCGGCCAGCAGCGGGCGACGGCGGGCGACCTCCTCACCCCGGGCTTCCGGCCAGTCGTCATCGGAGGCGATCAGCGTCCGCAGGTCCTGCACGGTCCCGGTCCAACAGCCGATGGTCAGGCGCCACCCATGGCAGGTGGGCACCAGTGTCGCCTGGTAGGGGTGTAGGCCGGTGATTTGCAGAATGCCCCCGACCGCGTCCCGCAGGTCCGCGCCCCGCAGGTTCGCGCCCCGCAGGTTCGCGCCCCGCAGGTCCGCGCCCCGCAGGTTCGCGCCCCGCAGGTTCGCGTCCCGCAGGTCCGCGCCCCGCAGGTTCGCGCCCCGCAGGTCCGCGCCTGGTGCGGATGGCCGGACGCCTCGGGTGCGTGCTGTGCGCAGGGTGTCTGCGATGGTGGTGGTGCTCATCGCCACCACCCCCGCCCCAGCAGGCACGTGATGCACTCGGCCACTCCGGTCCGGTCGTCCACGTCGTGCTCACCGACCGGGGCGTCGCAGCGCTGGCACCTCATCGGGACTCACCACCCGGCAGCGTCCCGGTGGCTAGCACGGTTGCGTCGTAGATGGGCGTGTCCGACTCCTGGCGCCACTGACGGCCGGCGGTGTATGGGTCCAGGAAGTCCTCGACCGGCGCGTCGGCGTGCGGGGTTGGCTCGTCGCGGCCCAGGCCGAGCAGTTGGGACAGGGACGGGAAGCGGAAGCGGCTCATGCTGCACCGCCCACGGCGACCGGGGCGAGGGGGTATGCGGACACGTCCCCGGCCAGGGTGGTGGTGGACCAGTCGATCAGTCCGTCGCGGATGGTGACCTTGGCGCGGTCGGGGTCGCCATCGGGGCTGACCGTGTTGAAATCGGCGTCGGACAGGATCGACAGCCAGGCTCTGCGGGAGCCGGACAGGGCCGCGGCCAGTGCGCCGGGGGAGGGTGTGTGTTGTGTGGTGGTCACGGTACGATTCCTTTCGTTGGGTGAAGGTCAGCCGCTCTGTCAGGGGAGGCTGGCCTTCGCTTTCTGTCTGGCCCGGTGCGCCGGGGTCGGGGGTCACCCGTGCGCACCGGGGGCTTAGGAGGCGCGCTTTCGGTAGCGCCGCACCGGGTTCCCCTCAGCGGCACGCCGGGCGCGCCACTGCTCGCGGCGTGCAGCGGAGTCCTCGCGGGCGCATGTCTTGCACTGACGGCGATTGCCGCGCCAGCGAACGTTCTCGCCTTCGAGCGGGTGGCCGTACTTGCAGTGCGTGACGGTCGCGGCGAACCGGGCCACGTTGACCACTCCGGTCACCGCCTCCAGGTGCTGCGGGTTGCAGCACGACTTGTTCATGCACAGGTGATCGATCTGGAGGCCGGAGGGGATCGGCCCAACGAATGCTTGGTACGTGAGCCTGTGAACGGACTTGGACACTCCGTCCACAGCCCACTGGCCGTACCCGCGAGAGTTATGCGCCGCTGTCCAGACCCAGCACCCCGCCTTGGGGCACTCGGTGACCTTGGACCAGAACCGCTCGGTCAGCGTGTCCAGGGTTACGGCGGTCATGCCGACCTCCGCTGCTGCCGCTTGGCCGACAGGTCGGTCATACTCAGCGGGTCGGTGCCCTTGTGGCGAGACTCGTATGCGTCAATGTCAGCGGGGTCGAAGCGCCACAGGCGGCCCACCTTGAAGCCACCGAACGTCTCAGCGTTCTGACGTATCCACTCGACCGGACGCTGCCAGCGGGCTGCCAGGTCCTCGGGGGTGAGCCTGGTCGTTGACATCAGGCGCTCGCTTTGAGGGTGAAGGCGTCCGGGATGAGCGAGGCGGGTGAGACTCCGAGCGCGTCGGCCACCAGGGCTATTTCAGTGAAGGTGAACTCCGAGCGGCCCAGCAGTTTGCGGCTGAGGGTGGAGTAGGGGATGCCGGTCACCTCGGCGATTCGCTGCTTTGTCTGGCCTTGGGTGACTATCGCCTGCGAGACGTTGCGAGCGACCTCTCCGGCCATTCGGTGTGTATCCATACGGTGACAGTACCCCACCAAATGGTGACGTGCAACCATGTGGGTACACCTATTTGGTTACACACTGTTACCGCAGTGGTGCTACAGTGCACCACATGGAGACAACGTCCGAACGCTTCAATGCTGCGGTAGGCGCACAGATGCGCGCCGAGATAGCCGCCCACGGCTATAACGTCAAGTCCGCCGCCGAGGCGATGGGCATTGCTCGCGGCGTGTTGATCCGCTACCTAGAGGGTCAGCGCAACATTCCGATATCGGTCGCGGCCAGGCTCGCGGACCTCCTCGAAATGCCGCTATCCACGCTGATCCAGCGGGCCGAGGATCGCGCCGCGACCAAGACTGACGACTAGCCTTCGATCTGCGGCGCGTCCTGCGTGCCCGGTACGTGCGCGGCCATCAGTGCCGCTGCGCCGACCTGGGCATCGACCAGTAGGTGCGCGTAGACCTGGCTGGTGGTGTTCAGGGACTCGTGCCCTAGCCGGTGCTGGACAACCTGGGCAGGGATGCCGCCCATCAGCGACCACGACGCATTGGTGTGCCTCAGCGAGTGCGGGGTGAGATCCTTCGTGATGCCCGCGCCGGTCAGCGCACGGCGCCACTGACGCTCGCGGAACTGGCCGGGATGGATCGACCCTCCGGCGGGTGTGGTGAACACGAACTCGCTGGCATCCTTGCCCCTCATCAGCGGGGCGAATACTTCCACCTGGGCCGCGTCGAGCACGATGGTGCGCCGCCCGCGCCGGGACTTGGGGGACCCGAGGTAGCGCCCGGCGTAATTCTCTCCAGTCTTCCACGCCCGGCGCACCCGGACCGATGGCATCGCCGGGTTGAGGTCGAAGTCACGGACCTGTATGGCGGTGGCCTCGCTGATGCGGGTGCCGGTGGCGACCAGGAACAGCAGCAGTGGCCGGTAGTGGGGGTCCATGTGCTGCCAGAACCGGGCGAACTCTTCGCGGGTGAATATCTCCCGGTCAGCATCCTCGGAGTCACTCGGCATCCTCACCCCGCGTGCCGGGTTGGCGGCGATGACGCCGAGGGGGTCCACGGCGTAGGCCAGGACGGCAGACAGTAGTCCGTGGGCGTTCTTGATCGACTTGGGCCGGTAGAACTGCACCTCGGGCACTGGCCGGCCTTCGCGCTTGGCCTTGGCGCGAGCCTTGACGGATCGCTCCGTCTCGGTGCGGCGCTGTGCAGCGACCCATTCACTGACGGCTTGGCGGGTGATGGCGTCCACTGGTAGCGGACCGAGGGAGGGTAGCCAGGTGCGCTGTGCCATGCGCAGATACTCCGGGCCGGTTCCCTTGGCCGCGTCGGCGTCGAGTGAGCGCAGGTAGTCGTCCAGCACCTCACGCAGCAGCGGCACGGTCTTGGTGTCGCGGCCGGATCGGCGCTCCAGGACGGTCAGTGCGGCCTCGGGTCCGATGCGTTCGATGAGGTCCTTCATCTCGGCGGCGCCCTCGCCGGTGCGGATGGTGGGGGTCCACCGCAGTTTGCCGTCGTGTCGATAACCCACGCGCCAGGTGGTGATCTTGCCGTCCCTGCTGGTGCGTTTCTGGATGCTGGCCATGGTCTGTTACGCCTCCGTGGATTGGGTTACGGCGCATCAGATGTTACCAAGGCTGGTTACCATGCGTTGCCGATCCGGTGCGATATGGCCTCTGACCTGCAACGATACTGGGGTGAGTGACGGGACTTGAACCCGCGACATCCGCGACCACAACGCGGCGCTCTACCAGCTGAGCTACACCCACCAAGGTGCCGAGGATCACCCGGCGCCGACCAGTGTACCCAACCGCAGTCGATGAACGCCCCCGCCAAGGCGCTACCGCAGCGTTGGCTTCATCACCCTCCGGCTCACTCGCCAGCGGGGGATACCGGCTCCCGCACACCGGCTCGCGGGCTCAGGCCGGTCAGCCCGGTCAGGGTGGAGGACTCCGTGACGGCCTTGGCCGCGGTCTTGGCGGCGACGGAGTCCGGTCCGGGGTGGTCCGGGAAGAGGATGGCGCGGTAGTAGCGCAACTCGTCGATGCTCTCGGCGATGTCGGCCAGGGCGCGGTGGCCACCATCCTTGGCCGGGGCGTTGAAGTAGGCACGGGGGTACCAACGCCGGGCGAGTTCCTTGATCGAGGACACGTCGATGATCCGGTAGTGCAGGTGCTCGGTCAGTTCGGGCATGTCCCGATCGAGGAATACCTTGTCCGTGCCCACCGAGTTCCCGGCCAGCGGTGCCTTGCGAGCCTCGGGTACGAAGGTGCGCACGTAGTCCAGCACCTGCTCCTGGGCCTGGGCCAGTGTGAGGCCCTCGTCGAGCAGGTCCAGCAGTCCCGACTCGGTGTGCATCCGCACCACCACCTCGGGCATGTTCTCCAAGGCCTTGGGCGGGGGTTTGATCACCAGGTCCAGGCCCGCGTCAAATGCGGTCAACTCCGAGTCGGTGACGATCACCGCGATCTCCACGAGCGCGTCGTTGACCGGATCGAGACCGGTCATCTCGCAATCGATCCACACGATCGGATCCTTGATCACCGTCGGGGGGTCCTTGCGTTCACTCACGCCGGCCACCCTATCGTCGCGCCCTGTCACGCGGGTGCCCTCCGCCGTCGTCCGTCACGGGCGACGGCCTTCCCACCGCCGGGCTGCCGCACGGATTTCCTCACGACCCAGCCTCAAGCACCGCTGCACCGATGGCCTCTCCGAGTACCTCCGCGCCCGCAGCGGTGGGGTGCACGCCGTCGTCGGCCATCCCCTCGGCGAACCGGTCCCCGGCACGTAACCCGGCGGCGGCATCGACCCACGTCCACCCCTGATCGGCGGCGAAACCCCGCAGGAACTCGTTCAACTCGGTGGCTGCCTCCGGAGCCGAGTCGATCGGCGGCACCGAGGACAGCACCACCTCCTCCACCCCGGCGACCTCAGCGATCCGGGCCAGGTTCGACCCGATCTGCTCGTGCGGCATCCGCCCGGCATCGTTCGTGCCGGCCAGGATGACCAGCACGTCGGCCTCCAGCGCCGGGGTCTCGGAGGCCATCTGCTCGGTGGAGGCGCCCCACACCGCCCAGCCGCCGACGAACCGCACCTGCGGGCCGACGGCGTAGCCCACCCAGGATTTGGTGCCCACCTCTCCGGCCGGCAGATCCGGACTGTTGGCGTCGGTGATCGAGTCGCCCACCGCGGCCATCCGGATCGCATCCTCGGCCGGTTCCTCGGTGGGGGAGGGCTGGGTCGCACCGGAAGCGCAGGCCGTCAGGATGACCCCAAGTGCCAGGGCGACGCCGAGGAGCCGCAGGCGGGGCGAACGCGCCCGGGCCGGCCGCCGGGGGGCGGCAGCGCTGGTTTCGCGGGTGCGGTGGTGCGCCGGTCGGAGGCGGGGAGGGAGCATCGACGCCCACGCTAGTGCCGGCCGCCCCGGAGGGCAGGCCCGTCGCCACCGGGCGCAACCGGGCCGGGCTGCCGAACCGGTGAGTGGGGGCTGGATCAGATCAGTCGTACCGGGAGGGTCGCTCAGCCACCCCGCCGCGGCAGCTATCATCGAACGATGCGCTCCGTGACCACCCCTGCCGGAACGGGTTTCAACCCGGTGCACCGGACGCTCCCGCCGGGGGTGGGCACGAACGGTCAGGTCTGCACCTGGGGCGCCCAACTCGCAGGAGCCGCACCACCCGAGCGGTGGACGTTGAGCCGCGGCTAGGAGCGCCCAACCGGGCCCGAAGGCCGCTTGCGAACCCACGACGAACCGAGTGAGGTCCTGGTGTTGGTGACAATCCTGGCCGGCGCGGCCCTGCTGGCGCTGGTGGCGCCGTTCGCCGGCCGCGCCCTGGGCGCGGGCGCCGGCTGGCTGCTGGGCGCCGGGTTGGCCGGACTGTGCGCGGCGGTCGCGGCACTGGCCCCCCAGGTGTTCGGTGGGTCGCCGGTGGTGCAGACCGTGCCCTGGATGCCCACCCTGGATGTGCACCTGATGCTGCGCCTTGACGGGCTCTCGCTGGTATTCGCGCTGCTGGTGCTGGGGATCGGCGCGATCGTGCTTGTCTACAGCGCTCGCTACCTGGGTAGGGGACCCCATGCCGGCTTCTACGGTTGGATGAGCGCCTTCGCCGCCGCGATGCTGGCACTGGTGCTGGCTGACGACGTTGTCGTGATGTTCGTGGCGTGGGAGATCACCACCCTGTGTTCGTTCTTCCTGATCGCACGCTCCGGCCCGAGCGCACGCGAGCCCGCCATCCGCACCTTGCTGGTGACCGTGGCCGGCGGCTTGTCCCTGCTGGCCGCGGTGGTGGTGATGGTGGTGGCCACCGGCACCACCAGGCTCAGCGCGATCCTCGCCGATGGGATCTGGGCCGAGCATGGCGTCCTGACCACCACGGTGCTGGTGCTGGTGGTGCTGGCGGCGTTCACCAAGTCCGCCCAGTTCCCCTTCCACGCATGGTTGCCCGATGCGATGGCCGCAATCACCCCGGTCAGCGCGTACCTGCACGCCGCCGCGATGGTCAAGGCGGGGATCTACCTGCTGTTGCGTTTTTCCGCCGCCTTCGCCCAGGTGCCCATCTGGAACGTGCTGCTGATCAGCGCGGGACTGACCACCGCCGTGCTGGGGGCGGTGGTGGCGTTGCGCCAGCATGACCTGAAGGAACTGGCCGCCTACTCCACGGTGAGCCAACTGGGTCTGCTGGTGGCCGTGATCGGGGTGGGCACGCAGGAGGCGATGGTGGCCGGTGTCGTGCACACCGTCGCCCACGCACTGTTCAAGGGGTCGCTGTTCATGCTGATAGGTGTGGTGGACCGTCAGGCCGGCAGCCGGGACCTGCGCCGCATCGGCGGGGTGGTGCGCGCGATGCCGCTCACCGCGGTGGCGTTGGTGGCCACGGTGGCCTCGATGGCCGGCATCCCGCCGCTGCTGGGATTCGTCTCCAAGGAGAACCTGTACGAGGCGTTCCTCAGCGTCGAGGGACCCTGGGGCCCGGTGTTGGCCGGGGTGGCCGTGGTGGCCTCGGTGTTTACGGTGGCTTACTCCGGACGGATCCTGTGGGGGCTGCTGGCCCGGCCGGCCTCCCCGGCCTCGCGCTCCGAGTCGGTGGCGGCCGCTGCGGATGATGCAGCCGCGCCGGCCGCCGGGGGCGCCGAGCCACGTTCTGAGAGGAAGCCGCGTGAGGCCGCGGTGCCGTTCTGGCTGATGGCCGCCCTGCCCGGCCTGGCCGGCCTGGTGGTGGGTGTGGCCCCGTTCCTGCTGGACACCCTGGTCGCTACGGCCGCCGGGGCTGCCGCGGGTACCGGTATCGAGGTGCACCTGGCCCTGTGGCACGGGCTGAACGTGGCGCTGGTCCTCTCGGCGATCGCGGTCGGATTCGGTGCCGTGGCGATCCGGGCCCGAGGGCGTATCGACGTGATCATGCAGGCCCGCAGTTTCCCGTTCTCGGCGCTGGGCGTGGTGGACGCCACCCGGCGGGGCATCATCAGCCTGGGGGTGCGTGCCGGTGCCCCGACGGCTTCCAACGCCCCGGCCCGGCACCTGGCCGTCCCGATGGTGATGATCGTGCTGATCGCCGTGGTGGGCCTGGCCCGGTTCGCCGGGTTGCCCCAGGTGGTCGGGACCCGTAGCCAACCACTGGACTGGCTCCTGGTGGTCCTGATCGTGGGCGGCGTGGCCGGTGCGGTGCTGGCCCCCACCCGGGTGGCGGCGATCGTCGTCACCGGCGTGGTGGGGTTCTCCACCACGCTGTGGTACTACGTCCTGGGCGCGGCCGATGTGGCGCTGACCCAGTTGCTGGTGGAAATTCTGACCGTGCTGGTGATGGTGCTCGTGCTGCGCCGACTCCCGGAACGATTCCGGCCGGCCTCCAACCGGCGCCGCCTGGGTGCGGGCGCCCTGGCGCTGGCCGCCGGGGCGGCCACCACGGTAGGGGTGCTGGCCCTGACCGGCCGGCGCCCGCTCTCCCCGGCCGGGGAGTTCTACCTCATGCGAGGAGAGGACCTCTCCGGGGGGCAGAACGTGGTGAACACGATCCTGGTGGACTTCCGCGCCCTGGATACCCTGGGCGAACTCACGGTGCTCGGTGTGGCCGGGGTGACGGTGGCCGCGATCCTGGCCGCCCGGGACCCGCTGGCAACCCAGCGGCCGGACCCACCGTTGCGCCACGGCGGCGGTCTGGCCGACTCGGCCCACAACACCATCTTCATCCGCACCCTGCAGAAGTGGGTCGGTCCCGCCGTCGTGGTGTTGTCGGTGCTGTTTCTGGTCCGGGGGCACAACCTGCCCGGTGGCGGGTTCATCTCCGCCCTGATCGGCGGGGCGGGGTTCGGGCTGAGCTACCTTGCCGCCCCGCAGGACAAGCAGTTCCGCCTGCCACCGATGGCGCTGATCGGCTCCGGCGTACTGGTCGGGACCGGGATCGGTCTGGTGGGCCTGGCCGACGGCTCGTTCCTGCGGCCGCTGCACGCCTACCTCTTCGACATCCACCTGACCACCGCGCTGGTCTTCGACGTCGGGGTCTACCTGGCCGTGATCGGTGTGGTGCTCGCCTCGATCAACCTGCTCGGCTCCGAGCGTCCGCCTACCAGAGTGCGGCGGGACACCACCGGCCCACCAGACCAGCCCAGCGGAGCCTCCATGGAACCCCCGTCCGCAGCCGCCGCCGGGAACGCGCGCTCCGGTGACCCGCATGCACATACCAGCGGCGAACCCGCGCCAGTCGCTGCCGGGGAGGTGGAGCGGTCATGACCTTGGCCCTGACTGCCGGCCTGCTGATCGCCGGGGCGGTGTACCTGATCCTGCAACGGGAGATGTTCCGGGTGATCCTGGGCTTCATCCTGTTCTCCCACGGAGCGAACCTGATCCTCTTCGCCGCCGGTGGCACCAGCCAGCGTGCCGAACCCATCGGTGGGGACCTGGACCCGGCCACCGTGGCCGACCCGCTCCCGCAGGCGTTCGTCCTGACCGCGATCGTCATCGCCTTCTCCATCACCATCGTGATGCTGATGCTGGCCGTCGCCGGGCGCCGGGCGGACGATACCCACGACTCCATCCCCGATGACGCCGACGACGACGGCAGTGCCGAGCACGACGGGGACGCCGGCAGCGCCGAGGACGCCGGGCGCGCCGAGGACGACGGGGACGCCGGGCGCGCCGGGGCCACCGCTGGGGCCGACCCCGGCGGCGCACCCGCCCGGGGGGTGCAGCCGCGATGATGACGACGCTACTGACGCTCTTCGTTGCGGTGCCGCTGCTCACCGGCGGCATCCTCATCACCCTGCCCCACCGGGTGCGGTTGCACCAGGTGACCCTGCTGGTGAGCCTGGCGGGTCTGACCGGCTTCGCGGTCGCGGTCGTGGCAGCCACCTCCGGCGGCGCCGTGCTCGCCCACGGAGTTGCCGACTGGCCGTTCGGTATCTCCATTCCGTTCGTGGCCGATGCGTTCTCGGCGCTGATGCTGACCGTCACGGGGCTGTTGGCACTGGTCTGCTCCTGGTTCGCGCTGCTCACCCAGGTGGGGCGCTCGAAGTTCCTTGCCCCCATGGTGCTGGTGCTGGTGGCCGGGGTGAACGGTGCGCTGCTGACCGGGGACCTGTTCAACCTGTTCGTGTTCATCGAGGTCATGCTGCTGCCCTCCTACGCCCTGTTCGTGCTGGCGGCGCCCGGGCGCGGGGGGCTGCGCCAGATCTCCGGGGCCCGGCTGTATGTG
Source organism: Pseudactinotalea sp. Z1732 (assembly GCF_049724975.1). NCBI lineage: Bacteria > Bacillati > Actinomycetota > Actinomycetes > Micrococcales > Cellulomonadaceae > Pseudactinotalea > Pseudactinotalea sp. Z1732. The sequence goes on along the minus strand of NZ_JBMPQC010000010.1, from coordinate 63,220 downwards.
ACGGTCAACCTGCTCACCTCCACCGTGTTGCTGGCCGCGGTCGCACTGATCTACGGGGTTGCGGGGACGGTCACCATGGCTGAACTGGCCGGCCTGGCCGCCGAGAACGGGACCGTGGCGATCGGGGCGACCGTGGCCCTGCTCGCCCTGTCGATCAAGGCCGCGGTGGTTCCGGTGCACGGGTGGCTGGCCCGGGCCTATCCCGCCACGCCGCCGGCGATCAACGCCTTGTTCTCCGGGTTGCACACGAAGGTGGCGATCTATGCGATCTACCGGATCTACGCGGTCCTGTTCGACGGCGACGAGCGGTACCTGTGGGTCGGGGTGGTCGCCTTCACCCTGACGATGGTCATCGGCGTGATGGGCGCGGTGGGGGAGACCCGGGGCCGCACCGTGCTGGCGTTCCACATGGTCAGCCAGATCGGCTACATCCTCATGGGCGTGGCCCTGTTCGGACCGCTGGGGCTGACCGCGGGCATCTTCTACCTGCTGCACCACATGATCGTGAAAGCCTCGCTGTTCCTGTCCGTCGGTGCGGTGGAGGCCACCTACGGCACCGACCGCCTCGGGAAGGTCGGTGGGGTGGCCAGGCGCGACCCGGTGCTCGCGGTGGCGTTCTTCATCGCGGCGCTGTCCCTGGCCGGACTGCCCCCGTTCTCCGGATTCGTGGCCAAGTACAGCCTCATCCTGGCCTCCATCGATGCCGGGCAGGTGGCCGCGGCCGTTGCGATGGTGGTGGTCAGCCTGGTCACGTTGCTGTCGATGCTGAAGATCTGGTCGGGAATGTTCTGGGGCAAGGCCGACGACGACGGACCTGCCCGGGTGGGCCCTGCACCTGCCGCTGAGGGGCCTGAGCCGGCCACCGCCGCTGGTGGTACGGCGACGAAGACGCGTTCCGCCGTCATCGGTCGTGTCGGGCTGCGCCTGACGCTGCCCGCGCTCGCGCTGGCTGCGGTGACCTCCGCACTCGGTGTGGGTGGGGAGGCGCTGCTGTCGTTGGCGGAGGTGGCCGCGGGCAACCTGTCCGACACCTCCGCCTATGTGGAGGCGGTGCGAAACTCATGAGTTGGTTGACCTGGCCGGTGCGCATCGTGGTGTTCTTGTTCTGGTTCGCATGGGCGGTGATCACCGCCAACCTGGCGGTGGTGCGCGATGTGGTCACCCCCGGGCAGGGCTCCACCCCCGGCGTGGTGGAATTGCGGACCCGGTGCGGGACGAACCTGGAGGTCACCCTGCTCGGGGTGATCATCACCCTGACCCCGGGCACGCTGACGATGGGAACTCACGTCACCGATGACGGCACCCGCACGCTGTACGTGCACGGGATGTACAACACCTCGGCAGAGGACCTGGCCGGGGACCTCACGCAGATGGAGTCGTGGTTGTTGTGGGCGATGCGACGCAAGGGGGTGGGCACATGATCGGGCTGGATGTGGCCATCGTGGTCCTGGTGCTGGTGGCGCTGGCTGCCACGATCAGGATGCTGCAGGGCCCGAGCAACGCCGACCGGGCGGTAGCGGCGGACCTGCTGATGTTCTCCGTGCTGGGCCTGATCGCCCTGATCGGGGTGCGCTCGGGCTCGATCGCCACGTTCGACCTGCTGCTGATCGCCTCACTCGTCGGGTTCCTCTCGGCGCTGTCCCTGGCCCGAGCCCTGACCAGAGGGAGGCGATGACCGTGTGGGAGATCATCGGGCAGGTGCTCATCCTGGCCGGCACCGTGCTGTTCGCGGTGGCCGGTCTCGGGCTGTTCCAGTTCTTCGACGTCTACACCAGGATCTCGGCGGTGGGCACCGCCGCGGGGCTGGGCGTGGCGCTGGTCGTGGTCGGGGCATTGTGCCTGCAGCCCGGGCTGTCCCACACGGTGAAGGTGGCCGCGATCGTGGTCTTCCAGCTCACCACCTCGGCGGTGGCCACCTCAGCGATCGCGCGGGCCGCCTACCTGTCCCGGGCACCCCTGCGCCGGCTCAGTTTCGATCAGTTGACGCCGACCGAACCGGACACCCGGGCGGGCGAGGAGGACTGATCCGCCCCCTCTCAGCGAGAATCGGGCCGCCCGGCGCCGTGGGCTCACTCGGCCGGGTGACCCAGCGGCATGATGCCCAGGGCGGTGTGGCCGGTGGGCAGCAGCGGTGCGGCCGCATCCGCCATCGCGGGGGCAGCCAGCCCGCCGATGAACACGGTGCCATGCCCGGTGGCCGAGGCCCACAGGTAGAGGTTCTGGGCGATCAGACCCGCCTCGAGCCAGGCGAACCGCTCACCCTGTCCGGGGCCGAGTTCGGCGAAGTAACCGTCGGCATGCTCGGCATGTGTGCTGAGTAGCACCAGCATCGGGCAATGGGCGGCCCACGCCGCATCCACGGTGGCGCGTGCGAGCCGTTCGCGGTGATCGCCGGCGGTGCGCCTCGTGAGCCGGTGCACCGCGCCGTCGTACTCGTAGGCCCCGGAGGCCAGGTCGCGGACCTGTCCGATGATCGCCGTCACGGTGACCAGGTACTGCCCGCGTGCGGTGGCGTGTGCGGCGCCTGTGACCCGGCCGGCGGCGTGCCGCAGTGCGCCGCCGAGGTCCGCGATCCCCAGTACGGAATCCGGGAAGGACTTCACCGACCTCCGGTGGACTAGGAGCGGGCTCAACGGCGTCTCGGGTCCGGAGGGGAGGGCGACGCTGATCGGTCCGCTGGGATCAACTCCGGTCACGATCCTGCCCCTCCCGGCGCGTCCGGGCCGTGGCCTTGCCCGGCGCGGAACAGTTCGAACACCACCGAGTGGTCCTGCTCGCCCCACCCACGCCGTTCGACCTCCAGGAAGAGTTGGGTGAGTAGCGCGGTCATCGGGCTCGGGGTGGCATCGGCCATGAACGTCTGCATCGCGTAGCGCAGGTCCTTGAGTTGGTTTGCGGCACTACCACCCAGGGAGTAGTCGCCGGTGAGGAGTTTGTTCTGTTTGAGTTCGAGCACGGCGCTGTTGGCCAGCCCACCGGAGAGGATGCTCACGGCGTCATCGAGGTCCAGGCCACCACGCTCGGCCATCGCCAGCGCCTCGGAGGTCGCGGCCAGTGCTCCGGCGACGATCACCTGGTTACACAACTTCATCAGCGAACCCGCCCCGAGTTCCCCCATCCGCAGCACGGTGCCACCGACCGTCTCCAGCACGGGCCGGACGGCCTCGGTGTCCGCTTCGGAACCGCCCATCATGATGCTCATGGTCGCCTCACGTGCGCCCTTGTCGCCGCCGCTCATCGGGGCATCGACCACCCCGACGTCGTACTCGGCCAGATCCGCGGCCAACGCCCGGACCTCACCCGGGGAGGTGGTGCTCATCACCACCAGGCGCGCACGGTCCAGCCCCGCCAGGCCGGCCAGCAGCCCTTCCGGCCCGAACAGCAGGGTGCGCAGCTGGGCCACGTCTGGCAGCACCGACAGGACCACGGGGGCGGCCGCGTCGTGGGGTGTTCGTGCCCGCGCGGCGCCGACGGACTCCAGGTCCGATGCGGGTCGGGGCGAGCGGTTCCAGACCGTGACGTCGTAACCGGCGCCCACCAGGTTGCGCGCCACCGGGGCCCCCATCACACCCAGCCCCATCACCGCCACCGGGCCTTGGGTGGCCCGCGACTCTGCTGCTCCAGTGGGCGTGGTACGCATCGACGTTCTCCCGGCTCATGATCAGGGGCACTGGCTCGTTCCCCCATTGTGGTGCCACACGGGGCGAATCCGTATATTCGATGGACCGGGCAGCGCACTGGTTGCCGTGCACCAAGGAGGTCATCCGAGCATGCTTTCCCCCTATCCGGCGGCGGATTTCCCCAGCCAGGCCACGGCAATCGTCACCGGCGCCGGCTCGGAGCGCGGCATCGGCCGGGCGACCGCGCACCGGCTGGCCCGGGAGGGGTGGGCGGTGGCCGTCCTCGACCTGGACCAGGACACAACCGATCGCGTTGCCACCGAGATCACCGATACCCACGGTGTACCGGCGCTCGGGCTGGGGCTGGATGTGCGTGATCAGGACCAGGTCGGCGCCGCCGTGGAGCGAGTGGTCGCCGAGATGCCGCAACTGGTGGGCCTGGTCAACAACGCCGGAGTGAGTTCGCCCGTGCCCTTCCTCGAGGTCGCCGGTGAGGAGTGGGACCGGGTGGTCGACATCAACCTGCGCGGGACCTTCCTGGTCTCCCAGGCGGCCGCCCGGGTGATGGCGCAGCATCGGCTCGGGCGCATCGTCAACATCTCCTCCACCTCTGCCCAGCGGGGTGGCGCGGTCTACAGCCTGGCCGCCTACGCCGCATCCAAGGCGGGTGTGATCGGGCTGGCGAAGACACTGGCGCGCGAACTCGGCCCCCTGGGCATTACCGCCAACACGGTCTCACCCGGCGCCATCGACACCGACATCATGGGTGGGCGCCTGACCGATGATCGTAAGGAAGTGATGCTCAAGGACCTGCCCGTGGGCAGGGTGGGCACCGTGGACGACGTCGCCCACGTCATCGCGTTCCTGCTCGGCCCCGAGGCCGGGTACCTCACCGGCGTCACCTACGACGTCAACGGCGGCTCACACATCGCCTGACGGCTCTCAGAGCCGGTGCAGGCCGAGCCGGAAGCCGATCCCGAGTGCGGCCACCACGGCGGCGGCGAACACCCAGCCGGAGGCCGCCAGGGCTTGGGTACCGGACAGGAACACCCCCACCGTGCAGCCCAGGCCGATGATCGCGCCCCAACCCAGGAACACCCCGCCGACCACGGCGGTTCCGGTGCCGCGCAGGGTCAGGGGTTCGATGCTGAACCTGCGTCCGGGCAGGGCCGCTGCCAGGGAACCGGCGACGATGCCCGCCACCAGCCAGCCGTTGGAGGTGATCGCATCCACCACCAGGGCCACGCAGCCGCGCAGGGTCTGGTCCAGGCCGAGCAGGGTATGGGGGAGTAGCCCGGCAGAATCCAGACCGGTACGGGTCAGGCCGGAGAGTTGGGAGGTGACTCCAAGCGGTTGATCGCGCAGGAACGCCAGGAACCCGATCACGCCCACACCGGCACCGGTGGCCAGCGCAGGCCAGCGGTTGACGAACACCGACCCGTGCACGCTCTGCGCGGTGACCCGCGCGGCCGGGCGGGCCGGCGTTTGCGGGTTCCAGCGCAGCAACCACACGCCGATCAACACCAGCACGCCCAGTTGCAGCACCGTCGCGATTCCGTAGCCGCCACCGGAGGGCAGCCACGGAACCGGCGCACCGGCGATGGCATGGGTGTAGATCGGGTTCCAGGTGGCAAAGCCCACCCCGAACCCTACGATTGCCCCGCCCAGGGCCGGCAGCGCTCGCAGGCTGCCCTCGCCCAGGCGGTACAGGTGCCCGGCGATGCACCCACCGGAGATCACCACCCCCAGCCCGAAGGCCAGCCCGGCGGCCACCAGAGCCAGGCTCACCGGGCCGATATGGGCCTGCCCGGGCAGGTTCCCGGCGGTCGGATCGGGTAGGCGGATGGAGAAGACCAGCACGTAACCGACCGTGCCCACCGCGATGGCGGTGAGGATCGAGTACATCCCGCGAGTGTTCTTCTCCTCGAAGGCGTCGCGGAAGATGCAATAGAAACAGAACCGGCCGCGTTCGAACAGGATGCCCAGTCCTGCCCCGGCCAAGAGCGCGAACGAGGCGCTGGAGCCACCGACGCCCGCGCCCCGGGTGGCGCCCAGCCACCAGGCGGTACCCAGCAGCGTCAGCGCGATCGCCACCGCGATCGTGGTGCGCACGGTGTCGGCCCGTGTCCATCGGGGCGGGCTCGGCACGATCGCCTGGGACACCCCGTTCTCAGGCGCGGTCAGGACCGACGCCGCAGCGCCGTCGTCGGCCACCTGCGTGGCAGCCGACGACGGTGCTTGTGGTTGAGACGTGCTCAACTCTGGCCCCACAAACCGCCGCGCTCACCGGTGTTGTTCGTCACCGGCACGCCGACGGAGTTGCCCCACTCGGACCAGGAGCCGTCGTACACGGCCACCTCGGCGCCCAGGATCTGGCTGAGTGCGAACCAGGTGTGGCTGGCGCGTTCACCGATGCGGCAGTAGGTGATGATCGGCTCGGAGAAATCCACCCCGGCCTCGGTGTAGATGGACCGGATCTCATCGGCGCTCTTGTAGGTGCCGTCCTCGTTCACGATGTCGCCCCAAGCCACGTTCACCGCCCCGGGGATGTGACCCCACACCGCGGCGCCCTCACCGTCGAAGATCGCCGGGTCAACGCCGATCTCGCCGTTGTACTCACCTTCGGAGCGGATGTCGATCAGGGTGGCGTTGGCCTCACCCTCGACGATGTCGAGCACGTCGGGCTGGAAGGCGCGGATGTCGAAGTTCTGCGGTTTGGCCACGAAGTCGCCACGTTCGCGCTCGGGGACCTCCTGGACCAGTTCGCGCCCTTCGACCTGCTCCCACTTCTTCAGCCCGCCGTCGACCAGCCGCACATCGGGTACGCCGTAGAGGTTGAACACCCAGGCGGCGTAGGCGGCGAACCAGTTGTTGTTGTCCCCGTAGATGACCAGGGAGGAGTCGGTGTTCAGGCCCAGGCCCTGCAGCAGGTCGGTGATTTCGCCGGCGTCGAGGAACTCGCGGGTGTTGGGCTGGACGAACTCTCCGGTCCAGTCCACGTACTGCGCACCGGGGATGTGCCCGTCGACGTAGGCGGTGAGCTCGGACGTGGGCAGATTCTCGCTGACGTCGATGAGCACGATGTCGTTCTCTGCCAGGCCCTCATCGATGCGCTCGGCCAGCCAGTCGGTGGAGACCAGAACGTTCTCCAGGTCCTCATCACCGCCCTGGTGGACATCGTCGAAGCCGCGGTGCTCCCCGACGGCGAAACTCGTGATGGTGGTCGAGGCCACCTCTGCGTCGGCGACGGAATCGCTCGCGGCCGACGCGGTTTGCTCGGCGGTCTCGCTGCTGGCGTCGGCCTCGGAGCCGCCGCCGGCGATCAGGGCGCCGGCGGTGGCGGCCAATGCGGCCACGGCCACGAACGCGATGCCGGTGGTCAGGCTCTTTCGGCTCGAGCCCCGGCCCTGCTCGGTCGGCTCGGACGGGGTGGGCTCGGGTGCGTCGGGAGTGCTCATGGAAGACCTCTCGGTGTGGGTTCGGGGCAGCGACACCGGATCTGCCCGGACCGCCTGTCGAGGAACCCTAGGGAGGCCGCGGATGGTGGCGTCTTGGTCACCCCGATCCGTTCGCATCGTGAGACGGAAGACTCAGCGAGAGAGTCGAGAACCCCCGTACCTCTTGTGCACCGCCTGCTTGGAGATCCCCAGTGAGGCAGCGATCTGGGCCCAGGACGCGCCGTCGTTCCGGGCGCGACGCACCAGCACGGCCTCGAGGCGATTGGCTTCGGTGCGCAGGGATTGCAGGGTGGCCAGATCGGTCAAGGGGGCGCCTGCGGAAACCTGGGCAGCGAGATCGACGAGGGATGCCATGGGGTCAGCATGGGCCGGGTGCCGACCGGGTGTCAATGTGCGTTGACGCGGCGGGCAGGGTCCGGGTATTCCCACGCCGGCAGGGGGTGCGTAGATTGGCCCGGTGACGTCTTACTGCGCGCTGTTGCGTGGGATCAGCCCGAGCAATCCGGACATGCGCAATGACCGGCTCCGCGCCGTGTTCACGCGGCTGGGCTACGCGGACGTGGCCTCGGTGATCTCCAGCGGCAACATCCTCTTCCGCACCAAGGAAGCCCACGCTGCCGCTCTGCTGGAGGACCGTATCCAAGCCGCGCTGCAGCAGGACCTGGGCATCGAGGGGGGAACGATTCTGCGCACCCGCGCCGAACTGCAGGCCCTGGTGGACCTGGACCCGTTCGCCGGATTCACCCACGGCAAGTCCACCTACCTGACGGTCACCTTCTGTAAGCACCCACTGGATCCGGTGCCCGAGCGCTTCCCCGAGCCAGACCTGCCCGGCGCGCGCGTGCTCGGTTACGACGCCGATGCCCGGGCGGTCCTGGCCATCACCGACACCACCGGGGTGAAGACGCCGGACCTGATGAGTTGGCTACAGCGCCGCCTGGGCACCGGCATCACCACGCGCACCTGGCTGACGGTCACCCGGATCCTGAATAAACTGCCGCAGGAGGACTGAGGCCTGCGGGTGTGGGCCCTCCGCGCGGTGACTAGCGGGGCGCTGGGGAGTCAGGGGAGAGTGGGTCCTCGGCGGGGGGCCGACGGCGTGGCTCGCCCGGGCGAGCCCGGTGCTCACAGGTAGCGGGCGTAGCCGCGCAGGGTGAAGAACTCCTCGAACTCCTCGCCCAGTGCCACCTCCCGGAAGAGTTCGATGGCATCGTCGAGACGATTGGACGATCCGTCACCGCCACCCTCGTCGGCGATCTCGCGGGAGATCCGGGCAGCCTCGTTGCCGATGAGGCGCTCCACCAACTCGGTGGTGACATCCAGGCCCTCCTCCAGACGCACGGCCTGGTTCACCCATTGCCACACCTGGGTGCGGGCGACCTCCACGGTGGCGGCATCCTCCATCAGGTGGTCGATCGCGACCGCGCCCTGGCCCTGCAGCCAGGCCTGCAGGTACCGCAGCGACACGGCGATGTTGGAGCGCAACCCTTCGTAGGTCACGCCGCTGCCGGCGGTGTGCAGCTCCAGCAGGTCGCCCGGGTCGAGGAAGTCCTCGCGCTGCCGCTCGAGCTGGTGGTCCCGGCCGCGCAGCGCCGGGCCGAAGGCGTCGCGTGCGGTGTCAACCAGCCCCGGGTGGGCCACCCAGCCGCCGTCGAAACCGTCCTCGGCGTCCCGGGCCTTGTCCGCCCGGACCCGCTGCAGCGCCCTGAGCGCCGCGGGCCGATCGGTGCGGCTGGGCAGGTAGGCGCTCATGCCCCCGATCGCGTGGGCGCCACGCTTGTGACAGAGAGCGATCATGCGTTCGCAGTAGGCACGCATGAACGGCGTGGTCATCGTGACCGCTGCACGGTCGGGCAGGACGGCCTCGCGGCCCCTGCTGCGCAGGGTTTTGATGATGGAGAAGATGTAGTCCCACCGCCCGGCGTTCAGCCCGGCGGAGTGCTCGCGCAGTTCATACAGGATCTCCTCCATCTCCAGGGCCGCCGGCAGGGTCTCCACCAGCACGGTGGCCCGCACTGTGCCACGCGGGATGCCGTAACGGTCCTGGAGGAAACAGAAGACCTCGTTCCACAGGCGTGCCTCCAGGTGTGACTCCAGTTTCGGCAGGTAGAAGTAGGGGCCCTGGCCGCGCTCGATCAGAGCCTGGGCGCAGTGGTGGAAGTACAGCCCGATGTCGACCAGTGCCGCTGCGGGGTGCTCGCCGTCGACGAGTAGGTTCTTCTCGGGCAGGTGCCATCCGCGCGGGCGCATCATCACGGTGGGCCGGTTCGGCCCCACCCGGTAGGCCTTGCCGGCCGTGGAGGTGAAGTCCAGTTGCCCGGTGGTGAACCGGATCAGGTTGAGTTGGGCGGCCATCAGGTTCGCCCAGGTGGGGGAGGTGGCATCCTCCAGGTCGGCCATCCACACATCGGCCCCGGAGTTCAGGGCGTTGATCGCCATGGAACGGCTCACCGGCCCGGTGATCTCCACCGTGCGGCGTGCCAACCCCGGTCCCGGCGGGGCAACCTGCCAGGTGGGGTCCTCGCGCACCGTGCGGGTCTGGTCCAGCAGGCCCAGGGCCTCACCGGCCGCGATGCGCTCCTGGCGCGCCACCCTGGCCTTCAGCAAGGTATGACGACGACGGCCGAACCGGCGGTGCAACTGCGCCACCGTGTCCTGGGCCCCGGGGGTGAGAACGGTCCCGGCCTCGGGCACCGGCGGTCCGCTGATCCGCACCGACGGCGTGGCCGGGCTGGCGCCGGGGTGTGCGGCCGGCGGCGTCTGGGTCGTTGGCGACATCGTGGGGGTGCTCATCAGAACTGCTCCTCTTCGGTCGAGCCGGCCAGCGCCAGCGTCTGGGAGGTGGGGTTGAGTGCGGTGGCCACCCGGTCGAAGTACCCGGTGCCGACCTCTGCCTGGTGCTTGACGCCGGTGTAGCCGCGCTCGGCGGCGGCGAACTCGGCCTGCTGAAGCGCGGCGTAGGCGCTCATCCCGGTGCGGGCGTAACCGTGGGCGAGTTCGAACATGGAGTGGTTCAGGGCGTGGAACCCGGCCAGGGTGATGAACTGGAAGGAGTAACCCATCGCGCCCAGTTCGCGTTGGAACCGGGCGATCTGGTTCTCATCCAACGCGGCCCTCCAGTTGAACGACGGCGAGCAGTTGTAGGCCAGCATGGTGCCCGGATGCTCGGCCTGGATGGCCTCGGCGTACCGGCGCGCGAAGCCCAGGTCCGGGGTTCCGGTCTCCACCCACAGCAGGTCCGCATAGGGGGCGTAGGCCAGTCCGCGAGCAATCGCCGTCTCCTCACCGGCACGGGTGTGGAAGAAGCCCTCGGCGGTGCGCTCGCCGGTGAGGAAGGGCTGATCGCGCTCGTCCACGTCGGAGGTGATCAGGGTCGCGGCCAGGGCGTCGGTTCGGGCGACGACCAGGGTGGGCACGTCGCTGATGTCCGCGGCCAGCCGGGCGGCACCGAGGGTGCGGATGTGCTGTGCGGTGGGCACCAGCACCTTCCCGCCCAGGTGGCCGCACTTCTTCTCACTGGCCAGTTGGTCCTCGAAGTGCACTCCGGCCGCACCGGCGGCGATCATGGACTTCATCAACTCGAAGGCGTTCAGGGGGCCGCCGAAGCCCGCCTCGGCATCGGCGACGATCGGGGCGAGGAAGTGCTGGCTCTCGCCGCCCTCGGCGTGGGCGATCTGCCCGGCCCGCAGCAGGGCGTTGTTGATGCGGCGCACCACCGCCGGCACCGAGTTGACCGGGTAGAGCGACTGGTCGGGGTAGGTCTGCCCGGCCAGGTTGGCATCGGCGGCGACCTGCCAGCCGGACAGGTAGATCGCCTGCAGGCCCGCCTTGACCATCTGCACCGCCTGGTTGCCGGTCAGCGCGCCCAGTGCGTTGACGTAGTCGGTGGTGTGCAGCAGGCCCCACAGCCGCTCCGCCCCGAGGCGGGCCAGGGTGTGCTCTTCGACCACCGGCCCGCGCAGGGCGATGACGTCCTCGGCGGTGTGCTCGCGGCGCACCCCGGCCCAGCGGGGCTCGGTGGCCCACCGATGGCGTAACTCCTGGGCGGGGTCCGCTCCTGCCCCGTCCGGCTGCGGGGCGCCGTTGGTGTCCGTCAGGTCGGTTCCGGTGCGGTGATCGCTCGCGGTCATGGTCATCGTCGTCTCCTTGGATCGGTGCGGGATGCCTTATCGGCCGGACTGGCCATGACCCGAGCCTGGACAACGTTGTGCCGTACTTCTACGCCAAAGTTCGTGAAAGAACGGCGCTTCTTTCGCTATGGTGAGGAAATGTCCCTCACATCCGCGACCAGAGCGGGAAACACCGTCCTGACCGTCGGGCGCCGCATCCGGCACTTCCGCACCGCGGCCGGCATGACGCTGGATCAGGTGGCCGCCCAGGTCGGCGTGGCCGCCAGCCAGTTGTCGCTGATCGAGAACGGCCACCGGGAGCCCCGCCTGACCCTGCTGCGCACCTTGGCCGAGGCCCTGGGCACCACGGTGGCCGACCTGCTCGATGAGTCACCGCCGAGCCGGCGCGACGCCCTGGAGATCGAACTGGACGCTGCCCAGCGCGGCTCGCTGTACCGGGCACTGGCGCTACCCACCGTGCGTCCCGGGCGCAAACTCCCGATGGAGGCCCTGGAGGCGCTGGTGGGTTTGCACGGCGAACTGGCCCGCCGCTCCAACGAGGCCAGTGCCACCCCGGAGGAAGCCCGTCGCGCCAACACCGAACTGCGCCGGGACATGCGCGCGCGGGACAACTACCTGGTCGAGATCGAGGAGGCCGCCGAGAGTCTGCTCTCCGCGGTCGGTTACACCGCCGGCCCGGTCACGCACCGCACCGTGGAGCGGATGGCCGACCACCTCGGGTTCACGTTGCACTACGCCAGGGACCTACCGTCGTCGACTCGTAGCGTCACGGACCTGGAGAACCGCCGGATCTACCTGCCGCCGCAGTCCATCCCCGGCGGGCACGGGCTGCGCTCCCTGGCACTGCAGGCGCTGGCGCACCGGGTGCTGGAACACACCCAGCCGCGTACGTATGCGCACTTCCTACGCCAGCGTCAGGAGATCACCTACTTCGCCGCCGCGGTGCTGATGCCCCGCCACCAAGCGGTGCAATTCCTCGCCTCCGCCAAGAAGGACCGGGAGTTGTCCATCGAGGACCTGCGCGATGCGTTCGGGGTGACCCACGAGGGTGCGGCGCACCGGTTCACGAACCTGGCTACCTCTCAGTTGGGGATCCGGGTGCACTTCGCCCGGGTGGGGCGGGACGGGACGTTGTACAAGGGATATGAGAACGATGACGTCACCTTCCCCACCGACGTGACCGGTGCGATCGAGGGGCAACTGGTGTGCCGGTACTGGACCTCCCGGACCGTGTTCGATCACGCCGACCGGCCGGGGGAGTTCCATCAGTACACCGACACTCCCTCCGGGACGTTCTGGTGCACCGCCCAGATCGGTACCGGCGCCGGCGGTGACTTCTCCATCACCATCGGTGTGCCCTTCGCCGACGCGAAATGGTTCCGGGGCAGGGATGCCACCTCCAGGTCGCTCTCGCGCTGTCCGGACCTGAGTTGCTGTCGTGAGCCCGAGCCTGCTCTGGCCAGGCGGTGGCGGGCCTCGTCCTGGCCGAGTGCCAAACTGCACACCCACATCATGCAGGCCCTGCCGGGCGGGACGTTCCCGGGTGTGGATGACTCCGAGGTCTACGCCTTCCTGCAGACACACGCTCCCGATCAGGAGTGATCGGACCCGTCCGCACGAGCCCGGGGGCGCGGTGGGATGAAAGCCGGAGCTCGATCGGTTGTCCCCATTGGCGGTGCCAGTCGGCACCGTCCCGTCTGTGAAAGGTGCCCGATGCCGCTTCCGCTCTCTATCCTCGACCTTGCCACCGTTGCCCGTGGTCAGACTGTTGCCGAGTCACTGGCTGGAACCGTGGCGCTGGCCCAGAAGGCGGAGGAGACCGGTTACCAGCGGGTCTGGTACGCCGAGCACCACAACATGGCCTCGATCGCGTCCTCGGCGACCTCGGTGCTCATCGCGCACGTCGCCGCCCACACCAACTCCATCCGGCTGGGCTCGGGCGGCATCATGCTGCCCAACCACGCGCCGCTGCTGATCGCTGAGCAGTTCGGCACCCTGGAGACCCTCCACCCCGGCCGGATCGACCTCGGCCTGGGCCGCGCCCCGGGCACCGACCAGAACACCCTGCGTGCGCTTCGCCGCAACCCCGCCTCGGCGGAGTCCTTCCCCCAGGACGTCCTGGAACTGCAGGCCTACCTGCGGGGCGAGAGCCGCATCGCCGACGTGGACGCCTACCCCGGCAAGGGCACCGACGTGCCCCTGTACATCCTGGGATCCTCGCTGTTCGGCGCGGAACTGGCCGCCGTCCTCGGACTGCCCTACGCCTTCGCCTCGCACTTCGCCCCGGCGGCACTGCACGAGGCGATCGCGCTGTACCGCAGCAAGTTCACGGCATCGGAGCAACTCGCCGAGCCCTATGTCATCGCCGCCTACAACGTCATCGCCGCTGATGACCAGGCCGACGCCGAGCGTCAGTTGCAGGAAGTCATGCGCAGCCGGGTGGCGCTCCTGCTGCGTCCGGGGGCCGAGTTCACCGACGAGCAGGCCGACGCGCTGCTGAAGTCACCGAAGGCCCAGCATCTGCACCAGATGATGACCTACAGCGCCGTCGGGACTCCGGACGTGGTGGGCCGGCAGGTGACGGAGTTCGCCGAGCAGACCGGCGCGGACGAACTGATGATCGCCCACCAGGGACCTCGAGTGGACGATCGGCTGCGTTCGGTCCAACTGCTGGCCGAGGCGTACCTCGCCTGAATTGATCGGGTTCACCCGCGGCGAGCAGTGTTCTGTAGCGACCTTCATCGACTCACATCGAAGGGAGAACCAGGTGCGAGCCTGGTCGACGCGGTCGAGGCCGCGACGAGCGGGCATCGCGCGACACCTCTGATCATCTGGGTCCGCGTATCGAGAGCCGTTGATGAACGAGGTGGGGCGTCTCGCCGCTCCGGACGCTGTGGCCGTGCGCGTGTGGGGAAGGACCTCCGCACTCGATCGTCGCACCGGGGACCACATGCCCGGCCGCGGCGATCCGCAACATCGTGCTCGGATTCGTTAACGAGCCTGGCGTCTCAAGGTGGCTTACCCACGCTGAGATCTCACAGGTGTGCTGGACGCTCTGGACGGACCTGACGGGGCACATCTCATTTGACAGGTCGACCCGTGGGATGCCCTATGCAACCCGGCAGTCCGAACCCCGCACCCGTCCGCTAGGAGCGAGGCGAGAACGGGGCCGATCAAGCCCGGAACGTCACAGGCCTGAACAACGACGCTTGGGTGCCCCCGGCAGGACTCGAACCTGCAACCTACGGATTAGAAGGCCGTTGCTCTATCCATTGAGCTACGGGGGCGCACCGAGCAGAATACCGCCGCGCCGGATCCCAACCCCCACCAGGGACCCGGCTCGTTCGAGTTGCAGGCACGCACGTCTGGTTGTTGGGTGAGCAGACGTCGTCGTACGAGGGAGCGCAAGGAGGCCACGTGTCCCGAGTTCGTGTGGTGGGGCCGCTGCTGGCCGTTGCCGTGGTGATGTCGCTGGCGGCCTGCGCCGACGACTCCGGGCCACCGACGCTGACCTGGTACATCAACCCCGACGACGGGGGCCAGGCCGAGATCGCCCAGACCTGCACCGAGGAATCCGACGGCGCCTACGTGATCCAGACCGCCCTGCTGCCCCGGGAGGCCTCCGATCAGCGCGAACAACTGGCCCGCCGCCTGGCCGCCCAGGACGCCTCCATCGACATCATGAGCCTGGACCCCCCGTTCATCCCCGAGATGGCCGAACCGGGCTTCCTGGCCGAAGTGCCCGAGGAACTGCAGGACACCGACGGCGTGGTTCAGGGCGCGATCGACTCGGCGACCTGGGAGGACGAACTGGTCACCGTCCCCTTCTGGGCCAACACCCAGTTGCTCTGGTACCGCGAATCCGTCGCCGAGGAGGCCGGGTTGGACATGAGCGAACCGGTCACCTGGGAGCAGTTGATCGAGGCTGCCGCCGAGAACGACCTGTACCTAGGGGTGCAGGGGGCCCGTGCGGAGTCCCTGACCGTGTGGATCAACGCGTTGGTGGCCTCCGCCGGGGGAGAGATCCTGACCAACCCCGAGGCCACCTCGGACGAGTTGGAACTGGACCTGGACTCCGAGGCGGGCCGGCAGGCCGCCGAGGTGGTCAGCCGGATCGGTTCGGAGGGCCTGGGCGGCCCGGGGCTGCCCACCGCCGATGAGAACGCCTCGATGAACCTGTTCCAGGGAGACGGTGGCTCGTTCATGGTGAACTGGCCGTTCGTATACCCCGCGATGATGGACGCGGAGTCCGACGTCATCGACGACCTCGCCTGGACCGCTTACCCGCGCATGGACGCCGATACCGAATCAGCCCCACCGGTCGGGGGCATCAACCTCGGCGTCGGTGCCTTCTCCAGCAACATCGAGGAGGCCTGGGAGGCGGTGGCCTGCATCGTGCAGCCCGAACACCAGGCCGAGTACTTCGTCACCAACGGCAACCCGCCCTCGGCGATCGAGGCCTACGACGACGAACGGGTGCAGGAGGAGTTCCCGATGGCAGATGTGATCCGGGACTCCCTGGAACAGGCTGCCCCGCGCCCGCAGACCCCGTTCTACAACGAGATCTCGATCGGGCTGCAGACCACCTGGCACCCGGTCTCCGGGGTCGACCCGGAGAACACCCCGGGCAGTTCCCAGCAGTTCATCACCGAGGTGCTGCGAGGGGAGCGGTTGCTGTGAGCGCCTCGGCCACGACCCGTCCGAGGGACCATAGCCAGGACCGGCCCCGCAAGAAACGTGCCTCCGACCGGACCCGCTCCGAGGCGCGGCTGGGCTGGTGGCTGGCCGGCCCTGCCTTCGGCCTGATGCTGCTCGTGACGCTCTATCCGATCGGTCAGGCCACCTTCGACTCGCTGTTCTCGCTGCGGTTGACCGCCCCGGACGAACGGGAGTTCATCGGGCTGAACAACTACGCGATGATCCTGACCGATTGGGCCTTCTGGCGTTCGATGCTGGTGACCCTGTTCATCACGGTCACCACGGTGGCGATCGAGTTGGTGCTCGGCTTCGCCCTGGCGATGATCATGCACCGGGCGATCAAGCGCCTGCGCGGGATCGTCAGGACCGCGATCCTGGTGCCCTACGGGATCATCACCGTGGTCTCGGCGTTCGCATTCTTCTATGCCTTCGACATCAACTCCGGGTACATCAACAACTGGTTCAGTTGGGTGCCCGGCATCGACGATGGCTTCAACTGGTTCGCCTCCCAAGGGCCTTCACTGTTCGTGATCGTGCTGTCGGAGGTGTGGAAGACCACCCCGTTCATCTCCCTGCTGCTGCTGGCCGGTCTGGCCCAGGTGCCCGGGGAACTGGAGGAGGCCGCCAAGGTCGACGGGGCCCGGTCCAGGCAGGTGCTGCGCAAGGTGACCCTGCCGAACATGAAGGCCGCAATCATGGTCGCGGTGCTGTTCCGGGCGCTGGAGGCGTTCCGGATCTTCGACAACATCTTCATCATGACCGGCGGCGCCAACAACACCGAGGCGCTGTCCCTGTTGGCCTACAACACCTCGATCGGACGCCTGGAGATCGGGATGGGTTCGGCGATCTCGGTGCTGCTGTTCCTCAGCGTGCTCTTGATCAGTTTCATCGCGATCAAGGGGTTCCGCGTGGATCTGTCCGGCGGGAAGGGGGACGACTGATGGGTATGACGACGAAGGGCAAGGTCGGCTGGGCCGTCGCCACCGTGCTGGTGCTGGTCTGGTCGCTGTTCCCGGTCTTCTCCATCCTGATGACCTCGTTCAAGACCCAGGCCGGGCTGTTCTCCGGCACGCTGCTGCCTCGGGAGTGGACTTGGGAGAACTACGCCGAGATCCTGGCCCCCGGGGGCAGCGCCCAGGACCTGTTCCTGCCTGCCCTGCGCAACTCCATCGGCATCTCGCTCATCGCCACCGTGATCGCGGTGGTGCTGGCCACCCTGTGCGCATACGCCATCGCCCGGCTGGACTTCCGCGGTAAGAAGATCATCCTGACCTCGGCGCTGGCCGTCTCGGTGTTCCCGGTCGTGTCCATCGTCACCCCGCTGTTCAACCTCTGGCGCGTGGTGGGCCTGTACGACACCTGGGCCGGGCTGGTCATTCCCTACCTGTCGTTGACGCTGCCGATCTCGATCTGGACGCTGTCGGCGTTCTTCCGGCAGATCCCCTGGGAGTTGGAGCAGGCCGCCCAGGTCGACGGCGCCACCCCTTTCCAGGCGTTCCGTAAAGCGGTGGTTCCGCTGGCCGCACCCGGGGTCTTCACCACCGCGATCATCGCCTTCTTCATCGCCTGGAACGATTTCGTCTACGGCATCTCGCTGACCTCCACAACCGCCGCACGCCCGGTGCCGGCGGCGCTGTCCTTCTTCACCGGGGCCTCCCAGTTCGAGGAGCCCACCGGGGCGATCTCGGCCGCGGCGATCGTGGTGACGGTGCCGGTGGTGGTCGTGGTGCTGATCTTCCAACGCCGGATCGTCTCCGGCCTGACCCAAGGCGCCGTCAAGGGCTGAGTCCCGCGGCCACACCAGCCACACAAGAGGAGGAGTTCCGATGGCGTCGATCACCCTCGACAATGTCGTCAAGACCTACCCCGATGGGTTCACCGCCGTGCGCGGTATCGACCTGGACATCGCCGACGGCGAGTTCGTCATCCTGGTCGGGCCCTCCGGCTGCGGCAAGTCCACCCTGCTGCGCATGATCGTGGGCCTGGAGGACATCACCGACGGGGAGTTGCGCATCGGGGACGAGGTGGTCAACGACAAGGCCCCCCGGGACCGGGACCTGGCGATGGTGTTCCAGAACTACGCCCTCTACCCCCACCTGAGCGTGTACGAGAACATCGCTTTCCCGCTGCGCCTGACCAAGGGCGAGCACACCGACACCGAGATCGATGAGCAGGTCCGGCGTGCCTCGTCGCTGCTGGAGCTCGATGAGCACCTGGAGCGTAAGCCCGCGAACCTCTCCGGTGGTCAGCGCCAGCGGGTGGCGATGGGCCGGGCGATCGTGCGGGACGCCCAGGCCTTCCTGTTCGATGAACCGCTGTCGAACCTGGACTCGAAGTTGCGTGGGCAGATGCGCACCGAGATCGCGCGGTTGCAGCGCAACCTGGGCACCACCACCGTCTACGTCACCCATGACCAGACCGAGGCGATGACGCTGGGGGACCGGGTGGCGGTGCTGCGCCGGGGGGAGTTGCAGCAGGTGGCCAGCCCCCGCGGGCTGTACGAGGAGCCGATGAACCTGTTCGTGGCCGGCTTCATCGGTTCCCCGCCGATGAACTTCCTGCCCGCCACCGTCGAGGGGGACACCCTGCGGCTGCCGTTGCTGGAGGTGCCGCTGGACGAGCGGCTGCGCAAGGCGGTGGGGGACCGGGAGGTGCTCATCGTGGGGATCCGGCCCGATGCCTTCGAGGATGTCGACGTCATGCAACCCACCGAGCGCGAGGGCGTGACGTTCGAGGCCGAGGTGGATGTGACCGAGTGGCTCGGGGAGGTGCTCTATGCCTACATCCCCTTCGAGGCTCATGCCGACCTGGCCGACAAGTTGGAGGAACTGGACCGGGACCTGGACGGGGAGAACCTGCGCCCTCAGGTGGTGGTGGCGCTGGATTCGGTGAGCGGGGTACGTGCCGGCGACGTGGCGGAGTTGTGGCTGGACCCGGACTCTCTGTACGTGTTCGATCCGGAGTCCGGGGAGAACCTGACCCGGGAGAGTGAGCGGGCCGAGAAACTGGAGGCCGAGGCGCGTGACCAGCGCGCCCGTGCCCTGGAGCGTGCCAAGAAGCGCCAGCAGAAAGCAACAGCGGCCGACGACGGTGCGCGCGGCTCCGCGGCGTGAGTCACCGGCCGTGGCACCCTCCCCGCCCGGGCGGGTGGCCGGAGCGTCTCAGCCCAGGGCGTCCCGGAGCGCCGGCACCACGTTCCCGCCTGGGCCGGTGACCGGGTCGGCGGCGACCAAAGCGTTCAGGACCGCTTCCTCGGTTGCGTCCAGTCCGGCCTCGAACACCGGGCTCAGCGCCCGATCCGGTGGTGGTAGACGCCCGGCGGAGGTGGAGACCGCGATCGCGTAGTCCCCGGAGCCGTGGGTGTAGGCCGCACCCAGGCGGCCCAGGGCGAAGACCGCCCGCGCGGCCAGGCGGGAGAGCTGGCGCCCGTCCAGTGGGGCGCTGGTGGCCAGCACCACCATGCACGAGCCCAGATCGGGTTGGGGTGCAGAAGGTGTCGGTGGACGTACCTGCCGGCCGTGCACCCGCAGTACCCCGGCGAAGTTCGCCTGCACCAGCACACCCAGGGTGTGCTCGTCGTCGACCTCGATGATCCGGGAGGCGGTACCGATGCCGGCTTTGAAACCCAGGGCGACCAGGCCGGTGCCCGCACCCACGCTGCCCTCGGGAACCGCGCCGTCGTCGGCCTCATCCAGGGCGGCATGCACGTGCTCCGGGCGCACCGGCCGGGCCCGGATGTCGGAGAGCACCGAGTCGTTACACTCGCCCACCACGGGGTTCAGCGTGCGCACCTGCTCATTGCCGGGCTGGTCCAGCACCCAGGTCAGCAGGGCATCGGCGGCCCGGAACGCCGACAGCGTCGACGTCAGCACGATCGGGGTCTCCAGGTGCCCCAGTTCGGCCAGCTGGGTGGCGCCGATGAGTTTGCCGAACCCGTTGCCCACGCTCAGCCCGGCCGGAAGCGCTCGCCCCGGGCTCACCCCGTCGCCGAACCGGATCGCGCTCACCCCGGTGCGTATGCTCGGCGCCCGGATGATCGTGGTGTGGCCCACCCGCACGCCGGGGACGTCGGTGATCGCGTTGTGGGCACCGGTGCGCCCGGTAGCGGGGTAGAGGCCCAGGTCACGGGCCCGGGCCGGGTGGGCCTGCGGTGCTGCCATCGCCCCCGATCCTGCCCACAACGCAACTCAGTCGGGGTTCCGCCACGCCGTCCGGGGCGGCACAGCGGTAACCGGACGCTCCGGTGCAGCGATGCACCACACCAAGATCGAGGACACCGGCGCGACGCATGGAAGTTCAGGCCCAAACCAGGCAGGCTAGGAGGGTGAGCACCGATCCCGCCCCCCGCCCCGCAGACGACGGCCCGGGCGAGAGCGGTACCGGTGAACGATTGCCCATGGTCGAGGTGATCGAGGACCTGCTCGCCAACCTCGAGGCCGCGCCGCTGCTGCTGGATGCCGACGACGTCGCCCAGGCCCGGGAACTGCGCGCCCGCCTGGTGGCCCAGGTGCGCAACCACTTGATCCCCCGGTTGCGGGAGGTGGCCGCACCGGTGCTGGTAGTGATCGGTGGCTCCACCGGGGCGGGCAAGTCCACGCTGCTGAACTCGGTCCTCGGCGAGGAGGTCAGCCCGGCCGGGGTGCTGCGGCCGACCACCCGCCAACCCGTGCTGGCGACCCATCCCGCCGACGCCCATTACCTGGAGGGCCACCCGGTACTCGACCTGGCCGACGTGGTCACCCACGAGCAGGTGCCGCGCGGGCTCGGGCTGCTGGATGCCCCCGACCTGGACTCGGTGCGTGCGGCCAACCGGAACCTGGCCCTGGAACTGATCGAACTGGCCGACCTGTGGGTGTTCGTGACCACCGGCTCCCGGTACGGGGACGCGGTGCCGTGGTCGAGGCTGCGTGAGGCCATCGAACGGGGGCTGTCCCTGGCGGTGGTGCTGAACCGGATCGAACCCGATGCCCTGATCGAGGTGCGTCGCGACCTGTTCCAGCGACTGCAGGCGCAGGGCTTCGGTGCGCTGCCCTTGTTCGTGGTGCCGGATGTCGGTCCGCACCAGGGCCTGCTGGAGCCGAAGCTGGTGGGGGAGTTGGTGGCGTGGTTGAAGATCCTGGGCGCCCAGAGCCAGTCGCGAGCCGTGATCGCCCGGACCGTGCGCGGCGCCTGGCCGTCGCTGCGCCGCGACGTCCAGGAGGTGGCCGCGGCGGTGGAGATCCAGCGGCGCACCTCCCGGTCCCTGCGCGGGCAGGTCGTGGCCGCGGTACGTCCAACCGCTGAACAGATCCACGCCGACCTCGGCTCGGGGGCGGCCGCGATCGGGGCCCCGAGCACCGCGTGGCTCTCCAGTGCGGGTTCCGGTGGTGTCCTGGCACCGCTGGTCGACGAACCTGCCGGCCCGCGGCAACGCTGGCGCGCCAAGCGCTCCACCGCCGCCCGGGTGGAATCGGTGCGGTCCCTGCGTGACACCGCCGTCGGTGCGGCCGGATCGATGGTTCGTGAGGCCGGCACCGCGGCCGAGTTGTCGGTGCGTCGGATGCTCGCCGAATCCGCCGCCGGGCGTCAGATCGCCGAGCTGGTGGACGTCGACGAGGCAGCCCGGGCCCGGGAGCAACGGGTGGAGACCCTGATCAGCGAATGGGGCACCGAGGCCGAGCGGCGCGGCGGCGAACTGGGTCTGAGCGCGGAGCAGGTGGGCCTGGACGATCAGGGGGCCGCGTCCCTGGTGGAGGTGGCCGCGGTGGGCGTGGACGGAGCCGAGCGGGCGGTGGGGCGGCTGTTCGGCACCAGGGGTGAGACGATGGTCGCCGAGATGCGAAAGATGCTGGCCGAGTGGGCCGGGGCCGCGGTGGGCGCCGAGACGACGCCGTACCTGGATGCGCTCGATGAACTCAGTATCGATGACGCACCGGCCCGGAGCCTGCGGCTACGCGCCAGTGAACTCAGGGGGTACGTGTGAGCACCACGATCGAAGACAGGGTCGCCGACGGTGCGGACCAGGGCTTCGATGCCGATGCCCTGATCCGTCTGCGGGCGCAGATAACCGAGGCCCTGGATGTGGCCGGCGATCGGATCCCCGCTCCGGCGCGCGAGCAGGCGCAGGTGAATCTGGATCGGGTGGATCAGCGCTTGCAGTTGGGCGTGGGGCACACCGTGGTGGCCCTGGTGGGCGGGACCGGCTCGGGTAAGTCCTCGCTCTTCAACGCGCTCTCGGGCCTGGACTTCGCCGATGTGGGCGTCATCCGGCCCACAACCGCTCAGGCGGCGGCCTGTACGTGGGGCAGCAGAGCCGAGGAACTGTTGGACTTCCTCGGGGTGGCACCCGGACGGCGCATCCAGCGCGACTCGGTACTCGATCACGATGAGCACACCGGCCTGCACGGCCTGGTGCTGATGGACCTGCCCGATCACGATTCGGTGGAGCAGGGGCATGCCCGCCAGGTGGACCGGCTGCTGCCGTTGGTGGACCTGCTGATCTGGGTGGTGGACCCGCAGAAGTACGCCGACAACGTGCTGCACGAGCGTTACCTGCGTACCCTGTCCGAACGGCAGGGAGCGATGCTGGTGGTGGTGAACCAGGTCGACACCATCCCCGCGCACACCGAGGGGCAGATTCGCGACGACGTGGGCCGGCTCCTCAGCGAGGGGGGCCTGGATCAGGTGCAGATACTGCTCACCTCGGTGCGCGAGGGCACCGGGCTGGGCCAGCTGCGCGAGCGGATCGCCCAGGTGAGCGCCTCCGCTTCGGTCTCGGCCCGCACGGCCCGCGCCCAGTTGGAGGCCACCGCTCGGACGCTGATGGAGCACCTGGGCCCAGCGCAGCCCGAACCCGACGACGCCGAGACGGTCGCGGAGAACCTGGCCACCGCATCGGGGGTGGCCTCGACGTCCGAGGCCATCCGCGAGGCCGTGGCCAGCCCGCGACAGGTGCTGCTCGACCCCCTCCGGCGGCCTGCTCGCTCCCGGATCGACGCCATCCGGGAGCGATGGCTGGCCAAGGCCACCGTGGGCCTGCCCCGGGCGTGGCAGGAGTCGGTGACGCGGCACGTGGCATCGCCGCAGACGTTCTACGACCACCTGTGGCGGGCGCTGAGCAAGGTGGAACTGTCTGCCACCACCGAGCACCGTTCACGTCGGATGCGTGCCTTCGCCCAGGGGTTGCTGGGGCTTGGCGTCCTTGCCCTGATCACCGGGGTGGCGCTCTGGGTACTCGGGATCGCCGGTGTGCTCACGGGTCTGTCCGTGGCGGCGTGGGTCGGCGTCGGTGCGGGTGCGGCCGCGATCGTGGCCGGGCTGGCGCTGCGGCTCTGGGCCAGACGACGCCGGCGGGCCGCGGCCGCAGAGCGCGCGAGCAGCTACTTGTCCAGGGCCACCCACGAGATCCGTCAGGTGGTCGCCGCCGATCTGATCGAGCCCACGGCCGGGCCCCTGGCCGAGCACGATCAGGTCCGCCGGGCACTGACCACGTTGTAGCCGGAGCCCGCCCGCGCGGTGGCGAGGCTCGGCGCCGCACGTGCGCCTGGGCGGTGGCATGGCCGCAGCGGCGCCGCGCACGCATCGGTGCCGGCCATCCACAGGGCGGGCGTGACGTTGCCGCCGTCCACAGGCCGCCCGCTCTTCCCGGCGGCCTTCGGTGGTCACCGGCATCGTCGTCGGTGCCGGAAGTCCCGGCAGCTCGACACCGGCGGCGCAGACCGCAGGGAAGGACCAATCATGCGAGAGACGATGATCACCGTGACCGGCAACGTCGGGGGCGCCCCGACCTTCTTCGAGGCCGAGGCGAACGGGGACCCGCGGCTGCGGCTGAGTGTGGCCACCACCCCGCGGTTCCGGGACCGCGGCTCCGGCGAATGGCGGGACGGTCGTACCTCCTGGTACGACGTGTGGATGCACGGGAGGATGGCCCTGAACGCCAAGGACAGCATCAGCAAGGGCGATGCGGTGGTGGTGACCGGGTCCGTGGAGTTCGTGCGCTGGGAGGACGGGGAGAAGTCCGGCCGCAAGGCGGTCATCAACGCCCGTGCGTTCGGCCCGGACCTGAACAAGTTCCCGGTGACCATCTCCCGGGTACGCCTGGTGGAAGCAGCCGGTGACGGTGCGGCCCAGGACTCCGGACCAGGTACGGAACATGATGGCAACGGTTCGGACCAGATTCCGGACGTGACCGGGTATGCCGAGGTGGACGAGGACGGCAACCCCCTCCCCGCCCTCGATCCCGATGCCGACGCCGACGGCGACCCGCAGGACCCGGCCGATACCTCCTCGATCGCCGGCAGGATGGTGGCCGGCCTGTGACGCAGGGGCGGCCCCGGTAGGCACTGGTGGTCACGGCGCCTATAGTTGGGGCTGGCCCGGGCCGTGCCGAGAGTGTGCGTTGCCCGGCATCAGACCAGGTAACAGGCCCGCACCTGCCGCGCAGGCCCGGGGGCCGCTTCTGCGAAAGGTTCTTCACCTGTGGCCGAATACATCTACTCGATGGTCCGCGCGCGCAAGGCGCACGGGGACAAGGTCATCCTCGATGACGTGACGATGTCGTTCCTGCCCGGGGCCAAGATCGGCATGCTCGGGCCCAACGGCGCAGGTAAGTCCACCATCCTGAAGATCATGGCCGGTCTGGACACGCCGTCCAACGGGGAGGCCCGGCTGAGCCCCGGCTACACCGTGGGCATCCTGGAGCAGGAGCCGCCCCTGAACGAGGACAAGACCGTGCTCGGCAACGTCGAGGAGGGTGTGGCCGGGATCAAGGGCAAGGTGGATCGGTTCAACGAGATCGGTGAACTGATGGCCGAACCCGATGCCGACTTCGATGCCCTGATGGCGGAGATGGGCACCCTGCAGGGAGACATCGACGCCGCCGACGCATGGGATCTGGACTCCCAGCTCGAGCAGGCCATGGACGCCTTGCGCACCCCACCGGGCGATGCGCCGGTGTCCAACCTCTCCGGTGGTGAACGGCGCCGGGTCGCACTGGCGAAGTTGCTGCTGGAGAAGCCCGATCTGCTGCTGCTCGATGAGCCCACCAACCACCTGGACGCCGAGAGCGTGTTGTGGATGGAGCAGCACCTGGCCAAGTATCCCGGCGCGGTGATCGCCGTCACCCACGACCGGTACTTCCTGGACCACGTGGCCGAGTGGATCGCCGAGGTCGACCGCGGCCGGCTGTACCCGTACGAGGGCAACTACTCCACCTACCTGGAGAAGAAGCAGGAACGGCTGAACATCCAGGGTAGGAAGGACGCCAAACTCGCCAAGCGCCTGGCCAGTGAACTGGAGTGGGTGCGCCAGGGCACCAAGGGACGCCAGGCCAAGTCCAAGGCCCGGCTGGCCCGGTACGAGGAGATGGCCGCTGAGGCCGAGCGCACCCGGAAGCTCGACTTCGAGGAGATCCAGATCCCGCCCGGCCCGCGGTTGGGCTCCCAGGTGATCGAGGCGGAGAACCTGCGTAAGGGCTTCGGGGACCGGGTGCTCATCGACGGCTTGAGTTTCAACCTGCCCCCGAACGGCATCGTGGGTGTGATCGGTCCCAACGGTGTGGGTAAGACGACGCTGTTCAAGACGATCGTGGGAATGGAACCGCTCGATGGTGGCGACCTGAAGATCGGCGACAGCGTGAAGATCTCCTACGTCGACCAGACCCGCGGCGGGATCGACCCGGACAAGACCCTGTGGGAGGTGGTCTCCGACGGCCTGGACTTCATCGAGGTCGGCAAGGTGGAGATCCCCTCCCGGGCCTACGTCTCCCAGTTCGGGTTCAAGGGCGCCGACCAGCAGAAGCCGGCCGGGGTGCTCTCCGGTGGCGAACGCAACCGGCTGAACCTCGCCCTGACGCTCAAGCAGGGTGGCAACCTGCTGCTGCTGGACGAACCGACCAACGACCTGGACGTGGAAACCCTCGGCAGCCTGGAGAACGCGCTGCTGAACTTCCCCGGTTGCGCGGTGGTGGTGTCCCACGATCGGTGGTTCCTGGACCGGGTGGCCACCCACATGCTCGCTTGGGAGGGCACGGAGGAGAACCCGGCGAACTGGTACTGGTTCGAGGGCAACTTCGCCGCTTACGAGGAGAACAAGGTCGAGCGCCTGGGAGCCGATGCCGCGCGCCCGCACCGGGTCACCTACCGCAAGCTCACCCGCGACTGACCCGTGGGACGCATCACGGTGCCCGTCCCGATTCGCTGGAGCGATATCGATGGGTACGGCCATGTGAACAACGCCGCCATCCTGACCTTGCTGGAGGAGGCCCGGGTCGCCACGTTCTGGGACACCGGCACCGGCTCCGGTGGTGCCGGCACCGCGGCCGGGACGGGTGGCGCCGGCCCCTCCGGTGCCGCGGGTCCGGAGCAGTCCGAGGGCGACGTCCGCAAAGCGGCGCAGGTGCTGGCCGGAGGCGTGCACGCCGACAGCCACACCCTGGTGGCCCGCCAGGAGATCGAGTACCTGGCACCGCTCACCTACTCCCAGGAGCCGGTGAGCGTGCAGTTATGGATCGGCAGGATCGGGGGCGCCAGCCTGGAGGTCTGCTATGAGGTGTACGCACCCAACGGAGGGCTGTGCGCCCGGGCCGCCAGTTCGATGGTGATGGTCGAGGCCGCCACCGGACGCCCGCGCCGGCTTACCGAGCACGAACGCTCCGCGCTACAGATCCTGGTGGAGGAGCCGCTGACGTTCCGGCGCCGCTGAACCCGGCGCGACTGCCGACCTGACGCCGGGGGTGCCCGCCGCTTCGAAGCAGGCCCAGCCGCTTCGGTGGCAGCGAGGGCGATCCGGTGTATCTTCGGTGGATCAATGTCGATCCCAGGGGGGTTCATCTTGACCTGTGTTTTCTGTGCCCATGTGAGCGCGTTCCGGTGAGCCCCGAGGGTGACAAGTTGTGCCGGGACATCCACGGGGTGCTCCTGCCAGGGTTCAACGGCGCTACACCGCCGCCGTGGTTGTGGGCAGCCGCCGAACAGGGGCTGGCCGGCGTGCTGTTGTTCGGACACAACACCGGTTCCCCGGAGCACACCGCGGAGATCACCGCCCAGTTGCACCATCGCGCCCCGGACTTGATCATCAGTTCCGATGAGGAGGGCGGGGATGTCACCCGCGTGCAGATGGGCACCGGGTCCTTCCTGCCCGGGGCATGTGCCCTCGGCGAAGTCGACGACGTCGCCCTGACCCGCCGCGCGGCCGTGGCTCAGGGCCACCTGATGCGGGCCGTGGGCGTGGACCTGCCGCTCACGCCGGTCCTCGATGTGGCCTCGCAGCCGGCCAACCCCGTGATCGGAGTGCGCTCGTTCGGCCCCGACCCGTACCTGGTGGCCCGGCACGGCGTGGCCACGGTGCGCGGTCTGCAGGAGGCCGGGGTGGCGGCGTGCGCCAAGCACTTCCCCGGCCACGGCGACACCGACGTCGACTCCCACCTCGCCCTACCCAGGCTGGAGGTGGGCGAGGAGTTGCTGCGCGGTCGGGACCTGCCCCCGTTCACCGAAGCGATCAGCGCGGGACTGGACACCGTGATGACCGGCCACCTGGTGGTGCCGGCCCTGGGTGAGCTGCCCGCCTCCCTGGAGCCGAAGGTGGCCGCCCTGCTGCGCCGGCTCGGGCACAACGGCCCGATCGTCACCGACGCCCTGGACATGGCCGCCCTGCACGCCGATGACGGGGCCGGCCCCGGCACCACCGCGGCGGAACTGGTCGGCATCGCCGCTGTTCGCGCGCTGGCGGGGGGCGCGGATCTGCTCTGCCTGGGGTCAACCCCGGATCGTGACGACGCGGCGTTGTTCCAGACGGTGTACGCGGGGATCCGCCGCGCGGTGCAGGAAGGCCGCCTGGACGCCGCCGCACTGGCGCGTAGCGCGGCCCGTAACCGCGCCCTGGCCGCCGGCATCCGCAGCCGCCAGGCCCGGACCGAGGCCCCGGACCTGCTCACCGCCCTGACCGACCTGGAACACGTGGGGGCCCGGGTGGCCGCCGCTGCGGTGCGTACCACCGGGCGGGTGCGACTGGCGCGCGATGACGCGCTGGTGGATTTGCGTGCGGGGGTCAATATCGCAGCCGGGCCGCGCGCGGGCGCGGTCGTGGACCTGCTCACCGCCCGAGCCGGCCTGGTACCGGTGGCTGCGGCGGAGCTGCCCTCCTGGCTGTCGGACCACCCGGGAAAGGGGGTCGCGCTGCTCACGCGTGGGCCCGCCGACGCGGTGGCGCCGGTCCTGGCGCGGGCGCCGCACGCCGTCGTCATCCACCTGGGGGTACCCGGCTCCGCACCGCGGGCGCCCAACCTGGTGCTGGCCCACGGATCGGCGGTGGCGAACGGTCGCGAGATCCTGGCTCGGACCGCCGGCTGAGTCGCGAGCCCATGGCGGCGGGCTCAGTCGCCGCCGCGGACCATGCCCTCCTGAGCGATGGTGGCCACCAACAGGCCGTTCCGGTTGTACACCCGCGCAGTTCCCAGGCCCCGGCCGCCCTGGGCGGAGGGGGAGTCCTGGACGTAGAGCAGCCAGTCGTTCATGTCGACATCCCGGTGCCACCACATCGCGTGGTCCAGGCTGGCCACCGCGATCCCGCGGGCCCGCCAGTGCAGGCTGTGGGCGCGTAGGACCGGCTCGAGCATGATCTGGTCACAGGCGTAGGCCAGCACCGCCCGGTGGTGCATCTGGTCCCCGGGCACCGGGCCGCGAGTGCGCATCCACAGGTGCTGGGCCGGCTCGGGGCGCGTGGGTTCTCCCAGGAACAGCCCTCCCTCGACGTGGCGGACGTCGAAGGCGAAATTGCGATAGAAGTACTGGGCGAGTGGATGTTCGATGGTGCGGAACATCTCCACCGAACTGGGCAACTCCTCCGGTTCGGGCACCCGCGGCGGCCGGTCGGCGTGCTCAACGCCCTCCTGGTCCTCCTGGAAGGAGGACATCATGGTCAGGATCGGTTTACCGAACTGCAGCGCGTGCACCCGGCGGGCGCTGAAGGAACGCCCATCACGCAGCCGCTCCACGGTGAAGGTGATCGGCTCCTCCAGGTCCCCGGGGCGGAGGAAGTACCCGTGCACCGAATGCGGTAGCCGGCCCGGGGCCGTCGTGGCCGCGGCCGCGATCATCGACTGCGCCAGCACCTGCCCGCCATAGACCCTGCCGTGCACCTGCGGAACCGAGCGAGCCGTGTAGGTGTCGGCCTGCGCACCCGGGGAGAGTTCCAGGTAGGTCAGCAGCGCGCCCAGGGGATCCGGCTCGTCGTCCGCGAAGGCTGGCCCCGGACCCGTTGCGCCCATCAGACCTCGTCCTCGTCGGCGCTGTTGATCATGAAGTGTGCGGCCCGTTCCAGGTAGTCCCACAGGGTGGCCTCATGGATCGGGCTCAGGTCCGCCTCCCGCACGGCCACCCGCATGTGCGCCAACCACCGGTCCCGGGCGGCGGGGGTGACCCGGAAGGCCGCGTGGCGCATCCGCAGGCGAGGATGACCGCGCTGCTGCTGGTACGTCGTCGGACCTCCCCAGTACTGCTCCAGGAAGGTACGCAGCCGGTCCTCGGCCGGACCCAGATCCTCCTCGGGGTACATCGGACGGAGCAGATCGTCGGTGGCGACCAGTTCGTAGAAACGGCTCACGATCGCCCGGAACGTGGGCTCCCCGCCCACCGCCGCCCAGAATGAGTCGGCGCGCTCGGCACCGCGCACGCGGCGGGTCAGACCGAGTTGCCGATGCTGACCGGGCGTCGGTTGTGTGGGCTTATCGGAAGGCTGGGATGAGGCGGACACGGCACCAGCGTAATCGGCTCACAGGCCCAGTTCGTCCAGCACCGGCAGTTGCTCGCGGATGCGCAGGCGCGCGTCCTGGGCACTCTCGGCCGCCAGTGCCAGGGCGGCCACCTGCGCGCACTGCGTCATCGACAACTCGCCCAGCACCGCCGCCACATCACCCAGGGCCCGCGGCGTCATCGACAGGCTACGCACCCCCAGCCCCACGAGCACGGCGGCCAGTGCCGGGTCCGCCGCGGCCTCCCCGCACACGGTCACCGGCCGGTCCTGCGCCTGGGCGCCGGTGCAGGTGGCGTGCACCAGCGCCAGCACCGCCGGGTCCCACGTGCTGGCCATCTTCGACAGCGATCCCAACAACCGGTCAGCGGCGAGGGTGTACTGGGTCAGATCGTTGGTGCCGATCGAGGCGAAGTGCGCCCGGGCCAGGATCCGGCCGGCCAACAGCGCGGCGCTGGGCACCTCCACCATCACCCCGGCGGTCTCCAGCCCGTGGCCGGAGGCCCGTGCCACGAACTCCTCGGCCTCGGCCACGGTCGAGATCATCGGCGCCATCACCCACACCCGGGCGTCCTCGGCCCGCGCCGCCTCGGCGATCGCGGCCAACTGGCGGTCGAGCACCTCGGGGTGGGCCGCGGCGGTGCGGTACCCGCGCACGCCCAGGGCGGGGTTGGTCTCCACCTCGGGGTTCAGGAACAACATCGACTTGTCCGCCCCGGCGTCCAAGGTGCGCACCACCACCTTCTTGCCGGCGAAGGAGGCAAGTACCTGCCGGTAGGCGCTCACCTGTTCGTCGTGGTCCGGTTCGTCCTGGCGCTCCAGGAAGCAGAACTCGGTCCGGAACAGGCCCACCCCCTCGGCCCCGGCCTCGGCGGCCTCCGCGGCGGCGGCGGGGTCGCCGATATTGGCCAGCAACTCGATGCGCTGCCCGTCCGTTGTTACGCAGTGGCCCTCGTACCGGCGCTGGGTGACCGGGCGCAACGCCTGGGCGACCGTCTGCTCATCCGGGTCGATGCACACCAGGCCGGAACCGCCATCGACCAGCACCATGTCACCGTCGGTGAGGCGGTCCAGCTGCTCGTCCAGGCCCACCACGGCCGGGATGCCCAGCGCCCGTGCCAGGATCGCGGTGTGGGAGGTGGGCCCACCCTCGGCGGTGAGCAACGCGTGCACGCTAGCGGGGTCCAGTGCGGCGGTGTCGGCCGGGGACAGATCGGTGGCCACCAGCACGAACGGCTCCCGGCGGCGCGGCACCCCCGGCATCGGATCGCCGGTGAGTTTGGCGATGATGCGGTCACGCACATCGCATACATCGGGTACCCGCTCGGCGAAGTACCCGCCCAGCGAGGCGAACTGCTCGGTGACCGCGCCGGCGGAGTCCCAGACCGCGCGCTCGGGGGTCAGCCGCTGCTGCCGAGTCAAGCGTTGGGCCTCTTTGACCAGGGTGGGATCCTGGGCGATCTGGGCGGTGGTGCGCAGCAACTCCTGCGCCGGGGCCTGCTCGCAGGAGTCGGCCCGAACGCGCAGGTCCTCGGCCACCTCGGCGGCCGCCACGGCGATCCGCTCGGCGGCCTTGTCCACATCCACCCGCACCGGCAGTGCGGAGGGCTCCTCACGGCCGGTGACCATCCGCGCAACGGGCGCGTGCACCCGCCCGGGACTGACCCCGACACCGCGCAGTTTCGCGGTGGCCGAATCGGTGTTCATCACAGCACCCTTCGCAGCGGACAGCGGCCGGTGGTCCCATTGTCCACGGCGGCACGAGTGGATGAGCACATGTAGAGTGGGATGCATCACACGGGAGACAGCGCGCGAGCGCCCCCGTCACATACCGACTGAGCCTGGGAGCGAACGTGAGCAAGGCCGATGACATCCTCGCGGCACTGGGCGGTACCGAGAACGTCGTGGATCTCGAACCGTGCATCACCCGACTGCGGGTGGAAGTCAAGGACCCCGAACTGGTGCTGGAAGAGGACCTTCGCACGAGCGGGGCCTTCGGTGTGGTGCGTTCGGGGCGGGTGGTGCAGGTGGTGGTCGGGCCCGAGGCGGACGACCTGGCCGGCAGTATCGACGAACTGCGCACCTGAAGACCCCCGGATCCGTCGACCCAAGTCTGCAACCGTGACCACTTTCACGGCCGATCAGGTGCGCGCTGCGCTGAGCGCGGGCCCTCTGGACGCGCTGCTGACCCGCCTGCGGTTGCGGGCCGAGGACCATGCCGCCGTGGTCCAGCACGTCGCGGCGTTGGGCGAGGACGATCTGCAGGCCGTGGCCGAGGCCGCGACCGCCCTCGGTGGCACGCTGGGCCAGTGGGGGTACACCGAGGATCGGGTGTTCGCTCCCTGGCCGGACCTGCAGGGGCGGCCCCGCGGGCTGATCCCGATGCTGGCCCTGTTGGTCGGGGTCCCGGTGGTGCGGCAGTACCACGCAGACCGTGGTATCGCCGCGGAGTACACCTACGCCGCACTGGCCGATCTGGGTCAGCAGATCTGGGTGTTCCGGCAGGTCTTCGGCGAGTTCGGCCTGGACAACCAGGAGTGGCTGACCGCTGCGTGGTCCGGGGCGCTGTTCTGGCTCGGGCGGTTGCAGGTGAACCTGTTGCCCTATGGCGGCGGGCACGTCATCTCCACCCACATCCCACAGACCGGACCGCTGCGTGCGGAGGAGGTGGATGACTCCTTCGCCCGGGCCCGGGACTTCTTCGCCACCCACTTTCCCGACGCCCCCGCCCGCGCTCTGCACTGTGACTCCTGGCTGCTCGACCCCCACCTTGCCGAGGTGCTTGACGCCGGCTCCAACATCGTCGACTTCGGGCGGCGGTGGCGCCTGGTGGGGGAGGCCCGTGAGTCCGATGCGGCCGTGCTGTACTTCGTGTTCGGCTACCGGCCCCGCCCGGGTCAGGAGCCCGACCGGAGCGGGCTACCCCGGCGTACCAGCCTGGAACGGGCGGTACTGGACCATCTGGACGCCGGCGGGCACTGGTATGCCCGGACCGGCCTGATCGATCTGGACGAGCGGCCGGCCTGATCGATCTGACCGCGCCCCGCCGCGTCTGGCAAGATCGCAGGTGGGCGGCCCTGGGCCGCCGATCAGTTGTCCGTAGACCGACCAGACGCCGGGAGACCCAAGAGCACCGTGGACGAAGCACAGGTGGATCCCACCGCCCCCGATGAGTCCCTGCGCGCACTGGCGCAGGCGCACGGCGTGGCGGTGCAGTTCTGGGACTTCCACGGCAACCGGCGCGACGTGACGGCTGCGACCATCCGCGAGGTGCTGACCGCCCTGGACGTGGCGGCCGAAACTCCCGAACAGGTGCAGCAGGCGCTCGAGGCCCACCGGCTGGCCCCGTGGCGCCAGGTC
The DNA here is from genome assembly GCF_049724975.1 of Pseudactinotalea sp. Z1732. NCBI lineage: Bacteria > Bacillati > Actinomycetota > Actinomycetes > Micrococcales > Cellulomonadaceae > Pseudactinotalea > Pseudactinotalea sp. Z1732. The sequence continues at coordinate 30,229 of NZ_JBMPQC010000010.1, read as the reverse complement.
TTGCCGCCCAGCATCGTGACAGCGGCCGGCCAGGAGCGCGAGTTCGCGGTGCACGTGCGCCACGGCGCCGCCGTGGCCGTGCATGTGGACCTGGAGGATGACGGCGGAAACCGGGAGTTGGCACAGATCGACAAGTGGGTGGAGCCCGAGCATGTGGACGGGGTCCTCACCGGTCAGGCCACGTTCGTCCTGCCCGGTGATCTGCCGCTGGGCTGGCACCGGATCGTGGCCGAGGTCGACGACGGCACTCGCGCGGAGTGCGTGCTGGCCGTAAGTCCGGCCCGGCTCCAGTCCCCGCCGCTGCGGCCGGCGTTCGCGGACCGCGCCTGGGGGCTGATGGCCCAGCTGTACTCGGTCCGATCGGAACGCTCCTGGGGTGTGGGGGACTTCGCCGACCTTGCCGAACTGGGATCCCTGGGCGCCGAACTGGGCGCGGACTTCGTGCTGGTCAACCCCCTGCACGCAGCCGAACCATCGACGCCGCTGACACCCTCGCCCTACCTGCCCACGACCAGGCGGTTCATCAATCCCATCTACATCCGGCCCGAGGACATCCGAGAGGCCGCCTACCTGCCCAACGCCCAGCGCACCCTGCTGGAATGGGGTCTGGAGGCAGTGTCGGAGCAGAACACCGACCCCGGCCCGATCGACCGCGACGCGATGTGGCAAGCGAAGAAGCCGGCGCTGGAGACGATCTACGCCGCCGGGCGCTCGCGTTCGCGCCAGCGGGACCTGGAGGCGTTCCGCAGGGAGCAGGGACAGGGCCTGGAGGACTTCGCCCTGTGGTCCGCGGTCAAGGAGTCCTACACCGGTGCGGACTGGCCCCTGGACGATGCCATCACCCGTGCCGGGTTAGCCCGGCTGCGCCGGGAACTGGCCGAGCGGATCGATTTCCACGTCTGGTTGCAGTGGGTGGCCGACGCCCAGCTGTCCCGGGCCCAGGCGGTGGCCAAGGCACGCGGGATGAGCATCGGCATCATGCATGACCTCGCGGTGGGCGTGCACCCCGAGGGCGCCGATTCCTGGTCGCTGCGCGGAGCGCTGGCCTCCGGGATCAGCGTGGGTGCACCCCCGGACATGTACAACCAGCAGGGCCAGGACTGGTCCCAGCCCCCGCTGCGCCCGGACCGCCTGGCACAGCAAGGCTACGCCCCGGTACGGGACATGATCCGTACCGTGCTGCGCCACGCCGGTGCCCTACGGGTGGACCACATCATCGGGATGTTCCGGCTGTGGTGGATTCCGGCCGGCCAGCCCCCCGGGGCCGGCACCTACGTCACCTACGACCACGAGGCGATGGTGGGGGTGCTGGCGCTGGAGGCCCACCGGGCCGGTGCGTTGGTGATCGGGGAGGACCTGGGCACGGTGGAGCCCTGGGTGCGGACCTACCTGACCGAACGGGGGATCCTGGGGACCTCGGTGCTGTGGTTCGAGCGGGAAGCCGACGGCGCCCCGCTGGCCCCGGAGCGGTACCGCCGACTCGTGCTGGGCACGGTGACCACCCACGATCTGCCACCCACCGCCGGCTATCTGGCCGAGGAGCACGTGGATCTGCGGGAGTCCCTTGACCTGCTCACCGAACCGGTCGAGCAGGTGCGTCTGGCCGCCCGGGCCGAGCGGGCACAGATGGACCAGGCTCTCGTCGAACGCGGGCTGCTGCCCGATTACCCCACCGAACGCGAACGCGTGGAAGCCCTGCACCGCTACGTCGCCTCGAGTCCGGCGATGCTGGTCGGGGTGTCCCTGGCCGACGCGGTGGGGGAGCGGCGAGCACAGAACCAGCCGGGCACCGACACCGAGTACCCGAACTGGAAGATCCCCCTGGCCGATGGGGCGGGGCGGTGCGTGCTGGTGGAGGACCTGCCCGGCAACGCCCGATTCGCCTCGCTGGTCTCAGCCCTGGACGAGCAGTTGCGCGAGCCGACCGGGCCGGCGTGATGGGCGTGGGCGCCGGGAACAACCGGGAGGTCGTGGTGGCCCCGATCAGCGGGGTGGTGCGCGACCTCGCACAGGTACCCGACCCGGTGTTCGCCCAGGAGATGGTCGGACCCGGGTTGGCAATCGAGCCCGACGGGCAGCACACCATGCAGGTGCTGGCGCCGGTGACCGGAGTACTGCTGAAGGCGCACCCGCACGCCGTGGCCGTGGCAGTGCCGGCCGCCGGTGAAGGAGCAGGGGTCCTGGTGCACCTGGGCCTGGACACCGTGGGCCTGAACGGCGCCGGGTTCACCCTGCACACCGGCGCCGGGGCGCAGGTGCACCGTGGCGCCCACCTGATCGACTGGGATCCGGCGCCGGCGCTGGCCGCCGGGCTCGACCTGATCAGCCCCGTGATCGTGCTGGGCGCCACGAGTGGGCAGCTGACGGTCCTGGCCCGCCCGGGCGCCTCGGTGCGCGCCGGGCAGGCCCTGTTGTCCTGGACCGCCCCGGCGCAGGCCTGAACCGGCGTCCACGGGGCGAGCAGTTCAGCGGGCGGCGCGGTCCACTCGTTGGGCGTGCAGGGCCCTGCGGACACCGTCCGCCGACTCGGTGACCAGGCGGCGCAGCGCCGGGGCGCGATCGCCCAGGGCGTCGAGGAACTCCTGCGCCATCCCCGGCACATCCACCCCGGTGGAGGTATCGATGTCGGCCAGGACGTTCGGGAACAGGCCCACCACGATGTTCTGCGCCATCTCGTGGGTGTGGGTGTTCCACACCTCCTCGATCACGTCGAAGTAGCGGTGCGCGAACGGGGCCAGCAGGCTGCGGTCCCGCACCCGGCTGAACCCGGCGATCACCGCCCGCTGCAACGCGTTCGGCAACCCGTCGACACGCACTGCATCGGCCCAGACCCGCTCCTTCGCTTCGGGGGTGGGGACGCCGGCTCGGGCCCCGGCCGCGGCGCGCTGACCGGTGGCGGTGGGGTCGAGTTCCAACTCCGCATCGATCCGGGCCTCATCGGCCCCGCCCGCGGCCACGAGTGCGGTGAGCAACTCCCAGCGCAGGTCGGTGTCCACCGCGAGCCCCGGCAGTGACTCCGACCCATCGAGCAGACCGCTGAGGGTCTGGACGTGTGCCGGCGCGACCGCGTGGGTGGCGAAGGCCCTGACGAACTGGAGTTGGGCGTCCGAGCCCGGGTCGGCGGCACCGCCCAACTCCCACAGCCGGTCCGCCACGGCGACCTCGGTCTCCTCGCGGTGGGCCGGGTCCACGTAGGCCGAGACCGCGGTGGCCAGTTGGCGCAACAGCACCAGCACCACCGAGGAGTCGGTCTCGGCGGCGATGTTCGTGGTGACCAGGTCGATGAACTTCGCAGCCGGCCACTCCCCGTCGCGGGTCATGTCCCAGGCCGCGTTCCACACCAGGGTGCGGGGAAGTGAGAGGCGGAAGTCCTTCAGGTGCTCCACCGCGTTGGCCAGCGACCGCTCATCCAGGCGCACCTTGGCGTAGGCCAGGTCGTCATCGTTGATCAGGATGAGGGTGGGTGAGTCCAGCCCGACCAGGTCCGGCACCGGGGTGGCCGCACCGTCGATGTCCAGTTCCACCCGGTGCACCCGCTCCAGCGTGCCGGCGTCGGTCAGGGTGTAGCAGCCCACCGCGATGCGGTGCGGGCGCAGCACCGGGTGCTCCTCCGGTGCCTCCTGGGTGATCGCGAAGGACGTGATCCGGCCCTGGGAGTCGGTCTCGACCTGTGGACGAAGCAGGGTCACGCCCGCTTCTTCCAGCCACACCTTCGACCACGCGGTCAGGTCCCGCCCGGAGGTGGCCTCCAACTCGGCCAGCAGATCGCGCAACTCGGTGCTGCCCCAGGCGTGCTTGCGGAAGTAGGCGCGCACACCGGCGACGAAGGCGTCCCGGCCCACCCAGGCCACGAGCTGCTTCAGTACCGAGGCCCCCTTGGCGTAGGTGATCCCGTCGAAGTTGACCAGCACGTCCTGCAGGTCGTTGATCTCGGCCACGATCGGGTGGGTGGAGGGCAACTGGTCCTGTCGGTAGGCCCAGGACTTCTCCAGTGACGCGAACGTGGTCCAGGCCTGGGTCCACTGGGTGGCCTCGGCGGTGGCCAGCGTGGAGGCATACTCGGCGAAGGACTCGTTCAGCCACAGATCGTTCCACCATCTCATGGTGACCAGGTCCCCGAACCACATGTGCGCCATCTCGTGCAGCACCGTCACCGCGCGCCGCTCCACCATCGCCTCGGGGACCGCAGAGCGGAACACGTAATTCTCCAGGAACGTCACCGCGCCGGCGTTCTCCATCGCCCCGGCGTTGAACTCCGGTACGAACAACTGGTCGTACTTGGCGTAGGGGTAGGGGTAGTCGAAGGCCTCCTCGAAGAAGGCGAAGCCCGCCCTGGTGAGTTCCATCAGGTCATCGGCGTCGAGATACTGCGCCAGCGAGGTGCGGCAGAACAGACTCAGATCGATCGTGCGCCCGTCGGAACTGGTGAACTCGTCGGTGACCCGGTGATAGGGGCCGGCGATGATCGCCGTCACGTAGCACGGCAGCACCTCGGTGGGCTCGAACGCCCAGGTGGCCGTACCGTCGTCGTCCGTGGTCGGAGTGGGAGTGGGGGAGTTGGACACCACCTGCCAGTGCTTCGGGGCCCGGACGGTGAAGGTGAAGGTGGCCTTGAGGTCGGGCTGTTCGAATACGGCGAAGACCCGGCGGGTGTCGGCCACCTCGAACTGGGAGTACAAGTAGGTCTCGGAGTCCACCGGGTCGACGAACCGGTGCAGGCCCTCACCGGTGTTCATGTAGGCGCAGTCGGCGTGCACCACCAGTTCGTTCTGCTCGGCCAGGTCCGCCAGGGCGATCCGGGAGCCGGCGAAGACCTGGGCAGGGTCGAGTTCGCGCCCGTTCAGCACCACCTTGTGCACCGCCGGGGCGATCAGGTCGATGAACGTGTCCGACCCCGGCTTCGCGGTGAAGGTGACGGTGGTGTGGGAGGCGAACGTGGCACCCGTTCCGGTCAGGTCCAACTCGACCTGATAACTGGACACCTGCACCCGTTCGGCGCGTGTGATGGCTTCGGCTCGGGTGAGGTTCTCTCCAGGCACGGGGGGCGTCTCCTCGACGTCGCATAGGATGGGCGGCGGTCTGCCACCAGCGATCCTGTCACGAACAGCGGGGCAGACCGAGTTGATTCCCGTTCTGCGAAGGAGTGCGTGTTCATGACCGACGACGTTGCCGACTTCTGGTTCGACCCCGCTTGCCCGTGGGCTTGGATGACGTCCCGCTGGATGGACGAGGTGGCCAAGGTCCGTAACATCACGGTGAACTGGCACGTGATGTCCCTGACGGTGCTGAACGAGGACAAGGACGACATCTCCGAGTCCTACCGCGCCTCCCTTGCCACCGCGATGGCCCCGGTCCGCCTGATCAACGGCATCCGGGAAGTCCATGGACAGGAGTACGTCAAGCCGCTCTACGACGCGATCGGCACCCGGTACCACCCGCAGGGCCGCCGGGACGACCAGCGTCAGGTGCTGATCGAGTCGGTGGCGGAGGTGGGTCTGCCGGCGGAAGCGATCGACCTGGCCGACTCGGGGGCCCACGACGAGTCCCTGCGGGCGTCGCACGACCGGGGCATCGGACTGGTGGGTCAGGACGTGGGGACCCCGGTCGTGGCGTTCAACGGCATTGCCTTCTTCGGCCCGGTGGTCACGCCGGCACCCAAGGGTGAGGAAGCCGGTAAGCTCTGGGACGCGGTAGTGCAGGCCGCCGGCTTCGAGGGCTTCTTCGAACTCAAGCGCACTCGTACCCGGGGCCCGATCTTCGACTGAGGTACCGGCGGCGGGTGGCCGGAAGTGCCCGGCCGACCGCCAACCGGTGAAGGAGGTGCTGACTATGGCGGCGCGTGGTCTGAGCCGCGGCGTGATGGCGTTGATCGTGGTGGACTCGATCCTGGTGGTCGTGCTGATCGCACTGCTGATCAGCCACCCCAGACCGGAGGGTGAGCCGACCCCAGCCGCCACCGAGCCGGCTGCTACCGCCGACGAGGAACCCGGGCGGGAGGAGCCAGAGGCCGAGGAACCCGAGGAAGACGAGGAAGACGAGGAAGACGAGCCCGCCCTGCAACCCCCGGAAGACGCAGTCAGCGAGGCCGCATTCGTCACCCCGTCGGGCAACATCTGGTGCGAACTCGGCGCCGACTCCGCCACTTGCACGATCGGCTCGCACTCCTACAGCGTTCCGGATCAGCCCTGTGACGGCCCGTACGGCCGGGTGCTGCAGGTGTCCGAGGACGAGGCGACGCTGCCGTGCCTGAGCGAGGAGCCGGCCACCTCCGCCCCGGACGGCCTGGCCGAACTCGACTACGGCGAGTCCACCGTCGTGAACGACTTCTGGTGCACCAGCGAGGAGAGCGGGGTGACCTGCTACTCGGTGATGAGCGGTCGCGGCTTCTCCGTGGCTCGGGCCAACTACACCACCTTCTGACGGGTCCGCTCCGGGGAGTGCCCGGCGGCGACTCCGGGTCGGTGCGGGCAGCGGCCTCGCCCAGCCCGACCCGGACCGCGGCGCCATCTCAGTATCCGAGAGGGCCGGGCCGGCGGTTCCGATTCCACCACGAGAGTGATCCACTGCTGGCATGCCTTCGATCGACTGCGCCACGGACCGGGCCGCCGTGCCCGGAGCGTCGTCATGGGCTGCACCGAGGTGTACCGGCGGGATGCGAATGCCCATCCCGCCCCGCGCCCCGCACCCCTGATCGAAGAAGGACACCGCACATGGCCGTCGTCACCGGCACCCCCTGGGATCTGGCCCTGGACCAGAGCGCCTACCCGGCCCGGGCCCGCACCCCCTCCTCCTCCGGATCGCGCGCACCCACGGCGCTCCGCACGCGCGCACCCCGTCTGTTCGCGGCTCGGACCGGCCCCGCCCGCGGAGCTCAGGCGGCCCCGGAGGCGATCACGCCCAGAGCCGCCTACCAGGACGCGTTGCACGGCAGGGCCGTTCTGGTGGACATCCGGCCGGCGTGGCACCGGGCCCGTGATGGCCAGTTGACCGGCAGCGCACCGGGCGGCGTCACACCCGAGGTGGTGCAGATCGAGGCGCACCTGCTCATCACCTGGTTGGTGCGCCACCGCGAGGGTGGCGGCGCGATCCTGGTCAGCACGGACGGCGTGGAGGCCGCCGCGCTCGCCCAGGCGCTGGGCGAGGTGGACCTGGCTCGTCCGGCGTTCCTGGCCGGGGGCTTCGAGGAGTGGCGCGCAGCCGGCCTGGCCACCGGTTGAGCAGCCGGCGGGTGAGTCGCGGGCGTGCTGGACGCGGGTGCGCCCAGCACGCGGCACAATGGAAGCCATGCGCATCCACATCGCGGCGGATCACGCCGGCTACGAACTGAAGACCGTCCTCCTGCAGCACCTGCGCACCGCCGGCCACGACGTCGTCGACCACGGTGCCCATTCCTATGACGCCGAGGACGACTACCCGGCGTACTGCTTCGCTGCCGCCGAGGCCACGGTCGCGGAGCCGGGCTCGCTGGGATTGGTGATCGGCGGCAGCGGCAATGGCGAACAGATCGCGGCGAACAAGGTCGACGGCGCGCGGGCGGCCCTGGTCTGGGGCGTGGAAACGGCCACCCTCGCCCGCGCCCACAACGACGCCAACGTCGCCGGCATCGGTGCCCGCCAGCACACCGAGGCCGAGGCGATCGAGATCGTTGAGGCGTTCCTGGCCGAGCCGTTCAGCGGCGCCGAGCGCCACCAGCGCCGCATCGACCTGGTCGGCGACTACGAGTCGTCGCGCTGACGCAGTTCCACCCGGCGATGGTGGGGTTGGCGAACTGCGGTGCGCCGCAATAGCGCCACGATCGCCACGTGCAGGGGCACCAGCACGAGCACCAGCAGTGGGAGCACCCCGGTCGCCCATACGTAGCCGCCCACCAGCACCGCCAATGCTGCGGTCGCGGCCAGGTCGGCCAGGTCCCGGTCCTGGTGACGGGTGATCGTCGCGGAATCGCGCGCCACCTCACCCTCCCGGGTGTCCTGGGCCAGCAGCGCCCGCAGCCGCCACAGGCGTACGGCCTCGGCGGCGAAGGCACCGGTCAGGTAGCCCACCGCGATCGCGGCGGCAAACGTCCAAACCATCGGATCCATCCGCGCGGCGATCGCGGCCAACGCGGGCGTCAGCGCCGCCGCGAGGAGTGCCCCGAGCATCAGCGCCCGGGTCCGCCCCAGCCGGCTTGCCAGAAGCGCCGAGGTGAGCACCCCTGCCGCGGTACTCAGCGCCCACAGGGCGATGCCGGCAGCGAGACCGGCCGCCGCCGCGGGGGTCGGCAGGGCCAACAGGATCGTCAGTATCGCCGCGACCACCATCACCGCGCGTGCGGCGACGGCGTACAGCAGCGCACGACGCCGGGACCGAGCGTGCTCGGCACTGTCCAGATGGACGTGATCATCGGTGTCGCCGCAGTGGACGCAGGCGGTGCTGTGACTCATCCCCTCTAGGGTAGGCCGGGATGGACGCCGCGGAAGACCCGCCCAGCGCGGGGGAGGAGTACGCCGACCTGGTGTTGGACCTGGTGGCCCAGATCCCCCCGGGCCGGGCCAGCAGTTACGGCGCGATCGCCGACGCCGCCCGGGTCCTGACCGGACGCGGCTCGGCGCGAACTGTGGGCCGGATCATGTCCATCCATGGCCACCAGGTGCCCTGGTGGCGGGTGGTTCCGGCCACTGGGTTGGTACCGGAGCACTTGCGCGAGCGGGCCGCGGTGCACTACCGCAACGAAGGGACCGCGCTTCGCAGCGCGGATCCCCTCCGGGTGGATCTACGGGGGGCGGGCTGGCAGCCCGGGCTCTGACTCAGATGTACAGGGCCGGGTCCTCCAGGTCCCCGAACGCCGACGTCGTCGGCCGGTTGCGCACCTGCCCGGGGACCCCCACCACCACCGAGTTCGCCGGTACGTCCCGCACCACGACCGCGTTGGCGCCGACCTGGACGTCATCACCGAGGGTGATCGGGCCGAGGACCTTCGCTCCGGCACCGATCATCACCCGGTCGCCGACGGTGGGGTGACGCTTGCCCTTGGACATCGAGCGCCCACCCAGGGTGGAGGTGTGAAACATGAGGACGTCATCACCGACCACCGCGGTCTCCCCGACCACGACACCCATCCCGTGGTCGATGAAGAAGCGCCGTCCGATCGCCGCACCGGGGTGGATCTCCACCCCGGTGAATATCCGGGCGAAGTGGGAGATGAGCCGCGCGGGCAACTTGGCCGGGCCACCCAGGTTCCACAGATGGTGGGCCAGCCTGTAGATCCACAGGGCGTGCACGCCCGGGTAGGTCAGCGCAACTTCGACAGAAGTCCGGGCGGCCGGGTCGCGCTGCTTGGCCGTCTCGAGGTCCTCGCGCACCCGCGCGCGCACCCCGGACCAGGTGGTGCCGGAGGCTGCGGGGTGCATCGCTGCGGTGTGGGTGATGTAGGGGTAACTCATTCGGCGAGGTCGGCGTACAGGATGGTGGACAGGTACCGCTCACCGAAGGAGGGGATCACCACCACGATGGTCTTGCCCTCGTTCTCCGGACGCGCGGCCACCTGCAGCGCGGCGTCGATCGCGGCACCGGAGGAGATGCCGACCAGCAAACCTTCCTCGGTCGCCGCGCGCCGGGCCTGCTTGACCGCGGTCTGGGCGTCGACGTCGATCACCTCGTCGTAGACGGAGGTGTCCAGGATCTCCGGGACGAAGTTGGCGCCCAGGCCCTGGATCTTGTGCGGCCCGGGGTCTCCGCCGTTGAGGATCGGGGACTCGGCCGGCTCCACCGCGATGATCTGCACCTGCGGCTTGCGCTCCTTGAGTACCTGGCCGACTCCGGTGATCGTGCCACCGGTGCCGATCCCGGAGACGAAAATGTCGATCTCGCCGTCGGTGTCGTTCCAGACCTCCTCGGCGGTGGTCTTGCGGTGGATGGCGGGATTGGCTTCGTTGGCGAACTGGCGGGCCAGAACGGCGCCCTCACGCTCGGCCGCCACCTGCTCCGCCTTGGCCACAGCCCCCTTCATGCCCTCCGAGCCGGGGGTGAGGATGAGCTCGGCGCCGTAGGCCTTGAGCAGCATCTTGCGCTCGTTGGACATGGTCTCGGGCATGGTCAGCACGACGTTGTAGCCACGGGCAGCACCGACGAAGGCCAGCGCGATACCGGTGTTCCCACTGGTGGCCTCCACGATGGTGCCACCCGGGGGGAGTTCACCGGAGGCTTCGGCCGCGTCGACGATCGACACCCCGATCCGGTCCTTCACGCTGGAGGCGGGGTTATAGAACTCGAGCTTGGCCAGCACGGTGGCCCCAAGTCCCTCGGTGAGTTTGTTCAACCGCACCAGCGGCGTGTTACCGACCAGGTCGGTGGCGTTGTCGTAGATGCGAGCCATAGGTTTCCTCCTGTTCGGCGGGCACCGTTCTGCGCCCGGACGAGATTCCGCTGCCAGCCTGCCATGCTCGGCGCCCGATGTCGTCGCCAGCCCGGATCGTCTCGAATCACGAACGCGAGCCGCAGTTCCTGCGAACGCGAGCCGCAACTCATCCCGGGCGACGGCTGCCACCCGCTACAGCCAGGGAGGGCACGGGTTTATTCCTTGACCACCTTGCTTCAACTGTTACAGTTCTTATATAACAGTCAGATGTTGATCCGGGTCGACCAGTCGAGCGAGACGCCCCTGTTCGAGCAGGTGGCGGCCTCGGTACGGGCCGGCGCGGCCGCAGGCCGGATCCGGCCCGGCGAACGGCTGCCCTCGGCCAGGGAGGTGGCCGCCGCACTGGATGTCAACCTGCACACCGTGCTGAAGGCCTACCAGGACCTGCGCGATGAGGGTCTGGTGACGATGCGCCGTGGCAGGGGCGCAGTGCTGACAGAAGCCGCGGGCCAACTGGCCCAGATCCATCGCGACGTTCTCGACCTCGTCGAACGGGCCCGGGCCCTGGGTTTGTCCACCGAAACACTTGCCTCGATCGTGAAGGAGCTCTCCGATGACCGCTGAACCCACCAGCAACGGCACGGTCAGCAGGTTCGGCCTCGTCACCATCCTGATCCCGGCGATGCTGACGGCCGCGGCCGTGATCGTCCAGGTGGCCATTGCCCCCGCACTACCGAACCCGGTGGCCATCCATTGGGACGCCGCCGGCGCGCCCGATGGGTTCGCTCCGCTATGGACCGTGATTGCGGTGACCGTGCTGACCGGCTTCGGTGTGCCCGCGCTCATGGGCCTGAGCGCCCTGCCGGGGCTCAAACTGGGTGATCAGGGCGTGACCTACCGGTTCCTGGGCGCCACCGCAGCCGGACTGTCGGCGATGCTCACGGTGCTGAGCACCTGGTCGCTGATGGTCCAGCGGGGCCTGGACGATGCGACACAGGTCGCCACGATCACCCCGGCGGTGCTGATCAGTTCGCTGGTGGGACTGGCCGCCGGGGCCGGTGGCTGGTTCGCCCAACCGCACATGCCTGCGGTCACCAAGCCGGAACGCTCCTCCGAACCCCTCGATCTTGCTGAGGGAGAGGACGTGGCCTGGCTACGCGTCACGACCTTGGGCGGATCGGGCATGGGCATCCTCGCGGTCAGCCTGGTCGCGCTGCTGCTGGGCACCATCGCGGCCTGGTTGATCCCCACCGACCCGACGATGCCGTGGATCCTCACCGGCACGCTGGCGATCCTGATGGTGGCCGCCGCCGTAACCGGGGCATTCCGGGTCCGCGCGGGCCGGGATGGGCTCACCGTGACCTCGCTGGTGGGATTGCCCCGGTTGCGGGTGCCGCTGGCGGACATCGACTCCGTCGGTGTGGTGGATGTCAATCCGGCCGGGGAGTTCGGGGGAGTGGGTCTGCGGTTCGTGCCGGGACGGTTCGGAGTGGTGCTGCGCACCGGAGAGGCCATCCAGGTCACCCGCCGCAACGGGCGCCAGTTCGTGGTGACGGTCGACGACGCCGCTACCGCCGTGGCGGTGTTGGCGGCCTATCGGGTGCGCAGCCGCGCGGACACCCGGGAGAATGGGTGAGGAGCCGACCGGACGTCGCGTGCACGGGCCGGCAGGATGCGGGGGCGGCGGTCCGGGTGTGCGCGGTGCCACATCGGCGACGCATCGCTGTCGGGGTCGGGATGTGGGTATGATGTCCCGGGCGCAGCGTGACTGGCAATCCTTGCTGCGGCGTGCAATCCGGTCCGAACGGACCAGCGCACGCGCCTGACTCGTTGTCTGGGCCTTGTCCGGAGCCACCAGCCCGCTGGCAACCAGAGCCCGCGCCGTCGAACTACGTAGGAAGCAGACATGAAGAAGGACATTCACCCGGAGTACCACCAGGTGGTGTTCCGCGACATCTCCGCCGACTTCTCGATCCTGACGAAGTCCACCATCACCTCGGAGAACACCGTGGAGTGGGAGGACGGCAACACCTACCCGGTGGTCGACGTCGACATCTCCGCCGCTTCGCACCCGTTCTACACGGGCAAGCAGAAGATCATGGACACCGCGGGCCGGGTGGAGAAGTTCCGCCGCCGCTACGCCAAGCCCGAGGGCAAGTAGGCGTCCCCGCTCGGTGACCCACGCCGTCGGCCCTTCGTGGCCGGGGCGACCATCACACAGACAACTCTCGACGGAAGGGGAGGTAGGGCTCATGGCAGTTCCCAAGCGCAAGCTCTCGCGCAGCAACACCCGCTCGCGCCGCTCGCAGTGGAAGACCAAGGCCGCGGACCTCGTACCCGTCCGCGCCGGCGGGCGTGAGGTCAAGGTGCCGCGGCGCCTGGCCCGCGCCGTCGAGCGTGGCCTGGTCGATACCGACGACTGAGTCGGCCACCGCACGGATTCCAGGGCCGTCACCCCAGCGGGTGGCGGCCCTGAGTCGTCCCTACCTCCCGGGGCTTGCACGTGGGGCTGCGCCATCCTTGCGGCAGCAGCAGCGTGCCCGCAGACGGCGCGCCCCACGCGCACCGCGTCGGAGACCGTCGGGGCCCGGCCCACGTCGATGTGGGCACGGCCTGCTCCGACCTCATGGAGCGGGTGACGAGAATCGAACTCGCACCATCTGCTTGGAAGGCAGAGGCTCTACCATTGAGCTACACCCGCGTGCGGCAGCAATTCTACATCCTTCGCGCGGCCGATCGAGCAGCCCCCTTCGGTGGTGCCGGGTAGGGGGTTGGCAGGGATAGAATCCCTGATTGGCGCCGTGTGGTTGCCTCGGGATGTGGCGCAGGTTGGTAGCGCGTCCGCTTTGGGAGCGGAAGGTCGCAGGTTCAAATCCTGTCATCCCGACCAGCAGGACAGGTCTCAGCCCTTCGCATCGAGAGGTGAGGCCGAAGCGCCGCTGAGCGATGTCGCGACGATGAGGTCGCGCACCGCGCCCTCGTCGCCGGACACGCGCACATCCGGCAGTTCCTCGAGTGGGACATCCCCGATCACGCACGCCCTCCAGTCCCGGGTGGTGGCTGAGGCCTGCGCATCGGTCCGTTGCGGTTCCGGCGACCGCTCGATGGTCGTGGCTCGCGCGGTCATCCGCGCCGTATAGGTGACCGGTTGGGCGTCCGGCCGCCTGGAGTCGGTGAGCACCAACGCGACACATCGCTCACCTCGGCCCCTGGAGGCCGGCCGTGCGTGGGCGCGCATCGCGAGGGTCACGGTGTCGGGGCTCATATCCGCCTCGCGGGGCAGTGCGGGCGATGTCACGGCCCACCGGGACAGAGCCGTGTTGACGGCTTCCAGTCGGTAGCCCCATTCGGTCAGTTCGTAGACGTCGATGCGCCCTGGTCCGGGCCAGCGGCGTCGTTGCGCGATGCCGCTGGCCTCCAGGTGATGCAGGCGCTGGGTCAGGACGGTGGGCCCGATACCGATGACGTCTCGCTGGATGTCGGAGAAGCGCTTGGGCCCCAGTAGGAGTTCCCGAACGACGATCATCGTCCACCGTTCGCCGATGAGGTCGAGTGCGTGGGCGGCGGCGCAGCCGTCGTTGTACGAGCCGTATGACCTTCGGGATGCCATTGACACATGTTACTACTGATCCTGTAGCGTGCACTATGCTATCCGTAGTGACACCGGTAGGTGGCACCCACACCCGAGGAGGAGCCAGCATGGGGGCATTGGCGGCGGCTCCGGCGTCGCGAGGAGGGAAACTAACACCATGGGGAGAAGCGACGGCGGCCTGTGGGCGCTGATGCGGGCCGAGCGGGCCGCGCTGGCGGAGGACCTGTCGACCCTCAGTGCGGACCAGTGGCGACACGACACCTTGTGCGGGCAGTGGGACGTCGAGCAGGTCGTCGCGCACCTCACGGCGGCCGCCAGCCTGAACCAGTGGCAGTGGCTACGGAGCATGTGTGGCGCACGTTTTCGTCCCGACGTCCACAACGAGCGGCGGCTCACCGAGTACCGCGGCGACACTCCCGCCGCAACGCTCGACCGGTTCCGTGCTGTGATCGGTAGCACCACGGCACCGTCCGGCCACACCGCGGCCTATCTCGGTGAGGTCGTCGTGCACTGCCAGGACGTCCGCTGGCCGTTGGGGCTGCCCAGGAGGCCCAGCATCGAGGCGCTGACGCCCGTGGCCGACTTCTTCGCCCGACGGGACTTCGCCGTCGCCAGCCACACGCGGGCGGCCGGTCTGCACCTGCGGGCGGACGATGGGCCGTTCGCCACTGGCTCCGGACCGCTGGTCACCGGTTCTACCCTCGCCTTGGTGATGAGCATGGCCGGCCGCGCACCGTACCTCGACCAGCTCCACGGGCCAGGAGTGCCGATCCTGCAGGCACGCCTGGACGGCAGCACAGCCTGAACCACCGTCGCAGGGCTCACCATCCGCGCGAACCCATCACCTCACGAAAGGGCGCAATGACCGACTTCCCGCAGAACCTCGACCACACCTTCACCGCTCCGATCGGCGTCGACGTCAAAGGAGAAGTCTGGTCGTGCGTCGAGATGCCGGGCTCAGCCGGGTTCTTCGGGACCAGGAAGAGCGTGCGGGTAGACGCCAGCGTGGACGAGATCCCGATGCCCGACGTCGGACTGATGGTCACCGGTCGTGGCGGACACATGCTCTCACTCAGTGCCGCGATGCGTAAGCGGCTCGGCAAGAGCCTGGGCGACGACGTCGTCGTTCACCTGCAACGCCGTCTCCGCTGAGCTCAAGCCTGCCCGTTCAGGTATCCCGCCAGGCGGGTATGGCGCTCGGCACTGGCTTCGTTCAGGCCGGTGATGGTCACACTCTTGCCCTTGTCCCGGTACTTCTGCGTGATGGCATCCAGGGTCGCGACGGTCGAAGCGTCCCAGATGTGGGATCTGGACAGGTCGATGACGACGTTCGCGGGGTCACCGGTGTAGTCGAACTGGTAGATCAGGTCGTTGGAGGAGGCCCACAGCAATTCACCGACCACGCCGTACACGCGGGTGTTCTCATCCGGGCGGTCCAGTTCGACCACGTGGGTCAGGTGGGCCACCCGGTTGACGAACATGACGGCTGCGACCACGACACCGGCGAGCACCCCGTAGGCGAGGTTCCCGGTGGCCACCGTGATCACCACGGTGGTGACCATGACCGCGGTCTCGCTCTTGGGCATCCGGCGCAGCGTGCGCAGTCGCACCGAGTGCCAATCGAAGGTTCCTACCGAGACCATGATCATCACGGCCACCAGGGCAGCCATCGGGATCTGCCCGATGACATCGCCGAAGCCCACCACCAGGATGAGCAGGAAGACCCCGGCCAGGAAGGTGGAGATGCGGGTGCGGGCGCGGGATTCCTTGACGTTGATCATGGTCTGGCCGATCATCGCGCATCCGCCCATGCCACCGAAGAAGCCGGTGATGATGTTCGCCACGCCCTGCCCCCAGGACTCGCGGGTCTTGTTGGAGTGGGTGTCGGTGATGTCATCGACCAGCTTGGCCGTCATCAGCGACTCCATCAGCCCCACCAGGGCCATCCCGATGGCGAACGGGGCGATGATCCGCAACGTCTCCAGCGTCATGGGCACATCGGGCAGGAACAGCGTCGGCAAGGAGTCGGGCAGTTCCCCCTCGTCGGCCACATCGGGCACCCGCAGGGAGAACGCCAGCGTCACCGCCGTGAGCACCACGATCGCCACCAACGGGGCGGGCACCACGGTGGTGAGTTTGGGCAGGAACACCAGGACTCCGATGCCGACGGCGACCATCAGGTACACCATCCAGGAGACCCCGGTCAGATAGGGCACCTGGGCGAGGAAGATCAGGATCGCCAGGGCGTTGACGAACCCGACCATCACGCTGCGCGGTATGAACCGCATCAACCGGGCCACCCCGAGCACACCGAAGAGCACCTGGATGATCCCGGCCAGGATCACCGTGGCGATCAGGTAGTCCATCCCGTGCTCGCGCATCACCGGGGCGATCACCAGCGCGACCGCGCCGGTGGCCGCCGAGATCATCGCCGGCCGGCCTCCCACGAAGGCGATCGAGACCGCCATCGTGAAGGAGGCGAACAGCCCCACCCGCGGGTCCACCCCGGCGATGATGGAGAAACTGATCGCCTCCGGAATCAGTGCCAGGGCCACCACCAGCCCGGCCAGCACCTCGGTGCGCAACCTCCGCGGGTTCCGAAGCGCCCCGAGCACGGAGGTGACGTCCTCCGTACGGGCCTGACGCCGCTGCATCGGGGTGCGCCGCGGTGGACGCGGCGCAGCAGAGGATGAGGTCATGACAACTCCGTGCTCGTGGTGGATGCCCGACGTCCTGGGCGGATCGCCGGACACGGGCCGGGCGGGACGGGGCGCACCGGGACGAGGCCCGGCCCAGCGCTCAACCCTACCCACCCGATTCGCCGGAGCGCCCACGGGCCGTGGGTGGGGACCTCTGGTGAGGAACGGCGTCACGGGCCGGCAGCGCCCTGGCCGGCGAACAGTGCCCTACGGCCGGGGTCTGCGGGATGTCTGCGCCACCAGCGCCAGCACCGAGGCGGCCGTCACGACGGTGATAGCCAGGGGGAGCGAACTGGCCGAGCTCATCGCGCCGATCGCCGGGCTCAGACCGATCGCGGTCACGCGAATGGACAGTGCGATCCAGGTCACCCCGCTATGCGGGCGAAGACCCGGAACCTGATCGGCGCGGGCGAAAGCCAACGGGATGGTGATGGCGCTGCTCAACCCGGCCAGTGCCAGCCCGGCGACCGTCAGGGTTGCCGACGGCACCCAGGCCAGCAGCAGCAGGCCGGCGATCATGCCGATCAGGCTGGTCATCAGCGCGGTGTGCTCCCCGACCCGGTCCACGAACCGGTCTCCGAGCATCCGTCCGATGAACTGCGCGATGAGCAGCGCGCTCAGCCCGATCCCGGCGGAACCAAGCGCCACTCCTCGTTCGGTGGCCAGGAGCACGGCGGACCAGTTGTTGCCCACGTCCTCCACCGACATCCCGGCCAGTGCCAGCAGCCCCAGGGGCAACAGCAGCCGGAGCGAGAACCAGTTCGGACGCCGCGAGGCCCGCATCGGTGCGTCACCTGATCCTTCGCCTCTACCGGTGCCGTCAGTGACTGCGGTGCTGCGATCCGGGAGGAACGCCCGGCCGGCCACCGTCATCGCGGCCACGCAGGCCAGCCCCCAGCCACCAAGGTGAATCGGCAACGGCACCGCTGCGGTGGCCGCGAGGGTGCCGACCACGCCGCCGGCTGCCGCCCCCACGCTCCACCCGGCGTGCATCGAGTTCAGCACCGAGGAGCCCCGAGCGGCCTGCACGGCCAGGCCCTGGGCGTTCTGGGCCACGTCCACGATGGCATCGGCCCACCCGGCCAGGGCCAACCCGGCCAGCACCAGCCAGACGTTGCCCGCACTCACCCCGAGGGTGGCCAGGAACAGGCAGACGGCGACCCAGGCGGTGCCGGCGGTCGTGGTGGCCCGCGTGCCGATCCGGCGCAGCACGATCCCGGGCAGGTTCAATGCCGCCGCGGCGCCGACGGCGTATCCGGCCACGAGCAGCCCGAAGGTGGCATCGGAGAGGGCGAGCAGACCCTTGACCTCGGCGTACCGGGCCAGCAGCGTCGCCGGGAGTGCGCCGTTGGTGGCGAAGGCGATGGTGACCGCGACCCGGGCGCGGCGGACGTCGGTGGGCACGCTCGGCAGCCTTGCATCAGCGCCTCGTGCGGGCCAAATCGTCACCCCACCTAGTTGAAGGGGCACGGGCCTGCTGTGAGACGTGCTACCCGGCCACGCGGGCACTGGTAGTGGGCGGGTAGGATGGATCCGCTGCGCGTGTCGGTGAGCCCTGCCATGCCCAGGTTTCTGTGCCGTCCGCTGTCTTGACATGGGTGGCGTCAGGACCGAGAGCGGGCCCACGGCGGGTGCAGGCCACCGACGCCGGCCCTGAAGACCCCAAGTGAGACATGGAGCCAATCAAAGTGAAGAGCGCAGTCGAGAACCTCGACCAGACCCGCGTGAAGCTGACCGTGGAGGTCCCGCTCACCGACCTGCAACCCAGCCTGGACCGGGCGTACAAGGAGGTCGCCCAGCAGGTCAGCATCCCCGGCTTCCGCAAGGGCAAGGTGCCCCCGCGCATCATCGACCAGCGCGTCGGTAAGGCTGTGGTGATGGAGCAGGCGGTGAACGAGGCGCTGCCGGGGCTCTACCGCGACGCGGTGGTGGAGGCCGGGATCAAGCCGATCGGCCAGCCCTCCGTCGAGGTCACCGGACTGCCGGGGGTCGCTGAGTCCGAGGACCTGGTCTTCACCGCCGAGGTGGATGTGCGCCCGGAGATCACCCTGCCGGACCTGTCCGAGATCACCCTCACCGTCGACGACGTGGAGGTCACCGATGAGGACGTGGAGACCGAACTGACGACCCTGCGCGAGCGGTACGCCACTCTGGTCGGTGTGGAGCGGCCGGCTGCGGACGGGGACTTCGTCACGCTGGACCTGACCGCCACCATCGAGGAGGAGGAGATCGACTCGGTCTCCGGTGTCTCCTACCAGATCGGCGCCGGCAACATGCTCGAGGGACTCGACGAGGCGCTGACCGGGCTCTCCGCCGGGGAGACCACCACGTTCTCCTCCGCGCTGGTGGGCGGGGACCATGCCGGTGAGGACGCCGAGGTCACCGTGACCGCCAGCGTGATCAAGGAGCAGGAGCTGCCCGAGGTCGATGACGACTTCGCCCAGATGGCTTCCGAGCACGACACCGTCGAGGAGCTCAAGGAGTCGCTGCGCACCCAGGCCGCCGACGCCAAGCGCAACGAGCAGGCGATCCAGGCCCGCGACAAACTGATCGAGCACCTGCAGGAGGCCGCCGACTTCCCGATCCCCACCGGTGTGGTGGAGGACGAGGTCACCCGACACCTGGCCGCCGAGGGTCGCGAGGACGACACCGAGCACGGCGAGGAAGTGCGGGTGGAGACCACCGAGGGGCTGCGCCGGCAGTTGCTGCTGGATGTCCTGGCTGAGCAGGTCGACGTCAAGATCGGTCAGAACGAGGTGCTGGAGTTCATGCTGAACACCGCCCGTCAGTACCAGATGGACCCCAACGAACTCATCAAGAACGCCTCCGAGAACGGGCAGATGCCTTCCTTCATCGCCGAGGTCACCCGGAACAAGTCGGTCGCCACCGCGCTGCGGCAGGTCAAGGTGGTGGACTCCACCGGGGCCGAGGTGGACCTGACCGACTACATCGGTTCCGATGAGGAGGACGCCCAGATGGAGGCCGAGGCGCAAGCCGCGGCTGTCCAGGCCGCCGCAGGCCCGGCCACCGAGTTGGTGGACGTGGACCTGGACGAGGGCGACGACGACGCGGCCGCCGAGGCGGTCGAGGGCACCGACGCCGGGGACCAGACCGAGGAAGCCGAACCGAGCAAGGACTGATCCGCTCGTCGGCTGCTGCGCCGACAGCGAAACCGACCCGCCGCCGGCATGGCTTTGCCGGCGGCGGCGTTAGTGTCAACAGCAGGAGTTTTCCAGCCCGTCGACGATCAGGAGAAGGTACGTGAGCGAGATGCCTAAGGCTGCCTCGGCCGATTCCAAGAACTTCGCCCTTGGTGACCACATCTACAGCCGTCTCATGTCCGAGCGCATCATCTGGCTCGGTTCGGACGTGCGTGATGACAACGCCAACCAGATCTCTGCGCAGATGATGCTGCTCGCCGCAGAGGACCCGGACAAGGACATCTGGCTGTACATCAATTCACCCGGCGGTTCGATCACCGCCGGCATGGCCATCTACGACACCATGCAGTTCATCAAGCCCGACGTGGCCACCGTGGCCATGGGTATGGCAGCCTCGATGGGTCAGTTCCTGCTGTCCTCGGGAACTCCGGGGAAGCGGTTCGCCACCCCGCACGCACGGGTGATGATGCACCAGCCCTCCGGTGGGATCGGTGGCACGGCCACCGACATCAAGATCCACGCCGAATTGATCCTGCACATGAAGAAGGTCATGGCGGAGTTGATCGCCGAGCAGACCGGCAAGAGCGTTGAGCAGATCAACCGCGACTCCGACCGGGACCGCTGGTTCACCGCCGAGGAGGCCCTGGAGTACGGCTTCATCGACGAGGTGGTCTCCTCCGCCAAGTCCGTCGGCAACTGATCAGTCCACCCAAGACCAGGAGATGCACACGTGAACATCCCCCACATCCAGGGCTTCGGTGGCCGGGCCGCCAGCCCCTCTTCCCGCTATGTGCTGCCCCAGTTCGAGGAGCGCACCGCCTACGGCTTCAAGCGCCAGGACCCCTACACCAAACTGTTCGAGGATCGAATCATCTTCCTCGGGGTGCAGGTCGATGACGCCTCGGCCGACGACGTGATGGCCCAGTTGCTGGTCCTGGAGGCCCAGGACCCGGACAGCGACATCATCATCTACATCAACTCACCCGGTGGTTCCTTCACCGCGATGACGGCGATCTACGACACCATGCAGTACATCAAGCCGCAGGTGCAGACGGTGGTGCTGGGCCAGGCCGCCTCCGCCGCCGCGGTGCTGCTGGCGGCCGGGACGCCGGGCAAGCGGCTGGCGTTGCCGAACGCTCGCGTGCTCATCCACCAGCCTGCGATGGAGGGCGGCTACGCCCAGGCTTCCGACATCGAGATCCACGCGAACGAGATGCTGCGTATGCGCGAGTGGCTCGAGGCCACCCTGGCCAAGCACTCCAGCACGCCCCAGGAACAGATCACCCAGGACATCGAGCGGGACAAGATCCTCTCTGCCGCCGAGGCGCTGGATTACGGTCTGGTCGACCAGGTCCTGGAGAGCCGCAAGGCCCCGTTGCCGGAACTGGGCCCCGGAGACGACGCCTGACCGGGTCTGTTCCCACCGCCTCCCTCCGGTCCCGTCCGACCGCCGAGCGCCCCGCCCGCGACTACCGCCGGCGGGGCGCTCCGCATCGGCGCCCCGCGTCGTCGTCCGCTGCCGTGCCGGGCGCCGGCCCGCAGCGCCGGCGGGGACATGGACGCACCAGACACGCGCTGAGCCTGCGCCCGCCCATCCCGACCGCGCCGTAGAGTGCAAGAGGCGCTTCCCACCTCGTGAACACAGCGCGATGTGGGAGGGGCGGCTTAGAATTGATCGAGCGCACGATCCGCAGCACCCGCTGGTGCGGACCCAAACTCCACGTCAGGAAGGCGGCACCCATGGCACGAGTCGGAGAGGGCGCTGACCTGCTCAAGTGCTCCTTCTGCGGGAAGAGCCAGAAGCAGGTGGTCAAACTGATCGCCGGCCCCGGTGTCTACATCTGCGATGAGTGCATCGAGTTGTGCAACGAGATCATCGAGGAGGAACTGGCCGAAGCCGGGGAACTCGGCCTGGTGGACCTGCCCAAGCCCAAGGAGATCTACACCTTCCTGGAGGAGTACATCGTGGGCCAGGACAGTGCCAAGAAGGCACTGGCGGTGGCGGTGTACAACCACTACAAGCGCGTCCAATCCGGTGAGGCCCCCGGCGGCGCCGACGACGACGGTGTGGAGTTGAGCAAGTCCAACATCCTCATGGTCGGTCCCACCGGGTGCGGTAAGACCGAACTGGCCCGCACGCTCGCGAAGATGCTGAACGTGCCGTTCGCGATCGCCGACGCCACCGCCCTCACTGAGGCCGGGTACGTGGGCGAGGACGTGGAGAACATCCTTCTCAAACTGATCCAGGCCGCCGACTTCGATGTGAAGAAGGCCGAGACCGGGATCATCTACATCGACGAGATCGACAAGATCGCCCGCAAGTCCGAGAACCCCTCCATCACCCGCGACGTCTCCGGAGAGGGCGTGCAACAGGCACTGCTGAAGATCCTGGAGGGCACCCAGGCTTCGGTGCCGCCGCAGGGTGGTCGCAAGCACCCGCACCAGGAGTTCCTGACCATCGACACCACCAACGTGCTGTTCATCGTGGCCGGGGCCTTCGCCGGACTGGACGACATCATCTCCTCCCGGGCGGGTAAGCGCGGGATCGGTTTCGGCTCCCCGCTCAAGAGCGCCGACACCATGGGGATGATCGAGGACGTCATGCCCGAGGACCTGCTCAAGTACGGGCTGATCCCGGAGTTCATCGGGCGCCTGCCGGTGGTGGCCACCGTGAGCCCGCTCGACGTGGCGGCGCTGAAGCAGATCATCACCGAACCGCGCAACGCCCTCGTGAAGCAGTACAAGCGAATCTTCGAACTCGACGGCGTGGAACTGGAGTTCACCGACGACGCCATCGAGGCGGTGGCCGAACAGGCCGAGTTGCGTGGCACCGGCGCCCGGGCGCTGCGCTCGATCATGGAGGAAGTGCTCCAGCCGGTGATGTTCGACATCCCCTCCCGGGAGGACATCGCCCGGGTGGTGATCACCCGTGAGGTGGTGCTGGAGAACGTCAACCCGACCCTTGTCCCGCGGGACCGGGACACCAAGGAAGAACCGCGCGAGAAGAGCGCCTGACCGTAACCCTACTCGCGGCTCGGTCCCGCTCGGCAGGGCGGTTGGGGGAGTGGAGGTGTCCCCGTGGACCAGTCCGGGATCGATGTGACGGTTCCCCCGAGCGGAACCGCCTGCGCGGAGTGTCTCGCCGACGGCGGGTGGTGGATGCACCTGCGCCGGTGCGCCCAGTGCGGCCATATCGGTTGTTGCGACAGTTCACCCAGCCGGCACGCCACCGCCCATTATGAGTCGACCGGGCATCGCTATATCCGGTCCTTCGAGCCGCACCAATCCTGGTACTGGGACTATCGCACCGAGCAGCGGATCACCGGGCCGGACCTGGCCCCGCCGCAGCATCGCCCACCGGAGCAGCCCGCCCCCGGTCCGCGCGGTGCCGTACCGCCGGACTGGCGCGACCACGTGCGCTGATCGAAGACCGGCGGCCTCTCGAGTCGCGAGCCGGCGCAGGCGTTGTTTGACTGGCACCGGACCTATCCCGAGACGCAGGAGGTTACCGATGCGACTGCAACTTCCGGACCTGCCCACCGATACCGCCGTGGTGACCGTGGTGTTCGACGCCACCCGCACCGGACCGAAGGCGCAGGAGGAGATGGACGCCCGCTGGCGCTCGCTGTCCTCGCAGTTGTCCGAGCAGGGTGCGAGTGCGGAGTTGCTGGAGGTCCTGGCCGAGCGAGTCCGGGAGAACACCGGCGCCTCCGGGACCCATGGGCGCATCCTGGTCGCCACCACCGAGGGCGTGCAGATCGACCGCCTGCTCTCCGAGCCGCCCGCAACGGACTCAGCGGTACTGGGCCGCGGTGTGGATGTGCTCTCGCTGGCGTGGCAGGCCGATGACACCGTGCGGGCGGTCCTGGTGGAGGTGGACCGCTCCGGCGCCGACCTGAGCACCCTGGACACCTCCACGGCCGCGGACCGCTCCGCCGAGCGCACCGTTACCGGGGACCAGGACGAGCTGACCAAGAACCGCGAAGGCGGCCTGGCACATCGCCGCATCCACTCCCGCGCGGAGGACTCCTTCGAGCGCAATGCCACGCAGATCGCGGAGGAGATCGAGCGCTACGTGCGCAGCAAACAGCCCGAACTGGTGCTGCTGACCGGTGAACTCCGGATGGTGGCGCTCCTGCGTGAGGCCGCCACCGAACAGGTCGCCGGAATCACGCACGTGCTCGAATCCGGTTCCAGAGCAGACGGGGTGCACGAGGGCGCATTCACCGAGGAGATCGCCGGAGTCTTCCACCAGTACCGGATGCGGCGCAGGGAGCAGGTCCTGGAGCGCTTCAAGGAACAGGCAGGCCGGGACGGTGCCGCCGTGGCCGGTGTGGACGACGTGCTCGATGCGCTGCGCCGAGGCCAGGTCGAGGAGGTCCTGCTGGCCGAGACGGTGCTGCACACTGATTCGGCGCTGCGCACCACCACGGCGTGGATCGGGCCCGAGGCGGTCCAGGCCGGGATGAACGAGGAGGAGGTTCGCGGACTCGGCGCGGACCAGCCCCAACAGGTCACCGCCTCGGTGGCCCTGGGCCGACTGGTCGCGGCCACCGATGCCGGGATCACCCTGGTGGATGAGGCCGCCCTGGACGTGCCTGACGACGTCGCAGCCCTGCTGCGTTGGGACGATGACTCCACACCTGGCCAGTCGACCTACACGATGAGCCGGGACGCCGGGGCGACCAGCGGCTCGCGGGATGGCGCCGGGGCCCACAGTGGCCTCACACGGTGATGGTCCGCCAGGTGTCGGGCTGAACGTCTCGGGGGCCCCCGCTGTGGATACCCAGGGCTGGGGTGACCAGATCCAGGGCGATCGTCGCCTTGGTGACGCTGTCCTCATGTGCGGGCACCCCCGGGCTGCGGCGCACACAGATGGCCACCTCCGGCGCGCGGCGCAGTGCCGCGATCCGCTGTAACGGATCGGCGATCGAGAGTGCTTGCGACTGCCCGTCCAGGTACTCCAGCCGGCGCCCGGAGGTGCTCCCGGATGCAGCGGGCTGCGCTCCGGACGCCAGTTCGGGGTCCAGGAAGTGGTTGGTGTGGTTCAACGCCGCCCCTTCGCCGCCCTCGACGACCCCGACTCCCACCGGTGTCACCTCCACACAGGCCGCTCGCAGGTGCCCGCTGCGGGACGCAAGGGTGAACACGCTGGAGGCGCCGAAGGTCAACGAGCGGGCTACCTCGACGGCCTCGGAGACGGTGGTCGCGACCTCCAGGATGTGCCGTGCCGCCACGTGCACCGGGGTCCCGATCCGGGACCCGTCGCTGCGGTGGCGCAGGATGTTGAAATGTAGTCCCAGGCCGTGACTGTTCACTCCGATCTTGCCGACCTGCCCGAACTCGGCGAAGGTCACCACCTGGGAACTCGCCTCGGCGGTCGGAAAGGCCGACACCAACGACTCCGTCGCCAGACCCGGCCGCCAGTCCCATGTCTGCATGGTGTGCGGGATACCGCCGCTGGGCCAGAACACGGTGGCCGAGCACTCCTGCGCAGGTGGGGCCAGGGCCAGGATCTCGGTGCGCGCATTGAGCATCATGACCTGCCAGGGCGGCAGGTCGGCGCCGGCGGCGATCTGCTCGATCTCCTCCGACAGATCCGGCATCCCGGCCCGGATACCCTCGCCCGCCGACTCACTGACCCGGCGGACCGTGTCGGCATCGATACCGACGGTCCTGAAGTGCTGGCGGTACTCGCCCACCGCAGCGCGGATCTGCCTCGACCATGTGCTTCCGTACTCCCGGCCGCGCTCGGCCGGATTGATGGTCGCGGTGCGGTGGGTGTGGATCGTCATCGCCGTCATGACACCTGACTCTGCCACGTCCGCCGGTGCGACCGAGGGGGCCGGTGCGCATACGATGAGACGATGAGTTCCTCACCTGACGGCGGAGCCGGCATTCCTTCCGAACTCCTCAGCCTGCGGGGCAGCATCGACAACATCGACGCCGCACTGGTGCACCTGCTCGCCGAACGGTTCAAGTGCACCCAGAGCGTGGGCCGACTCAAGGCCGAGCTGGGACTGCCGCCCTCGGATCCGGCGCGGGAGGAACGCCAGATCGCCCGCTTGCGCGCGCTCGCCGAGGATGCCGGGCTGGACCCGGTGTTCGCCGAGAAGTTCCTCAATTTCATCGTGGCCGAGGTGATCCGCCACCACGAGGACATCGCCGGCGCGCGGCCCTGACCGACGCGATACCCGCACCCGCACACTCCCGACCCGAAGGACCCCGTGATGCTGCCCCTGAAACTCGGTTACAAGGCTTCTGCCGAACAATTCGATCCGCGCGAGTTGGTGGAGATCGCCGTCGCCGCCGAGGGACACGGCATGGAGTCGGTGTTCGTCTCCGATCACTTCCAGCCCTGGCGCCATGAGGGTGGACACGCGCCGGCCTCGCTGGCCTGGATGGCCGCGGTGGGGGAGCGGACCTCCTCGGTGCAGATCGGCACCTCGGTGATGACCCCGACGTTCCGGTATAACCCTGCCGTGATCGCCCAGTCATTCGCCACGGTGGGGTGCCTCTACCCGGGCCGGGTGATCCTGGGAGTGGGTACCGGCGAGGCGCTGAACGAGATCGCCACCGGGTGGGACGGTCCCGGGGACCAGCACTGGCCCGAGTTCAAGGAACGTTTTGCCCGGCTGCGCGAGGCGGTCCGGTTGATGCGCGAGTTGTGGACCGGTGAGCGAGTGAGTTTCAACGGGGACTACTACTCCACCCACGACGCCAGCATCTACGACGTCCCCGAGGGCGGCGTGCCGGTCTACATCGCCGCGGGCGGGCCGATGGTGGCCCGGTACGGGGGGCGGGCCGGTGACGGGTTCATCTGCACCTCCGGTAAGGGTGCAGAGCTGTACACCGAGAAGCTGCTGCCGGCGGTCGACGAAGGGGCAGCCAAGGCGGAGCGTGACGCGGAGGGTATCGACCGGATGATCGAGATCAAGGTCTCCTACGACACCGATCACGACGCCGCGCTGGAGAACTGCCGGTTCTGGTCACCGTTGTCGCTGAGTGCGGAACAGAAGCACTCAATCAACGATCCGATCGAGATGGAGCGGGCAGCCGACGCCCTGCCGATCGAGCAGATCGCCGAGCGCTGGATCGTGGCCTCCGACCCCGACGAGGCGGCGAGCAAGGTGCTGGAGTACCACCGAATGGGCTTCAACCACCTCGTCTTCCACGCACCGGGGCACGACCAACGCCGATTCCTGGAGTTGTTCGAACGTGACCTGGCCCCGCGCCTGCGTGCCGTGACGGGCTGAGGCATGCCGACCCGGGGGAATGGAACCTGACGGCAGGCGGTTACCTCACGTGTGAGTACTCCGATCGCTGTGAACATCTGGTCCGACATCGCCTGCCCGTGGTGCTTCATCGGCAAGCGCAAGTTCGAGGCAGGACTGGCCGCCTTCGACGGCGCCGACGACGTCGAGATCACTTACCACTCCTTCGAACTCGCCCCCGATACCCCGGTGGACTTCGAGGGCAGCGAGGCCGACTTCCTCGCCTCGCACAAGGGTATGGACGTCACCCAGGTCGAGCAGATGCTCCGGCAGGTCACCGCCGTCGCGGCCGACGTCGGCCTGGACTACGACTTCGACTCGGTCCAGCACACCAAGACGCTGCTGGCCCACCAGGCGTTGCACTACGCCAAGGCCCACGGCAGGCAACTGGATCTGGTCGAGCGGTTGTTCGCCGCCTACTTCGAGCAGGGCCGGCACGTGGGCCGTGCCGACGAACTGGCGGACCTCGGCGCCGACGTCGGACTGGACCGTGAGGAGATGCTCGCGGCCCTGGAGGCGGGCACCTATACCGGGGCCGTGGACGCCGACATCGCCCAGGCCCGCGCCTACGGCATTCAAGGCGTGCCCTTCTTCGTCGTCGACGGGCGCTACGGCATCTCGGGAGCCCAGAAGCCCGAGGTCTTCACCCAGGCGCTGGAGCAGGTGCGCTCCGAGCGTGCCGGAACTCCGGCATGACCGGAACCCGCCGCGACGATCAGGCCCCCTCGCCAACCGCGGGCACCGCTGCCCGGCCCGCCGTAGACCTCACGGCCCCACGTTCCGGACTGATCAATGTCGGGGATCCCGAGGCCGGGGTTTGCGTCGACGGAGTCTGCGCAGTACCCGAGTCGGAGTGAGGAACCGTGGCGAGCCAGGCGGCTAGGGCCGAGTTGACCGTCGCCGGCGCCTCCACCGGGGTGAGGTGACCGACCCCGTCCACCAGGGCAAGGGGCGGGGTGCCCGGTAGCAACTCCTGCAATCGGGTGGCGTGCTCGACGGCGATCCACGGATCCTGCTGCCCCCAGCCGATCGCCACGGGGCAGCGCACCCGGTCCAGACGTTCGACGATCGGGAAGGTGTGCTCGGTGCGTAGCGCGGCGATCTGTCGATAGAAGGCTCGCTGCCCCTCGGTACCGAGCCACGGATCGCTCAGCGTGGCCAGCCAGGTGGAGTCCAGGTGGTGAGTGGCTCCGGTGATGTACGCCTTCAACAACGCCGAATGCAGGTCCGCCGGCAGCGCAGCGAAGACGTCCGGATGCCCCGCGACCAGTTCGAAGAACGGCGACCCCCACGGGTCGAGCACGACGACGTCCCACAGGTACAAGCCGCTGAACTCCCGTTGGTGCAGCAGATGCGCGCCCAGGGCGACCGCGCCCCCGATGTCATGCGCGACGACATATGGCCGCTCCACGCGCCAGGCATCCAGCAACTGCGCGAACCGGGATGTCTGTTCGGGCAGGTCGACAGGGACGTCACCGACCTTCGGCGAGGCTCCGTAGCCGGGCATGTCCCACAGGAAGACCCGGTACCCCGCGCTCAGGTGGTGGGCGGTGCTCGCCCATACCTGTGCCGACCACGGCGTCCCGTGACAGAAGACGACGTCCCCGCGCGCGTCGTCGCGGTCGGCCCCCATCGTGTACGTCATCACCGTCTCGCCACCTATCACGAGGGGGTGTGGATGCGGGAGTGCGTCGCGGGTCGAGTCCATAGACAGGAACGCTAGAAGCTCAGGTTGACCTGAAGTCAACTGTCATACTGGTGTCTATGAGGATCGGGCAGGCCGCGCGACGCCTCGGTGTGGCCACACATGTGCTCCGGCACTGGGAGGACGCCGGCGTGGTGGTACCGGACCGCACCGGTACCGGCCACCGCGACTACAGCGAGGAGCATCTGCACCGGCTCCGCATCCTGCAAGCCTGTCAAGGCGTGGGTATGTCCCTGGCGGACATCCGCCTGGTCCTGCACCGTGACGAGCCTGGCCGGAACGCCGTGATCGCGCAGCAGGTGCGCGCGATCCAGGCCCAACGGTCTCGCCTGGCCGGTGCGGAACGTTTCCTTGCCCATGTCCTTGCCTGCCGGCATGACCTGGTGACCCGCTGCCCGTCCTGCTCCACCTACGCCGGTGCGGCGTCGCCCGGTTCCGCACCCTGAGATCCGCCGCAACTGCGGGCTTGCTCAACCCGGGTGCGTCTAGGGCGTGTCTGCCAAAGATTCGCGGTGTGAGTGAACCATGGTGGGAGTCATGGTTCGTGATGGTGAGATCAGTGATGAATTGTGGGAGATCCTGGCCACGGTGATGCCCCAGGATGCCGGCCGCAGGGGCCGGCCGTGGAACGATCACCGCCTGATGTTGGAAGGGATCATCTGGCGGTTTCGTGCCGGTTCGCCGTGGCGGGATCTGCCGGCATGCTTCGGGCCGTTCCAGTCGGTGTGGCAACGCCACCGGCTCTGGTCGGTCGATGGCACCTATGAGCGGATGCTGGCCGCCGTCGGTGCCCACACCGGGCTGGATGCCGAGCAGGTCGCCCAAGTCTTGTCCATCGATGCCACCAGTGTGCGGGCCCATCAGCACGCCGCTGGCGCCCGCCGGGACTCGGTTGCCGAGGAGGGTGGATCACACACAGGGGGCAGATTCGAACCACAAGAATTCTCGCCTCGTGCCCGGGGAGCCGCCTGATCACGCCCTGGGACGCTCCCGCGGTGGGCTGACCACCAAGATCCACGCCCTGGCCGATGCCAGCTGCACCCCGGTGCTGGCCATGCTCAGCGCCGGACAGGCCGGAGACAACCCGATGCTGGCCCCGCTGATTGAGGCCCTGGGCCAGGCTGGCGGGCAGATGAATGGGCATCTGCTGGCCGACAAGGCCTACTCCCACCCCAGCACCCGGGAGTTTCTGCGAGGCAAACGGATCAAGCACATCATCCCCGAGCGCTCCGACCAGATCACCCGCCGCAAGACCAAGGGCACCAAGGGCGGACGGCCCCCAGGATTCGACGCCGAACTCTACGGCCTGCGCAACACCATCGAGAGAGCCTTCAACCGGCTCAAACAGTGGCGAGCACTGGCCACCAGATACGACAAGTACGCCGTGACCTACCTCGGCGGCGTGCTACTCGGGATGACCATCCTGACCTACCGAGCCAAGCATTAGCAGACACGCCCTAGT
>NZ_JBMPQC010000009.1:0-121239 GCF_049724975.1 Pseudactinotalea sp. Z1732 | reverse complement strand
CCAAGACCTTCAAACGCATCGGACGCGGGTATCGCAATCATGACAACTACCGCTGCCGCATAATGGCCTACACGACGTCACCAAAGGCGGCGTGAACACCCCTCACCACGCTGAAAGTGGAAGAGCCGTCATGACTCCATAGTGAACCAAGTAGACCGTCACTAAAAGCGTGAGTGTCCCCACCATCCTCGGGCAGCACCGAGGCGATGACGGCCTGGAAGGCTGGAGTGAACGTCGCCGATGCCAACTGGAGCAGGAAGATGAGGATGTAGATCTGCCAGGCCTCCGCCACAAACGGAAGGGGACACGGCGACCGCGGCCAGGATCAGGTCCGTCCTGCCAGGTTCAGGAGATCAGTGCGGGTTCACGATCGTGTCGTGTGATGGACAGGCCTATCGGCCGTGTCTTGATGGGTTGCGGTTTCGTGCTGTAGTTCGTCGATGAGGACCCTGGTGTTCTCGGAGTAGTCCACGGGCACGGCGAGGAGTTGCACTCCGCCCTGTGTGAATGCGTGCTCCAGGGCGGGGCCGAGTTGTGCAGCGTCGGTGACGTGGGTGCCGGTCGCGCTGTAGGCCTGTGCATAGGCGACGAAGTCTGGGTTGTCGAACGTCATTCCGTAGTCGGTGAACCCGTCGACGGCTTGCTTCCAGCGGATCATGCCGTAGGCGTGGTCTTCGAGGATCACGACGACGAGGTTGAGGCCGAGCCGCACGGCGGTTTCGAGTTCTTGACTGTTCATCATGAACCCGCCATCGCCGCAGACGGCCATCACGCGACGGCCCGGGTGCAGGAGCGAGGCCATGATCGCAGACGGCAGTCCGGCTCCCATTGCGGCTAGTGCGTTGTCGAGCAGAAGCGTGTTCGCTGTGATGGTGCGGTAGTTCCTGGCGAACCAGATTTTGTACATCCCGTTATCCAGGGCGACGATGCCGTCATCCGGCATGACCTGACGGACCTCGTGCACGATGCGCTGCGGGGTCAGCCGATCTTCGGTCGCCCGGTCGGCGACGTTCGCGAGGATGCCTTCACGCAGCGGGAGCAGCGCTTGGGCGTGGGGCACCTTGCCATCCAGCCGGTCTGTGAGGGCGTGCAGGGTGTGGTGGAGGTCGCCGATGACCTCGACCTGCGGGACATAGACCTCTTCGATGGTGGCGGGCTGGTAGTCGAGATGAACGATGGTCTGCCCGCGGGAGTGCATGGTGAACGGGGGTTTTTCGACGGTGTCGTGGCCGATGGTGATGATCACGTCGGCCTGGTCGATGGCCTCGTGCAGGTAGTCGCCCTCGGTCAGGGCCGCGGTGCCCAGGTAGAGGTCGGTGCACCCGGAGACGGTGCCCTTACCCATCTGCGTGGTGAAGAACGGGATCCGCATGCGCGCAACGAACTCCGACAGGGCGTGGGTGCATCGTGGCCTGGCGGCGGCAGCACCGAGCATGATCAAGGGGCGCCTGGCGCCCGAGATCACGTCCGCGGCTGCGGCGATCACGTCGAGGCTGGCGACGGGAAGAGTCGCAGGGGTGGGCGGGATGAGATCCACCTGAGGTGCGGTGGCGGCGGCGATATCCTCGGGAAGTTCGAGGTGGACCGGGCCGGGTCGTTCGGCCTGTGCGACTCGGAAGGCCTCTCGGATCACGGTGGGGATGGTGGGAGGCGAGGTTATCTGCTTGGTCATCTTGGTCACGGGTGTCATCGCGGCGATCGTGTCGACGATCTGGAACCGTGCCTGCGCGGCGGTGAGGATGCTCTTTTGCCCGGTGATCATGACCATAGGCATCGCACCGAGCAGCGCGTATGCCGCGCCGGTGGAGAGGTTGAGCGCTCCTGGGCCGAGGGTGGTCAGGCACACCCCGGGACGGCCGGTCAGGCGTCCGTGGGTGGCGGCCATGAAGGCGGCTGCCTGCTCGTGGCGGGTCAGTATCAGTTCGATACCAGAGCGGCGGATCGCTTCGAGGAGGTCGAGGTTCTCTTCGCCCGGTATTCCGAAGATGCGCTCGACGCCTTCGTTCTCGAGAGCTTTGACCAGCAGGTCTGATGCGGTGTGTGTGTTGGGCATGATGCGGCTGTCCTCCTTGGCTTCGTCAGGTGAGTTGCAGGGTGGTGAGGCTGTGGAAGTGGCAGTCATGGGCCTGCTGCAGATACGGGGCGAGGGAGAGGTAGAACTCGTCCTCGGGCAGCGGGATCGAGGATTCGTTCCCCTCGCCGTCGAAGGGCACGAGCGAATCGGGTTCGACCGAGGCGATCAGACCCTCGAGGCGGATCGCATCGAGGTGCTCGGTGATCTCTCGCCCGTCGAGCCCGTTGAGCTCATACTCGGCAAGCCAGCTCTCGGCGATGTCGGTGGTGGCCGAGGCGGCGCCGGTGGAGCAGCTGGCGGTGAGCAGCGCTGCTAACAGGACCGCGATGATCGTGGTGACGGTTCGGGTGGTGGACTGTTGAGGCATAGGTCTGCGCTCGTGTCTGACTCAGGCGGGCACTACGGGGTTGTGGGTTCGGGTGGCTGGTGCAGGCGGGGTGCCCACTCGCGGACGAGCGCGACGGCGTCGAGTCCTGTGGCCGCGACCGGGGCGCCCTCGTGTTCGTGGATGACTAGCACCGGGTCGGTGGAAGCCAGTCGTGTTGTGGTGCCAAGGCCAGTGTGGCCGGCTCCGGCGAGGATGTGTCCGTAAATGCTGGAGGTAAACGTCGAGAACGGCCGATAGACACCGGGGGCGTCACCGAGGCCGTGGTCGTGCAGCAGGGTGCGTGCGGCGTGGGTGCCTTGGGCTGCGGCATCGTCCCAGTGGTCAATCCGGTAGGTGCCGAGGCTGGGGTGCTCGTGGAGGGCGACGCCGCCGGCGGCGTAGATACGCTGCCCTGGTGCTTCGCGCAGGCGGAGCTGGTCGTCGACCGGTATTCCTTCTGGTCTGTTCCAGGGTGAGGGGGCTGTCGGGAGGGTGCCGTGGGCGATGATCGCCAGATCGCCTTCGACCCGCTCGCCACTGTCGAGAACGATGGTGATGTGGTCGGGGTGGGTGCGCACGGCTTGGATGGTGGCGCCCAGGTAGGTAGCGCCCCGAGCGCGATGCAGTTCCAGGAGTTCACCGGCGATGTGCTCACCGAAGGTTGAGGAGCCAGGCAGAGTTGAGCGGCTAATCAGTGCGACTTCGTGCCCGGCGGTGCTCAGCAGTGAGGCGGTCTCTGCCGCGAGCAGTCCACCGCCGAGGATCAGGACACGGGCCGAACTGTGGAGCGCGGCGATCTGGTCGCGGACACCGGCGGCATCGGCGAGCGAATGCAGGGTGGTGAGCCTGCCGGTGGCCATGGCCTCGTCGCGCCCAAGGACATTCTCGCCCAGGGTGCGCGGCCTACTGCCGGTGGTGACGATGAGACCGTCGTAGGTGCGGCTGTCGCCGGAGGAGAGGTCGACCTGGCGGGTGCGCGGGTCGATACCACGCACGGTGTCGGCCACCAGAGTTGCGCCGGTCTTCGGCAGTGCGCTCTGCTCGGGTGTGAGCAGACCGATGGCCACCCCCTTGTTGACCAGGGTGCGGTTGAACGGTTGCTCCCCGGTGCGGGTGAGCAAGTCAATCTGCGCTTCAGGTACGGCGGCTTGCAGGGACTTTGCGGCAGCGGCTCCTGCCGCGCCCGCTCCGATGATGCCAATAGTTTGCGGCCTCATCGCGGTTCCTGCGGCTGGGCGTTGGTGAAGGCGGGCAGCAGGATCGCGCCAATGAACCAGGGGGCGTCGTCGGGGCTGAGTCTTCCGGTGCGTACTTCCTCGGCGGCACCATTGAGCACGACGTGGGTGGTGGTCAGCAGCCACGACACGGGCAGGTCGGCGCGGAAGGCACCCTCGTCCTGGCCGCGCAGCAGTAGGCCGCGCATACGGGCCTCGGACTTCTCGTGCAGTTCACGGATACGGGCCGCGGACAACTCCTTCTGGGCCGTGGCCAGCAACGCGCGGGATTGGTCGACGAACACCCAGCTGGAGGTCACCAGCCGCTGAAACGCCTCGCGGGCATCCCCGTCGAGCGGCACCTCGCTGAGCACGTCCTCGGCGCGTTCGAGACTCTCCACCAGGGCGGCCTCAATCAGTTCGGCACGGTTCTGGAAGTGCCCGTAGAGGGTCTGACGGCCCACGCCGGCCTCGGCGGCGATATCAGCGACCGAAGCATCGGGGTTCTTCCGAATCGCGGTGACGGTACCGGCCAGGATCTTGGCTCGGTTGCGCAGGGCATCAGCCCGCTGGTTCGCCGCGCCACGCCTGCCGGCACCGGTCGGCGGGCGCTCACGATTCGTGGTGGTCTTCTTCGTCACCATTGCTCCACCTTTTATCTCAGACAGGAATGTATGAGATAGTCTACCCGTTACAAGTCGTACGCGCATGTATGAGTTTGCGTGTGGGTGAGCCGACAGGTCGCTCGAGACAGGCAAGGAAGGAGCACGAGAGCCATGAGAACGACAATCACGACACGCGCAGGAGTTGAGCGATCATGAACCAGACCGAAGCACCGGCTCCCACGGCGGGAGCGAAGCAGTGGTGGGGGCTGGCCGTGCTGGTCACACCCTCGACGCTGCTGTTCATGATGCTGACGATCCTGTTCCTGGCAGCGCCGAACATGGCCGCCGATTTGAATCCAACGAGCACGCAACTGCTGTGGATTCTGGACATCTACGGGTTCGTCATGGCCGGGTTCCTGGTCGCCATGGGCGTGCTCGGAGACCGGATCGGTAAGCGTCGATTGATGGTGATCGGCGCGATCCTCTTCGCGGGCACCTCGATCGCGGCCGCGCTCACGACCAGTCCGGAACTGATGATCGCCTGGCGTGCGCTATTAGGCCTGGCCGCCGCCATGATGATCCCAGCCACCCTGGGGTTGATCTTCGTGCTGTTCGCCGATGCGAATCAGCGCGGCGTCGCCATCGGAGTGTGGGCCGGCGGCATCTCCGCCGGTGTGGCGCTTGGCCCGCTGCTTTCCGGCCTGCTATTGGAGGGCTTCGGCTGGCAGGCCACGTTCTTGGTGGCGGTGCCGATCATGGCGCTGGTGGTCATCGGTGCTCCGCTGCTGCTGCCCGAGCACAAGGACCCCACAGCACGGATCGATCTGTTCAGCGCCCTGCTGCTGGTCGGCGGTCTGCTGGCGATCATCTACGGCATCAAGCGCTTCGCCGCCCAGGAGCCTGCCGGCCCTTCGGTCGCCCTGTTGGTCGCAGGTGCCCTGGTCGGGTTGTGGTTCGTCATCCGTCAGCTGCGGGCCGAGAAGCCCCTGCTGGATGTGCGGCTGTTCGCCAACCCCACCGTGAGCGGAGCGCTGGCGGTGTTCTTGCTGTCCGCGGCGGCGCTGGGTGGGGTGTACTCACTGTTCACCCAGTACCTCCAGCAGGTCCAGGAACTCTCACCCCTGCAGGCAGGGCTCTCGATTCTGCCGGCGGCGGCGGTGCTGATCGTGGTCGCCACGCTCTCGCCGGTCTTCGCTCGCAAGTTCCGGCCCGGCAATGTGATCGCGATTGGCCTGTTGACCCAGGTGGTCGGTTACATCCTATTCACCCAACTCGACGCCAGCACCGGGCTGGCGCTGGTGATCGCGAGTTTCGTGATCACCTACCCCGGCGTGGCCCCCTCGATGGCGCTCACCACGGACCTGGTGGTCAGTTCCGTGCCGCCGGAGAAGGCCGGTGGCGCTTCCGGGCTTGCGACCACGGCGAATGATCTGGGCATCTCACTCGGTGTCGCGGTGATCGGTAGCGTTGGTATCGCCGCTTACCGGGGTCAGATCGGCGGGCTTCTGCCCGATGGCCTGCCCGCCGATGCTGCCGCGGTGGCATCGGACAGCGTCGACGGGGCCATGGCCACCGCAACTGAGTTGCCCGGCTCGCTGGGCGAGCAGCTCATCGCAGCCGCGCAGGAAGCCTTCACCGGCGGACTGAACACCGCCGCGATCGTCTCCGCCGTCATCGCCGCCGTGGCGGCAACCATCGCGGCCACCCGCCTGCGCCACGTCCGCCCCACGGGAGAGGCACAGCAGGCCGAGGAGATCAGCACCAGTTGACCCATACCCCCTATAGGTATAATCTCGAACGACCCGTACACAGATGAAGGAGTTACATACTATGGCAACCACGACCGAGTACCAGGTGACCGGGATGAGTTGCGGGCACTGCGAGACCGCGATCGGCGCCGAGGTTTCCGAGATCGCCGGGGTGACCGGGATCGAGGTCAGTGCCCAAACCGGGCGTCTGGCGGTGACCGCCGAGCAGCCCGTCGAAGATGCCGCGGTGATCGCCGCCGTTGACGAGGCCGGCTACACCGCCGTCAGAAACTGAGCATGAAGGCCCCTGCACGGCTGGGCCTGTACGGGCTGGTCCTCGTGGTCGTGTTCGCCGTGGCTGGATTCACGGCGAACGCCGTCATCCCCGAGGACACCGTGCAGGCCTGGGTCGAAGAGACACCAGAAGACCATCATGGACAAGGAGACGATGAGATGAACAGCGGCGGGCACGAAGCTCATGGGGCTGACGCAGCCTCTCTTGGCCTCGGCCTAGCCCAGGACGGCTACCAACTCACGGAGGTGGGCACACCCGACCATACCGGCACCGAGGACGAACTGACCTTCGCGCTGACCGGACCCGACGGACAGCCAGTGACCGACTTCGAACTCGAGCACGAGCAAGAGATGCACCTGATCGTCGTCCGCGCTGACGGGCAGCATTTCCGCCACGTGCACCCCAAACGTGACGAAGCCGGCACCTGGTCGATCCCTTGGGAATGGGCCGCCGCCGGCACCTACCGGATCTTCGCCGACTTCGTACCGGCCCAGACCGGCGAGGGCATGACCCTGTCGACCGCGGTGCAGGTTGCCGGTGACTACGACCCGGCACCGGCCGATCACCCGGTCACCGAGGCCGCGGTGGACGGTTTCGATGTGGCCGTCGAGGGCGACCTTGTTGCCGGGAGGGCCTCCGACCTGACCATGACGATCACCCGCGAAGGTGAACCCGTCACTGAACTGGAGCCCTACCTGGGTGCCTTCGGGCACCTGGTGGCCCTGCGTGATGGGGATCTGGCCTACCTGCATGTCCACCCGCACGGGGATGCTCCCGAGGCCGGTGAGACATCGGGTCCGGAGATCGTCTTCGAGGCCACCGCGCCCACCGCGGGCCGGTACCTGCTGTACCTGGACTTCCAGGTCGACGGGCAAGTCTACACCGCCGCCCTGGTGATCGACACCACCACCGGCGATACCACTGGCAATAACACCGACAGCGGCGACTCGGACACCGGCGAGGAAGGAGCCGACCATGACCACTGAGCACACCAGCACCGAAGTGAATCTCACCGGCGTTGAGTTGAAGATCGGTGGCATGACCTGCGCCTCGTGCGCGAACCGAGTCGAGAAGAAACTCAACAAACTCGACGGGGTCCATGCGAGCGTGAACTACGCGACCGAGAAGGCAACCGTCACCGCTCCTGCCGGCTATGACCCCCAGTTGCTGATCGCCGAGGTGGAGAAGACCGGCTACACCGCCGAACTCCCACCCTCTGCCAAGGACAACTCCAGCGCCTCTGGTGATGAGAGCGAGTCGTCCGAGGATGCTGAGATCAGGGTGCTCAAGCAGCGCCTGATCGGCGCGGCGGTCCTGTCGGTGCCGGTCATCGCGATGGCGATGATCCCGGCGTTGCAGTTCGACTACTGGGGCTTCGCCTCCCTGGTCCTGGCCACACCGGTGGTGGTGTGGGCGGGCTGGCCCTTCCACAAGGCCGCCTGGGCCAACCTTAAGCACGGGGCGGCCACCATGGACACCCTGATCTCGGTGGGCACGACCGCCGCGTTGATCTGGTCGATCATCGCCCTGTTCTTCGGCACCGCCGGGCAGCCAGGCGTGGTGCACCCCTTCGAATTCACGATCTCCCGCTCCGATGGCCTCGGGCACATCTACCTGGAGGTCGGGGCCGGGGTGATCACCTTCATCCTACTGGGCCGCTATTTCGAGAAGCGCTCCAAGCGTCAAGCTGGGGCAGCCCTGCGTGCCCTGATGGAACTCGGGGCGAAAGAAGTCTCCATCCTGCGAAACGGGCAGGAGGAGCGGGTCTCTATCGATGAGCTCTCCGAAGGCGACGAGTTCGTGGTCCGTCCCGGTGAGAAGATCGCCACCGACGGGGTGATCACCTCGGGTAACTCCGCAATTGATGCTTCGATGCTGACCGGCGAGTCCGTGCCGGTGGAGGTCACAGTGGGTGACCCGGTGACAGGGGCCACGGTCAATGCTGGTGGCCGCCTCGTGGTCAAGGCCACCCGGGTGGGTTCGGACACTCAGTTGGCGCAGATGGCCAAGATGGTCGAGGACGCCCAGTCCGGCAAGGCCGAGATCCAACGGCTGGCCGACCGGGTCTCGTCGGTATTCGTGCCCGTGGCCATTGCGGTCGCGATCGCCGCCCTGGGTGCCTGGCTCGGGGCCGGGTTCCCGGTCAGCGCCGCCTTCACCGCCACGGTCGCGGTGCTGATCATCGCCTGCCCCTGCGCCCTGGGCCTGGCGACACCGACCGCGCTGCTGGTCGGCACCGGGCGTGGCGCGCAGATGGGCGTGCTCATCAAGGGCCCGGAGGTGCTGGAGTCCACCCGAAAGGTCGACACCATCGTGCTGGACAAGACCGGCACCGTCACCACCGGCAAGATGACCCTGACCGAGACGATCACCGCCGACGGGGTGGACCGCGAGGACCTGCTGCGTATCGCCGGCGGCCTGGAGGACTACTCCGAGCATCCCATCGCCCGGGCCATCGCCGCCGGAGCCACCGCGCAGGTGGGCGAACTGCCAACCCCGGAGTCCTTCGAGAACATCGAGGGCAAGGGTGTCCAGGGCGTGGTCGATGGTCACGCGGTGCTCGCCGGCCGCGAGACGCTGCTGAATGACTGGTCGATGTACCTCGACGAGCACCTCAAGGCCGCCAAGCAGGCCGCAGAGGCCGAGGGCAAGACCGCGATCGCCGTCGGCTGGGACGGTGCCGCCCGGGGTGTGCTGGTCGTCTCCGACCAGATCAAGCCCACCAGCGCTGAGGCCATCTCTCAGTTCAAGGAGTTGGGTTTGACTCCGGTGCTGCTGACCGGGGACAACCAGACCGTGGCCGAGCAGGTCGCCTCCGAGGTCGGCATCGACCAGGTCATCGCCGAGGTGTTGCCCAAGGACAAGGTCGACGTCGTCGCCCGCTTGCAGGACGAGGGCAAGGTCGTGGCGATGGTCGGTGACGGGGTGAACGACGCCCCGGCTCTGGCGCAGGCTGACCTCGGTCTGGCGATGGGCACCGGGACTGACGTCGCGATCGAAGCCGCCGACATCACCCTCGTGCGCGGAGACCTGCGAGCTGCCGCGGATGCGATCCGCCTGGCACGCAGGACGCTACGCACGATCAAGCAGAACCTGTTCTGGGCCTTCGGGTACAACACCACCGCGATCCCGATCGCCGCCTTCGGACTGCTCAACCCGATGCTCGCCGGCGCGGCCATGGCCTTCTCCAGCGTGTCCGTGGTCACCAACAGCCTACGGCTGCGCAGGTTCAAGGCCAAAGCCGACCAGCACACCACCCCGGACGCCTCCGAAACCGCACCGGCACGCGAGCCGGTGAACACCTGACGCATCGTCGTCGACACCAGAGAAGGGAACACAGAAGATGACTGCACACGACCACCACGCCCACAACCACGGCGACCACAGCCACGGGGATACTTCTGGCGGCTGCAGCGGACACGCGCCCAAGACCGAAGACCTCGCCGCAGCGCAGGGTGACGATGTTACCGAATGTCTAGTGATGCCCGGGACCCCGGTGATCAAGTCACAAGCCGAAGAGGCAGGGCTCTACCGCGACTACCAGGGCCAGCGGTATTGGTTGTGCTGTGACGCCTGCGGGCCGCTATTCGACGCCGATCCCGACCGGTACGCGAACGCGGCTTGAACAATCAGTATGAGCGATTCCGGGCTTGCCGAGGTGACAGATCGGCCCCGATTCCTCGGTATTCGAAGAACACCGGACCACGGCGGTGATCACGGTGATGAGGACACCGACCCTCACGAGGATATGGACCACCTGGCAGACGGCGGGCCGGTGCCCGAGGGCATGACCGAGCCCGCCGACCCCGAATACCCGGTGGGCAGCGAAGTGAGGTGGACGGCTGACCACATGGAAGGCGTGGAGGGAGTGACGGCCACGATCGCATCATCAACCGAGGAGACCGGCTACGTCGTCAACCATGAAGCTGACGGAATGACGAGGACCAACCACAAATGGGCCGTCGAGAGCGAGATCGACCCCGATGCCCGAGCGGGCCCCGCACAGAGCCAGTAGCGCTCTGTGATGAGGTGCCAGCCGTGCATCGAAGAGGAGGAATGAGACCGGTATGAGCAACCAGCACAATGCGCACGCCCAGCACGAGGGGCAGCCCGATCACCACAACCACCGGGCCAATCCCGGTCACGACCACCAGCATGAGGCTCACCACCAGCACGAGAATACCCACGATGGGCATACCGGGCATGAACACCACGGCGGTCACGACCACGAGGGCCACGAAGGTCACGGGCACGAAGGTGAGCACCACGCTGGTCATGAAGCACATGGCGGGCACGCGGGGCACGGCCACGGCGATCACGGTGACCATGTCGGGCAGTTCCGGCGGCTGTTCTGGATCATGCTCCTGCTGGCGGTGCCGGTCGTGGGCTTCAACCACATGTTCGCCGACTTGCTCGGCTACCAGCTGCCCGATGCCGCGTGGGTGTGGTGGGTCTCCCCGGTGCTGGGCACGATCATCTATGTCTGGGGTGGTCAGCCGTTCCTGACCGGCGCGGTCTCAGAGATCCGCGCCCGCCAGCCTGGGATGATGTTGTTGATCGGGTTAGCCATCACGGTGGCGTTCATTGCCTCCTTAGGTGCAAGCCTTGGCCTTCTGGACCACGAACTGAACTTCTGGTGGGAACTGGCGCTGCTGGTGGTCATCATGCTGTTGGGCCACTGGATCGAGATGCGGTCGCTGGCCCAGACCACCTCGGCGCTGGATTCCTTGGCTGCGCTGCTGCCCGATGAGGCCGAGAAGCTTCAGGGTGATGACATCGTCAAGGTGGCACCGGGCGACTTGGTGCTCGGCGATGTGGTGATCGTGCGGCCCGGATCGTCGGTGCCGGCTGATGGCAGGATCGTGGACGGTTCGGCCAGTATGGACGAGTCGATGATCACCGGTGAGTCCAAGGCGGTGCGTCGTGATAACGGTGACCAGGTGATTGCCGGCACCGTCGCTACCGATTCCGGCCTGCAGGTAGAGGTCACCGCCATTGGCGATGACACCACCCTGGCAGGGATCCAGAAACTGGTTTCCGATGCCCAGTCCTCCTCTTCGCGGGCGCAGCGCATCGCCGATACGGCCGCGGGTTGGCTTTTCTGGTTCGCCCTCGGTGCGGGCCTGATCACTGCGATCGTGTGGTCTTTGCTGGGCGTGCCGGATGCTGCGGTGGTCCGGACCATCACCGTGCTGGTGATCGCCTGCCCGCACGCTCTGGGTCTGGCGATTCCGCTGGTGGTCTCGATCGCCACCGAGCGTGCCGCACGCGGTGGGGTGCTGGTGAAGGACCGGCTCGCGCTTGAGTCGATGCGGACAGTGGATTCCGTTCTGTTCGACAAGACCGGGACCCTGACCAAGGGAGAGCCCACGGTCTCCGGCGTCGAACCGGTCGGGCAGCGCAGTGCAGATGAGGTGCTGGCACTGGCAGCGGCCGCAGAGTACGCAAGTGAGCATCCCTTGGCCAAGGCGATCGTGGGCGCCGCACGCGACCGCGACCTGCACCTTGCCAGTGCCCAGGACTTCTCCTCCTCTCCGGCAGTCGGAGTTAAGGCCACCGTCGAGGGCGCTGCCATCGAGGTGGGAGGCCCGTACTTGCTGGACCAGCACAGCCTGAGCGAACTGGCTGTCGTAGAGGACTGGCGAGCCGAGGGTGCCATCATCCTGCACGTGATAGCCGACGGGGAAATCATCGGGGCACTGCGCCTTGATGATGAGATCCGCCCGGAGTCCCGTGATGCTGTCGATGCGCTGCACGCTGCAGGTGCTCAGGTGGTGATGATCACCGGGGACGCCCAGGCGGTTGCCGATACGGTGGCCGCTGAACTAGGCATCGACCGGGTCTTTGCAGGTGTGCGACCGGAAGACAAGGCAGCGAAGGTCGAGGAACTGCAGAGCGAGGGCCGTAAGGTGGCGATGGTCGGGGACGGTGTCAATGATGCCCCTGCACTGGCTCAAGCAGACGTGGGCATCGCGATCGGTGCCGGGACCGATGTGGCGATCGGGTCCGCAGGGGTGATCCTGGCCTCCTCCGATCCCCGTTCTGTGCTTTCAGTGATCGACCTGTCCCGAGCCAGTTATCGCAAGATGAAGCAGAACCTGTGGTGGGCTGCGGGCTACAACCTCGCCGCAGTCCCCCTGGCCGCTGGTGTACTCGCACCGATCGGGTTCGTGCTGCCGATGAGCGTCGGTGCCATCTTGATGTCTGCGTCCACCGTCGTGGTGGCGCTCAATGCCCAACTGCTACGCCGCTTGGACCTGGAGCCGGCTGTCAGCACCGCCAAGTTCCTCGACCAGGCCCCGGCCGAACGATCGGCCACCAACACCAGTGCAAAGACTCATCAGGAGCAGAGATGACTACCACAGCAACCTCACCGCAGTCCCGAGAAGAACCTGGTCACGGCTACATCAGCGACAAGCACCGCTACCTCGCCCGTCTCAAGCGCATCGAAGGGCAAGTCCGCGGCATCCACCGAATGGTCGACGAAGAGATCTACTGCATCGACATCCTGACCCAGGTCAGCGCCGCAAC
This sequence comes from Pseudactinotalea sp. Z1732, assembly GCF_049724975.1. Classification (NCBI taxonomy): domain Bacteria; kingdom Bacillati; phylum Actinomycetota; class Actinomycetes; order Micrococcales; family Cellulomonadaceae; genus Pseudactinotalea; species Pseudactinotalea sp. Z1732. The sequence continues at coordinate 108,405 of NZ_JBMPQC010000009.1, read as the reverse complement.
CTCCGCCCTGGAAAACGTGGCGCTCGGCTTGCTGGAAGACCACCTCAAGCACTGCGTCGTCGGTGCGGCCAAGGCCGGCGGAACCGAGGCCGAAGAGAAGATCAAAGAGGCCTCGCAAGCGATTTCCCGACTCGTCAAGTCCTAGAAGGAGGGCTCGTGGGCACCACCCGCACAGTTCTCAGCACCCTCACTGGACTCCTCACCAACGCGTTGGCGACTGAACTCTTCAGCGCGGCACCACGAGCGTCTCGAAACGGCTGCGAATCCAGCATCACGGCAGTTCCAACGCATTGGGCCCTCGAGATCACGATCCGCGCCAGGGCGCGTTGTTGACCCCATCCCGGTGCACCTGACACAGGCGTGGGCGAGCCGTAACCCTACTCAGGTCGATCGTGACCAAGCCAGCCTCAGTTCATCCAAGCCCGACCGAGTCGTGCTGCTTGGAGACCCGATTCGCGGGGCGCGATGCGCGTACCCACGCCACGACAGCCAAGACGGTTCCGAGAACGCCTATGACGCCCAGAACGAGGGCGATCGCGGGCATGCCGATGCTCGCGCCAAGGATGCCTGCCAGGGGGTAGGTGATAAGGAAGCAGGCGTGGGATAAAGAGAACTGCGCGGCGAACACCGCGGGCCGGGTCTGCTCGGTGCTATTGCGGCGCAGCAGCCGCGCGGAGGGGGTGAGGATGGCCGAGGTCGCGGCCCCGAGCAGTACCCACACCGTCAGTAGCGCGAGCCACTGCGCAGTGCCGTCCATCCACGCGATCACCCCCGCCCCGGTGAGCAGAATGAGCGGCAGGGCGATACCGCCAGTGAGCATGACCCGTTGGTCAGGCAGGGTGTCGAGGAGTTTGGGCATCCCGAGGGCGACAAGCATCGAACCCCCGCCGTAAGCGCCGAGCATCAGGGCGACATCGGCTTGGGAGCGGCCCAGATCGCCCTGGACGAGGACGACGGTGTTGACAATCACCATCGCGGTGGTGGTCGCGACGACGAGGTTTAGCCCCATCAGGCCCCGCAGTTCGCCGCTGGCCCAGAAGGCGCGCGCACCCCGGGTGAGGCGCTCGAAGAACGGCGAGGGTGGCGGTGCTTCGATGTGCGGGAAGCGGGAGGCGATCACCAGGGCCGCCGAGGCGAGGAACCCGAGCACGGTTCCGACGAAGAGGTTGTGGTAACTGATGACTGTGAGCAGGAGGGCGGCGAGCATCGGACTCACGAGTGATTCCAGGTCGTAGGCCAGCCGTGACAGCGAAAGCGCGCGAGTGTACTCCCCCTCATCGGGCAGCACCGAGGGGATGACGGCCTGAAACGCTGGAGTGAACGTCGCCGACGCCGACTGGAGCAGAAAGATCAGGATGTAGATCTGCCAGGCCTCCGTCACGAACGGAAGAGATACGGCGACCGCGGCCCGGATCAGGTCGGCCCCGATGAGCAGTGCTTTGCGGGGCAGACGCGCGGTCAGTGCCGTAGCGATGGGCGAGACGGCGACGTAGGCGACCATCTTGATCGTCATTGCTACCCCCATCACGATCCCGGCGTCACCGCCGGCGATGTCGAAGGCGAGCAGCCCGAGCGCAACGGTGAGCAGGCCCGTGCCGAGCAGTGCGATGACCTGCGCGCTGAACAACTTCGCGTAGGTCGGGTTCCGCAGGACGGCGATCATGAGGTCGGGCCTAACAGGTCGAGAATGAACAATGCGACAGCCCTACTGCGGGGGCGGGTGATGGTGCGGCGGGATCTGTCCGTTCGCCACGGCGTGCTCGGCCTGCTTGATCGCCTCGACCACCAGTGCCACGGCATGCTCATCGGTGAGGCGGTAGAGCACGCTCGTGCCCTCCTGACGGGTCGTGACCATCCGCGCCATCCGCAGCCTGGCGAGGTGCTGGGAGACCCCGGACGGCTTCTTACCCACCAGTTCGGCCAGCGCGTTCACCGGGAGCTCCTCAGCCTGCCGCAGCGCGAGCACGATCCTGATTCTCGTCGGGTCGGACAGGATGCCCAGCACCTCAGCCGCCAGGTCGACGTACTCCGATGACGGGTCCATCCCGCAAGACTTAGTGCCTGCATTCATACGCAGACACTAACACGCGCCGTGTGGCACTGTCCGCGGACGGGGATCCCTTCGTACCACGTTCCATAACTCTCCCCCTCGGACGAAAACCTGGCAACACGCTGACATCGGGGTTCTACCGTGAATTCGGCGGCGATCGAAACCAATCTCCGGAGCGTCCGGCGTGTTTTCTCCAGCGATGTAAAGGAATCAGGCAACGGGGCTTGTCCCACGCAACGGTGTGCTACCCGGGCGCGATCCAACTTATGCCACCCGTATGAATCCACCGAAGACGAACCTTCTAGTTACAACGACGCGGGTGCTCGGCTTCGCAGACTGCACGGAGAACGGGTCGCTGGCACACAAGCCGTACCCCGTGGGGAATTTCGTGCCCCATCGGCTGTTTGCGTCGGGCGCGGTTGTCGCGGGCCGTTAGTCCCAGGCCTTTGCTCTCCGTTGCCCGTAGCCTGGAGGCATACGACCACTTTGGGATGTGACACCATGACGACCTTCGACGTCCAGCCCGATCTCCAGCCCGCGTGGCGTGGGTTCGCCGAGGGGCCGTGGACACGGACGATCAACGTGCGCGACTTTCTCGCCCGTAACTACGAGCCGTACCACGACGGGCCGGAGTTCCTGGCCGGTCCCACCACCAAGACCAGTGATCTCTGGGAGACCCTGGAGCGCGACTACCTGTCGGTGGAGTTAGAGCGGCGGGTCTATGCGGTGGACACCACCACCCCGGCGGACATCGACGCGTTCGCTCCCGGGTACATCAGCGCCGACGATGACGTCATCGTCGGGCTGCAGACCGATGTCCCACTGAAGCGCGCGATGATGCCGGCCGGCGGCTGGCGGATGGTGGAGACCGCGATCGGTGAGGCCGGCGGCGAGGTTGATGAGCGGATCAAGGAGATTTTCACCAAATACCGCAAGACCCACAACGACGCGGTGTTCGACATGTACACCCCGCGGATCCGCTCGGCGCGTACGGCGCACCTGATCACCGGGCTGCCGGACGCCTACGGGCGCGGCCGGATCATCGGTGACTACCGGCGGGTGGCCCTGTACGGTGTCGATGCGCTGATCGCGCAGAAGACCCAGGCGCTAGCGGATCGGGACGGAGATGGATTCTCCGAGGAGTGGGCCCGGTCCCGGGAGGAGCACGCCGAGCAGATCAAGGCCCTCCGCAAGTTGATCACGCTCGGCACCCAGTACGGATTCGATCTGACCCGCCCTGCGGCCGATGCCCGGGAGGCGGTGCAGTGGACCTACCTGGCCTATCTGGGGGCGATCAAGTCCCAGGACGGCGCGGCCATGAGCTTCGGGCGGCTGTCGGGATTCTTCGACATCTACATCGCCCGGGACATCGCCGCGGGCGTGCTGACCGAGAGCCAGGCCCAGGAACTCATCGATGCCCTGGTGATCAAGTTGCGGATCGTGCGGTTCCTGCGCACGAAAGCCTACGATCAGGTCTTCTCCGGCGACCCCTACTGGGCCACTTGGACCGACGGCGGGCTGGGTGAGGACACGCGGACCATGGTCACCCGCACCTCGTTCCGGCTGCTGCAGACCCTGCGCAACCTGGGCCCGGCACCGGAGCCGAACATCACGGTGCTGTGGGACGAGTCGCTGCCGTCGGCCTACAAGGACTTCGCCGCAGCGATCAGCGTGGAGACGTCCTCGCTGCAGTACATCTCCGATGCCCACGTGCGCGAGCATTTCGGTGACGACGCGGCGATCGCCTGCTGCGTCTCGGCGATGCGCATCGGTCGGCAGATGCAGTTCTTCGGTGCCCGGATGAATATCGGCAAGACGTTGCTGTACGCGCTGAACGGTGGCCGTGACGAGAGGTCCGGTCAGCAGGTGGTGCCCGGCTTCGAACCGGTGGCCGGGACCGGACCACTGGACTTCGAGGAGGTCTGGGCGAAGTTCGACGCCATGCTCGGCTGGGTGGCTGAAACCTACGTCGAGGCACTGAACATCATCCACTACAGCCACGACAAGTACGCCTACGAGGCGATCGAGATGGCCCTGCACGACAGCGAGATCGTGCGCACCCTGGGCTGCGGGATCGCCGGGTTGTCGATCGTGGCGGATAGCCTCGCGGCCATCCGGTACGCCCAGGTCACCCCCGTGCGCGACCGGACCGGGCTGATCACCGACTACCCGACGACAGGGCACTTCCCCCGCTACGGCAACGACGACGATCTGGCAGATGACATCGCCCGGCGGGTGGTCACCACGGTGATGAACAAGATCCGCGGGTTGCCCCGCTACCGTGACGCGGTGCCCACCCAGTCGGTGCTGACGATCACCTCCAACGTGGTCTACGGCAAGGCCACCGGCTCCTTCCCGTGTGGGCACCAGGCCGGTACCCCGTTCTCCCCCGGTGCCAACCCCGGCAACGGCCGGGATACCCATGGGATGGTCGCCTCGATGCTGTCGGTGGCCAAACTCCCCTACGGCGATGCGCTGGACGGGATCTCCCTGACTAACACGATCACCCCTTCCGGGCTGGGGCAGACCAAGGACGAGCAGGTGGCGAACCTGACCGGGGTGCTGGACGCCGGGTTCGGCTCAGGGTTGTTCCACGCGAACATCAACGTGCTGAACAAGGACACCCTGACCGATGCGATGCAGAACCCGGAGAACTACCCGAACCTGACCGTCCGGGTCTCGGGCTATGCGGTGAACTTCGTCAAACTCACCCGTGAGCAGCAACTCGATGTGCTGTCCCGCACCTTCCACTCCTCGTCATGACGACCCTGAAAAGCTCGCGCGGTGCAGCCTTGCCGGGCGACGAGGGCTTCATGGCCCCACGGCAGCGGCTGGCCGGCGCCGGCCTGGCCGGGCTGCCTGAGTCGGCATTGGAACACGGTGAGCGCTTCGCGGCAATGCGCAGTGGCGAGTTGGGCTCGGTGCACTCCTGGGAGTTGTCTACTGCGGTCGACGGGCCGGGCACGAGACTGGTGGTGTTCCTTGCCGGGTGCCCGCTGCGCTGCCAGTTCTGTCACAACCCCGACACCGTGCGGATGGAGGACGGGCACGCGGTGATGGCCGACGACGTACTCGCGCTGGTGCGCCGGTACCGCAAGGTTTTCGCTGCCACGGGCGGTGGGCTGACCCTCTCCGGCGGTGAGGTGCTGATGCAGTCGGCGTTCGCGGCCCGCATCCTGGCCGGGGCCAAGCAGATGGGCGTTCATACCGCGATCGACACCTCCGGGTACCTCGGCACGGCCTGCACGGAGGCGATGCTGGGCGATGTCGACCTGGTGCTGCTGGATGTGAAGTCCGGTGATGAACAGACCTATGAGCGGGTGACCCGCGCGTCACTGGCGCCCACGCTTGAGTTCGGCGATCGGCTGGCCGGCGCCGGGGTGGAGATCTGGGTGCGTTTCGTGCTGGTGCCCGGGCTGACCGATGCTGCCCAGAACGTGGATAACGTGGCCGGCCACGCGGCCCGATGGGACACCGTGAGCCGGGTCGAGGTATTGCCGTTCCACCAGATGGGCCGGGACAAGTGGACCGCCCTGGGCCTGGATTACACACTCGCGGACACCGAGCCGCCGTCGCCAGAAATGACCGAGCGGGCGCGCGAGCAGTTCCGGGCCCACGGCCTGACCACGTACTGAGTAGTCAGCCGGTTTCGCTAACGAGGAGCGGATGCAGGCCGATAGGAGGGAGTAGACGACGAACGGAGGACGGTGGACGGGATCCTCGCCATCTCTCATCGCGTGGCGCAGATCGAGGCGACCCTCGGCTCGGTCGCGGCCCCACGCGTGCAGCCCTCCGCAGCACCTGCCGCATCATTCGCCGAAGTCCTCGCCAACGCCGTCGCCGACACGACCCCGACTGTGACCGCAGCATCTTCCAACCTTGGACCATCTGGGTTCCAGGTCAATACCGACGGCATACCGGTCGATCTCGCGGCCTACGGAAACGGCCGCATCCCTCGAGACGCTCTCGAACCAGTGGGCAACACCGGCCACAGACTGTGGGCACCCGCCGCCCAGTCCTTCGAGAAACTGCTGACGGCGGCTGCGGCCGACGGCGTGACCATCGGCGTCACCGACTCCTACCGCCCCTACGACGTGCAGGTCGACGTCGTTCGACGCAAGGGCCTGTACTCCGAGGGCGGCCTGGGCGCCAGGCCGGGCACCAGCCAACACGGCTGGGGAATGGCCGTGGACCTCGACCTGAACGCACCGGCGCAAGCATGGATGCGCACAAACGCCGCACAGTTCGGATTCGTCGAGGACACCCCGCGCGAGCCCTGGCACTGGGCATTCCAACCCTCCTAAATACGGAGATCCGGTACCCGCCGATTTCAGCCCACACTCTGGGTGTTGCACGCGCCGGTAACGCTTGCGGATGACTGCCCGCGAGCCTGGGACCAATACCTGCGCCGACCGCGAGAATGAAGGACATGAATTCGGAACCTTCTGACGTGAACCTGCCCCGAGTACTTGTCGTAGACGATGAGCCACCGCTGGCACGACTGGTCGCGAACTACCTGGAACAGCACGGTTTCGAGGTACAGGTCACTGGTGACGGCAGCGACGCGATCCAGCGGGCTCGCCAGTGGCATCCCGGCGTGATCGTGCTCGACCTCGGCCTGCCGGGAACAGATGGTGTCGAGGTTTGCCGCGCGGTACGCACCTTCTCCGACTGTTACATCATCATGCTCACCGCTCGGGCGGAGGAGGTGGACAAACTCATCGGGCTGTCGGTGGGCGCCGATGACTACGTCACCAAACCCTTCAGTCCGCGTGAGTTGGTCGCCCGGGTGCGGGCCATGCTGCGTCGCCCACGCCAGGACACCGGGCCGCGCGGGGCGGGCGTGTCCTTCGGCTCGCTGAGCATCGATGTCCTGAGCCGGGAGGTATACATCGAGGGGGAGCCCGTAGGGCTGACCCGCACTGAGTTCGACGTCCTCGCGGCGCTGGCGGAGCGCCCGAACATGGCCTTCTCGCGCCGTCAACTCATCGAGACAGTGTGGGGACCGGGGTGGGTGGGTGATGAGCGCTTGGTCGATGTCCACATCGCGCAACTGCGGCGAAAACTCGGGGATGACGCCTCGGCGCCAAAGTTCATCAGGACGGTGCGGGGCGTGGGCTACCGGATGGGCCGCGGGGAGTGATCCCCGCACCGCGCGGTCGGTGGGGTCTCGGCGCCCGGCTCCTGGCCACCCTGAGGCTGTCGGTGGCAGCCGGATCGCTGCGGCACCTACCGTATCTCTTCGAGCGCCTCTACCGCGCCGAGGCGGCTTGGGACCGCGCCTACGAGTGGGCAGGAATCGGGCTCGCCATCAGTCACTCCATCGTCCGAGCCCACGGCGGCACCGTGACCGTGGACAGCGCAGGCCCAGACCACAGCGCTGTCTTCACCGTCGAACTGTCCCTGGTCGCCTCGAACCGGCCGCAGCCCCGCTCAACCTGACGGCGCGCTCTCCTTGGCGATCCTGATCGGGCAACTCGGGAGCCGATCGCGTCTCGTCGCGTGCCTCGGCGCCGGGAAAGAGAGCTCTGATGGCCCACATGCCAAGGGCCATGAAGACCAGGCAGATCGCGAGAAGCGGTATCCAAACGCCGATATCCATGACGGGTCCTCCTGCCTGTCCCGGTCCGGTCACCTGACGGGTTCAGGCACGCCCGGCTCGGGGACCACGTGGTCTGCAGACCACTGATGAGTGCCGCTGCGAACAATCAGCGCGATGCTGACGGCGATGCTGACCAGGGCCCACAACTGGGGCTGTGTCAGGCCAAGGATGACCGGGTCGTTGGTCCGCAGGAACTCCACCAGGAAACGTGACAGGCCCGACAGGCCCAGGTACGCCCCAAAGACTGCCAAGGGCGCCCACCGCCGGACAAGCACCACCAGGACGGCGGCGGCAACCGCTGCCAGGATCGCCTCATACAGCGGGGTGGGGTGGACAGGCACATCTGTGGCGACCACGCCGGAGGGGAAGGCCATCCCCCACGGCAGATCGGTGGGACGCCCGTAGGTTCCATCACCACTGACGAAGCAGCCCAGTCGGCCGATGCCGTACGCCACCGTCAAGGGGACGGCGACCGCCCCAGCGACGATGTCCACCGGTAACTGGTGGCGCCGAATGACGACTAGGGCCGCAATGACGCCCCCCACCAGTCCGCCGTACCAGGTGAAGCCCATCCCGCCCAGGTCGTGCACGGTGATGGCGGGATATTGTTCGAGCAGGTAGTAGATCTTCGCGCCGACGAACCCCCAGAGCGTCGCCCACAGCACCAGCGCGTGAGCGGAGTCCTTCTTCAGCCCCCGCCGTTCGAAGGCCCGACCCAGCAACCACGCAGCCACCAGGGCAGCGGCCGCCTTGCTCACTCCGTAACTTTGCACATCGATCCCGAGGATCGTGAACAATTCCGGACGCATGCTCTCCCCACTTCTCGTGTCACGCATCACCGCTCCGCCGGCGGTGTCTTTCACACCACGATGACCGACGTTCACGAAGAAGACTTGCGCCGTTGGATGAAGGTTCGCTGAAGACACTGAACGCCCGCTTTGAGTAGTCACGGGCGAGTTGCCGCGCGACTGCGCCCACCAGGCCCTCGAGCCCTTCGGCGCCTCCCACCGCGGGGCGGCGGTCGCTTCTTCGAAGGTTCTTCGCTCTGAATTCTCGAATGGGGGTCTGGCCGTGGCCCGGAGGCACCGCTCCCCCGTTCCTTCAAGCCGTGCAGCAACCGCCACCACGTCTTCATGGTTTCTTCATCGTCCCTTCGGCGGTATGGACACATTCGGGTGGTTATCTGGTACGCATACCCAGCAGGGGTATAGGAGGTGTGGGACTGTGAAGACGAAGGTGTATCGAGTGTGGGGGCTGACGTGCGAGGTGTGCCTGGCGCGGCTGCTGGAGCGGGTGCGCAACTTACCCGGTGTGAGGACCGCCGCGCTCGATCTGGTCAGAGATGGTGAGTCGCGTCTGGCGCTCACCGCCAGCCCCGCCCTCCCGCCGCAGGCCGTTCGTGCCGCGGTCGAGGACACCGGGTTCTCCCTGTCCGCCCCGGCTGCCGAGTCAGCAGCATCTACGGAGGTGTGATCGTCATGAGTGTGCTCGATTGGTCAGTGATAGTCGGCGGTGTTGTGTTGACCGCGTTGCTGGTGTGGTACTTCTTCGGCCCGAAGCAGTCGCGCCGCGCCGAAGTCGCCGGCGGCGTGCAGGAAGTGACGGTCACCGTCAGGGGCGGCTACAGCCCCGACCTCATCGAGGTTCAAGCCGGGATGCCGGTGCGGTTGCTGTTCGACCGGCAAGAAGGCGGGGACTGCTCCTCCCGGGTGATGTTCCCCGAGTTCAAAATCAACCAGGGCCTGCCGGCCAACACTGTCACCGCGGTGGAGTTCACCCCCACCTCCGCCGGGGAGTACGGCTTCGCCTGCGGGATGAACATGCTCCAGGGCAGGGTGCGGGTCGTGGGCGAGCCGGGCCACGAGTCCGCTGGCGGGCGCGCGGCAGTTGCGGTGGCCGAACGGCTCGGCCATGACCACGGCGGGGTGGCCCCGCGCATCCAGGACCACCACGGCACTCCGAGCGGCGAGGTCGGGCACGGGGAGCTGGTGGATGGTGTGCAGGTCGCCGAGGTCAGGATCCGTGGCGGCTACCACCCCCAGGTGCTTCGACTGGCGCCCGGTGTGCCGGCACAGTTGGTCCTGGTCAGGCAGGAGAGTGGGGCGTGCTCTGAGCGATTCACCATCCCGGCACTCGACGTGGACGTCGCCGTCCCCGCCTTTGGCAGCACTGTCCTGGACGTTCCCGCCCTTGCCGAAGGGCGGTATGAGTTCACCTGCGGGATGGGGATGCTGCACGGTGCCCTCGAGATCGGTGACCCACCCGGCACAGACACCGGCACCGGCACCGGTTCCACCGGTGCCGAATCCCCGGCCCCGGTGGCGGTTTCACCGCCGGTAGCACCGGAGGAGGACGCTGAGGAGCAGGAGAGAGCCGCAGAGATCACCGACCTGCGCCGGCGGGTGCTGCTGGGGGCCGTGTTGAGCCTGCCGGTCGTGCTGGCGGTGATGGCGGTGGAGTTCTTCGCCGCAGCGTGGGTCCCGGACTTCTTGATGAACAATTGGGTGCAGTTGGCACTGATCACCCCGGTGATGTTCTACACCGGCTGGCCCATCCACAAGACCGGGTGGCTAGCCCTGTCCCACCGCACCGCGGAGATGAACTCCCTGATCACCCTCGGCACGATCGCCGCCTACGGCTACAGCCTGGTGGTCACGTTCGCCCCGGGGCTGCTGCCCGTGGAGACCCGGGAGGTCTATTACGAGGCGGTCGGGGTCATCATCACCCTGATCTTGCTGGGCCGGCTATTGGAGACCAAGGCCAAGGCCGGCACCGGGGAAGCGATCCGGACTTTGATCGGTCTGCAGCCGCGCACCGCCCGGGTGGTGCGCGCCGGGCAGGAGCTGGAGATCCCTATCGATGAGGTCGTGGCCGGTGACGTGGTCGTGGTCCGTCCCGGGGAGAAGCTGCCGGTGGACGGGCAGGTGGTGGAGGGCACGTCCACGGTGGATGAGTCGATGGTCACTGGGGAGCCTATCCCGGTGACGAAGTCCTCCGGTGATGAGGTCATCGGCGCCACCATCAACCAGACCGGTTCTTTCCGGTACGCCGCTACCAAGGTCGGTGCGGACACGATGCTGGCCCAGATCATCAACCTGGTGCGCCAGGCGCAGGGGTCCAAGGCCCCGATCCAGCGCCTGGTGGACAAGGTCTCCAGCTACTTCGTGCCCGCGGTGATCCTCATCGCGATCTGGGCGTTCGTGGTCTGGACCCTCGTGGGCCCCTCACCGGCACTCATCTTCGCCCTGGTCGCCGCGGTCTCCGTGCTCATCATCGCCTGCCCCTGCGCGCTGGGGCTGGCCACACCGCTGTCCATCACCGTGGGCACCGGCAAGGGAGCTACCGCCGGCATCCTCATCCGGTCGGCCGAGGCGCTGGAGACTGCGCACAGACTCGACACGGTGGTGCTGGACAAGACCGGCACGATCACCAAGGGCGCCCCGGCCCTGACCGACGTGCTGCCCGGCGAGGGCTTCACCGACATCGAGTTGCTCACCCTGGTCGCGGCGGTGGAACGCTCCTCCGAGCACCCGCTGGCCAGCGCCATCGTCGCCGGTGCCCAAGACCGCGGCGTGCGGCTTCCCGAGGTGGCCTCGTTCGACTCGGTCACCGGGCAGGGCGTGCGTGCCTTGGTCGAGGGCCGGGAGGTCCTCGTTGGTAACCGGCGCCTGCTGGGCAGTGTCGGGGTGCAGCCGCAGACTGACGCCGCGGACCGTTTGGCCGCGGACGGCAAGACCCCGATGTTCGCCGTCGTCGACGGGCGTTTCGCTGGGGTGATCGGCGTGGCCGACACGCTCAAGGACGGGTCGGTGGCCGCCATCGCCGCCTTGCAGAAGCGTGGCATCGACGTGGTGATGATGACCGGGGACAACCGTGCCACGGCTGCGGCCATTGCCCGCCAGGTTGGCATCACCCGGGTGGTGGCCGAGGTCATGCCCGAGCATAAGGCCGCCGAGGTCAAGCGCCTGCAGGGCGAGGGCCGGGTGGTGGGCATGGTCGGTGACGGCATCAACGACGCCCCGGCCCTGGCTCAAGCTGACGTCGGCTCGGCGATCGGCACCGGCACCGACGTGGCGATCGAGTCCTCCGACATCACCTTGATCTCCGGGGCACTGTCCGGAGTGGTCACCGCGGTGGACCTATCTCGGGCCACGATGCGTAACATCCGGCAGAACCTGGTCTTCGCGTGGATGTATAACGCGATGGGGATCCCGATCGCCGCTGGGGTGCTCTACCCCGCCCTGGGCCTGATGCTCAGCCCGATGATCGCTGCGGCCGCGATGGCACTGTCCTCCCTGTCCGTGGTGGCCAACGCCAACCGCCTGCGCGCTTTCACCCCTTCGACTGTCCCCGAGGTCACCAACATCCCCGCCTCCGACCCGGTGGTGGAGGTTGGGCTCGACGACGAACAAGGAACGCAGAACACCATGTCCAACAACTCTGCACAGGTCACCGACCCGGTGTGCGCGATGAGCATCGACCCAGCATCCGCCGCCGACAGCGCCGAGCACGAGGACAACACCTACTACTTCTGCTCCATCCACTGCGCGCAGACATTCCGGGCAGACCCGGCCAGATACGCCACCTCGCTGGCTCCCTAACCCACACACCCCGCGGGCGCCGGCATCACGCCGGTGCCCACGAAGATCCCGGGAGGCGATCACGATGACCACCGACCAGCACACACGGGCCCTGCTGCTCCGGCTGCGCCGGATCGAAGGCCAGGTCCGCGGCATCGCCCGCATGGTCGAGGACGACAAGTACTGCATCGACATCCTCACTCAGGTTTCGGCCGCTTCCCGGGCGCTGCAGAGCGTGGCATTGGTGCTGCTTGAGGGGCACATGGCCCACTGCCTGCTTGACGCCGCACAAGTTGACGAACTCCAGCAGGAAGCCAGGCTCAAGGAGGCCTCCGATGCCATCGCCCGCCTGGTCCGCAGTTGAGGGAGGGGGAAGTTCGTGGCCATCGACTATGACGCCCCACGCCCCCGCGAGGAGGATGGGCCCGACACGATGCCCCTGACCGCGCTGACCCGGGCAGCGCCGGCGCACCAGGAGGAGGCCGACGAGGCCGAGTTAGCCGAGCAGTATGAGTTGCCCGGCGCGGACCTGTCAGGTGAGGAGCTGGCCGTGGCGGTGGTGCCCCCACAGAAGGACGAGTTCCTCTGCACCCGGTGCTTCCTCGTCCACCACCACAGCCAACTGGCCCACCACGACGCTGGCCTGCCGGTGTGCGCCGAATGCGCGTCCTGACCGCGGGGCCATCGAAGGCATGATGACAAGAACGAAACGAAGGAGAGTTGAGATGAACGTTCAGGTAGCCATCAACGGTTACGGCGTGATCGGTAAACGAGTGGCCGACGCGGTGCGGGCCATGCCCGACATGGACCTGGTGGGGGTGGCGGACGTGGCCACCGACTGGCGAGTGCGTACCGCGACCGAGCGGGGCATCCCCGTCTTTGCCGCCACCGAACAGGCCGGTGCAGCCATGGCCCAGGCCGGGGTGCCGATGGCCGGCACCCTGGATGAACTGCTGGCCCAGGTCGATGTCGTGGTAGACACCACTCCCAAGAAGGTCGCCGCCACCAACGCCGAGGTCTACCGCGCTGCCGGGGTCAAGGCCGTGTTCCAAGGCGGGGAGTCCCACGCCACCACCGGGCACTCCTTCGTCGCCCAGGCAAACTACGACACAGCACTAGGCCTGCAGGCCACCCGGGTGGTCTCCTGCAACACCACCAGTATCGTGCGCGTGCTCGGCGCGCTGCAGGATGCGGGCCTGCTCGCCCGTGCGCGTGGGGTGCTGATCAGGCGGTCCACCGACCCCAGCCAGTCCCACCAGCGCGGCATCATGAACACCGTGGTCCCCGAGGACTCCATCCCCTCCCACCAGGGTCCCGACGCCCGCACAGTCCTGCCGAAGTTGGACGTGGTCACCATGGCCGCCAAGGCGGCCCACACCCAGACTCACAACCACTTCTGGACGCTGCAGTTGACCCGCCCGGCCAGCCGGGAGGAAGTCCTGGTCGTCCTGCGGGGCGCACCCAGGATCGCGTTCATCCGCATGGCCGACGGCCTAACCGCCTTGAATACCACCGTCGAACTCATGGGCGACCTAGGCCGGCCCCGCGGTGATATGTGGGAGGTTGCAGTCTGGGAGGACGTCCTGACCGTCGAGGGCGACGAGGCCTACCTGACCTACCAGGTCAACAACGAGGCCATCGTCACCCCCGAGACCATAGACGCGATCCGGGCCCTGACACAGACCGCCACCGACGGTGCAACGTCGATCGCACTGACCGATGAAGTCCTCGGGATGCGCCGCGAGTTCCTCCCCAGCCCTGTCCCCGTGACCGACTGACACCAGCCGGTGCTCGGCGCCCAGCACATCACGGCCGTGTGGCCGAGAAGGAGGCGATCATGACCACCACTGGTTCCACGGTCATCGTCACGATCAATGCTCTGCTGCTCAAACGGCTCCGGCTGCCCGCCCAACAAGCCCCGGACGCACCCCAGCGCGCCGTCCGGGAGCCGAAGCCCACCGCACCGGTGCCGGCCGGCACCCGCTGACCGGGGTCGACGTGGAAGTACATTCTGGCACCACCGCTTCGGCCGCTTCGGTAGCCGAAGCGGTGCCGCAGCGGCCGCGGCCGTTGCGGATGCTGTGGATCACCGCAGCCTGGGGGGCGTGCTTCGTGGTGATCGAGTGGGGCCTGCGCGACGCCCCGCTGCTGTGGTACGCCGCACTGCGTGCCCTGGTCGCCGGCGCCGCACTGGTGGCCCTGGGAGCCATCCAGCGCCGTCCGACCCCCCGCAGCGCACGTGCCTGGGGGCTGATCACGGTCCTCGGGCTGGTCAACGTCACGCTCGCCTTCTCAACCATGTTCGCCGGGGTTGCCGGTGGTGCGACCGGCACCGCCGCGGTGCTGGCCAACGCCCAGCCGCTGATGATCCTCCTGCCCGCCTGGTGGCTCTACGGGGAGAAACTCTCCCCCCGGACCACGTCCGCCCTGGTCGTCGGCTTCGCCGGGCTCGTCCTGGTCGCGCTGCCCGGCGGCGGGGGTAGCGGCGCCGCCCTGTCGCTGCTCTCGGCAGTGGCCGTGACCGCCGGCACCCTACTCTCCCGCCGTCTGGTCGGACTGGACCTGGTCACGGCCACCGGCTGGCACCTCCTCATCGGTGGGGTGGCCCTTGCCGGCCTCGCCGCGGCCGTGGAGGGTGCTCCGGTGATCAACTGGACCCCCCGCTTTGTTGTGTCGCTGGCGTTCCTGGCGCTGGTGGGCACCGCGGCGACCACGGTGGCGTGGTTCGGCGAGGCCCGCCGCAGCCGACTGGACACCCTGACCACCTGGACTTTCCTGACCCCCGTCCTCGGCATCGCCCTGGCCGCCGTCCTGCTGGGCGAACGCCCGGGCGGGTGGACCGCTGCCGGGCTCCTCGCCGTGCTGGCAGCCATGTGGATTACCCTGCGGCCACCACGCCGCACCACGACTCCCGCGCAGACCACCGGCCCGCCAGAAGTGGGCTTCGTCCCAGACCCGCGCCCGGGCATATCCGACAGCCGCCAGATGGCCACCGCACCGGACTTACCAACCGAAGGAGAAACGTGACGCACCCGACGACCCACCCGAGCCCGTCACCGGCGGCACCGGCCCCCACCGGGGCGGTCCCCCCGCAGGAGGCGGTGATCTTCGAACTAGACGGGGTAGTGACTGACACCGCCACCGAGCACGGAACCAAGGCTTTCCCCGGTGCCGTGGACCTGCTCAACCGGCTGCGGGCCGGTGGGGTGCCGGTCGCGTTAGTCACCGCCAGCCGCAACACCAGCGCGCTGCTGGAGGCCGCTGGCCTGGCGGGGGTCTTCGACGTGATCGTGGACGGGGACCGTGCTGCCGAGTTGGGCCTGCCCGGCAAACCCGACCCGGCGATGTTCCTCACAGCAGCCGCTGAGCTGGGCGTGAACCCGGCCCAGGTCGCCGTTGTGGAGGACGCTGTCGCCGGTGTCCAGGCGGCCCGCGCCGGCGGGTTCAGCCTGGTCGCGGGCATAGCCCGGGCTGGGCAGCGGGCCGAGCTGGAGGCCGCCGGGGCCCACCTGGTGGTCGAGGACGTCGCCCAACTCGACCTGGGTGCGTTACGCGCCGACCCCTGGACGCTCGTATACGAAGGTTTCGACCCCGCCCACGAGGGCCACCGCGAGGCACTGACCACCTTGGGTAACGGCTATCTCGGCACCCGGGGCGCGGCCCCGGAGCGTGCCGCTGACGGGGTGCACTATCCCGGCACCTACCTTGCCGGTGTCTACAACCGGCTCGTCTCCTCGGTCCATGGTCGCCAGATGGAGGACGAGCATCTGGTCAACGCCCCCAACTGGCTGATCCTCGACCTCGGCCCACAGGGCGCGCAGTCGTGGTGGTCCACCGGCGGCCTCACCGTGTCCGGGGAGAGGCGTGAGTTGGACCTGCGCCGCGGTGTGCTCACCCGGACCGCCGTGCTCACCGACCCGGGCGGGCGGCGGCTGCGGCTGCGGCAGCGGCGCCTGGTCTCTATGACCCGGCCGCACCTGACGGCCCTGGAGACGACCATGGTCCCCGACGGCTGGAGCGGGATACTGAAGGTGCGCTCCGGCATCGACGCTGGTGTCCGCAACGGCAACGTCGCCGAGTACACCGCGTTGGCCGACTGTCATTTGCGCACCACCGGCGCCGAGAAGGCCGGGCCGGGCACCCTTCTGGTGGAGGTGGAGACCGTCCAGAGCCAGGTCCGCATCGCCACGGCGGCCCGTACCACCGTCAACGGGGGCATCCCGGACGCAGACTTCGAGCGCGACCACGAACTGCACTCCCTGGTGCTCAAAGTGCCGGTCACAGACGGTGAACCGGTCACCATCGACAAGGTTGCCGCCGTGTACACGTCCAAAGACCCGGCGATCGCCTCGCCCCGGCTGGCGGCCCTGGGCGAGTTGACTGCCGCCCCGCAAGGGTTCGACGGGCTCCTCAACGAACACGTGGCGGCGTGGCAGCGGCTTTGGGACCGCTACGGGATAGAACTGGAGGCCGACACCCAGACCCGGCTGGTGCTCAACCTGCACGTCTTCCACCTGCTCCAGACCCTGTCCACGCACACCGCCGACTTGGACGCCGGCGTGCCGGCCCGCGGCCTGCACGGAGAGGGCTACCGCGGGCACGTGTTCTGGGACGAACTGTTCATCCTGCCGGTGCTCACCACACACCTGCCACAGGTCAGTCGCGGACTGCTGGACTACCGGTGGCGTCGCCTAGACGCCGCCCGTCGCGCCGCAGCGCAGGCGGAACTCCCCGGTGCGATGTTCCCCTGGCAGTCCGGCAGCGACGGGCGGGAGGAAACCCCCGTCATGCTGTTCAACACCCGCTCCGGACGGTGGATGCCGGACAACTCCCACCGCCAGCGCCACGTTGGCCTCGCTATCGCCTACAACGCCTGGGAGTACTACCAGGCCACCGGCGACCTCACCTGGCTCGCCCGTCGCGGCGCGGACCTGATCATCGAGGTCGCACGGCTGTTCACCGCCCTGGCTACGCACGACCCCAGCACCGACCGCTTCCACATCAGGGGTGTGATGGGACCCGATGAGTATCACGACGGCTACCCCGACGCGCCCGGCGAAGGCCTGACCGACAACGCCTACACCAACGTCCTGGCGGCGTGGGTATGCCAGCGGGCACTGGACGTCCTCCAGACCGTGGCCGGCCACGAGTGCGACGACCTACACGCCCGTCTCGACATCGCCCCAGAAGAGCCCACCACCTGGGAGCACCTCAGCCGGCGCCTGGCCGTGCCGTTCCTGCCCGATGGCCTCATCGCCCAGTTCGCCGGCTATGAAGCCCTCGCCGAGTTGGACTGGGACCACTATCGGCGCACCTACGGCAACATCGGGCGCCTGGACCTGATCTTGGAGTCCGAAGGGGATGCGACTAACCGGTACAAACTGGCCAAACAGGCAGACGTCCTCATGCTCATCTACCTCCTGGGACCCGACGGGCTGCTGAACATGCTCCACCGCCTCGGCTACCCCACCACCCGCCAGGTACTGGCCCGGACCGTGGAATACTACCTCGCGCGCACCGCGCACGGCTCCACCCTCAGCCGAGTCGTGCACGCCTCGGTCCTGGCCCGCCTAGACCCTGCCCGCGGGTGGGCCACCTTCCGTGAGGCCCTTGCCGCGGACCTGGACGACACCCAGGGCGGCACCACCCAAGAGGGCATCCACCTGGGCGCCATGGCCGGCACCATCGACATCCTCATCCGGTCCTTCGCGGGCCTTCACACCCAGGGCCCAACCGTTGTCCTGGACCCCGCACTACCGGCCGGACTGCCCGCCATGCGCTTCCGTATCCAGCACCGCGGCCAACGCCTCCACATCATCCTCGACGAGAACACCCTGACCGTCACCGCCGAGCCGTGCGCGGCCAACCCACACATCCGACTGCGAGTCGGGGAGCACGAAAGCGCCCTACCAGCCGGCACCACCCAGCGCTTCTCTGGGATCCCGGGCGCCGCGGTGACTCGGTTGTCCGGCCTATCTGAATAACTCTGGCGTTGTCTGGCCGGGGTGTGGACAGTCTCGAACGCCAGCGACACCAACACCGAGCCACGTGGCGCCACCGCCGCGCGATCACTCATGTCCCCTGAGCGGTCAGCGTGCGCGGCGCTCGAGCATCCACCCGTGCGGACCCGTGAGACGCTCAGCCTCCTGCGGCCCCCACGAGCCGAGCGCGTAAGGCAACGGGGGCGGGCGCTGGGGGCCCTGCACCGGCGCGAAGGCGGTGAAGGCCGCCCGCAGGCAATGGGAGGTGGTGAACAGCGAACGGTCCCCGACAAGAACATCGTGGAGCAAGGAGGCATAGGCGGAGATCGGCTCCCCGCCCGGCACCTCAGCCAAGTCAAGTTCGGTGTGCGCGAAACTCAACGCCCGACCCGGTCCGGGGGTGCTGACAGTCACACCGACAGCAAAGGCCCCGGGGCCACTGAAGTCGATCTCGATCGTGTTGCGCCCAGTGACGGCCGCGCCCAAAAGGACCCTGGGGCGGACGCATGATCAAGGTGATTCGCTGGGCCTTGCGAGCCATGCGCTTGCCGGTGCGCAGCACGAACGGGACGCCCCGCCACCGGTCGGTGTCGATCCACAGCCGGGCAGCGACAAACGTGTCCTGCCCGGAACCAGCCGCCACCCCGGCTATATCGGTATAGCCCTCGAACTGCCCCAGCACGACGTCCCTGACCGGATCCAGTGGCCGGAACGCCCCGATGACCGCATCCCGTGCGGCCACAACCGACTCCGGGTCCTGCACGTCCGCCGGCGGATCCATCGCCACCTGGCTGGCCACGTGGAACAGATGGGTGACCAGCATGTCCAGCGCCGCGCCGGTAGCGTCGTAGAACCCAGCCCGCTGGGCGACGTCGAGGTCCTCGGGCACGTCGATCTGTACCTGCTCAATCCCGTGGGCATCCCATTGCGAGCCGAACAGCCGGTTCGCAAAGCGCAACGCGTAGATGGCCTGCACCGCCTGCTTGCCGAGGAAATGGTCAATGCGGAAGACCTGCTCCTCGGTGAGCACCTTCTTCACCAGCGCGTCCAACGACTCAAAGTCTGCCAGCGACCTGCCGTAGGGTTTCTCGAAGACCACCCGGGCGCCCACCGCCAAGCCATGACGTCCCAGCCCCCGAGTAATCACCGGATACGCCGCCGGTGGCACGGCCAGAAAGTGCACGACCAACGGCTCACCGCCGCCCTCGGCCGCTAACTCACGCCGCGCGCGAACGAGAACCTCAGGCAGTGCACCGGGGTCGTCATCGGTGAACCCCCCGCCCGCGTAGCCGACCCGCAGGCATACCTGGTCCCAGTCCTCGGGCAGACCCAACTCGCTGCCCAGCAGGGAATCCCTCAGCCGGGCACGGAAGGCCTCCTCATCCAACCGGTCTGTGGAACAGCCGATCAAGCGCCACCTCTGGGGCAGCAATCCGCGCTCGTGCAACTCCACCAGGGCCGGCATCACCATGCGGTGAGCCAGGTCACCAGTGGCACCGAACAACACCACGATCACAGACTGAGTGGTTCCGGTCGCACTCCCGGGCGGTGATAACGATTCCAACTTAGACCTCCGTCAAAGATACCGGCGGAACGCTCAGGTTGCCGTGGTGTAGGCCTGCGGGTCGGCGTCGAATTCGGCGCAGCGCCCGCAGCAGACGCAGTAGCGCTCGCCCTCGAAGTCACAGCAGCACCTTTGCGGACCTCGGCTCATCCCCAAGCACCCTCACCGCAGGAGGATCCTCGACCGGGCACAGTCTGAACCCGGGCGAGGGTAACTGGTTCGAATGCAGTCAGATCAAGGGGAGTTCAGCGATGAACTCGTTGAAGTGGCTGTACCAGATGGTGTGTGCCGCACCGGCAATTCCTCGGACCACAACACCTGAGCGTTCAAGGCTGGCAACGGTCTCGTCGGGAACGTACAGACTAGGCTCCGGGCGGATGACGACGGCCCCAGCGGGCAAGGGCCAGGAGCCACCGGCGGCCGCAGAGACGGCGGCCGCAGTCGCTGGGTCAAAGAGTGCAGCGGCTTCGGCCTCAGTGCGGGCGTCGGCCTCGCTGTAGTAGGGGCGGGTGGCCCGCAGCCAGTCAAACGTGCGCACTCTCGCCTCTTGCGCGTAGCCGGCGTGTGCCTCGTCGCGGTCGCGGCCGCCACGAGCCGAGGTCGGGGCATCCACGATCACCGCGTTCTCGGGCCGGAGCTGTTCAAGGGCGGCTGCGAGAATCGTTCCCCCGTACGAATGGCCGATGGCCAACGTCGGCGCCACTGCTGAATGGTGGCGAGACGTCTCGATCACGGCGGCGACTGCGCCGTCAATAGTGAGGTTGGGGTCCCGAGGGGATCGGCCGTGGCCCGGCAGGTCGAACGCCAGGACGCGATAGCCTCGAGCCGCGAGCACCGGACCGACGCGATTCCAACTGCCCGATGACCCCATCATCCCGTGCAGCAGGATCGCTAGGCGCGCTCCGTGGCCCCATTGACGAGCATGCAGCTCCATGGGGACCACCCTCCCATGACGTGGCGATGCCGAGCGGGGTAGCCAACGGCCGACTGGCACGGAGAAGGTAACGACTCTCGGTTGAATTGCCCGCGCCCGCTTGAGGATCCTCCGCCGGACGACACCAGCGCCGCCGTCGAGGAAACGTCCTCACCGCGCCGGAGAGTGAGCAAGGTCGTGGACGTTGGAAGCATGGCTGGGCGTCGTTACGCAAGCCATCATGCGACTGTGGACGTGACTATGAGGGGCGCTGTCGAACTTCCGCGCGCGGTGCTCGTCGCAGGCGACTGCGTCGGACGGGTCCTTCTTGACCTGAGGATCGGTGGAACTGATGTCGAACTGTCATTCCCGACCTTGCCTCGCGAGATATCAAGTACCGGCGTCGACCGCCTGGGGCCCCCTGCGGGAATGGACGACCTGTCTGCAACTCTGGGCGAGCATGGTTGGGGCTACATGGGCTTCGGTGCCACGGCACCCGACTATCCTCCTCCCCTCGCGTCGTGGATGCGCGCGATCGGGATCCGTGCGTCATGGCGCGGAGCCGAGGGCGACGGTACGGAGGAGGCAGAGCACGCGGCTTTATTCGGAGCTGATTTCGACACCTGGTTCGCTCTGTTTGGTCGATGGTTGGAGTTGTGGAGCAGCCAGCGGATCGTGATGGCCGAGGAGCGCGCGTCGGGAACTAGAGGTCAGATGCAGCTCTCAGCTGATTCCCGTCCCGCTATCCGCACCGGCTGGTCCCCTCCGTTCCCACGTGTGACCTTCCACGGGTCTCAGGAAGCGATCCACTACGCAACTGCATCTGCCGCCGCGGCCAACGCATCAGAGGGGATCGAACTTCCGCTCGAGTGGGAACTGTGGCTGCGTGCGAGGTGGACAGATTTCCGCCGCTCTCTGATCGACGCGACAACGGCGGCCGAAACCGGGCTCGCCGCAGCCGTTCGCAGACTCTTGGGCGACGTCGGAGACGCCGCTTCCGAAACGATCATTCAGTCTGCGAATGGGCTCGTAGGCCTGGTAAAGCTACTTGAGTCTCTCCAGCCGGTTGCGAAGAGCCGGATCCCCCGCATCGCGGACCGTCTGGCGGGGCCGCGTAACCGTGCGGTGCACCGAGGTGCCGCTCCGGAACGCGGAGAACTAGAGGCGGCAATCCGCGAGTCGGAAGCCCTTCTTGACTTCTACTCCCCGCGACCGAACCTTCCCGGCGCCTCATAAGCCGATCCTCAAACGGCTGCACCCCGGCAAGCGGAGCGGCTTGCAACGTGGCGATCAGAGATCGTCATTGAGGTCGAGCAAAATCTCGCCGTCCTCCGCGTCACTCTCGGCGACGGCATCAGTCGTAAACGACTCCACCGTTGCGGTGTAGTAGCCGCCGCCCCGTGACACCCGCGTCTCGAAGTAGAACATGCAAGCATCGCCGGTGCTGGAGAGCCTCTGCTCCATCTGGGCAGTTCCCACAATTGATCCGGAGGCGTCCAAAATCTGCACCTGGGGTTCGTCCATCAGATCGGTGACTCGGTCGTGCAGGCTCTGCTGGGGGATCAACGGGAGGCAGTCCCCATCATCAGTCACGAGGGACACGTCCGGTGTGAGTACCAGGCCACCGCGCACAGTGAGCTGCGCTTCGGCCTCGGCACGCGCGCTGGCCTGCTCCTCGGCCAGCCGGTCGAGGATGCCTTCTTCGTATTCCGCCGTCTCGCCATCGGTGGCCGCCTGCTCAGTGGTCGGCGCCTCCTCCGGTGCCTCGTCAACCTGCGACGAGCACCCAGCGGACACGACGAGGGCCGCTGCCCCAAGTACGCCCAGAAGGCGATGCCGCGTCATGCACCTGAGTTTCGCACAGTACGCATCAGGTGACGAGGACTCGCCGGTTTTGCTCGCTGTACACAGTTCCGCAGATGAACAATTTGCGAGTCCGTCCGCACCGCTCGTAGTCCCCCTCGAAGCCGAGGTCAGTTACGTTCCGCAGGGGATTGCCTTGCGGCGTCATCCTGGCTTTGCATAGAGGGCCGCGGTCGGGCAGAGGTCGTTGGGAGAGAGGCTCGATAGGTCAGTGTGTGCTGTATGGTCAGCGCATGCTGACTACTACTTCGCGGCTGGACGTGATGAACCGGTTGGGCCGGGCGATGGCCGACCCGACCCGCTCCCGCATCCTCATGACGCTCCTCGAGGGCCCTGGCTACCCGGCGGTGCTCGCCCGGGATCTGGGCCTGACCCGGTCGAACGTGTCGAACCACCTGACCTGCCTGCGGGACTGCGGCATTGTCGTGGCCGAGCCCGAGGGGCGCCAGACGCGGTACGAGATCGCCGACCCGCACCTGGCCGCGGCGATGACCGCGCTGGTCGAGGTGACGTTGGCCGTCGATGAGAACGCCCCGTGCGTGGATGCCGCCTGCACGGTGCCCGGCTGCTGCCCGAGCGGGACCGTGGCATGAGCGCGACCACCCACGCGCCCGTCGAGGAGCTCGAAAGCGACGACGGCCTGCGCGCCGCACGCGCGCGCTCACCAGCCCGCGCTCGGACGCTGACCCACGGACAACGCGCCCCCCTGACCCACCGCCGCCAGTCCGGCGCGCCCTGAAAGGCACCCGATGGAACTGCTCACCCCGATCCTGCAGGCGATCGGCCTGTTCGTGGCCACGAACATCGACGACATCATCATCCTGTCCCTCTTCTACGCCCGCGGCGCCGGCCAGCGGGGCACCACCCGCAAAATCCTGCTCGGTCAGTACCTCGGCTTCGGAGGCATCCTGCTCGCCGCCGTGGTCGTCTCCCTCGGGGCTCGCTCCTTCCTGCCCGAGGACGCACTGCCCTACTTCGGTCTCATCCCCCTCGCCCTGGGCCTGTACGCGGCATGGCGAGCGTGGCGCAACCGCGATGACGATGACGACGACGAGGAGGCCAAGGTCGCCGACAAGCAGGTCGGAGTCCTGACCGTGGCCGCCGTGACGTTCGCCAACGGCGGGGACAACATCGGGGTCTACGTCCCCGTCTTCGCCACCGCGTCCACCACCGCGATCATCGCCTACTGCCTCGTCTTCCTCGCCCTGGTCAGCCTCCTCGTCCTCGCAGCGAAGTACGTCGCCACCCGGCGGCCCGTCGCCGAGGTCCTCGAACGCTGGGAGCACATCCTCTTCCCGCTGGTCCTCATCGGCCTCGGCATCGTCATCCTGCTCGAGGGCGGCGCCTTCGGCCTGTAGCACCGCGCGGGTGAGTCTGGTAGTCGGCCGCTCCGACGTCGTCAGGACCCCGGGGCGCCTCGGCACACGACCCGCGCCTCTTCTTGGGCGGGAGCAGGGGGAGGTCGGAGCTTCCATGAGCGTTGACCGTCCCGTAGGAGGAACGGTCACCGGGCACTTTCTACCCAGCCCGCCACTGGCGTGATTGCTGCCCTCAGCGGTGTGGACTTGATCAGTAAGTGGCGTGCTTCTGTGAGTTAGTAGGTGGCGTTAGCCGGTGACCAGGGTGCTGGTGGCGGCCTCGATCACTTTGTCAGTGATGAAGTGAGCTGGCTTCTCTTCAGGACGAGGACCATGCTGGCCCGGGTCTGATGCACAGCCTTCGCTGCAGCACGCTGAGCGCCGCACATCGTGACACCCGCGCAGCGGTCCCGGCTCCTTCGGGTTCACCGTGAATTGACGCGATCACGCTAGGTCGTGGTTGCGCCTGGAGGGAGGAACTCGCAGTACGCCGTTAACCGGTGGGATCGCACCTAGCCTCGGAGCTGTCCACTCGCGAAGGAGACGCAGTATGGAGAAGCGCACATTCGGCACCGGCCTGGAGGCCGCGGCGATCGGATTCGGTTGCATGGGGCTCAGTCACGGATACGGCAAGAAGGTCGCGGACGAGCACGGTATCGAGGTGATCCGCCGCGCAGTCGAACTCGGGGTGACGTTCTTCGACACCGCCCAGGTCTACGGCCCGTTCGTGAACGAGGAGCTGGTCGGCAAGGCCCTTGCCCCCGTCCGTGACCAGGTCGCGATCGCCACGAAGTTCGGTTTCGACTTCGTAGGCACCCGCGAGTCCGGGCTGAACAGCACACCGGAGTACATCCGCACGACCGTGGACGCTTCACTGCAGCGCCTCGGCGTGGAGAAGATCGACCTGCTCTACCAGCACCGCGTCGACCCCGACGTGCCGATCGAGGACGTCGCCGGCACCGTCAAGGAGCTGATCGAGGGCGGGAAGGTCGGTCACTTCGGCCTGTCCGAAGCAGGCGTCGCCACGATCCGCAGCGCGCATGCCGTGCAGCCTGTGACGGCGCTGCAGAGCGAGTACTCCCTGTGGTGGCGTGAGCCGGAGGTCGAGATCCTGCCGACCCTGGAGGAACTGGGGATCGGCCTGGTGCCGTTCAGTCCGCTCGGCAAGGGTCTGCTCACCGGAACGGTCGACGGTTCGACCGTGTTCGCTGACGGGGATGTTCGTGCGACGCTGCCGCGGTACAGCGAGCAGAGCCGCGCCGCCGGGGCGCAGCTTGTCGACCTGGTCTCCGAGATCGCCGGGCGCAAGGATGTGACGCCTGCGCAGGTTTCCCTGGCCTGGCTGCTCTCGCAACGACCGTGGATCGTGCCGATCCCCGGCACGACGAAGATCCACCGCCTGGAGGAGAACGTCGGCGCATCTACCGTCGAGTTGAGCGACGAGGAGCTGGCGCAGCTGGCCGAGCAGTCCGCCCTGATCGATACGACGGCTCCGCGCTATCCAGAGAAGATGCAGAAGTGGATCGACCGCTGACCCACCTGAACGCGAAGTGCCCCGCGTGCCGTGAGGCACGCGGGGCACTTGTCTGTGCGGACCCGCCGTCGAGGACATCTCAGCGGCGGCCTGCTGGTCAGGCTTCGGGGATGTCGCGGTGGAAGTTCTCCAGCGTGATGATGTCGGGGTCCGGACCGCTGCGGACGCCGGTGTCGAGTCCGTCGATCCGAGTGAGCTCCTCGTCGGTGAGCTCGAAGCCGAAGACGTCGAAGTTCGCGGCGATGCGCTCGGGCTTGACCGACTTCGGGATCGCGGAGCGGCCCTGCTGCAGGTGCCAGCGGATCATGACCTGCGCCGGGGTCTTGCCGTGCGTGGCCGCGATGTCGCCGATCACCGGGTCATTGAACGTCGAGCGGCTGGAGTCTCCGCGGTAGCTGGTGATCCCGCCCATCGGCGACCAGGCCTGGGTGAGAACGCCATGCTTGGCGTCGGCCTTCTGCACGTCAGGTTGGGTGAAGTAGGGGTGAACCTCGACCTGATTGACGGCCGGGGCGATCTCGGTCTCGGCGAGCAAGCGCTCGAGCACATCGGGCATGAAGTTGGAGACGCCGATCGCGCGGACCTTCCCGTCCGCGAGGAGCTTCTCCAGCGCCTTGTACGCGCCGACCGTCTTGGCGAAGTCCGCGGTCAGCGGCTGATGCAGCAGCAGGAGATCGATCTGGTCCACGCCGAGCTTGCCGGCAGACTTGTCGAAGGAGTGCAGGGCCTCGTCGTAGCCGTAGTCGGAGATCCACAGCTTCGTCTCGATGAACACCTCCGAGCGGTCGATGCCGGAAGCGCGGATCCCTTCGCCGACCTCGCGCTCATTGAAGTACGACGCGGCGGTGTCGATGAGGCGGTATCCGACGCGCAGCGCCTCAGCGACCGAGGCGACGGTCTCCTCGGGCGGGGTCTGGAAGACGCCGAAGCCCAGGGCGGGCATCTCGACGCCGTTGTTCAGAGTGATGGTCATGCTCTCTCCTCGTGGTGCGTGGTCTGGTCGCTGGCGGCGAGGCTTCCCAGCAGTGCCAGGCGGTCCTCGCTCGGGGTCCCGGGTTCGGCGGTGTAGCCGAACATGAACCATTCGGGGTTGGCCGGGAAGTCCATCGCCTCGTACACCAGCTCGAGGTCGCCGACCTCGGGGTGGTGGATGCGCTTGATGCCGGTGCGGTGGTGGCGCACATCGTGGGCTGCCCACCGCACTCGGAAGTCGTCGCTGCGGGTGGCGAGCTCGCCGATCAGGTCGGTCAGGTGCTTGTCCCGGGGGCTCTGCCCGGCGTAGGTGCGCAGCGAGGCGACGATGTTGGTCGCGCTCTCTTCCCAGTCGGGGAAGAAGATGCGGGAAGCGGGGCTGAAGAAGACGAAGCGAGCTGTGTTGCCACGGCTGGCCGGATCCTCCAGCAGCGGCTTGTACAGGGCTCGGCCCATCGGATTGCCGGCCACGAAGTCCATGCGCCGGTCCCGCACCCACACGGGCATCGCGACGGCGTCGATGAACCGCTGCAAGCTCGGCCGGAACGGCTGCTCGGCCTTCTTCCGGCGCCGGGCGGGTTGGGAACCGGCGGCCTCGGCGAGGGCATGGAGGTGGTCGGTCTCGGCCTCGTCCAGGCGCAGCGTTCGTGCGAGGCTGTCGAGAACCTCGCTCGAGACGCCACGGAGGTCGCCGCGTTCCATCCGCGCGTAGTACTCCACGCTGACGCCGGCCAGCATGGCGACCTCCTCGCGACGCAGGCCCGGCACCCGGCGCCGGCTGCCGGGAAGAATTCCTGCCTGCTCCGGCGTGATGCGGTTCCGACGGGTGCGCAGGAAGTCTCCGACCTCGTCCTTCTGGTTCATGCCCTCCACGCTACGGACCGCCGCCGCTCCGAGGGAGGAACTGGCAGTGCACGGATAAGCAGGCCCTCCCGGAAGCAGCTGAGCGCCTGTGGACTGGCACCGTGACCGAGATCAGCCGAAGGACCCTCGTGGGCGCGACCGGACTTGCCGGGCTCGCGACCCTCGCCGGTTGCGCGCCGCCGGATGACTCTCGCTCCGCCGACCCACCGCAGACACCGGATGAGAGTCCCGACATGACACCCAGCGCTGCACCGTCCTCCGGCGCGAGCACCCTGCTCGTCTACTTCTCCCGGGCCGGCGAGAACTACTGGGAGGGCGGACGCCGTGACCTCGAGGTGGGCAACACCAAACGTCTTGCTCAGATGATCGTCGAACGAATCGACTGCGACGAGTTCGAGATCCGCGCCGCCGACCCGTATCCAGAGGCCTACGACCCGACCGTCGAGCGCAACCAGCGCGAGCAGAACGACGATGCCCGCCCTGGCCTCGCGGGAGAGCTCCCGGACGTCAGTGGCTACAACGCGGTGCTGCTGGGCAGTCCGGTGTGGAATGTCCGTGCCCCGATGATTCTGTCCACCTTCCTCGAGGGCGTCGATCTCTCTGGCATGCGGATCCTGCCGTTCGTCACCTACGCCGTCTCTGGCATGAGCGAGATCGACCAGGACTACCGTGACACCCTGCCCGAGAGCAACGTCGCAGACGGTCTCGCTGTCCGCGGAGAAGACGTCGATTCCGCCGCCGCCGACCTCGAGGCCTGGCTCCGGACGAACGGTCTGATGTAGGGCCATCCGCTCGGGAGGGGTGCACTGCCAGTGCCTTCCTCGGCCACCGTCGCGCTGATGCGATGAGGGAGACCGGCCCCAACACAACCGTAGGAAGACTCGAGCCTTGGCAGCACACCGAACTCCCGTCGCATCGTCCGGCATGGGGACAGTCACCTCCCGTGCCACCCGGAGAGCCGCCCTCACTGCAGAGCTCAGCTCACACTCGCTTCCCACCCCTTCCTGAACCTTGATGGAGCGCTCCCCCGGGCACGGTCCTGGGTTGGTGCGTGGCGTCTGCCGCAGCTCAGCCGTGACAGCCAAGCACCCACAGGTGATCACCCGATATCGAAGTCGCGAAAAGCTACAGTTTTACGAGACGCCCCGCTCGACGAGCATGGCGCCGGCACGATGTGAATGTCCGAAGTCGTCTGCACAGGCGACCTGTATGTTCGAGGCAGTGTGCAGCGGAGTTTGATCGCCCGGCGTGTCCGTACCCGTGTGCACGGTCGGCTTGTTGTTCCATAGTCCTGTGCACGACGAAGCGGTCGCTGAGGACCGGGTTCCTGAGCGTGGTCTGCTGACCGTCCCCGATGCCGTGTGGGCGGTCGCAGTGCGCCGGGCGGAGGTGATCGGCCCGCTGGCCGAGGCCGGGACAGCCGGTGAGGAGGTGGTGGAGGCGGCCGCCGAGCAGCTGGGCATCTCACGCCGGCAGGTCTATGTCTTGCTGCGCCGGTGGCGCGAGGGCCAAGGCGTGGTCTCCGATCTGATCCCGGGGCGCTCCAGCGGTGGCCGCGGCGGCCAGCGGCTGTCGGCCGAGGTCGAGGCGGCCATCCGCGAGGTCGTGCGCAAGCACTACCTGACCCGGCAACGGAAGACGACCGCCGCGGTACACCGCGAGATCACGCGGGTATGCCGTACCCGCGGCCTGCCAGTGCCTTCACTCGGCGCGATCACGCGCCGCATCGCTGGCCTTGACCCGCGCGCCGAGACAACAGCCCGTCAGGGAGCAGACGCGGCACGGTCGCTGGAGTCGGCCGGTGGGCAGGTGCCACCGATCACCGGGGTGTTGGAGCAGGTGCAGATCGACCACACCGTGGTGGATCTCATCGTGGTCGATGAGCACCACCGTCTACCGATCGGGCGGCCGTACGTGACGGTCGCGATCGACGTCTTCTCTCGGTGCATCGTGGGCCTGGTGATCACCTTGGAGGCACCCTCGGCGCTGTCGGTGGGGTTGTGCCTGGCGCACATGGTCACCGACAAGCGGGCCTGGCTGGAGCGCCTGGGGATCGAGGTGAACTGGCCGATGGCCGGCAAGCCTGGCGAGCTGTATCTGGACAACGCCGCGGAGTTCAAGAGCGAGGCCCTGCGGCGAGGCTGTGAGGAGCACGGGATCACGCTGCGCTACCGCCCCCTGGGACGTCCGCACTACGGCGGGATCGTCGAGCGGGTCGTCGGCACGCTGATGGAGATGGTCCACGAGCTGCCCGGCACGACGTTCTCCAACCCGGCCCAGCGCGGCAGCTACGACTCCGATGCCAAGGCCACCTTGACGGTCGCGGAGCTGGAGAAGTGGCTGGCCCTGGCGGTGGCGAACTACCACGGGACGGTTCACGGCACGACCGGGCAGACGCCGCAGGCCCGCTGGGTCGCCGGCGCGGCCCAGACGCCGGCGGTGGCCGTGGCCAACGAGACCGCGTTCTTGGTGGACTTCCTGCCGGTGATCCGCAGGACGCTGACCCGCACCGGGTTCGTCATCGACCACGTGCGCTACTTCAGCGACGCGCTCAAGCCATGGATCGCCCGCCGCGGGCAGCTGGACCGGTTCGTGATCCGCCGCGACCCGCGCGACATCAGCCGTATCTGGGTGCTCAACCCCGAGGGCGAGTCCTACCTGGCGGTGCCCTACCGGACGCAGTCCCATCCGGCGGTGAGCGTGTGGGAGCACCGCGCCGCGGTGGAACGGCTCCGGGCGGAAGGCCGGGCGCAGGTCGATGAGGAGGCACTGTTCCGGATGGTCGAGCAGATGCGCACCATCACCGACACCGCTAGGTCCACCACGCGCAAGGCCCGCCGCGACGCTGAACGCCGCAGGAAAGCGGGGGCCGCAGACTCTTGGGACAAGCCCGCCGCGGCGGGCCCGCCTGACGACACCCTTGCTGATGGTGCCAGCAGGGCCAGCGCCTCGGATACGGCGTCCGTGGCGCCGTTCGAGGTGATCGAGCAGTGGTGAGCCAGGGCCAGGACCGGACAGTCGAGGACATCGCGGGTGACGGCCTGGATCATCTGCACGAGAGCGCCCGGCCGGTGGCCCGGCTGCCGGCGGAGGAGCGGGTGCGGCACGTGCGCGCCGACCGGTGGATCGGCTACTCCCGCGCCACCGCGGCGCTGGAGCGGCTGGAGACGCTGTACGCGTGGCCGGGCAAGCAGCGCATGCCCAACCTGCTGCTGATCGGGCCGACGAACAACGGCAAGTCGATGATCATCGAGAAGTTCCGCCGACTCCACCCGCCCACGTCCCACGCCGATCGTGAGCAGATACCGGTGCTGGCGGTACAGATGCCCTCAGAGCCCTCGGTGATCCGGTTCTACGTCGCGCTGTTGGCCGCGATGGGAGCACCGCTACGCCCGCGCCAGCGCCTGGCCGACCTGGAGCAAGCCACCTTGGCGCTCCTGCGCGCGGTCGGGGTGCGAGTCCTGGTCATCGACGAGCTGCACAACCTCCTGGCCGGGCGCGGCGAGACCCGGCGCGAGTTCCTCAACCTGATCCGGTTCCTGGGCAACGAGCTGCGCATCCCGCTCGTCGGGGTCGGGACCCGCGAGGCCTATCTGGCGATCCGCTCCGATGACCAGCTGGAGAACCGCTTCGAGCCATTCACCCTGCCCCGCTGGGAACCGAACGAGGAGACCCGCACACTGCTGGCCAGCTTCGCCGCCGCCTTCCCGCTACGGCGCCCCTCGACGATCGCCACTGAGGACATGGCCCGCTACCTGCTCTCCCGCAGCGAGGGCACCATCGGAGAACTCACCCACCTCCTCACCGACGCCGCGGTGGCAGCAATCGAGTCCGGCGAGGAGGCGATCAACCAACGCACTTTGCTCATGGCGCCCTACGTTGGCCCCACCGAACGACGCCGGATGTTCGAACGCGAGCTGGCATGACCGCTCGCTGGCCCCTGCACCCACCACCGGGTGAGGGCGAGGCGCTGACGTCCTGGCTCAGCCGACTGGCCGAGGTCTACGGCTTGAGCGTCGAGGAACTCATCCGGCACAACCTCGCACCGGACCTCGATCTTCCCGACCACCACACCAGCACCCTGGACCTGAACCCACCCGCAGTGGTGCTTCCCGCGCTGACCGCCCGCACCGGCGTACCGCTGGACCAACTGCGCCAGATGACGATCGCCGGCCAGGTGCCCTGGCTCCTGGACACACTCGATTCCGAGCCAGTGCCCGGGGAAGCGTTCGACACCTACGTCCACCAGGACTCGGTGCTCCTGACCGCCAAGGAACGCCCCCGGCGGGAGGTGCCCGGCTGGCGTGCCTGGTTGCCGACCGACCCCAAACGCGGGCCGCTGCGCCGGGCCTGCCCGACCTGCCAAAGAACCTCCGCGGCCGGCACCTTCGGATTCACCCTGATCTCCCAGCTCCCGCTCACGCTCAGCTGCCCGCAACACGGCTGCTACCTCGACCCCGCCTTCGGCGGCCTTGGCGCCTTCGCCGCCTGGGAGAAGCAGGACACCCGCGCCCGCACTGCACCGGCCGCGGTCCTCGTCATGGACGCACGCACCCACCAGGCCCTGCACACCGGCACGGTGACCCTGCCGCGCCGATCCGTGCACGCGGGAGTGTGGTTCCGGCTGCTACGCACCCTCATCGACGAGCTCTCCGGCCCCGTCTCGGCGCTGCGCACCCGCTCCCACCGAAGCGTCCGGCGCATCTGGCACACCGCCGGTCACCCCGTCCGCGCCGGCATGGTCGCTCCCTGGCACCCCTACGAATCGCTGCCCTGGCCCCGACAGCAGATGCTTCTCGAAGCTGCCGCCGCCACCCTTAACCTCATCGAGACCGGCGAAGTCACCGCCCACGGCACCCTCGCATCTCTCCTGAGTCCTGAGCCTCACCGGCCCGTCCCCGACGGCACCCCACCCGACCGGCACTACTGGCAGGAAGCCGAGGACGCACTCAACACGGCGATCGCGCTCGCCCAGGAAGACCCCGTCGCCGCCCGCCAGCTGCTGGCCACCCTCACGGCCCTGACTCGCAGCGAGGCGACCTTCCAACGTGCTCGCGATGACCTAATCGCCCTCGGCATCCCGGACGACCACCTCCCACGGACGCTGGCGGAGCAGCGTGCACGCCAGGTGCCGGCCGGGCCGGAAACGACTGTCACATCTTGACAGATGGAGACCGTTCGCAGGACGTAGAATAGATGACGGGTTAAGTGACATGGACGCTCCGGACAGCCGTCACGCTGCGGACTGTCACGCAATCGGTCGTATAAGTGATGGGTGGGAGGCGCCTCGTGCTGGTCGGCTACATGCGGGTCTCGAAGGCCGACGGATCGCAGACCACGGACCTGCAGCGCGATGCGCTCCTGGCTGAGGGTGTCGACGCCGAGGCTCTGTACGAGGACCGGGCCTCGGGCAAGAAGGAGGACCGTCCCGAGCTTGCGGCGTCCCTGAAGTCCCTCCGTCGCGGGGACACCCTGGTGGTGTGGAAGTTGGATCGGCTCGGCCGCGACCTGAGACACCTGGTCAATATTGTCCATGACCTCACCCAGCGTGGCATCGGGCTGAAGGTCCTCACCGGGCAGGGCGCGGCCATCGACACCACCACCGCCTCCGGCAAACTCGTCTTCGGCATCTTCGCCGCCCTCGCCGAGTTCGAACGCGAGCTCATCTCCGAACGCACCATCGCTGGCCTCGCCGCCGCTCGCGCCCGCGGCCGCAAAGGCGGGCGCCCCTACAAGATGACCCCCGCCAAGATCCGCCTCGCCATGGCCTCCATGGGACAACCAGACACCAACGTCAGTGACCTGTGCAAAGAACTCGGCATCACCCGACAGACTCTCTACCGCCACGTCTCGCCCACGGGCGAACTCCGCGAGGCCGGACACAAGCTCTTGGCGCAGAGCCGGCGCAAGTGACAGGCCAACCTCGACTCCTGGGGCCGGGCCAAGCGCGGGATGACGATGGCAGCGTGTTGCGCTGGGGGTACACCCCGCGCAACAGATCCGTTGCAAACGGTCTAACACCCCAACGCAACAGAGTCGCCCGCCATGCGGTGCCACGGGCCCGTGACCTTCGGGGTCACAGGTAGCGGCAGACATTCTCGGGGGAGCACGTGGCCGGGTCGCCGGCGGCGGCGTGGTCGCGCAGGGCGGCGATCGTGGTGCGTAGCTGATCGAGCTCGGCGAGCTGTCGCTCGATCACCTCAAGGCGGGTGTCGAGCAGGTCGGTGACGTGCTGGCAGGGGGCCTGCCCCCGGTCGCGGATGTCCAGCACCTGACCGATCTGGGCCAGGGTGAGCCCGGCGGCTTGGCCCCGGCGGATGAAGTCCAGCCGGGCGAGCACCTCGGGGCCGTAGTCCCGGTACCCCGCCGGGGTCCGGTCCGGGTCGGGCAGCAGCCCGACTTCTTCGTAGTACCGCAGGGTCTTGGTTGTCGTGCCTGACGCCTGGGCCACCTCACCGATCCGCATGCCACTCATTCTGCCTTGACCTTCCAGTGCACTGGAAGGTCGATCCTGAGGACGACGAAGGAGGAGCTCGTGACGGTAACGGCTAGAGGTAGGTCGTATGACCTGGCAGTGATCGGGTCCGGTGGGGCGGCGTTCGCGGCCGCGATCCGCGCCACCAACCTGGGCAGGCGGGTGGTGATGATCGAGCGCGGCACCGTCGGCGGTACCTGCGTGAACACCGGGTGTGTGCCCTCCAAGGCCCTGCTCGCGGCCGCCGAGGCCCGCCACATCACACTCGACGCCACCCGGTTCCCCGGCCTGCCGGCCCCCGACGTCCGGCCGGTGAACATCGCCGCCCTGGTCGCCGGCAAGGATGAGCTCGTCGGATCACTGCGCAGCGAGAAGTACCTCGATCTTGCTGCCGAGTACGGGTGGGACCTCCTCCCCGGGGACGCCATGTTCGTCGGCACACCGACCCAGCCGGCACTTCGCGTCACCGGCCCTGACGGCACGGTGGAGACCGTCCGGGCCGCGCACTACCTCATCGCCACCGGCTCCAGCCCCTGGGCGCCGCCGGTCCCCGGCCTCCAGGAGGCCGGTTACCTGACCTCGACCACCGCGATGGAGCTGGACCACGTCCCAGAGTCGCTGCTGGTCATCGGCGGCGGTTACGTCGCCATGGAGCAGGCCCAGCTCTTCGCCCGGCTCGGCGCCCGGGTCACCATGCTGGTCCGCTCACGCCTGGCGCCCCACGAGGAACCCGAGGCCGCCACCGCCCTGGAGGAGATCTTCGCCGACGAAGGCATCGAGGTCATCCGCGGGGCGGTGCCCACCGCGGTCCGTCGCGACCCGGCCACCGGCGAGGTCGCGGTCACCGCCACCACCGCCGCCCATGGCTCACAGGAACTGCGGGCGGCCGAGGTGCTCGTCGCCACCGGGCGCCGCCCGGTCACCGGCACCCTCGGCCTCGACACCGTCGACGTGCGCACCAGCGACCACGGCGCGGTGGTCGTCGACAACCACCTGCGCACCACCAACCCGCGCATCTGGGCCGCCGGAGACATCACCGCCCACCCGCAGTTCGTGTACGTCGCCGCGGCCCACGGCACCCTCGTCGCCGACAACGCCCTCACCGGCGCCGGCCGTGAGGTCGACCACCGCCACCTGCCCCGGGTCGTGTTCACCAGCCCCGCCCTGGCCGCCGTCGGCATGACCGACCAGCAAGCCTCCGCCGCCGGGATCCGCTACGACAGCCGCGTCCTGTCCCTCGCGCACGTCCCACGCGCGATCGTCAACCGCGACACCCGCGGGCTCATCAAGATGGTCACCGACGCCGACACCGGCCGCATCATCGGCATCACCGCCCTGGCCCAGGACGCCGGCGACCTCGCCGCCGCCGGGGTCTACATCCTCGAGGCCGGCATGACCACCGACCAGGTCGCCAACCTCTGGAGCCCCTACCTGACCATGGCCGAAGGCCTGAAGCTCACCGCCCAGGCCTTCACCACCGACATCACCAAGCTCTCCTGCTGTGCAGCGTGAACCGGCCCCACACTGGGGCACCGATAGGGGACCGACGCGCCCGCGGGCGCGGGACAAGAAGACACCCTCTGGGAGGCCGGCACTAGGTCCGGTGTGGGAGTCACTCGGTTGCGATCGGTTCGAAGGCCACCTTTACGTGCTCGACCCGACGAGGACGGCCGTGGACGACGCGATGACTGCCTTGCGGCGTCACCGTGGTTTTCCATAGAGGGCGGGTCGGACAGAGGTTGTTGGACGAGAAGACACGATAGGCCAGCAGGTGCTGTATAGTCAGCGCATGCTGACTATTGCTTCGCGGCTGGACGTGATGAACCGGTTGGGCAGGGCGATGGCCGACCCGACCCGCTCCCGGATCCTCATGACGCTCCTCGAGGACCCCAGCTACCCGGCGGTGCTCGCCCGCGACCTGGGCCTGACCCGGTCGAACGTGTCGAACCACCTGACCTGCCTGCGGGACTGCGGCCTCGTCGTGGCCGAGCCCGAGGGGCGCCAGACGCGCTACGAGATCGCCGACCCGCACCTGGCGGCGGCGATGACCGCGCTGGTCGACGTGACGCTGGCCGTCGATGAGAACGCCTCGTGCGTGGATGCCGCCTGCGCGGTGCCCGGCTGCTGCCCGACCGGGACCGTGGCATGAGCGCGACCACCCAGGCGCCCGTCGAGGAGCTGGCGAGCGACGACGAGCACGAAGCCCCGTGGTGGGCTGACCGCGCCGTCATGATCCCCATCGCCTCGGGGGCTGCCCTCGTCGCCGGGCTGGCCTGTGAGTGGTCCGGCGCCCCGACGGCAGCGCTCGTTCTGTTCTGGGTCGGCCTGCTGCTCGGGGCATCCACGTTCGTCCCGGGTGCGCTGCGCAAGCTCGCCACGGGCAAGCTCGGCATCGCGCTCCTCATGACGATGAGCGCCACCGGCGCGGTCATCCTCGGCCACGTGGAGGAGGCCGCGGCCCTGGCCTTCCTCTACTCCATCGCCGAGGCCCTGGAGGACCGGGCGATGGACCGCGCGCGTGCCGGGCTGCGCGCACTGCTCAAGCTCGTGCCCCAGAGCGCCACCGTCCTCACCGACGGTCAGAGCGTGACCGTCCCGGCCCGTGACCTGACCGCGGGGCAGGTCATGGTCATCAAGCCCGGTGAGCGCATCGCCACCGACGGCATCATCCGTACCGGCCACAGCAGCGTGGACACCTCGGCCATCACCGGTGAGTCCATCCCCGTCGAGGTCGGCCCGGGTGATGAGGTGTCCGCCGGGGCGATCAACACCACCGGAGCCCTGCAGGTCGAGGCGACCGCGGCCGGCACCGACAACTCCCTGACCACGATCGTGAGCCTGGTCGAACGCGCCCAGGCCCAGAAGGGGCAACGCGCGCGGCTCGCCGACCGCATCGCCCGCCCGCTCGTGCCCGGCGTCCTGGTCCTGGCCGTGCTGGTCGCGCTCATCGGCTCACTCGCCGGTGACCCGCAGACGTGGATCACCCGCGCCCTGGTGGTGCTCGTGGCCGCCTCCCCGTGCGCGCTGGCGATCGCGGTGCCGATCACCGTGGTCTCCGCGGTCGGCTCGGCCAGCAAGTTCGGCGTCATCATCAAGAGCGGGGCCATCTTCGAACGCTTCGGGGACATCGGGCACGTCGCGTTCGACAAGACCGGGACCCTGACCAGGAACCAGCCCACCGTCACCGCCGTCGTCCCCACCGCCGACGTCACCGAGGAGCAGGTCCTGGCCTGGGCCGCGGCGCTCGAGCAGCACAGCACCCACCCCCTCGCCACCGCCATCACCCAGGCCGCCCCAGGAGCCCCCGCCGGTCAGGGCATCACCGAGGAAGCCGGTCACGGCATCCACGGCACCATCGACGGCGGCGAGGTGTGGGTCGGCAGCCCCCGCTGGGTCGACCCCGGCGACCTCACCGACCGAGTGCGTGACCTGGAGGCCCAAGGGATGACCGTAGTCGTCGTCCACCGCGACGGCACGGTCGCCGGGGCGATCGGGGTGCGTGACGAGCTACGTCCCGAGGTCCCCCAGGTCATCAAGACCCTGGCGGGCCAGGGCATCGGCGTCACGATGCTCACCGGCGACAACCAGCGCACCGCGCAGGCCCTCGCCGCCCGGGCCGGCATCAGTGACGTGCGCGCCGAGCTGCGCCCCGAAGGCAAGTCCGCCGCCGTGGACGAGCTCAGCGTGCGCCGGCCCACCGCGATGATCGGTGACGGCATCAACGACGCCCCCGCCCTGGCCGCGGCCGACGTCGGGATCGCGATGGGAGCCACCGGCTCGGACGCCGCGATCGAGTCCGCCGACATCGCCTTCACCGGCCAGGACCTGCGCCTGCTGCCCCAGGCCATCGCCCACGCCCGACGCGGGCGGCGCATCGTCAACCAGAACATCGTCCTGTCGCTGCTAATCATCGCTGCGCTGCCACCCCTGGCCATCACCGGCGTCCTGGGCCTGGCCGCCGTCGTGCTCATCCATGAGGTCGCCGAGGTCCTGGTCATCCTCAACGGCCTGCGCGCCGCACGCACCCACCAGCCCGCGCTCGGACGCTGACGCCGTGGGCCAACGCGGCCGCACTGACCCACCGCCGGCGGTCCGGCGCGCCCTGAAAGGCACCCGATGGAACTGCTCACCCCGATCCTGCAGGCGATCGGCCTGTTCGTGGCCACGAACATCGACGACATCATCGTCCTGTCCCTCTTCTACGCCCGCGGCGCCGGCCAGCGGGGCACCACCCGCAAGATCCTGCTCGGCCAGTACCTCGGCTTCGGGGGCATCCTGCTGGCCGCCGTGGTCGTCTCCCTCGGCGCCCGCAGCTTCCTGCCCGAGGACGCCCTGCCCTACTTCGGGCTCATCCCCCTGGCCCTGGGCCTGTATGCGGCCTGGCGCGCGTGGCGCAACCGCGGTGAGGATGACGACGATGACGAGGCCAAGGTCGCCGGCAAGCAGGTCGGAGTCCTGACCGTGGCAGCCGTGACGTTCGCCAACGGCGGGGACAACATCGGGGTCTACGTCCCCGTCTTCGCCACCGCGTCCACCACCGCGATCATCGCCTACTGCCTCGTCTTCCTCGCCCTGGTCGGCCTCCTCGTGCTCGCAGCGAAGTACGTCGCCACCCGCCGGCCCATCGCCGAGGTCCTCGAACGCTGGGAGCACATCCTCTTCCCGCTGGTCCTCGTCGGCCTCGGCATCGTCATCCTCCTCGAGGGTGGCGCCTTCGGCCTGTAGCGAGTTCCCAACCGCATCAAAGAGAGGCGGAGCACCTTCGCCGGAGGGGAAGAACCTCCGCGGAGGGTGAGGCTCACCGTTGCAGTGGGGTGCACCCCCTGCAACGCCCTTCCTAAGTGCATAACCGCTGTTGCACCTGGGTCTCGATTTCGGCAGTGCCACACATGAGTCGAATTGGGTCTAGACGTCGCGCTACACACGGGCGGATGCTGCGCCGCCGCCTGGGAGCGATCAACTGCTTCGCAGTTCGAGGAGCGCCTGCTCTTAGCCTTAAAACCAGCTTGGACTCGACGCCGTGCACGCGAGTACGGATATTCGTGCAGCCGAGTTCGAGAATTGACACCACTGGCGTGATTGCTGCCCTCAGCGGTGCCCGGTAGGGCCGCCCGATATTCTGCCCGGTCGAGGCCCCTATTTGAGACAGTGGTGCCCATGGGTTCGATCAAGGTCGGCTACGCCCGGGTCTCCACCGCGGACCAGGATTTGCAGGCCCAGCACGAGGCACTTGTAAGTCTCGGCGTGTCGCCAGAGCGGGTCTATGTGGACCACGGTCTGACCGGCACGAACCGGGACCGCCCCGGCCTGCGGGAGGCGATGGCTGCGTGCCGCGCCGGAGACACGTTGGTGGTGACCAAGTTGGACCGTCTGGCCCGGTCCCTGCCCGATGCTAGGGACATCGCCGATGAACTGACCGCCGCAGGTGTGGTACTGGACATCGGCGGCAGCCGATACGACCCGAGCGACCCGGTGGGAAAGTTGCTGTTCAACGTCTTGTCGATGGTGGCCGAGTTCGAGGTGGACATCATCCGCGCCCGCACCCGCGAGGGCATGGCGGTGGCCCGCGCCAAGGGCAAACTGCGCGGCAGGAAGCCCAAACTCTCCCCCGCCCAGGAACGCCACCTGGTGACCCTGGTGGAAGCCGGCGAGCACACCCAGGCCGAAGTGGCCGAACTGATGGGGGTCTCCCGCGCCACGGTGCACCGGGCGATGCAGCGAGCACAGGCCCGCAAGAAGTCCGCGGGGTCGAGTGTGTAGCGATCGGCGTTCACGGGGCTTTCAGGCCCTCGTAATTCTCGGCGTGTCATCCCTGCTGGTGGCCCAAGAAGCACGGTTCCGCACACCTGATTGACGACCTGGACGCCCAAGGGGCATGGGAGGTGCTAGCGACGTGAGGATCCTGGTGACCGGTTCACGGAACTGGACCGATACCCATACTTTGCAAGCCGCCCTCGATGAGGCACTGACGCAGGCCGACGATCTCGCCGAGGTGGTCCTGGTCCATGGGGACTGCCCCACCGGCGCCGACCGGATGGCCGCGCGCTACTTCGACCGACTGGGGCTGGCGACCGAGGCCCACCCCGCCGACTGGGGCGCCCACGGGCGGGCCGCCGGACCGATCCGCAACGCCCACATGGTCAGCCTCGGCGCCGACCTGGTGCTGGCCTTCCCGCTGGGGGCTTCCCGGGGGACGTGGAACTGCACCCGCCTGGCACAGCGTGCCGGTATCCCGGTGCGCATCATCACCAGCAGCACGGAGCGAACATGAGCGAACTGGTCCAACCCATCGTCCTGGCCTCCGGCGGCACCCACGCCCGGTCCATCCGCCTGGCAGCCCGCGCCGCAGTGTCCGCCCTTCTCCGGCCGCTCCTGACCGGGCAGGCCATCGCCGCCTCCTGGCAGCCCTGGACCGTCGCCGGCCACCCGGTGCTGGTGCGGAGCCTCGACCCCGGCAAGGTCGAAGAGGTGCACCAGTGGGCAATCACGGCCGGTCTGGACAACAGCGGCCGGTGGGATGAGCGGGCCGACCTGGCCGTTGCCCTGCAGCCGATGGCCCGCCGAGATCTACCCCGCACGGTGGCAAGCGCGGCAGATGGGGACCCGGACCTGGACCGGGAGGCCACCACGGCCGGCGAGGAGGACGGGCCGGTCATCGAGGTCCTGTCCACGCTGTCCACCGGCACGGCGGCAACAGC
The DNA here is from genome assembly GCF_049724975.1 of Pseudactinotalea sp. Z1732. NCBI lineage: Bacteria > Bacillati > Actinomycetota > Actinomycetes > Micrococcales > Cellulomonadaceae > Pseudactinotalea > Pseudactinotalea sp. Z1732. Next base: position 67,951 of record NZ_JBMPQC010000009.1, on the reverse strand, counting down.
GGCAGCCACCTTGTTGTGGCAGTGGGTGGCGCCGCGGCTGACCGATGCCCCCGAGGGGGTGGCCGAGTGGTTCCGATCCGGGGCCGGGCTGACCATCAAGACTGGCGCCAGCCCCCAAGGGTTGGCCGACGCAGTAGGCGACCTGCACTACCACGACGGTGGGGACAACCTGGTGGCGGTGCTGCGGGCTAGATAACCCTGCGCACTGCGCAAAGGCCAGCCGAGCCGCATAACCTCGCTGGCCAGCAGCGCCCCGACCCCAAGGAGCCGCAGGTGATCCCCAGAAAGCGTGACCGTGCCAGCCTGGCGCAGATGCAGGTGCAACTGGACCGAACCCGGCAGGCCAAGGAGCAGGCCGAGGAGCGACTGGAGCTAGTCCGCTCCGAGCTGCAGGACCTCTACCAAGTTCACCACCCCGACACCAGGCGACTTATGGGTCGCCTCGGGGATGCGATCAAGCCCAGCGATGTGGCCGCCTGCGCCCACTGCCGCACCCCGTGGCCGTGCGAATCCTGGTGTGCGATCCGTCGCCTGCACGCGGCCTCCTACGGTCACGCCGAGTCCGTCCATCCTGTGTACGAGCCGTTGACGCTGGTGCCCAGCACCGACGAGAACCTGGCCGGGTGACGTGGACGCCCCGGACACACCACCAGGTACTGCAAGCAGTAGCCCATGACGGATTGGTGTGGAGACGAATGGGAATCAGAAGCATGCTCGATGCCCAGGTGGCGGTCCTTGGCCCGCTGGCCCGAGCCCACGAGTTGAACCCCTCCCTGGAGGACTTCGCTAGGGCTTATGCGGTCGGGTTCGCCCGCAGCGGGGGTCAGATGGTCCAGGTGGTCCCCGACCGTGCGCTGGTGCGCTACCTGGCGGGACACCACTCGGCGGGTCTGCGCCTATCCCACGCGGGCTGAGGGGGCTGGTGGCACCTGGCCGGCGGGTCCGCACACCGGTAGGACATGAAGCCGATCATTCCCACCGCCGAGCAGCACGCCGACTTCTCCGCATGGCGTGCCGTCGCCCTGTCGCGCATGCCCTACATGGCCGCGATGCTGTTCTCCGTGCGGGTGCTCAACGCCCCCGGGATGGGCACCTTCGCCGTCGATGCCCACCACCGGCTGTACATCGACTTCGATGAGGTCACCGGCTGGGGCACCACCGCCTGCGCCGAGGTCCTGCTACACGAGGTGGGCCACCTGTTCGGTGAGCACGCTTCATTCGCCCGCGACTTCGGCATCAGCAAGGACGACCACGACGTGTGGAACGTTGCCGCCGACGCCAGCTTGAACGACGACCTGGCTGCCGCCGGGTGTGACTACATCGCCGATACCGGCGTGATGCCGGCCCAGTTGGGCGAGCCGGACTACCAGACCGCCCAGCACTACTTCGGCGTGCTGAAGCGCATGATGCAGAAGCAACAGCAACAGCAAGGTGATGGCCAAGGCCGGCAGCAGGGTTCGGGCTGCGGCCAGGACTCAGGGCAGGGCAGCGGCCAGGATGGTGCCAACGGCCCGTTCAGCGGCTGCGGTTCCGGCTCCGGTGGCCGTGCGGCCCCGATGGAACTGGACGCCGACGACGACCTCGACGGGCAGGCACCCGGTGCCTCCTCCGGTGAGCGCAAGCGGCTGCTGGTGAGCACCGCCGCGCAGATCGTGGAGCACGCCTCCCGTGGACTGGGCACCGTGCCCGGCGGGCTGGTGGAGCAGGCCAACCAGATCCTCACCCCCTCCACCACGCCGTGGCAGCGCATCATAGGCTCGATGGTGCGCCGGGTGGTGCGCCGTCGCGCGGGCCAGGAGCGTACCGATTACACCCGCCGCGACCGCCGTCGTCACAACGTGCGCATCGGCGCGAGCGGGTCGAAGGTGGTCTACCCCGGCCGCAGCGCCCCCAAGGTGCGCCTGGCCGTGGTGCGCGACACCTCCGGTTCGATGGGCGAGCAGGAGTTGGAGATCGTCACCAACGAGATCGTGGGAATCTCCCGCCGCCTGCGCATCAAGGGTCGCGACCTGATGGTCCTGGACGTGGACGCCGATGCCCATGCGGTGCGCGGGTTCACCGGAGCGGCGGCGCTGAGCACCGTCCACGGCCGGGGCGGGACCGACATGACCGAGGGCATCGACAAGGCCCTGGAAACTCCGGGAGGCGTGGATGCCGTGGTGGTGATCACCGACGGGGGCACCCCGTGGCCCACCGAGCGCCCCCGCGTTCCGGTGATCGCCTGCCTGGTGGGGCCGTGGGCGCGGCTCACCCAAGAGGACGTTCCCGACTTCATCCCCCACCTGGTGATCGAGGACCCGGCCCAGCAGGGGTCATGAACCAGCGACGACAAGCAGACCAAGGAAGAACAACGATGGACAAGGTTGAGATCAACATCACGCTGACCGACGCAGTGCTGGAACTGGCCGAGATCGAAGAGGCCGAGGAAAGGCTCGACGCCAGGCGCAAGGAGATCCTTGCCCTCGTGGAGCGGACCCGCAGTGGCAGGCTCACCCAGCGCTGAGATTCAGGCTGCGGTGGAGTGGGGCCAGTTCGTCCTACTCGGCGCCGGGCCTTCCCCAGTGAACCGTGCTGTGCGAATCCTGGGGAGTCTCGGCGTGCCCGCACTGACCTCACGCGCCCGACGCGACGGCAGCGCCAGTGCGCGCACCACCGCCGGGGACTTCACCCTGACCGAGGTGCTGGACCTGACCCAGAAGTTGCGCGAGGCCGGGATGCACCTCACCTTGCGCGCGGGCATCATCAGCACCGACCGGCCCCGCCGGCAGGGCAAGCCCCCGGAGTCCGGCTTGTTGCGTGACCGCCAGCGCACGCTGGCCACCTTCACCTTCCCCGACCCCGACACCTACGACCCGCAGACCGTGGACGCCCTGCTGGAGCGCAACGGGTGGCACCAGCACGGCCAGCGGGTGGTGCTCACCTCTTCAGGCGGCGCCCGAAGGGTGCTGGTCCTAGTGGAGTACGACATCGAGGAGCAACTGACCCGCCGGCCGTGGTGGCCCGCGCAGCCGCAGCACCTGGCGCAGGCGGCAGGGCCGCAGCGCGAGGCGGCCTAGTCTTCGTCCACCTCATAGACTCGTGTCGCAGTTTCCTTTGTGCGCTGGTTGTCCAGCAGCGCCTGGTAGGCATCCATGGAGTCCCGCTGCATCGACGGCATCAGATGGGTGTACAGGTCCATAGTGATCTGGTAGGAAGCGTGCCCGAGGCGCTCTTGCACCGCCTTGGGGTGCCAGCCTGCGATCAGTAGCACGCTGGCGTGGGTGTGGCGCAACTCGTGCACCGTGATAGGCGGCAGTGGGTTTCTGGGGTGGTCCAGGTTGTAACGCTCCACCGCCCTGCTCCACCGTCGGTAGACGAAGTTCGGACGCATCTGGTGGCCGTCTTTGGGGTTGGCGAACACCGGCCGGTCGGCACGAACCCGGTTCATGTCAACTGTGGTGAGCCTGCGGCGGTGGTCTCTCAAAGCCAGGGCAACGTCGGTGTTCAGTTCAATCTTGCGCGGATCACCACCCTTGACCTTCTTCGTCAGATCGTATTCAGGCTGACCTTTCCTTTTGATGGTGGCGACCGTCCGGCGGATCGATGCCGACCTCGGCAGGTCCAGGTCCGACCAGCGCAGTGCGGCCACCTCGCCTCGGCGTACTCCCGTGTGTCCGATGAACGCCCATGCGGGGAACATCTCAGGGTCCTCGCGCTCGGCCCACGATAGAAACTCCGTCAGTTGGTCGATTGTCCAGACCGTGATTTCTCCCTTGGCCTCCTTGATCTGTTTGGCTGTCGGGGGCTTGGCTCCTTTGAGCCTGGTCGGGTTGGCGCGGATCATCCGGTCGTCTAGCGCCGAGTCGAGGGCCACCGACAGGGCCTGGTGAACCTTGTGCACAGTGTTGGGTCCCAGTCCCTCGCCGGTCAGTTCGCCCTTATGGTTGCGCCGCCCTTCGGTTTCCAGTCTCCGGTACAGCGCAGCAAGGCGGGTGGAAGTGAGTTTCGCCAGTTCGACCTCACCGATGTAGGGCTTGATGTGTAGTCGAATCACTTTCTGGTATCCGGCCTTGGTGGACTCTCCCACGCGGTGGCCTTCCACCCACTCGTCCATGAACTCGCCCACCGTGATGCCCGCACGGGCGGTGCTTGTTGCTTCTCCGCGGTCTATGGAGCTGAGTTTCTCCCGTAGCCCGACCGAGGCGCTCTTGGCCGTGGGGAACCCGCCCTTTGACCTTCGCCGCAACGGAGAGTCGGGGTCCTCGGGGTCCGCCCGCTCGTACCACTGGATGCGGTACTTGCGCACCCCGGCATAGGTGTAGGCATAGATGCTGCCCTCACCGTGCTTACGCCTGCTCATGCGACGTCGGCACCCAGAAGGGCCATGAGCTTCAGGCGCGGGATGAGCCGCTTGGTGCCGACCTGTAACGAGGGCAACTGCTCCTCGTCTATGGCGCGGTAGACGGTGCGCACGTCCACCCCCAGCAGACTGGCGACCTCCTTGACGGTCAGCGTCGGGCGGTCGGTGGCGAGAGCGTCGGACATCGTGGTGATGGTGTTGTTAGCGGTCATGCCCTCCATGTGTGCGGGCGATGTCTTCTTGTGCCACGGCATGTAATCGCGTGCTCGCTCTGCCCGATCTGGAGCCTGTTGGCACAACAAATGGCACAACAGCGCCATTAGCAGCACGAAGAACCGATGGAAAACGTTGCTATTCTGCGGATGTCCGCCACCCTTGGCGTGGGGGTTCAAGTCCCCCTCTGGACACTCACAGTTGGACCACACTTGTTTCTCAGGGTATCTGAGGCCATCCCCTCCTTCGACACCGAGCCACTGTGCTGGACCTCGGCGGGTTCCGCCGCTCTGAGGAGCCGAAGGTCGCCGCCCTGTCCGTCCTCGACCACCTCTGGGCAACCCGGGAGAGCAGTCGGCCCATCCTCATCGTCATCGACGAGTCCCATAATCTCTGCCCCGCCGAGCCGTTGACGCCGGTGGAGCGGGCGCTGACCGAGCGGATCGTCCAGATCGCGCCGAGGGCCGCAAGTTCGGACTCTGGCTGCTGCTGTCGACCCAGCGGCCGGGCAAGATCCACCCGAACGCCGTCTCGCAGTGTGACAACCTCGCGCTGATGAAGATGTCCTCCCCGCGGGACCTCGTCGAACTCGCCGACCTGTTCGGCTACGCACCCCCGGAGTTGCTCCAGCGCGCAGTCGTTCACTCAGGGCCTCTCACTCATGGCCGGCGGGTTCATCGCCGAGCCGACGGTCGTCCAGATGGGTTCACGGCTCACCGAGGAGGGCGGCTCGGACGTCAGGGTCCCGCTGCGCCGGCCATGAAATTCACCGGCAAGGATCGCTCCTGCGCCTGGCTCCGGCCCGTCGCGGGTGGCCCTCTACCGAGGTCGGTCGTCGTCAGTCGTGAAACCCTCTCGGGTTGCGCGTTCTTCCAGGGTCTCGAGTTCCTGGAAGAAGGTGACTTGCCAGCCAGCCGGACCTTGTACTCGGGCGTTGATCGTGCGGAAAGGGGTGTGCGTCGCAGGTGCCAAGGTCTGCGCGCCATGCTCGCGGGCGGAGGAGACGGCAGCTTCGGTGTCCTCGACCTCCAGGGCGATTCGAAGGGTCGGCCCCGGAGTCGTGGGAGCCTTCTCGATCGCATCGATGGTGCGCACGTGGGTGGGAGTGGCGAGTTCGATCGTGGCGATGCCCGCGTTCAGGATCGACACGCGGTCATCGCCTTCGGTTGCGAAGGCGGGTTGTTCGGCCATCCCCAGAACATCCCGGTAGAACCGGACGGCTTCATCGAAGTCGTCGGTCTCGATGATCAAACGCAGTTGCTTGGGTGTATTGGAGCGAGTCATGAGGCCCATCTTGTGGGGTGACATGCGTGTCAGGTGCAAGCCCCAGCCGGACTCGCAGTCGTCGCAGGCCCGCCATCTCAGTCTCGATCGAGCGCTTTTCGCTCTCCAGTCGGGCTTGTGCCGCAACTAATGCCTTGTCCAGAAGCGAAGCATCCTGATCGGGACGGGTGAGGGCGGGGAGCAACTCCTGGATGACAGAACTACAGAATCCAGCCTGGAACAGTTCCTGGATCTGCACGACGCACGCCTCGTGTTCGGCCGTATATACGCGGTGACCTGCCGCGGTGCGATCGGGATCGAGAAGCCCCTGCTGCTCGTAGTACCGAAGCGAACGCACGCTGACACCGGTCCGCGTGGCAAGTTCACCAATTCTCATCGTGGAATCCTTGCTGAGGTGGCTGCTGGTGCGCCGGCGCAAGCAGACTACCCGCCTCTCCAGCCAGCGATACAATCTGCTGTGTTCCATGTGATGTTCTTCGAACCCCGGATCCCCCCGAACACCGGAGCGGCAATCCGGATGTCTGCGGTCACCGGTACCACCTTGCACCTGGTCGAGCCCCTCGGCTTCGATCTATCGGACGCGAAACTGCGCCGTGCGGGACTGGACTACCACGACCTTGCGCACGTGATCGTCCACCCGGACTTCGACGCCGCGATGGCCTGGGTCGGTGAGCACGCCAACGGGACCGTGTACGCCTTCACCGGGCGCGGGCGCACCATGTTCGCCGATATCGCCTACCAACCGGGCGACACTCTGCTCTTCGGCCCCGAGCCGGCCGGTTTCCCCGACCACATCGGCACCGACGAACGCGTCAGCGACACGGTCCGCATCCCGATGCGTCCGGGCCTGCGCTCGCTGAACCTGTCCATTGCCGCAGCGATCGCCACCTACGAAGCCTGGCGCCAGCACGGATACGTCACCGGCGAGTAAGCACCATTCGAAGAGGGCCGGCGGCATTAAAGTATGGGCCGTGACCCAGCCCCCTCCTGCCGTCCCGATCCCCCACGCACTGAGCACCGGAGCCGGCTCCACCCCCCAGGGTGCGGAGTGGATGCGGCGAGTTCCGGAACTGGTGGCACGGGCCGTGCGTCGCTGGTCGCTGCATCTGGGCGAGCCATTCGGCGTGGGCACCGCGTCCTGGACCGCACCCGGAAGGTTGTCCGATGGGACCCCTGTGGTGCTGAAGGTCGCCTACCCCCACTCGGAGGCGCAGTTCGAGGCGATCGCACTGCGGATCTGGCAGGGCCATTCGGCCGTGGAACTGCTCGATCACCACGGCGGTGACTGGGCGCTGCTGATGCGCCGGGCCATGCCGGGCGACCTGCTGCTGAACGACCAGGCACCCCCGGAGCACCGGCTGCGGATCGCGATGGACATCCTGGCCGATCTGCACCAGGCGCCGCTGGCGGAGTTCACGATGCCATCCCTTCGCAGCGTGGCCGCCAACTGGTCCACGACCGCCACCGAGCGTGCCAATACCTGGTCCCACCTGTACGAGGGCTTCCGGTCCGAGATGCAGTACGGACTGGACCTGCTGGCCGCCTTCGCCGACCCAGTTGCCACCCCGGCCCCGACCGTGGCCCTGCACGGCGACCTCAACCCCGGCAACGTGCTCATGGATGCCCCCACCGCCGGTCCGGCCCGGTGGCTGGCGATCGACCCCAAACCGATGGTCGGCGACCCCGGCTACGATCTGTGGCCGATCCTGGCCCAGATCGATGACCCGTTCGCTCATCCCGATCCAGCCGCTGTGCTGGCGCCCCGGATCGGCATGGCTCAGCAAGTGCTGGGGGTGCCGGCCCGGCGCATCTGCGAGTGGGCGTGTGCCCGCACTGTGGAGTCGGTGCTGTGGCGGTTGGAGACCTGGCCCGACCCGGCCCAGCAGCAGCACAACCTGCGCGACCTGCCTGCGGTACGGATCTGGGCGATGCTGGCCCAGCAGTACTGACCTCACCGTCGGATCTGGCTTGAGGTATTTCCATTGCCTCGGGGTCGGTCTGCTGGGAGCGTCATCCGTGTGAGCACAACACAGGTGTCCCCGTTCCACATCGAGATCCCGCTCTCGGCCGTGGCCGATCTGCACGCCCGCCTGGACAACGCACGCTTCCCCACCCCGCTCCCCGGCGATGACTGGAGCACCGGAGTCCCGGTCGAGGTCCTGCGCACCTACACCGCGCGCTGGCGCGAGCACGATTGGAGTGCCACCCAGGACCGGCTCAATGCCCTGCCGCAGTTCACCACTGACATCGAGGGCCAGACCATCCACTTCGTGCACGTTCGCTCCGCGGTACCGGATGCCACCCCGCTGATGCTGGTGCACGGATGGCCCGGGTCGTTCCTGGAGTTCGAGCAACTGATCGGCCCACTGACCGACCCGATCGCCCACGGCGGCCGCGCCGAGGACGCCTTCGACGTGGTCATCCCCTCCCTTCCCGGGTTCGGATTCTCCACCCCCTTGGCGGAGCCGGGCTGGACCACCCACCGGATCGCCTCAGCCTTCACCGAGTTGATGGACAGGTTGGGCTTTCCCAGGTTCGTCGTCCAGGGTGGGGACATCGGCGCCGGTGTCGCGCCCGAGATGGGCAGGGTGGCGCCCGAGAAGGTGATCGCGGTGCACGTCAACGGTGCGCTCGGAGGGTTCGTCGGGGAAGTCGACGACGAGACGTACGCACAACTCTCCGAGGTCGAGCAGGATCGGCTGCGCAGGGTCGGGGAGTTCATGCAGAGCGAGTTCGGCTACATCGCCATCCAGTCCACCAGACCCGGGCTGATCGGGGCCATGGCCGCCGACAGTCCGGTTGCCAGTTCGTCCTCGCCAACGCCTCCCTGTACTGGTTCACCGCGTCGGCGGGTTCAGCAGCCTATGTCGGTTACGGCATGAATGAGGGCTGGGGCGAGGTTCCTGTCGATTCCGGCGTCCCTACAGCAGCGATCCAGTTCGCCCACGACATCGGCATCCGACACGTAGCCGAGACGTCCAACACCATCCGCTGCCCTGGAGGAACCGGAGATCCTGGTCCACGACCTGCGTGAGTTCGTGCGATCAGCACGGTCTAGTGAAAATCCCGGGACTTCGCCGGCACCCGCAGGCTGAGCGGGCTGATCTGATCGGCGGTCAGGTTGGTCACGTTCTCGGCGTACTCCACCACCCCCCGGACCACCAGGGCCGCGCTGGTGCGGGCCACCTTGCGGTACTTGGCCCACACCCCCGGTGAGCAGATCACGTTGATCAGCCCGGTCTCATCCTCCAGGGACAAGAACGTCACCCCCCGGGCGGTGGCCGGGCGCTGCCGGTGGGTGACCACCCCGGCCACCCGGATCCGCTGCCGGTCCAACCCCGCGCAGGCCCGTGCCACCGTGAGCACCCCCTGGGCGTCCAGATCCTCCCGCAGGAACTGCGTGGGGAAGGAGTCCACCGAGACCCCGGTTGACCAGACATCGGCGACGGCGGTACTCACCTCGTCCATCCCGGTCAGTTCGGGCACATCGAGCCCGACGGCGGTCAGCGGCAACACGTCCTGCACCCAGTCCCCGTGCTGGCGTCCGCTCTCGGCTGCCAGGGCCCCGGCCAGCCACAGCGCCTCCCGTCTGGAGTGCCCGAAGCACTCCAGAGCCCCGGCGGTGGCCAGCGCCTCCACCTGCGCAGCGCTGAGGCGTACCCGGCGGGTCAGGTCGGCCAGGTCGGCGAAGGGAGCCTGCTCGCGCGCCGCCACGATCCGCTCTGCGGTCTTCTCCCCGATCCCCCGCACCGGTGCCAGGCCGAGTTGGACCGCCAAGGTGCCGTCATCCTCACGCACCACGATCGCCTGAGCAGCCGAGCGGTCCAGCCGGGCCCGGTGCACGACCACGCCACGCCGTCGGGCATCAGCCACCAGGGACTGCGGTGAGTAGAACCCCATCGGCTGGGCAGCCAGCAGCCCGGCGTAGAACGCCTCGGGGTGGTGCACCTTCAGCCACGCACTGGCGTAGACCAGGTAGGCGAAGGAGAAGGCATGGGACTCAGGGAACCCGAAGTCGGAGAAGGCCTTGAGTTTGTCGTAGATCTGCTCCCCCACCTCCATGCTGATCCCGTTGGCCGCCATCCCGGCCATCAGCCGCTCCCGCAGGGCCTCCATCCGTTCGGCCGACCGCTTGGATCCCATCGCCCGGCGTAGTTGGTCGGCCTCGGCGGGGGTGAAGGAGGCCACGTCCACGGCGATCTGCATCAGTTGTTCCTGGAACAGCGGGATCCCCAGGGTGCGCTTCAGGGTGGGCTCCAGCAGGGGGTGCAGGTAGGTGACCTCCTCCTTGCCGCGGGCCCTGCGGATGTAGGGGTGCACCGAGTTCCCCTGGATGGGTCCCGGGCGGATCAGGGCGACCTCCACCACGATGTCGTAGAAGGTGCGCGGCCGGAGTCTGGGCAGGGTGGCCATCTGTGCCCGCGACTCGACCTGGAAGACCCCCACCGTCTCGGCCGCGCAGAGCAGGTCGTACACCGCCGGGTCCTCCTGACCGATCGAGTGCAGATCCAGTTCGATCCCCTCGATCCGGCCGATCATCGTGAAGGCCAGCCGCAGCGCGGTGAGCATGCCCAGGCCGAGCAGGTCGAACTTGACCAGGCCGGCGTCGGCACAGTCATCCTTGTCCCACTGCAGCACGGTGCGCCCGGGCATGGTGGCCCACTCCACCGGGCACACATCGATCACCGGTCGGTCGCACAGCACCATTCCCCCGGAGTGGATGCCCAGGTGGCGGGGCAGGCGCAGCATCTGCTCGGCGATGTCGATCACCGGTTCGGGGATGCTCTCCAGATCACCACCGGCGGCGTCGGCTGCGGCGACCACCTCCGGCCCGGGCGTCCAGGGACCGTCGCGGCGCAGTCGCTCCTGTTCACTGGTGCGCTCCTTGGGTGCCTCGATCGGCGGGCTGGGTTTGAGACTGCCCCACCGTTCGATGCTCTTGGACCAGGCGTCCTGCTGCCCCACGTCGTATCCGAAGGCACGGGCCGCATCACGCACCGCCGAGCGTGGCCGGTAGGAGATCACGTTGGCGACCTGGGCGGCGTGGGTGCGCCCGTAGCGGGTGTACACATGCTGGATCACCTCCTCGCGGCGGGCCGACTCGATGTCCAGGTCGATATCGGGCGGCCCGGAGCGGCCCGGGGCCAGGAACCGCTCGAACAACAGGGTGTGCTGGACGGCGTCGACGGCGGTGATGCCCAGGGCGTAGCAGACCGCGGAGTTGGCGGCCGAGCCCCTGCCCTGGCACAGGATCTGGTTCTCGCGGCAGAACTGCACGATCTGGTGCACGATCAGGAAGTACCCCGGGAAGCCCAGTTCGGTGATGATGTCCAGTTCGCGGGCGATGGTGGCATAGGCCTTCGGATGCTTGGGAGCATCGGGGGGGCCATAACGTTCCAGCGCCCCACGGCGCACCAACTCACGCAGCCAGGTGGCCTCGGTGTGCCCCTCCGGCACCGGGTACGGCGGCAGATTCGGCGCGATCAGGTCCAGATCGAAGGCGCACTCGGCGGCCAGCGCCGCACTGGTGGCCACCGCCTGTGGATGGCGGTGGTGCCGGGCGTACATCTCCGCCGCCCCGCGTAGGTGAGCCGGGGCGGGTGGACGACGGGCGTCCATCTCCTCCAGGGTGGAGCGCTGGGCCAGGGCGGCGAGCACGTCGGTCAGCGGCTGCTGGTCCGGGCGGGCACAGTGCACCGCACCGGTGGCCACCAGCGGCAGTCCGGCTCGATCGGCGAGTTCGGCGAGGGCGTCCGAGCGCACCGAGTCCCACGGGGCACCGTGGTCGGTGATCTCCACCGCCACGTTCTCCGGCCCGAACGCCTCGGTGAGCTCGGCCAGGGCACGTCTGGCGGCGGGCAGGTCGAACCTTCCTGGCTGGGGTTCCAGGGCCTGACGGACCGCGCCCTGCCGGCACCCGGTGAGCACCAACCAGTTACCGGCGGCCAGGTCGGCCAGTTCGGGGAGGTCATAGGTCGGTGTCCCCTTCGCACCACCGGCCAGGTGCGCCCTGGCGATCCCCCGGGACAGCCGCCGGTACCCCTCCGGCCCACGGGCCAGGGCCAGTAGGTGCTGATCGGGCAGTCCCAGCTCGGCACCGTAGAGGGTGGGCAGCCCCAGCGTCCGGGCCGCCTCGGCGAAGCGCACCACCCCGTACAGGCCGTCGTGGTCGGTCAGGGCCATCGCGGACAACCCCAGCCCGGCGGCTTCGATCGCCAACTCTTCCGGCTGGCTGGCGCCGTCGAGGAAGCTGAACGCCGAATGGGCGTGCAGTTCGGCATAGGCACTCATCCGGCACGCACCAGTACCGCACCGAGGGACCGCTCCAGGATGCTCTCCCGCTGCAGGTCCGGTCCGCGTCGCTGCCTGGGTCCGGGCTGGACCGGGGCGCGCGAGTGGTACCGGTGCCCGGTCGGAGTGCTCAGTTCGGTCTGATGGGAATCCCAGGTGGACAGTGCCCGGGCCCACCATCCCGGGGCCTCCTTGGTGTAGTTGCACCGTTCGCACAGGCCCTGGAGGTTCTGGGCGGACGTCGCTCCGCCCTCCTGCACCCCCCGGATGTGGTCCCGGTGACGCACCGGGGCCTCGCACCAGGGCGTGCGGCAGGTCTGATCCCGGGCGTCGATGAAGGCAGCCAGGCCCGCCGGTGCACGACGGGAACGGGCGTCCATGGCCACCAGTTGCCCGGTGGTGGGTGCGGTGTAGAGGCGGCGGATCCACACCTGGCGCTCATCCGCCGTGCGCACCTGCTCCCGGGCCCACGCCGCGGGCACCACACCGTAGCCGGGTACGTAGGCGGGTTCACCGTCTCCGGACAGCAACGTCCGATCAGTGATCACCAACTGCACCTGGTGGGCGACGGCCTCGGCCTCGGACTGCCCGGTGACCCGCTCGACCAGGGTGTCGGCCATGATCTGGCCGCGCGAACGAGAGTCGCCCCGGCCGCGCAACGTCTCGGCGCGTGCGGTCAGCGCCGCGTACACCGCCACACCCTGTGCCACCGGGAGCAACCCGGTGAGATAGGCCATCGTGTCCGGTGCCGGCCGGATGGAGACGGTACGTTCACTGGTGGCCTTCGAGGCTCGACGGACCTGGGCCGCAGCATCGATCCGATAGGCGATCTTCTTCGCCTCGGCCACCAGCCGGCGGTCCCCGAGGCCTTCCAGATCGAGACCGGCGAGTTCGGCGTCGAGACGACCGCGATCCGCCACGCTCAGGCAGGCACTCTCCCGCACCAGCAACGTGGCGCGCCACTCACTGATCCACCCGTTCCGCAGCGCGCGCCGGGTGTTCGGCATCTCGGCCAGTGCGGTGGCCAGGCCCAGGTAACGACCACCACGAACCGGAGACTCCCGCCGGGCCAGGGCGATCTGGGTGGCCACACCCTTGCTGCGCTCCTCGGCAGGCACCCCGGCAGCAGCACGTTCGGCCCGGGTCGCCTCCAGCAGGTCCACGCTGACCTGGGCCTGGGCTGCGGCCGCGGCGGCCTTGAGTTCCTCCAGGGCGCGGATCTGGTCGATCCGCTCGGCGTTCGAGATCTGCCGATCCAGGCGTCTCAAGGCCTGGGTCCACCCGGTGATCACACCGGCGGCCACGCCCTGATCAGCACCTGATTCGTACATGTGTTTGAGTATATAGCGGTGTACTGACATCGCCCACCGCAGCCCCGCCCGAGGGGCTCGACCCGGTCCCACCGCAGCCGGAGGACGTCGGCCCCGCGACTTCGCAGTAGGCTGCGGTAAGCGCTTGCACCCACCACGTGAAGGAAGCCCGGACCGGATGAACGCCTCCATACCCGCCCCTGGCGAGGCCCTGCGGATCGCGATCGTGGGATGCGGGGTGATCGGCACCCTGCACGCCGAGGTGGCCGCAGCCAGCCCTGACTTGCACGTAGTGGCGGTGGTCGACCCGATCGCCGAGCGCACGGAGAAACTCGCGCACCTGCTCACCGGTACCGAGACCGGCACTGCGAGCCAGCCCCCACGCCGGTACGCCGACCTGGACGAGGCTCTGGCACACGGAGGCCTCGACGTCGTCACCGTCTGCACACCCAGCGGCACCCACGCCGCCCTGGCCGGCCAGGCCCTGGAGGCCGGGCTGCACGTCGTGGTGGAGAAACCCCTCGATGCCGACCTCGTCGCCGCCCGTGCCCTGCATGCCGCTGCCGCCACCCGCCCGGAGCAGATGGTCAGCGTGATCAGCCAGCACCGGCACGACCCCTCGGCGATGGCGATCCACGAGGCCCTCGAGCAAGGCCGGCTGGGCCGGGTGACCTCGGCGGTGGCGAACGTGGACTGGTACCGCAAACAGGCCTACTACGACTCCGGGGACTGGCGCGGCACCTGGGCCCAGGACGGCGGTGGGGCGCTGGCGAACCAGGGCATCCACACTCTGGACCTGTTGTTGTGGTTCCTCGGTGAGCCGCTGGAGGTCTTCGCCTACACCGCCCGGCTGGGCCACGAACGCATCGACGTCGAGGACGTGGCCGTGGCGGTGATCCGGTTCACCTCCGGCGCGCTGGCCACCGTGCACGCCTCCACCACGGTGTATCCGGACCTGGGCGTGCGTCTGGGCATTCACGGCACCGACGGTTCAGCGGTGATCGAAGGGGATCTGCTCAGTTACTTCCACGCCCGCGACGCCGAGGGGGCCGCCTGGGTCGCCAATCAGGTGGGCGCCCAGGAGGATGAGAACAAGAACGTGCTCGGCGGGTTCGATCCGGCCGGCTCGCACACCAGCCAGTACGGGGACTCCCACGCCCTGCAGTGGGCTGACGTGGTGCGGGCGATCCGCTCCGGCGGACAGCCCTGGGTGGGGCTGGACCACGGCCTGAACGCCCTGGCCACGGTGCGCGCGATCTACCTCTCCGCCACACTCGGGCAGCCGATCCGGGTGGCTGAGGTGCTCGCCGGGGACTACGACGGCGTGCCGGTGCGGACCGGTCAGGTGCCTCAGGCGTCGCAGACCAGCGGGTAACGGCTGATCCGTGCGTTAATTCGTCGCCGCACCGGTCAGCACGACCAGCACGTCGCGGGCCGAGATCAGCCCGATCACGTCATCGGAGTCGGAGATCGGCAGGTGCCGGATCCCGGCCTCCACCATCTGCCGGGCCGCCTCGGTCACGCTCTGATCAGGGGTGGCGGTGACCAGGTCGGAGGACAGCACCTCCTCGGCAGTGAGGTTCTCCAGGTTCGCCCCGTTGGCCACGTGCTCGACCAGATCACGCTCGGTGATGATGCCCACGCAGCGGGTCTCGGTGGTGACCATGACCGCGCCGATGGCGTTGGCCGCGAGCTCCTCGGCCACATGCCGCAACGAGTCGCCCAGGCTGACCATCGCCACCGGAGTGCTCATCAGGTCCCGCACCGGTGATTGCGGTGTGACGTTGCCGTATCCCATGTCTCTACGGTGCCACGCCCGGGAGGTTTACGGGCTGTATTCGCCCGGTGGGTCCCAGCGCAGTGGTGTCGTCAGTCATAGATGCCCTCCACCCACCACTCTTCACCCTCGGCGCACAGCAGCAGCGCCGGCCCCTCGGTGCACACCACCTGCAGATAGGTGCGTCCGCGCCCGCCGGCCCACCAGCGCTCGCGCACCGGCCACGGTCCGGCCCAACCACTGACCGCCCACCGCCCCGACCAGGACGGTGGCGCCGGAATCTCCACCCGGGCCGGGTCCGCACCGAGCAGTCCGCGAGGGCCCACCCGCACCGGACGATCGCCGGCATCGGCCAACTCCACCTGGATCTTCTCGGTGGGCACCGTGGCCGGCAGCGGGGGCGGGATCTGCCCGGGCCAAGGGGCGTCCGGACGACGACGGGGGCTGGTCTCGTCCCCCCAGGCCACCAATCGCACCCGGCCCCTGGGCGTGCGTCCGCCTTCCAGCACCGGGGCGAGTACCTGTTCGGCCCCGAGCATTCCCTGTACCCGCAACGCGGCCCGGCCGGCGTGCTCCTGTCCCCGGCTGTTGCGCCCCCACAGTCCCTCGCTCATCGCCGCAGCCGGATGCACCTCCTCGGCGGCCAGTTCCAGGTGCACCAATGGAGCACTGGGCACCTCACCACTGCGTCCGCTGAGCCACCCCTCCAACTGCCATCGCACCCGGTCGGTCAGTTCGGTGGCGGTCAGCGCCCCGTCGATACGCCAGGTGCGCTCCAGTTCCAGCCCGTCCTCGGTCCGGGCCAGCACCCGCAACCGGGTGCACACCACTCCGCGGCGCAACATCCGGTTGTTCACCTCCTCCGCCAGGCGACGTCCGGCGAAAGCGGCCACATCCACCCGCTGCACCGGCGGGTCCAGTTCGGCGTGCGCGGTGATGTCGGGTTCGGTGCGGTGAGCCGGCACCGGGTACTCATCCAGGCCCTGGGCCAGCCGGTGCACGGCGGTTCCCAGGGCACCGAACCTGGGCCCGACCTGAGCGGGGCGCAGCGCAGCCATGTCCCCCAGCGCCGCGATGCCCAGCCGGCGCAGCAGATCGATCAGGTCGGTCAGTTCCCGGCGCAACTGCTGGGTGGTGGCCACCATCATCAGTTCCCGCACGTCCCGCCCGGCCAGGTAGGCACGGGCACCACCGCGGGGCACGAGCACGCCGTCCCGGGCAGCCAGCACCGCCGCCAGCAACCCGTCGGCCACGCCCACCTGCGCTTCGGCACCGGTGGCGGTGGCGACCTGTTCGATCAGGTCCGCGGCCACACGTTCCTCCGAGCCCAGGTAACGGGCCGGCCCGTCGGCGGTGGTGAGCATCAGGCCCGGACGCATCACCTGCACCTGGGCCACCACATCCTCGGCGGCCTGCACCAGCGGTTCGAAAGCCCGTACGTCCCGGCCCTCGTCTGTGTGGATCAGCACCAGGTCCGGGCACAGTCCCTGGGCGGTACGCCGGCGCATCCCCCGCCGTACCCCAGCCGCACGGGCCGACGCACCGGCAACCACGATCTGGCGCCCGTCGTGCACGGCGACCGGCTCGTGCGCCCCGACCAGCCCCTCGGCGATCGCGGCCGCCACCGGCCAGTCCGGTACCCACAACACCGCCAGCCTGGTGCCCACCGGAGGTGCTGCGGATTCAGTCAACGCGCTCATCAGCCGACCTCGGCCAGGATCGGGTCGTCGCCGGCCCACGGTCGCCCGCGCTCGTCGGTCTGCTCCGGGATGGAGGAGAGCCCATCGGCCCCGGCGAGCACCCGCACCTGTCGCGCCGGCCCGGCCAACTGCCCCCGGCCCAGGGAGTGCACGACCATCTCCCGCCCGGTGAGCAACCCGTGCCCGTGGCCCACCCCGGACCACACCGCCGGCTGCACCTGCAGCGCCACGTGCGCACCGGGCCAGTGCTGGTCGGTCAGCAGCACCGCTCCTCGCCGGCGCAACCGTCCGGTCAGGGACCGCCGTCCCGCGGGGTTCAGACCCGGACACGCTCCGACCAGGAGCACATCGAACCCGTCCACCAGAGCACCCAGCACAGCGGCCGCATCCGGGCCCGGGTCGGGGACCGCGACCACCCGGCTCAGGTCGAGTCCGGCAGCCGCGGCCGCAGCCCACCCCACATCGGGCATGCCCACCAGCACGCACCAGCGCTCGGCCCCCGCGGCCGACTGGGCGATGGCCAGCAGCACAGTGGTGGATCCGTGTACCTGCGCGATCATGCCTGGGCGCAATCCCCCGGGCAGCAACGGGGCCAGGGCCCCGGGCACCGCCAGACCCTGGTATCCGGGCTGCTCCGCAACCGGCTGCCGCTCCTGCAATTGCCGCCCGGGGACGCCGTCACCGCCACCGCCACCGCTGCCGTCCGCGCCGGTGACCCCGCTCGCGCCGGTCTCGGTGCCCCCACCCATGCCCGTCTCGGCGACCACCCCCACCGCGACCTCTGCGGCGGCGAGCGCCCGCCGGGCGGCGACCATCTTCGCCTGCTTCGTCGTCGCCGTCGTCATCACACCTCCTCCACTCACACCTGACACGGTAGGTGCGACCACTGACATTCATCGAACGTCAGTTCTAGTCAAGGCTGTCGGTGCCGGCCTGTCAAGATCCAAGAGGCACGAACAACCCAGTCGTGGTAGAACCACCGGGAAGAGTTATCCGTACCGAGGAGCCCAGGAGCCCATGGACCTGTCCCGACCCCTCGCCCCGAACCCCTATGACCTGCTGCCCGCCACCGGATCCTTCACCCTGACCAGCCCGGACATCACCGACGGCACCCCCCTGGCCGAGTCCTTCACCGAGGCCGGCGGGAACATCTCGCCGGCACTGAGTTGGTCCGGGTTCCCCGAGGAGACCCAGTCCTTCCTCATCAACTGCTTCGATCCGGACGCCCCTAACCCGGCGGGTTACTGGCACTGGAGCGCGGTGGACATCCCCGTGCAGGTGACCTCCCTCGAGCAGGGCGCCGGGGAGAGCGACCTCGGTCTGCCCGGAGCGGCCTTCCACGTGCGGTCCGACGGCGGCACCTTCGGTTACGAGGGTGCGGCGCCCCCGCCCGGGGACCACCCGCACCGGTACATCTTCGCCGTGCACGCCCTGGACACCGAGACCCTCGACCTCAGCAGTGAGCACAGCCCCACCAAGGTGGCCTTCACCGCGCTGTTCCATACCCTCGCCCGAGCTACGTTGGTGCCGACCTATCAGCGGCCATGAATCCCCTGAACCCTGTCGTGAACATCCAGACCACCGAACACATCCACCAAGCCGCCATCTACGACTCCCGGACCGAGTTCCTGCAGATGGTGGTGCCGTTCGTACGGGCGGGCTTCGACGCCGGCGAGCCCACCCTCGTCACCCTCGGCCACCAGCGGGCCGAGTGGCTGCGCACAGCGCTCGGCCCGGCCGCAGCGCACGCGAACTTCCTGGACGGTGACGCGGAGTACCGCCGGCCCTCCAGCACCATCGAAACTCATCTGGAGCACCTGACCGGGCTCACCCGCGGCCACGCGGGCCGGATCCGCGTGGTCGGGCAGGTGCCGACACCGGCGATCGAGAACACCTGGTCCTGGTGGGCACGGTACGAGGCGGCGGTGAATCGTCTGTTCGCCGAGTTCCCGGTATCGCATCTGTGCACCTACGACGCGAACGTGGCAGGCCGGGACGTCCTCGATGAAGTCCGCCGCACCCATCCGTGGCTGGCCGCCACCGGTGCCCGGAGGCTGCCCAGCCCCACCTTCGAACCTCCGGAGGAGTTCTTCGCCCGGCACTCCCCGGCCGCCGACCCCCTCGAGTCCGCGACGCCGCTGGCCGATGTGACCGACCCGAGCAGGAGCGGGGCTCGTGCCCTGGCGCGTGAAGCCGGCTGGCGCAGCGGATGCGAGCGGCGCAAGGTGATGGCACTAGAGATCGCCGTGAACGAGGCGGTGACCAACGCCTTCGAGCACGGCACCCCGCCGGTCCGGCTGCGGGTCTGGTGGGCGCCGGGGCGGGCGGTCGCCACGGTCACCGACACCGGCCCCGGGCCCGATGATCCGCTGGTCGGGCTCGTGCGCACCAGCGACAGCACCACCGGAGGGCTGGGTCTGTGGCTGGCCCATGAGAGTTGTGACTACGTCGCGATCGGGACCGACGAGGGCTTCACGGTCCGCCTGGTCATCAGCGATACCGAGCCGGCCGACTGAGAGACCTCAGGGCCGGGTGCCCAGCGCCACCAGCACCCGGTCCACCGACCCCGCCAGACCCCAACGCTCGCTCAACTCGCGCAGTGTCGCCTCATCGGCCGGCAGTGGGTGGTCCGCGTCCAGACCGGGACGGGCCGAGTCGACCCCGCCCAACGGAAGGTCCCGGGCCACCGCCACCACCTTCGGGGCGACGTCGAGATAGTCCGCCGCCTCGGCGATGCGGGTGCGCTGGGCCGGGGTGAGTGCCGAACCCGGGTCAGCCGCGGCGGCCCGGACCCCGGCCAGGTCGGCGTAGGTGGCCAGCAGGTTGGCCGCGGTCTTGTCCCCCACGCCGCGCACTCCGGGCAGTCCGTCGGAGGGGTCCCCGCGCAGGGTGGCGAAGTCGGCGTACTGGGCCGCGGTGACGCCGTACTTGTCACGCACGACGGCGCCGCTGACCCGTTCGTGCTTGCCCACCCCGCGTGCGGTGTACAGCACGCGGACCTGTGCGTCGTCGTCGACCAGTTGGAACAGGTCGCGATCACCGGTGACCACCTCCACGGCCATGCCGGCGTCGGTGGCCAGGGTGCCGATCACGTCGTCGGCCTCGTACCCGTCCACCCCGACCACCGCGATCCCCAGCGCGGCCAGGACCTGCTGGATCACCGGCACCTGCACCGCCAGGGCATCGGGCACCTCCTCGGCGTCCGGGGCCCCGTCGTGCTCGGCCTCGACCCGGTGCGCCTTGTAGGTGGGGATCAGCTCCACCCGCCAGTCCGGGCGCCAGTCGTTGTCCCATGCGCACACCAGGTGGGTGGGCTGGTAGTCGGTGGCCAGCCGGGCGATGAAGTCCAGCAACCCGCGTACCGCGTTGACCGGGGTGCCGTCCGGGGCGCGCAGGGAGTCGGGCACCCCGAAGAACGCGCGGAAGTAAAGGCTGGCGGTGTCGAGCAGCATCAGGCGGGCCATGGGCGACAAGTCTGGCAGAGGCCCGCCCTCGGCACGAGCATCTGTGCCAGGCTCTTGCCATGGAGGGGTGGTTGAGCACCGGGACGATGTCGCGGCGCAGCGGGCTGAGCATCAAGGCGCTGCGGCTCTATCACGACAACGGTCTGCTCGTGCCCGCTCGGGTGGAGGAGGCCACCGGCTACCGGGGCTACACCAGCGAACAGGTGGAAACCGGGCGCACGATCGGGCTGCTGCGCCGTGCCGGGATGCCGTTGGAGCAGATCGCGCGCGTGCTCGTGGCCGACCCGCTGGCGGCCAGGGAGCAGGTGCTGACGTGGCTGACCGAACGCTCACACCAGGATCAGGAACAGATCGCGAGCCTGCACCGCTATGCCGTCATGGACGCCCCCGGGGCCGGGAGCCCGCACCGGACCCGGCACCGGGAGGTGGGTGAACGGGTGGTGGCGGCAATGCGCGCGGAGGTCAGTGCGCAGGCGCTTCCCGAGACGATCATGTCCACGGTGGCGCGGGTCCGGGCGCACCTGCGCCGGTGCGGGGCCGAGGCCGGTCCGCAGTACTGGGTGTACTACCTGGACCCGATCGCCTCCGGGGCACCCGCCCGGATCGAGACCTGCGTGCCCTACACCGGCGCCGCCGATCCCGCCGGTGCGATCGTGCTCCGCGCCGAACCGGCCGGAACCGAGGTCTACGTGCCGGTCACTGCCGAGCAGTGCCGCTACCCGCAGATCCTGCCCGCCTACGCCCACCTGTACCGACAGGCCGCACAGCACGGCGGCCCGGCGGCCCCGCCCCGGGAGATCTACCCGGTCCCCTGGCCCAGCGACCCCCGGCAGATCGCCGCCGAGGTGGCCGTGCGAGTGGCATCTGCTTGACCCTGCCCCTGGGGCAGGGACCACCGTCGCGGGCATGGACCTGAACAGCTACGCCACCCACAGCCCCTTCTCCGAGCCCGCCGGCCACGCCGGCCTGCTGGCCGATGTGCCCGCCGACACCCCCAGTCTGCATCGAGCGGTGACGTGCACGATAGGGCACTACCGCGCAGGCCCGACCCCCTCAGCCCGGCAGTTGGCCGATATCGACACCCGGTGGGTCGATCGGATCTGCGCCACCGCACTGGAGCGCTCCCCCGGCCCACTCACCACCGAGCGTGCAGACCCGGACAAGGTCGGAGGGTGCTGTCGCGACCACACCCTGCTGGCCGTGGCGATCCTGCGCCAACACGGCATCCCGGCCCGCAGCAGGGTCGGGTTCGCCGCCTACCTGACCCCCGGCTTCCACCATGACCACGTCGTTGCCGAGCGCTGGTCGAGGCAGGAACAGCGTTGGATCAGGTTCGACCCGGAGTTCGGCGCCGAGCAGCAGGACGTGCCGATGCACGACCTGCCCCGGGGCGCCGGCGCCCCGTTCCAGACCGCCGCGCAGGCATGGCTGGCCTACCGCGACGGCCACACCGACCTGAGCACCTACGGCGTCATGCCCGGACATGCGTTCCTACGCGGTCCGGCCTTCGTCCAGCGGTACCTGCTCAGCGACCTGGCACACCTGATGCGCACCGAACTGCTGTTGTGGGACGTCTGGGGGCCGGGACTGGACGAGCCGGCCGGGTCCGGCGGCGGGGCCCCGATGGGCCTGCCCCATCCCGCGCAGGTGCATACCGAGTCGATCGGGGCCACCGACCGTCTGGCCCGCCTGATCGTGGCGGCCGACGACGGCGACCGCGGCGCCGAGGAAGACCTCGCCACCCTCTGGGCTACTTCGCCCCAGGTGCGCCCGGGTGCGCGCGTGCGCACCGTCTCACCTTCGGGCCGCATCGGGGTGACCGACCTGCGAGCCCGGCGTACGGAGTGGGCGCCGGCAGCGGACCCCGGCCTGGCGGTCCTGCCCTAGTGCGGATGGGCGCATGGCCGGAGAGGAGCCGAGCGAACCGTCGTCTACGGTGGCAGGGCCGACCCACCCACGCCCCCAGGAGACCCGCGAGACAAGTGAACGACGACGGACACGCACCCGCCTTCCGGCGCCACCAACTCCACAGCCTGGGCCTCGCAGCGGCCGCCTTCGCCGCCTCCGCGCCGGGGCAATCGTTCCTCATCTCCGTCTTCGTCGACGACTTCCTGGCCGGCACCGACCTGTCCCGCACCACCTTCTCGATCCTGTACGCGGCGGGCACGGTCATCTCGGCCAGCGCGATGATCCTGCTGGGCCGCGTCATGGACCGCCGCGGCCTGCGCCCATCCTGGATCATCGTCGCGGCGGCACTCGCCGCCGCATGCGGCCTCGCCAGCGTGGCAACCGGAGCCCTCACCGCTTTCCTCGCGCTGGCGCTCCTGCGGACTTCCGGTCAGGGATCCTTCCCTCTCATCGGGACCCTTCTGGTGGCCCGCAGCTTCGGACGCCGACGGGGACAGGCGGTGGCGCTGGCCAACCTCGGCCTGACTCTGAGTTCGATGGCGCTGCCGCCCCTGACCGCGCTGCTCATCGTGCACACCGACTGGCGCACCGCCTACCAGGTGCTCGCCGTGGTGCTGCTCGTCGTGGTCCTCCCCCTGGGGCTGCTGGTGCGTGGTGGACCAGCCCGGGCCGGTAGTGCAGCGACGACTCAGAGCGACACCGTCGCCCACCCCGCTCCGGTACGCCCCGGTCGTCGGGGGCTGCCCGCCCTGCCCAGCGGTCTTGCGGCTCGACTGCTGCTCATCCTCGCAGGGCCACCACTCATCAGCACGGCCGCCACCTTTCACGCCGTGTCCATCCTCGCTGAACGCGGGGTCGACTTTCTGGCCGCCGGCGGCACGGTCGGGATCCTCGGCGCCACATCCGCGCTCGGAGTGGTGCTGGCCGGTCTCATCGTGGACCGGCTCACCACTCGCGCCGCCCTGCTCGGCTCGAGCGCCACCGTCCTCGCCGCCACCTGCGTCCTGCTCGTCCCGAGCGCGGTTGCCGCCTATGTCGCCTTCGCGTGCCTCGGGCTCGGCATGGGCGCGACCGGGGTACTGAACGGGACGATCTGGGCTCGCACCTTCGGAACGGTGAACCTCGGCCGCGTCCAGGGCATGGCGCAGTCGGCCACGATCACCGCCGCAGCGATCGCCCCCATGATCCCGGCCGTCTCGGTTGCGTTGACCGGGTCCCACACCGCCGGTCTGCTCGCACTCGCCCTCATCGCCGTCATGGCCAGCGCCGTCGCCTGGTCGCTACGCGACCCCACGATGGTCCACTAGGGCGCGCGGTCAGGACCGCAACCGGGTGGCCCACAGCGCCACGGCGGCGGCCGCGGCCACGTTCAGGGAGTCCACCCCACCGGCCATCGGGATCTGCACGGTGAGGTCACAAGCGGCGATCGTCTCGCGTCGCAATCCATCCCCCTCGGTACCCAGTACCAGGGCGAGTCTGTCCGGCAGGTCCGCCTCCACCTGCACCAGGCTGACCGCGCCGTCGGCCAGCGCCAGAGCAGCGACAGTGAAGCCGCGCGAGCGCAACGCCTCCACCCCTTCCTGGGGACCGTCGCCCGGCCATGGTTCGATCCGGGTCCAGGGCACCTGGAAGACCGTGCCCATCGACACCCGGATGCTGCGCCGGTAGAGCGGATCGGCGCACCGGGGGGTGATCAGCACCGCATCCACCCCCAGCCCGGCACAGGCCCGGAACGCCGCCCCAAGGTTGGTGTGGTCCACCACGTCCTCGAACACGGCAACCCGCCGGGCGCCGGTCAGTACCTCGCTGACCTGCGGTAGCGAGGGCCGGCGCATCGCTGCCAGCGCGCCACGATGCATCCGGAATCCCGTCAGTTCCTGCAGGACGGGCTCCTTCGCCAGGTAGACCGGGACGTCTCCCCCGTCATCGTGACCACCGCAGGCGGCGGCGATGACCGGGCGCATCGACTCCAGCCACTTCGGCGCCATCAGGAAGGAGATGGGCAGGTGCCCGGCCGCGACCGCACGCTCGATCACCAGGGATGATTCGGCGATGTACAGCCCCTTGGCCGGTTCGTGCCGGGAGCGCAGCGCCACATCGGTGAGCCTGGCGTAGGCGGACAGTTCCACCGCGTCCAGGTCGGTGACCTCGACGATCATCGGGTCAGCAACCGCCGCCTCGGGGGGCGGAACCGCTGGGCCCGGTCACGCAGGTTGAAGGTGACCGCGTTGGTGTAATGGCGCAGGATCTCGGCGTTGACCACCTCCCAGGTCCGGTTGGCGGTGGATTCGCGTGCCGCCACCCCCATCACCAGCCGCAATCCGGCGTCCTCGGTCAGGGTGCGCACGTGCCGGGCCAGTTCGGGCAGGCTGTCCGGGGGGTAGAGGAATCCGGTCCTCCCGGGCTCGACCAGGTCCAGCGGGCCCCCTCGGGCCGGGGCCACCACCGGCACCCCGGAGGCCTGGGCCTCCACGATCGTCTGGGCGAAGGTGTCCATCTGGCCGGTGTGGACGAAGACGTCGAAACTGGCCATCATCCGCGGCAGGTCCGGTCCCTGCAGGTGTCCGGTGAAGATGGCGCCCGGCAACGACTGGGCCAGTTTCTCCCGGCGCGGGCCATCGCCCACCACGACCACGCGGATATTCGGCAGATACGCCAGCGCGGCCAGGTCCTCCACCTGCTTCTCCCTGGCCAGGCGCCCGACGTATCCGACGATCACCTCGCCCGGTCCGGCCAGAGTGGCACGCAGCGCCTCGTCCCGGTACACCGGGTCGAAGCGGTCCCGGTCCACCCCGTGCGGCCATACCGCGACCCGGTGCACCCCTCGTTCGATCAGTTGGGCGCATGCGTAACTGGACGGAGCCAGGGACAACGTGGCCCGCTTGTGGATGTGCTCGATCCGGCGCCAGAGCAGGGATTCGATCTGCTTGGCGTGGTACCGCCGGGCGTAGGTGGGCACCTCGGTCTGGTACACCGCGACCGTGGGCAGGTCCAGGGACTGTGCGGCGCCGATCGCCTGCCGGCCCAGCAGGAACGGGGCGGCCAGATGCACCACATCCGGATTGAAGTAGCGCAGGTGCTCGGCGAGCGTGCGCACCCGGGGGTTGGACAGGCGCATCTCGGCATATCCCGGCAGGGACACCGACCGGAACCGGTAGACACTTGCGCCGGCGTACTGGTCCACCGCGTCCTCACCGCGGCTCGGTGCCGGAGCCAGAACGAGCACCTCGTCGCCGTGGGCGTCCAGGTACTCCAGCAGCCGGAGCGCGGTCACGGTCACCCCATTGGCCTGGGGTAGGAAGGACTCGGCCACCACGGCGATACGCACGGTGCCATGGTGCCAGATGCACTCCAGCCCGGCGATGGGGCACGCCGCGTTAACTTGAACTGTTCCGGAAACTGATCTACTCTAGAGCCATGTCCACCAGCCACGCCGACATGCTGCGCACCGCGGAACTACGCGTCACCGCACCGCGGCTGGCGGTCCTGGCCGAGGTGGAGGCCCACCCGCACGCCACTGCGGAGACCATCCGTCACGCCGTGCATGAGCGGCTCGGCACCGTCTCCACACAGGCGGTCTACGACGTGCTGCACGCCCTGACCGACGCTCGGCTCCTGCGGCGGATCGAGCCGGACGGGTCACCTGGCCGGTTCGAACTCTACCGCGGGGACAACCACCACCACGTGGTGTGCCGGGCCTGCGACGCGATCCACGACGTGCCCTGTGCCGTCGGCGAGGCACCGTGCCTGCACGCCAGTGAGGATCACGGCTTCACCATCGATACCGCCGAGGTCATCTACTGGGGCACCTGCGCCGACTGCCGCAGTGCTGCCCAGGCGATCCCGGTACACAACTGAACCACCGTTGCCGGGAACGGCACCGGACCTGCATCAGAGAAACCCAGATTCCCGCTAAGGAGCAAGGAATGACCGTAGACAACACCAAGCCCCTGACGACTGCCGCCGGCGCGCCGGTCGCGGAGAACGACAACGCCATCACCGCCGGCGCCCGGGGCCCGATGCTCCTGCAGGACGTGTGGTTCCTGGAGAAGCTGGCCCACTTCGACCGTGAAGTGATCCCGGAGCGCCGCATGCACGCCAAGGGCTCGGGCGCGTGGGGGACCTTCACCACCACGCACGACATCTCCAAGTACTCAAAGGCCGCGATCTTCTCCGAGGTCGGCAAGCAGACCGAGATGTTCGCCCGCTTCTCCACGGTGGCCGGCGAGCGTGGCGCCGCCGACGCCGAGCGCGACATCCGCGGATTCGCCCTGCGCTTCTTCACCGAGGAGGGCAACTGGGACATGGTCGGGAACAACACCCCGGTGTTCTTCCACCGTGACCCGCACAAGTTCCCCGACCTCAACCGCGCGGTCAAGCGTGACCCGCGCACCAACCTGCGCGATGCGGAGAACAACTGGGACTACTGGACCAGCCTGCCCGAGGCACTGCACCAGGTGACCATCGTGATGTCCGACCGCGGTATCCCGGACGGCTACCGGCACATGCACGGCTTCGGCTCGCACACCTACTCCTTCATCAACGCGCAGAACGAGCGCTTCTGGGTGAAGTTCCACTTCCGCACCCAGCAGGGCATCAAGAACCTCACCGATGCCGAGGCGGCCAAGGTGATCGCCGACGACCGCGAGTCCTCCCAGCGCGACCTCTTCGAGGCCATCGAGCGTGGCGACTTCCCCAAGTGGACGCTCTTCGTCCAGGTGATGCCGGAGGCCGACGCGCAGAACTACCGCTTCCACCCCTTCGACCTCACCAAGGTCTGGTCGAAGAAGGACTACCCGCTGATCGAGGTCGGTGAGTTCGAGCTCAACCGCAACCCGGAGAACTACTTCGCCGACGTCGAGCAGGTCGCCTTCACCCCGGCGAACATCGTGCCCGGCATCGGGTTCTCCCCCGACCGGATGCTGCAGGGCCGGCTGTTCTCCTACGGCGACGCCGCCCGCTACCGCCTGGGCGTCAACCACCACCAGATCCCGGTCAACTACCCCCGCGGCGCCACAGTGGTCAACACCTACCACCGCGACGGTCTGGGCCGGGTGGACGGCAACCAGGGCGGCACCCCCGGGTACACCCCGAACAGCTACGGTCGCTTCGAGGCGACCCCGGCCTACGCCGACCCCAGCCAGGCGATCGGTGACACCGCCGCCCGGTTCGACTTCCGCGAGGACGACTCGAACTACTACGAGCAGCCCGGTGACCTGTTCCGCCTGATGACCCCCGAGGAGCAGCAGCGTCTGTTCGCCAACACCGCACGGGCGATCGACGGCGCCTCGGAGTCCACCATCGAGCGGCACATCCACAACTGCACCCTGGCCGACCCGGCCTACGGCGAAGGTGTGCGCCGAGCGATCGAGGCCCTGGCGGCCGGGACCCTGGACTCCCTGGACGCGAACCCGGACAACGAGCCGGTGCACGTCTGAGCCGCGACTCGCTGACCTGAGGGCCCGGGTAACCATCTACGGTCGCCCGGGCCTTTCAGCACGTCGCGCCGATCTCCCTGGCGCGCAGTGGGTCACTCCAGCAGATGTGCGCGCCCGAACAGCTCAGCGGTCTGCCGAGCGCTCGGGGTGCCGGCATCGAGGTCCGCGCCAGCGGCCCGCAGCATCGCCACGACCTCGTCCTCGCCCTTGAACAGGGCGCCGGCGATCGGGGACTGGTCCCGGGCGTTGCGTAGGTTCACATCCGCTCCCCGCTCGATCAGGGCGGCCACGGTCCGGGCGTGCCCGTGGTAGGCCGCCAGCATCAGCAGGGTGTTGCCCTCACGGTCCGCGACGTCGATAGGTAGACCCCGATCGACGAACTCCCCCAGTTCCTCGGCCTGCCCCGCGCGGGCCAGGTCCATGGCCAGCGCGATCACCTTGGCGGTCTGTTCCTCCGACAGCGAGCCCATGGCGACCGAGCCTACTCCGACTCGCCCACCTGCGCCCCTGCGGCGAACTGGGACTCGTACAGCCGGGCGTAGGCTCCGCCGGCGCCGAGCAACTCGTCGTGGTTGCCCTGTTCGACGATGCTGCCGGACTCCATCACCAGGATCACATCGGCGTCGCGGATGGTGGACAGCCGGTGAGCGATGACGAAGCTTGTGCGGCCCTGTCGCAGTGCGCCCATCGCCTCCTGCACCAACGCCTCGGTTCGGGTGTCCACCGAACTGGTGGCCTCATCCAGGATCAGAATCGGTGGATCGGCGAGGAATGCCCGGGCGATGGTGAGCAATTGCTTCTCGCCCGCACTGACCGCGGTGCCGCGCACGCCCTCGTCGTCGATCTGGGTCTGGTAGCCGTGCGCCAGCGTCCGCACGAACGGATCCACGTGGGTGGCCCGGGCCGCGGCGACCAGTTCCTCGTGCCCCACCTCGGTGTCGACGCCGTAGGTGATGTTCTCCTCGATCGTGCCCGAGTACAGCCAGGTGTCCTGCAGCACCATCCCGATGTTGGAGCGCACCTGTGCCCGCGGCACCGTGGCGATGTCCACCCCGTCCAGGGTGATCTGACCGCCATCGACCTCATAGAAGCGCATCAGCAGGTTCACCAGGGTGGTCTTGCCCGCGCCGGTGGGCCCCACGATCGCGACGGTCTGCCCGGGCTCGGCCACCAGTGACAACGACTCGATCAGCGGGGTGTCCTCGCGGTAGCGGAAGGAGATGTCGCGGAACTCCACGTGCCCGCGCACCTGCTCCGGGATCGACTCCTCCGCGCTGACCTGCGGGTCGGGCGATTCCTCCGGAGCGCTCAGTACCTCGAAGATCCGCTCGGCCGACGCCGCTCCGGACTGCAGCAGGTTCAGCATCCCGGCGATCTGGGTGATCGGCTGGCCGAACTGGCGCGAGTACTGGACGAACGCCTGCACCTCTCCGATGCTCAGGTGCCCGGAGATCACGCGCAGACCACCGATCACCGCCACCAGGACGTACCCGATGTTGGACATCATCCCCATCACCGGCTGGATGATGCCGGTGATGAACTGGGCGCGGTAGGACGCTTGGTAGAGCGCCTGGTTCTCGCGGGCGAAGGTCTCCTGGGCGGTGCCCTCGTGCCCGAACACCGTGACCAGGGCGTGCCCGGTGTACATCTCCTCCACGTGCCCGTTCAAGGTCCCGGTGCGGCGCCACTGCTCGATGAACTCCGGCTGGGAGCGTCGGGCGATCTGGGCCACGATGAAGCCGGACAGCGGCACCGTGACCACCGCCACGAGAGCCAGCAGCGGGGAGATGATGATCATCATCGTCAGCACCGACAGGATCGTCAGGACCGCGGTGATCAATTGCGACAGGGTCTGCTGCAGTGTCTGGGCCAGGTTGTCCACATCATTGGTCATCCGGGACAGCAGTTCCCCGCGCTGGCGGGCGTCGACGTAGGACAGCGGTACCCGGGAGAGTTTGCGTTGCAGGTTCAGGCGCATCATGTTCAGGGTGCGCTGCACCGCGACCGTGGTGAGCACCCCCTGCGCCCACATCGAGGTCGCCCCGACCGCGTACACCCCGCTGACCAGCACCAGGACCCGGGCGAGTGCGGCGAAGTCCACACCAGCACCACCCAGCATCCCGTCCACCACGATGTCGGTGGCCCTGCCCAACAGCATCGGCCCGGCCGCGTTCAGGATCACGCCCATACCCCCGAGCACGAACCCGGCGATGATCCGTGCCCGCTGGTCACGCAGTTCGCCGATCACCCGGCGCACGGTCGGGCCGAACTGTGCCGGACGCTCCCCCGGCATCCGGCCCGCGCCGCCGTGGCCGGCCGGCCCGCGCTGGGGCGCTCGGTGCCCGCTCATCGGCCCGCCTCGGCGGCGCTGAGCTGGGAGTTGACGATCTCGGCGTAGGTGACGTTGCCCTCGAGCAGTTCGGTGTGGGTTCCCGCCCCTACCAGGCGGCCATGGTCGAGCACCAGGATCTGGTCGGCGTCCCGGATGGTCGCCACTCGTTGGGCCACCACGATCACGGTCGACTGCGATGTTGCCGGCCGCATCGCGCTGCGCAGGGCGGCGTCGGTGGTGTAGTCGAGGGCGGAGAAGGAGTCGTCGAACAGGTAGATCGGCGCCTGCCGGATCAACGCCCTGGCGATGGAGATCCGCTGTCGCTGACCACCGGAGACATTCGTGCCGCCCTGGGCGATCTCGGCGTGCAACCCGCCGTCCATGTCAGCGACGAAGTCGGCGGCCTGGGCGATCCGCAAGGCCTCCCACATCTCCTCCTCGGTGGCCTCGGCGCGCCCGAAGGACAGATTGGAGGCGACCGTGCCGGAGAACAGGTACGGACGCTGGGGGACCAGGCCGATCATGGTGGCCAACAGGTCGGGATCGAAATCGCGCACGTCCACGCCGTCCAGCAGCACCCGGCCGCCGGTGGCGTCGAACAGGCGGGGCACCAGGTTAACGACGGTGGACTTACCGGAGCCGGTGGAGCCGATGATCGCGGTGGTGCGGCCCGGCTCGGCGGTGAAACTCACCTCGTGCAGCACATC
Organism: Pseudactinotalea sp. Z1732; assembly: GCF_049724975.1. Taxonomy (NCBI): domain Bacteria; kingdom Bacillati; phylum Actinomycetota; class Actinomycetes; order Micrococcales; family Cellulomonadaceae; genus Pseudactinotalea; species Pseudactinotalea sp. Z1732. The sequence continues at coordinate 37,188 of NZ_JBMPQC010000009.1, read as the reverse complement.
GGCGTCGGCGCCGGGGTAACCGAAACTGACCGACTCGAACTGCACCAGCCCGCGCACCGCGCCCGGGCGCTCGGGCCTGGCCGGGGGCGTCACCGTGGGTATGGAGTCCAGCACCTCTTGGATCCGGCCTCCCGACACCAGGGCCCGCGGGGCGAACATCACCAACATGGTCGCGAGCATCACCGACATCAGGATGAACATCAGGTAGGCCAGGAACGCCACCAGCGCCCCCACCTGGGTCTGCCCGGACTCCACCCGGTGCCCGCCGAACCAGATCACCAGCACCGAACCACCGTTGATGATGAACATCACCAGCGGGAAGGCCAGCGCCATGAGTTTGCCGACCTTGATCGCCACGTCCTCCAGGGCGACGCTGGCTACAGTGAAGCGGGCTTCTTCCCGCCGCTCCTTCGCGAACGCCCGGATCACCCGGATCCCACCGAGTTGTTCGCGCATCACCCGGTTGATCCCGTCGATCCGCTCCTGCATCGCCTTGAAGTGCGGGATCGCGCGCCACACCACCAGGCCCATCGCGGTCGCCAGTGCCGGCACCACTGCCACCACCAGCAGCGACAGGCCCGCGTCGGTGCGCACCGCCATGATCACCCCGCCCAGCAGCATGATGGGTGCCATCACGATCATGATCAGGGTGAACAGCACCAGCATCTGCACCTGCTGAACATCATTGGTGGTGCGGGTGATCAGCGACGGAGCACCGAAGACGGAGATCTCCTGGGTGGAGAAGCGCTGCACCCGGGTGAACAGGGCCTGCCGCACGTCGCGGCCCACGCTCATCGCCGCGCGCGCTCCCACGTAGACCGCACCCACGGCGGCGAGCACCTGGATCATCGAGACGCCGAGCATCACCAGACCGAGGCGCAGGATCAGCCCGGTGTCCCCGGGCACGATCCCCTCATCGATGATCCGGGCGTTCAGGCTCGGCAGCAACAGCGCCGCCATGGTCTGGGCGAACTGCAAGACGACGACCAGCCCGATCGCACCCCGGTAAGGCCGCAGGTAGCGGCCCATCAAATCACGCACGCCGTGAGGCTACACCGCCCCGCCCACATCGAGTGTGGACGGGGCGGCTGCGTTCGCGGTGAGCGCAGCGGTGGCGCCGGCTACTGACGCGGCTGCGGGGGCGGGGGCGGCGCGGCGTCCTCGCCGCCCTCGGGCACCTGGCCGGCCTCGGCCGCACCGGAGAACGGACGCCCGGAGGTCTCCCCGGCCGTGGTCGCCTCGGCGGTGGCCTCATCGACCTGTCCGCGAGCCTCCCGCAGCGCCTCGGATGGGTCCTGCAGCGAGGTCTCCGGGAGTTCCACGTCCAGGCCCTCGATGTGCTCCACGGTGGAGGCGCGCTCCTTCTTCCGCTTCTTCCTCGGCCCGCCGTTCCCGTCGCCGTCGCCGTTCCCGTCGCCACCGTCGTCGTCGTCATCGCCGAAGCCCTCGAACCCGGGCGGGGTGGCGCCGCCGCCGAAGGCGGAGGAGATCGAGCCCAGCGCAGCGGTGAACTCGGTGGGGATGACCCAGAGCTTGGAGGAGGAACCGTTGGCGATCTGCGGCAGCATCTGCAGGTACTGGTAGGCCAGCAGCTTCGGATCGGCGTCACCGCGGTGGATGGCGTCGAACACCTGCAGGATGGCGCGGGACTCACCCTGGGCCTTGAGGATCGCGGACTGCGCCTGACCCTCGGCCCGCAGGATCGCGGCCTGCTTCTCACCCTCGGCGGTCAGGATCTGGGACTGCTTGACACCCTCGGCGGTCAGGATCGCCGCACGGCGATCCCGCTCGGCGCGCATCTGCTGCTCCATCGAGCCCTGCACGCTGGCCGGCGGGTCGATCGCCTTGAGTTCGACGCGGTTCACGCGGATCCCCCAGCGCCCGGTGGCTTCGTCCAGTACCCCGCGCAACTGCCCGTTGATCTGGTCCCGGCTGGTCAGGGTCTGCTCCAGGTCCATCGACCCGATCACGTTACGCAACGTGGTCACGGTGAGCTGTTCGATACCGGTGATGTAGTTCGCGATCTCATAGGTCGCGTCCTTGGGTTCGGTCACCTGGAAGTAGATGACCGTGTCGATGGAGACCACCAGGTTGTCGGAGGTGATCACCGGCTGCGGGGCGAACGACACGACCTGCTCACGCAGGTCCACCCCGGCCCGGACGCGGTCGATGAAGGGGATCAGGAAGTGCAACCCCGCGTACATGGTGGACTGGTAGCGGCCCAGCCGTTCGATGATCAGTGCCACGGCCTGTGGCACGATCCGGATCGACTGGCGAATCGCCACGATGACGAAGATGGCGAAGATGACCGCCACCACGATGAAACCGATTTGTGCTCCGGTCACGCTAATTCCCTTGATTGATGACTGGTGGTCGGATCAGTACTGCTGACAGCCTAGGGGCTGGGGGTCAGTATCCGGGCCCCGGCGGGCCGTAGGGCTGGCTCGGGTTGGTCTCCACCGGCAGCGGTTCCACGATCGCGGTGGCGCCCTCGATGCGCACCACGCTCACCCGGGCCCCTACCGGCAGCACCGCCCCGGGCGCCTCGGTGCGTGCGGTCCACACCTCGCCGGTCAGTTTCACGCGGCCGGCCCGGTCAGAGACGTCGGAGACCACGGTGGCGATCCGACCGCGGTGCGCGTCCACGTTGGTGCGCGCCTGCGGGGTGTTCGCCTTGAGTTTGGCCAGGGCCCAGGGGCGCACCAGCACCAGCAGCCCTACCGAGACCACCGCCGCGATGATCAACTGCAGCCAGAACGGGGCTCCCAGCGCCCCGGAGATCGCTGCCGCGGTGGCGCCGCCGGCCAGCATCAGGAACAGCAGGTCCACGGTGAGCATCTCGACGACGCCCAGGACCAATGCCACCCCCAGCCACCACAGCCAGCCCATTCCCATACCTCCCGCGTGTCGTCCCCGTTAGTCTAAACGACTCGTAAACTCTTCGCTGGCCCCTTTCGCCCGGTCTCAGGCGTGCGCACCGCCGCTCCGGGAGCGGTGGGGCCGTCCGCGGGCGCTCCAGCGCTGCCCGTGCCGCTCCACCACCAGATCCACCCCGAAGGTGCGCGAGAGGTTCTGCTCGGTCATCACCGAGTACAGTTCCCCGGCGGCCTCCACCTTCCCCTCGCGCATCAGCATCGCGTCGGTGAAGCCCTCGGGCACCTCCTCCACGTGGTGGGTGATGAGCACCAGTACCGGCGAGGCCAGATCGCGGGCGAGCTCGGTCAGCGCGCCCATCAGTTCCTCGCGGCCACCCAGGTCCAGCCCCGCGCCGGGTTCGTCCAGGATGAGCAGTTCGGGATCGGCCATCAGGGCACGGGCGATCTGGGTTCGCTTGCGCTCGCCCTCGGACAGGGTGCCGAAACGGCGCTGGGCGAGATCGGCCACCCCGAAGGCGGCCAGCAGATCCATCGCGCGGGAGTCATCCAGTTCCTCATACGACTCCCGCCACCGTCCGGTCATCCCGTAGGAGGCCGTGCGGACCACGTCCAGCACCACCTCACCACCGGGGATCCGGTCCGCCAGCGCCGCACTGGCCAGCCCGATCAGCGGCCGCAACTCGAACACGTCCACCGCGCCCAGGCGCTCTCCGAAGACCTCCACCGTTCCCGAGGTGGGGTGCATCCGGGCCGCGGCGAGTTGCATCAGCGTGGTCTTGCCGGCCCCGTTCGGGCCGAGCACCACCCACCGGTCCCCCTCATCGACCGACCAGTCCACGCCGTCGAGAATGTTCTTGGCGCCGCGGCGCACGGTCACATCGGTCAGGTTGAGCACATCACCCATATCGCCAGAGCCTAGTTCACCTACGGTGGTCACCATGCGCCTCGACATACCCCGTTCCGTGCTGGTCGCCCTGTGGGCGAACCGGCTCGGCACCGCCCCGAGCCCGGAGGAGTTGGCGCAGGCGGCCCGGGCGGTGCGGGCGGTGGCCGACGACGACGGGATGCCGACCGCGGATCTGCTCACCCAGGTCGCCGGTACCGCGGTCCTGGCGGTGACGCCGGTACCGGGCGAGCCGGTCCCGCTGCCGGCCCCGGCGCGCGCGGCGGCGCTGGAGGCCGGGCAGGCGCTGATCAGCGGCCCACCCCGCGGCGCCCCGGGGCTGTTGCGGATCGCGGTCCCGGATGAGCGGGCCTTCGGCTCCGAACTCGAACCCGGTGAGCTGCTGGGCTGGCAGGTCTGGACCGAGCCGGTGGACGGGTCGGGGTGGGTGCCGCCGGTGATCACGATGGCCGAGGCCCGCACCGGGCTCGCCGAGGCGCTCGACCTGGCGATCGAGACCCTGCTCAGTATGGATGTGGCCCGGTGGCGGGAGGAGGCCGCCGAGGAGATCGCGATGCTCGGCAGCGACGAGTTGCCCCCGCCGGCCGCCGACCGGATCCCGCCCGGTCTGGATCCCAGGCGCTCGCACGTGCTCTCCCGCGCGGTGCGCCTGCAAGCCATCGTGGACCTGGCCACCCAGGACGACGGCGCCGCGGTGAACTCCTGGCAGGCCGATCAGCGCACCGCCGCTCTGCGGCACGTGGCCGCGGCCGCCCGCGGCGCCCTGTGCGCCGTCAGCGTTTCCGGGTTCTGACCGGCACTAGCCCAGCACGCTGCGGTAGACCTCCAGCGTGCGCTCCCCGATCGCGTCCCAGGAGAAGTGTTCGGCCGCCCGGACCCGGCCGGCCTCCCCCATCGCGGCGGCGCGCTCGGGGTCGGCGAGCATGTCGTTCAACGCCCGGGCCACGTCGGCCACGAAGGCCTCCGGGTCACTCGGGGTGCCGGTGCCGTCGTCGGCCTGGTCCAGCGGCACCAGGGTTCCGGTGACACCGTCGGCGACCACCTCGGGAATGCCACCGGTGGCCGAGGCGACCACCGGCACGCCCAGCGCCATCGCCTCCAGGTTCACGATCCCCAGCGGCTCATAGATCGAGGGGCAGGCGAACACGGTGGAACTGGCCAGCAGTCCGACCACGTCGGCGTGCGGGAGCATCCGGTCGATCCAGATCACGTTCGGGTGGGTACGCCGCAACCGGCCGATCGCCGCACTGATCTCGGCGGCGATCTCGGGGGTGTCCGGGGCGCCGGCGCAGAGCACCAGTTGCACCTCCGGCGGCAGTTGGTGCGCGGCCCGCACCAGGTAGGCCAGGCCCTTCTGCCGCGTGATCCGGCCCACGAAGATCACCGCCGGCACCTCCGGGTCCACCCCGTGGCGCCGCGCGACCTGTTCGCTGACCTGGCGTTGCGGGCGGGCCCAGTTCTGTAGGTCCACCCCGTTGTGCACCACCGAGACCTTCTCCGGATCCACGTCGGGGTAGGCGGCCAGGATGTCGGCACGCATCGCGTGACTGACCGCGATGATCCCGGCCGCGGAGGAGTAGGCGGTGTGCTCGGCCCAGCCGGACAGCGCGTACCCACCGCCGAGCTGCTCGGCCTTCCAGGGGCGCAGCGGCTCCAGTGAGTGCGCGCTGAGCACGTGCGGGATGCCGTGCAGCAGGCCGGCCAGATGCCCGCCGAGGTTGGCGTACCAGGTGTGGGAGTGCACCAGGTCGGCTCCGGCGGCGTCGGCGGCCATCGCCAGATCGACGCCGAAGGTGCGCAGCGCCGGGTTGGCCTGCGCCAACCCCTCGGGTTCGTCGTAACCGTGTACTCCCGCGTCGGTGCGGGCGCCGTCGAAGCAGCGCACCTGCACGTCCACGTGCGCTCGGAGCACCCGGGCGAGTTCGGTCACGTGCACGCCGGCTCCGCCGTACACGTGCGGCGGGTACTCCCTGGTGAGCAGGTCGACGCGCATGGTGAGGCATCCTTCCCCCCACCGGACACCACGGCGGGAACTTGCGGTGCGGAATCGGTGGCTGAACCCGCGTGCTCAGCCTAGGGTTCATGGCATGGCCACACCACGGGTTCTCGCGATTGTCCTGGCTGGAGGCGAGGGGAAGCGGCTGATGCCGCTCACGGCGGATCGGGCAAAACCTGCGGTTCCCTTCGGTGGGATCTACCGCCTGATCGACTTCGCGTTGTCCAATGTCGTCAACGCCGGGTACCTGCGCGTGGTGGTGCTGACCCAGTACAAGTCGCACTCCCTGGACCGCCACATCGCCAAGACCTGGCGGATGTCCTCCCTGCTCGGCAACTACGTGGCCCCGGTGCCGGCCCAGCAGCGGGTGGGCAAGAACTGGTTCCTGGGCAGCGCCGATGCGATCTACCAATCCCTGAACATCATCGACGAGGAGAAGCCGGACATCGTGGTGGTGGTCGGTGCCGATCACGTCTACCGGATGGACTTCTCCCAGATGGTGCACACCCATATCGATTCCGGCGCGGAGATGACCGTGGCCGGGATCCGCCAGCCGATCGAACTGGCGAACCAGTTCGGCGTGGTCGACGCCGACACCGCCGATCCGAGCCGGATCGCGGCGTTCCTGGAGAAGCCGGAGAATCCGCAGGGCCTGGCCGACTCCCCCCGGGAGGTGCTGGCGTCCATGGGCAACTACGTCTTCAATGCCGACGCCCTGGTCGCCTCGGTCCGCGAGGACGCCAGGTCCACCACCTCCAGGCACGATATGGGCGGGGACATCGTGCCCTACTTCGTGGACAAGGGGCAGGCCGGGCTGTACGACTTCATCCACAACGACGTACCAGGCTCCACCGACCGGGACCGGAACTACTGGCGTGATGTGGGAACCCTGGACTCCTACTACGACGCGAACATCGACCTGATCAACGTCGAGCCGGTGTTCAACCTGTACAACGACGACTGGCCGGTGCACACCGGCTACGTGGGCCTGCCGCCGGCGAAGTTCGTGCACTCCGTGGCGGGACGGACCGGGCACGCGGTGGACTCGATCATCTCCCCCGGAGTGGTCATCTCCGGTGGTGACGTGCGCGGCTCCATCCTCTCCCCCGGCACCCGGGTGAACTCCTGGTCCACTGTGGCGGACTCGGTACTGCTCGACGGCGTCGTGGTGCACCGGCACGCGCACGTGCACAAGGCGATCCTGGACAAGAACGTGGTGGTCAGCGAGGGTGCCTCGGTGGGTGTGGATACCGAGTTGGATGCCTCCCGTGGGTTCACCGTCACCGATGCCGGCATCACCGTGGTGCCCAAGGGAACCCGGATCACGCACGGATGAGCCGGCGCCGCCTGGTGGTGCTGGATGTGGACTCCACGTTCATCGCCGAGGAACAGATCGACCTGCTCGCCGCCCACGCGGGGGTGGGCCCGCAGGTGGCGGCGATCACCGAACGCGCGATGGCCGGGGAACTCGATTTCGCTGCGGCGCTGCGCGAGCGGGTGGCCGCGCTGGCCGGCCTGGCGACCTCGGCGATCGACGCGGTGCGGGCCCGGATCAGCCTCAGCCCCGGCGCCGGCGAGCTCATCGCGGGGCTGCATCAGCGGGGCTGGCCGGTGGGCCTGGTCTCCGGGGGTTTCCATGAGATCGTCGACCCCCTGGCCACCGCGCACGGCATCACCCGGGTGCAGGCCAACCGCCTGGAGACCGACGACGACGGCGCCCGCCTGAGCGGGCGGCTGCGCGGGGAGATCGTGGACCGGGCGACCAAGGCGGACTTCCTGCGCGCGTTCGCCGCCGCCGAGGGCATCGACCTGGCCGACACGGTGGCCGTCGGCGACGGCGCGAACGACCTGGACATGGTCACCGCTGCCGGCCTCGGGGTGGGTTACCGGCCCAAGCAGGCCCTGGCCGAGGCAGCCGACGTGGTCCTGACCGACCGGCTGGACGCGCTGCTGGCCGTCCTGGACCGCTGAGCGCCCTCAGGTGCCCGGCTGTGGTTCGGCCAGGTCGGTGAGGGTGGCTGCGCCGCGGCCGAGCTCGGCCCAGGGTCGGTCCACCCCCAGCACGGCGAGCATGGCCGTACTCATTCCGGTGCGGACCCGGGCCATCGCGGCCTCCTGGGAGTCCGGCCCGGCCAGGATCCGGGCGACGTGGGAGATCACCGGTTCGTGCCCCACCACCAGCACCGAGACGGTCTGCGCCGGCGACGCGCGAACCAGGTCGAGCAACTCACCCGCACCGGCCCCGTAGATCTCCGGCGCCCGGCGCACCTCGATGCCGGTGGTGTCCACGTCCTGCTCGCCCAGGCCGGTCTCGATCAGTTTCCACGTCTCGACGGCACGATTGGCGCTGGAGCACAGCACCAGGCCGGGCACCGCGCCGTGTGCGGTGAGCAGCGCCGCCAGCCCCTTGGCCTGGGTGCGTCCGTGCAGGCTGAGCGCCCGGTCCACATCGGCACCGGTGGGGGCGTGGGGTTCGGCTTGGGCGTGCCGCAGCAGGCTCAGCCGGGCCATCACTGACCCATCGCGTGCACGCCGCCGTCGACGTGCACGATCTCGCCGGTCGTTGCCGGGAACCAGTCCGAGCACAACGCGGCCACCGCCCGGGCGGTGGGCTCCGGGTCGTCCACGTCCCAGCCCAGCGGCGCCCGGTCGGGCCAGGCGCCCTCCATCTGGGCGAACCCGGGAATGGACTTGGCGGCAGTGGAGCGGATCGGGCCCGCCGAGACCAGGTTCACCCGGATCCCGTCCGGGCCCAGGTCCCGGGCGAGGTAGCGGGCGGTGGACTCGAAGGCCGCCTTGGCCACTCCCATCCAGTCGTAGACCGGCCAGGCGTAGCGGGCGTCGAAGGTGAGCCCCACCACCGCTGAGCCGGGCCGCAGCATCGGCCGGGTCGCCACCGCGAGAGACTTCAGCGAGTACGCCGAGACCTCCAACGCGGTGGCCACGTCCGGCCACTGCCCGTCCAGGAAGTTCCCGCCCATCACCGACTGCGGGGCGAACCCGATGGAGTGCACCACGCCGTCGAGGTGGTCGGTGTGCTCACCCACGCGCCCGGCCAGGGCCTCCAGGTCCTCGGCGGATGTCACGTCCAGTTCCACCACCGGTGCCTCCTTCGGCAGCCGGCGCGCGATGGCGCGGGTCAGGCGCAGCTGCCGCCCGAAGGAGGACAGCACCACGTCGGCGCCCTCGTTCTGGGCGAGGCGCGCCACATGGAAAGCGATCGAACTCTCCATCAGCACCCCGGTGATGAAGAGCTTCTTTCCGTCCAGAAGTCCCATGCTGTTCTCGCTACCTCTCGTGTTCGTCTCAGTGACCCATGCCCAGGCCGCCGTCCACCGGCAGCACCGCCCCGGAGATGTAACCGGACTGCGGTGCGGCGAGGAACTCCACCGCGGTGGCCACGTCCTCCACCGCACCGAACCGGGCCGCGGGGATGGCCTCCAGGTATTTCGCCTGGGTCTGTTCGGGTAGTTCGGCCGTCATCGCGGTGTCGATGAAACCGGGGGCGACGACGTTGGCGGTAATGCCTCGGGCGCCCAGTTCCCGGGTGATCGAGCGGGCCATGCCCACCAGGCCGGCCTTGGCCGAGGAGTAATTGATCTGCCCGGGTGAGCCGTACAGGCCCACCACCGAGGAGATCAGCACGATCCGCCCACCACGCTGGCGGACCATCCCCTTGCTGACCCGCTTGACGCACCGGAACGTGCCGGTGAGGTTGACATCCACGACGTCGGCGAAGTCCTCCTCGCTCATCCGCAGCAGCAGCATGTCCCGGTTCATCCCGGCGTTGGCCACCAGCACCTGCACCGGGCCCAGTTCGGCCTCGATGGTGGTGAAGGCGGAGTCCACCGAATCGGTGTCGGTGATGTCGGCCCGTACGCCCAGGACCCCCGGCGGCACCTCGCCGCTGCGGTGGATCCCGGCCACCTTCTCCCCGGCCGCGGCGAACCGCTGCGCGATCGCATACCCGATCCCGCGGTTGGCTCCGGTCACCACCACGGTGCGGGGCTGATCACTGCTGTGCTGCTCGCTCACGCTGATCCCTTCGACTAGCAACTGCGCATAGACGGTAGTGCACCGGCGGTCCCCACGGGGAACGGACCGGAGCACGGCCCGGCGAGTCATCATGGCCGCGCGCGGCGTAGGCTGGCAGGTATGCCCGAGGTCCACTCCGTCACCAGCGCCGCGGAACCACTCAGCGTGCGCAACAGCAGGCGGATGCGGCGGTACCTGATCACGATGGGGATCAGGTGCGCCGGGCTGGTCGGGGCCGTCTACACCGAGGGTTGGCTGCGCTGGGTGAGCATCGTCCTGGCGGTGGTGCTGCCCTATGTGGCGGTGGCCCTGGGCAGCGAGAGCGTGGACAAACCCACCGGAGCCACCCCCTATACCGAGCCCGATCCGCAGATCACCGCCTCCGGTCGGGTGGAGTTGGAGCAGCGCCATGACTGACCTGATCTGCAGCGCCAAGGGCTGCCGCGCCGGTGCGCAGTGGGCGCTGCGGTGGAACAATCCGAAACTGCACACCCCCGGACGGCGCAAGATCTGGATGGCCTGTCCGGACCACCGCACCCACCTGGAGAACTTCCTGGGCGCCCGCGGGTTCCACCGGGAGACGGTGGCCCTGGCCGACCTGCCGCCGGAGGAACGACCCGCCGGCCCATGACATCGCGCTACTCCTTCCTGACCAGCCGCCGCTGGCTCGGCCTGATCGCCGCGGCGGTGGCCATCTCGGTGGTCTGCGCCCTCCTGGGGTACTGGCAGTGGTCCCGGTACCAGGGTCGCGCCGACCAGGTCGCCCTCGTCGAGGCGAACTTCGACCAGGACCCCGTTCCACTGACCGACCTGGTCAGCCGGCCGGGTGCCGAGTTGGATCCTGCTCACCAGTGGCGCCCGGTGCAGGTTCAGGGCCGCTATCTCGGGGAGGTGGTGGTGCTGCCCCAGCGCGGGGTTGCGGGCAACCCGGCCGATCACGTGGTGGGAGTGCTGGCCGTGGACGTCGGCGACGGGCCGGACTGGGCTGTGCTGGTGGACCGGGGCTGGTACACCACCGACACCTTCGCCGACCACGCCGCAGCCCAGGAACTACCCAGCGGGCAGGTCACGACCACCATGCGGCTGCGCCCCGCAGAAGGGCCTTCGCCGCGGGAGCTCGACGCGGGGCAGATACACCGGCTGAACCCCACCCAGGCGCTGACGGCAGCCACCGGCACCGAGGAGGATGACAGCGCCGGGTACGTGCTCGCCACGGGGATCTACGGCCAGTTGGCCGCCGAGACCGAGGGAGGTTCCGACGTCGTCCCGGCGGAACTGAACCTGCTCCCCCGTCCGGTCGCGGACCTCGGGTCGCACCTGTCCTACGCGTTGCAGTGGTGGGTCTTCGCCCTCGGCCTCTACGTGGCCCTGGTGATCCTGGCCCGCAGGGAGGCCCGGGACCCGCGCGCACCGGCCCCGGTGCGCCGCCGGGCCGATGCCGACGAGGACGAGGCGATCGAGACCCAGATTCAGGCCAGCGCGACCAGTTCGGCGTAGTCCTCGCTCCACAGGTCCTCGTCGCCATCGGGCAACAGCAGCACCCGCTCGGGATCCAGCGCCGCCACGGCTCCCTCGTCGTGGCTGACCAGCACCACCGCACCGGTGAAGTTGCGCAACGCCTCCAGGATCTCCGCACGGGATGCCGGGTCGAGGTTGTTCGTGGGCTCATCCAGCAGCAGCACGTTCGCGGCCGAGACCACCAGCACCGCCAGCGCCAGTCGCGTCTTCTCACCACCGGAGAGCACCCGCGCGGGCTTGAAGGCGTCGTCGCCGGAGAACAGGAACGAGCCCAGCACGCTGCGTACCTGGGTATCGGTCAGGTGCGGAGCGCTGCGGCGCAGGTTCTCCACCACGGTGGCACCGGTGTCCAGGTTCTCGTGTTCCTGGGCGTAGTAGCCGATCTTGAGCCCGTGGCCGGGGTTGATCTGGCCGGAGTCGGGCTGTTCCACCTGGGCGAGCAGACGTAGCAGGGTGGTCTTGCCGGCACCGTTGAGTCCGAGCACCACCACCTTGGAGCCCCGATCGATGTCCAGGTCCACATCGATGAACACCTCCTGGGAGCCGTAGCTCTTGGACAGCCCCCGCGCCGACAACGGTACCCGCCCGCACGGAGCGGGGTCCGGGAACCGGAGGTTGGCGACCTTGTCCGCCGTCCGGGTCGACTCCAGGCCGGACAGCATCCGCTCCGCCCGGCGGAACATGTTCTGCGCGGCGACGGCCTTGGTGGCCTTGGCGCGCATCTTCTCGGCCTGGGCGACCAGGGTGGCCGCCTTCTTCTCCGCGTTCGCCCGTTCCCGCCGGCGGCGGCGCTCATCGGTCTCGCGCTGAGCCAGATAGTCGTCCCAGCCCAGGTTGTACACCTCCAGTTCCGCGCGGTTGGCGTCCAGGTGGAACACCTTGTTCACGGTGGCACGCAGCAGGTCGGTGTCGTGGCTGATCACGATGAAACCACCGGGATAGGTGGCCAGGAAGTCACGCAACCAGGTGATCGAGTCGGCGTCGAGGTGGTTCGTGGGCTCATCCAACAGCATCGTCTCGGCACCGGAGAACAGGATCCGGGCCAGTTCCACCCGGCGCCGCTGGCCACCGGACAGGGTGCTCAACTGCTGGGCCAGGACCCGGGTCGGTAGCCCGAGGTTGGAGGTGATCCGGGCGGCCTCCGACTCGGCCGCCCATCCCCCCTGGGCGGTGAACTCGGCGTCCAGGCGGGAGTACCGGGCCATCGCTCGCTCGCGCGTGTCCTCGTCGTCGCTGGCCATGTCGGTCTCGGCCTTGCGGACGCGGCGCAGCAGTTCGTCCAGCCCTCTGGCGGACAGCACCCGGTCCATCGCGACCACCTGCAGGTCCCCGGTGCGTGGGTCCTGGGGCAGGTAGCCCACCTCACCGGTGCTGGTGATCGTCCCGGCGCTGGCCTGATGCTGGCCGGCCAGGGTCTTGGTCAGGGTCGTCTTGCCGGCCCCGTTGCGGCCCACGAGACCGATCCGGTCGCCGGTGTCGACCCGGAAGGTGGCGCCGTCCAGCAGCTGGCGGGCACCGATTCGCAGTTCGACGTCAGTAGCGGTGATCACCGGGCCGAGTGTAGGTGGCCTGATCGGTGTTCCGACAATTGGAATTCCCCGCCCAGGTCGGGCCACGGCGGGCGTCGTGGGCACGGTGGCGGATAAGGTGCAGAGCATGAGTACGGCCGATCCGACCCCGGTACGCGGGGTGCCCAGCCCCGGCACCGCCGTCGATGAGGGCGAGCCGTCACCTGCCACAGCCGGCGCTGGTGGGACCGATCCCGAGCGGTCCGGTGCCACCGAGTCGGCCCGCACCCGCTCCGGTGCATGGCGCCGGGCCGAGGAGGCCCTCGCCCAGGGGTGGCAGCGCAGCACGCCCAAGGCGCGGTGGGTCACCGAGAAGGCGGCTCCGCTCAGCCGGTGGGCCGCACAGGTGAATCTGGTCCAGGTGGCCGCCGGGGTCGCGGTGACCGCCCTGGCCGCACTGCTGATCGCGGTCGCGGCACAGGTGGAGTGGGAGGTCGGGGTGTTGTCCGCGCCGCTGTGGCTGTTCGTGGGCGCGGCGCTGCTGGCCGGGGCCGTGCTGGGACCGTGGCGCGGGCTGCTGGCTGCGGTGCTCTACCTGGTGATGGGCCTGGTGGGTGCCGCCTGGGCCGGCGACGGCACCGCCGCGCATACCGACGGCCCGTGGGCCGGGGTGCTGCTCACCCTGCCGCTGGCGGTGCTGATCACGGGGTGGATCAGCGCCCGCCACGCGACGTTGCGCTCACCGGTGACCTCCGGTTGGTACTTCTTCGGCTGGTTCTTCTTCGCCGCCCTGGCCGGTCTGGTGCTGATCTACGCCGGCGGCTTGTGGACCCTGTTCGACCGGACCGACGTCGGCGGCTGGGCGGTGTTCGCCACCATGTCGGCCCGGTTCCCCTTCGACGTCGCCCAGTGCATCCTGGTGGCGGTGATCGCCGTGGGCGTGCACCGCTTCGTCCCCGGTCTGCTCAGACGTTGAAGCCCAGCGCCCGGAGCTGCTCGCGGCCGTCGTCGGTGATCTTCTCCGGACCCCACGGCGGCATCCAGACCCAGTTAATCCGGGAGCCTTCGGTGATGCCCTCCAGGACCTGGGCGGCCTGATCCTCGATCACGTCGGTCAGCGGGCACGCCGCCGAGGTCAGTGTCATGTCGATGATCGCCTGGTTGTTCTGGTCCAGGCTGACCCCGTACACCAGGCCCAGGTCGACGATGTTGATGCCGAGTTCGGGGTCGATCACATCGCGCAACGCTTCTTCCACGTCCGCGGCGGTCGGTGCTCCCGCAGGCGGCTGGTACTCGTTCTCGATCTCGATGTCAGTCATGGTTTCCTCTGCCTCGCTTCCTCACGTAGTGTCCTCGGGCCCGGACGAATCTGCAACCAGCGCCTGCGCGGTGGCATCCCGGAGTGCCATCCAACCCAGCAGCGCGCACTTGATCCGTGCCGGATAGCGGGCCACCCCGACGAAGGCGGTGGCATCGCCGAGTATTTCCGCCCGGGGTTCGGCGAGCGGCCGGCCACGCCCGTCCATCAACGCCCGGAACGCCTCGGTGATCTCATCGGCCCGTCCCACCGGGACGTCCCTGATCAGTTCGGTCAGCACCGAGGTGGAGGCCTGTGAGATGGAGCAGCCCATCCCCTCCCAGGTGACCTCGCCGATCCGGGGCGCGCCGGTGGAGGTGTCGAGGTGAACCTGCAGGCGCACCTCGTCACCACAGGTCGGGTTGACCTGGAATGACTCACCGTCGGCGCGCTCGCGCAACCCGTGCCCGGTGCGCTGCTTGGCGTGGTCGAGGATCACCTGCTGGTACAGCTGGTCCAGGTTGCTCATGCTGCTCCTTCGAAGAAGGTGCGCACCCGGGCCAGGTGGGCGCAGAACTGATCGATGTCCTCATGGCTGGTGTAGACCCCGGCCGAGGCGCGCGCGGAGGACGGCACGCCCAGGTGCCGGTGCAACGGCTGTGCGCAGTGGTGGCCCACTCGGACCGCCACGCCGGCGTCGTCGAGCACCTGGCCCACGTCGTGGGGGTGGATGCCCTCGACCGCGAAGGAGACCACCGCGAGCCGGTCCGCAGGTTCGGTCGGTCCGAGCACGCGCACCCCCTCGATGCGACTCAGACCGGTGAGCAGGTGCTCGGTGAGCGCGGCCTCGTGGGCGGCCAGTGCCGCCATGCCCAGTTCCTGCAGGTACCCGACCGCGGTGTGCAGGCCCACGGCCTGGGCCACCATCTGGGTGCCCGCCTCGAACCGTTGCGGTGGCGGGGCGTAGGTGGTCCCGGTCATCGTGACCACCTCCACCATCGATCCCCCGGTCGCCACCGGGGGCATCGCCTCCAGCAGCTCACGACGGCCGTAGAGCACGCCGATACCGGTGGGGCCGAGCATCTTGTGCCCGGAGAACACCGCGAAGTCCACCCCCAGGGCGTGCAGGTCCAGGGGCAGGTGCGCGGCGGACTGGCAGGCATCCAGCACGGTGAGGGCACCGACCGCCTCGGCGGCGGCCACGACCGGCGCCACCGGGGTGATCGCTCCGGTCACGTTCGAGGCGTGGGTGAAGGCGACCACCTTCGTGGCCGGGCCGATCACGTCCAGGCCTGCCAGGTCGAGTCGTCCCTGGGCATCCAGACCGATCCAGCGCAGGGTGGCGCCGGTGCGGGCACACAACTCCTGCCAGGGCACCAGGTTGGCGTGGTGCTCGGCCTGGGTCACCACGATCTCATCGCCCGGGCCCACCGCCAGCGTCCGGGCCGCGGCGCCGCCGCGGCCGGCGGCGGCATTCGACATCGCGTACGCCACCAGGTTGATGCCCTCGGTGGCGTTCTTGGTCCAGACGATCTCGTCGTCGTCGGCCCCCACGAAGGCGGCTACCCCGGCACGGGCCTGCTCGAAGAGTTCGGTGGCCTCCTCGGCCAGGGCGTGCGCGCCGCGGTGCACGGCGGCGTTGCGGGCGTGATAGAAGTCCTGCTCGGCGTCGATGACGCACTCGGGCTTCTGCGAGGTGGCCGCCGTGTCCAAGTAGATCAGCGGACGGCCACCCCGGACCGTGCGGCGCAGCAGCGGGAAGTCCGCGCGCACCGCCGCCAGTTCGGACTCGCTGAGTCCGCTCCGGTGCTCGATGCGGTGCGCGCTGGTCATCACACCGCCTGCAGGAACCGGTCGTAGCCCTCGGCCTCAAGGCGGTCGGCCAGCTCGGGGCCACCCTCCTCGGCGATGCGCCCGTTGACGAACACGTGCACGAAGTCGGGCTTGATGTGCTGCAGAACCCGGGTGTAGTGGGTGATCAGCACGATGCCGGCACCGGTCTCGGCCTGGGCGGCGTTGACGCCCTCGCCCACGATCCGCAGGGCGTCGACGTCCAGGCCGGAGTCGGTCTCGTCCAGGATCGCGAACCGCGGCCGGAGCAACTGCATCTGCAGGATCTCGTGGCGCTTCTTCTCACCGCCGGAGAAGCCGGTGTTGACGTCCCGCTGGGCGAAGTCGGTGCCCATCCGCAGGCCCTCCATCGCGGTGTTCATGTCCTTGACCCAGGTCCGCAGCGGCGGGGCCTGGCCGTCGATGGCGGTCTTGGCGGTGCGCAGGAAGTTCGACACCGACACCCCGGAGACCTCCACCGGGTACTGCATGGCCAGGAACACTCCGGCGCGGGCGCGCTCGTCCACCTCCATCTCCAGGACGTTCTCGCCGTCCAGGAGAATCTCACCGTCGGTGACCTCGTAGTTGGGGTGTCCGGCGATGGCGTAGGCCAGGGTGGACTTGCCCGAGCCGTTCGGGCCCATGATGGCGTGGATCTCGCCGCTGTTGATGGTCAGGTCCACGCCCTTCAGGATCGGCTTGGGGCCGTCCTGGGTGCCGACGTTGACGTGCAGGTTCTTGATCTCGAGCTTGCTCATGTGCTGGTTTCTTCTCTTCCTTGGTCTGGAGGTTTCTCAGGCGCTGGCGCCGACGGTCACATCAATATCGACGAGGACGTTGTCGCCCTCCACGGAGACGGAGTAGACGGGGACGGGCTGGGTGGCCGGCAGGCTCAGCGGCTTGCCGCTGGCCAGGTCGAAGGTCGACCCGTGCAACCAGCACTCGATCGTGGCCTCCTCCACCTCCCCCTCGGACAGGCTGACCTGGCCGTGGGAGCAGATGTCGGAGATCGCGTGGTAGTTCCCGTCCTCGTCCCGCACGATGGCGATCGGAACGGGCCGTCCGTCGACGTCCTCGAGGTCGGCGCGCATCGCCTCCCCGGGTTCGAGGTCACCGGTGTCGCATACGTACTGGGTGCTCATGCCGAGACAGCCTCGTACTGCCGGATCTCCTCTTCGATCGCTGCGGTGAGACGGTCGGTCACCTCGGGCACCGCGATCTGGTTGATGAGTTCGGCGAAGAAGCCGATCACCACCAGGCGGCGCGCCTCGGTCTCGGGGATCCCACGAGCGCGCAGGTAGAACAATTGCTCGTCGTCGAACCGGCCGGTGGCGCTGGCGTGGCCGGCACCCTCGATCTCGCCGGTCTCGATCTCCAGGTTCGGCACCGAGTCGGCGCGGGCACCCTCGGTGAGCACCAGATTCCGGTTCAGTTCGTAGGTGTCGGTGCCCTCGGCCTCGGACCGGATGACGACGTCGCCGATCCAGACCGCGTGGGCGTCCTTCCCCTGCAGCGCACCCTTGTAGGTCACCCGGGAGATGCAGTTCGGGGCCACGTGATCCACCAGCAGGCGGTGTTCCTGGTGCTGGCCGGAGTCGGTGAAGTACAACCCGACCTTCTCCACCTCACCGCCGGGCTCGGCCAGCTCCACGTCGGGGGTCAGCCGCACCACGTCACCCCCGAGGGTGACGACGATGTGGCGCAGGTTGGCATTGCGGCCCACCCTGGCCCGGTGCGCGCTGATGTGCACGCTGTCGCGCTCCCACTCCTGCAGGCTCACCAGGGTGAGCCGGGCACCCTCGCGCACGTCCACCTCCACGGTCTGGGCCAACTGGGCCGAGCCGAAGTGGTTCAGGATGATCGTGGCCTCGGAGTGCTCCTGCGCCACGACCAGCACGTGCTGGGCGCCTGGTTCGGTGCCGCCGGCACCGGTGATCGCCACCGAGGTGGGCTGATCCGGGGTCGCGTTGGCCGCCACGGTGATCACCGTGGCCTCGGTGGTGTTGTTCCAGGCCTGGGCCGAGACCCGGTCGGTCGGCGCTCCGATGCGGCCGAGCCGCTCGTCGTCGCGCCCCACCTGCTCGCTGTGCACGCCGGGGGCGGCGTCCACGACGACGGTCGGTGCCGGGCCGCTGAACTCATCGCCGAAGAAGGACTGGAACCGGTCCACCGGTGAGAAGCGCCACTCCTCCTCCCTGCCGGTGGGTACCGGGAAGTCCGAGAGCGCGAAGGAGGTGAACCGCTGTCCCGCAGGTTCGGGACCGGCGTGGCTGTGGGCACCGTCGGCGACGGCGAGGGTGTGGTCGGTCTTCATGGATTCCTTGTCTGGTGCGGTGCTGGACTGGACGTCGTTGGTCATCAACCGACGGATCCCTCCATCTGCAGTTCGATGAGCCGGTTCAACTCCAGGGCGTACTCCATCGGCAGTTCCCGGGCGATGGGCTCGATGAAGCCGCGCACGATCGTGGCCATCGCCTCGAACTCCGTCAGCCCACGGGACATCAGGTAGAACAACTGGTCCTCGCTGACCTTGGACACCGTGGCCTCGTGGCCCATCTCCACATCGTCCACGCGCACGTCGACGTAGGGGTAGGTGTCGGTCCGCGAGATCGTGTCCACCAGCAGCGCGTCGCACAGCACGGTCGACTTGGCGTGCGTGGCGCCCTCGAGCACCTGCACCAGCCCGCGGTAGGAGGAGCGCCCGCCACCACGGGACACGGACTTGGACACCACCGAGGAGGAGGTGTGCGGGGCCATGTGCACCATCTTGGCGCCGGTGTCCTGATGCTGACCGGAGCCGGAGAAGGCGGCCGAGAGGGTCTCCCCCCGGGCGTGCTCACCCATCAGGTAGATCGCCGGGTACTTCATCGTGGCCTTGGACCCGATGTTGCCGTCGACCCACTCCATGCTGCCGCCGGTGGCGACGGTGGCCCGCTTGGTCACCAGGTTGTACACGTTCTGCGACCAGTTCTGGATCGTGGTGTACCGGACGTTGGCGTCCTTCTTCACGATGATCTCCACCACGGCCGAGTGCAACGAGTCGGTCTTGTAGATCGGCGCGGTGCACCCCTCGACGTAGTGCACCGACGAGCCCTCGTCGGCGATGATCAGGGTCCGCTCGAACTGGCCCATGTTCTCGGTGTTGATCCGGAAGTAGGCCTGCAGCGGGATCTCCACGTGCACGCCCGGCGGAACGTACACGAACGATCCACCGGACCAGACCGCGGTGTTCAATGACGCGAACTTGTTGTCGCCGGTGGGGATCACGGTGCCGAAGTGCTCCTCGAAGAACTCCGGGTGCTCCTTCAGCGCGGTGTCGGTGTCCATGAAGATGACACCCTGGCGCTCGAGTTCCTCGTTGATCTGGTGGTAGACCACCTCGGACTCGTACTGGGCGGCCACACCGGCCACCAGCCGCTGCTTCTCCGCCTCGGGGATGCCGAGCTTGTCGTAGGTGTTCTTGATGTCCGCGGGCAGGTCCTCCCAGGTGGTGGCCTGCTTCTCGGTGGAGCGGACGAAGTACTTGATGTTGTCGAAGTCGATGCCGCTGAGGTCTGCGCCCCACTCCGGCATCGGCTTCTTGTCGAACAGTTTCAGGCCGCGCAGCCGCCGCTTGAGCATCCACTCCGGCTCGTCCTTCAGCCGGGAGATGTCCTGCACAACCTCCTCGCTCAGCCCGCGACGGGCCGAGGCACCGGCGTCGTCTGAATCGCTCCAGCCGAACTGGTAGGCGCCGAAACTCGCGATCGCCTCGTCCTGGCTGAGCTGCTCACGGGCCTTGTCGGCCTCCTGCGGTGTGGTGGTCGTCATGAATTTCCTTCCATGTCGTCATGGTGTGACGGTGTGCTGACCTGCGGAACGCCGGGTGGCACGTGCGTTGTGCACACGTGCTCGCCACCGGCCAGGGTGGCCAGTCGCTGCACATGCACTCCGAGTAGTTCCGAGAACGCACGGGTCTCGGACTCACACATCTGCGGGTACTGGGCCGCGATCGCATGGACCGGACAGTGACCCTGGCACAACTGTATGGCCAGATTCGCACCGACCGGGCGTGTGGACGCGGCGTAGCCATCCGCGCTGAGCAGATCGGCCAGCATCCGGGCGCGATCGGCCGGGTCCTGCCCGGCCGCCTCCACCGCCTGCCGGTAACGGCCCACCATCTCATCGGCCCGCCGGTCCGCGAACTGCTCCACCGCCTCATCACCCAGCCGGTCCCGCAGTTGCTCGATCGCCATCAGCGCAACCCTGGAGTAGCCATCGTCGAGCCTGGGCCGGGCCTCGGCGGTCGCGATGTAGCGCTTGGCGGGCCGGCCCCGACCGCGGGGGTGCAGCGGGCTCTCCGGGCGCACCCTGATCTGCCCCTCGCTCTCCAGGGCGATCAGATGCCGGCGAATCGCGGCGGAGGTCAGGGCCAACTCGGACGCGAGATCCGCGGCCCGCACCGGCCCGCGCTGAACCACCAGGTTCAGCACCCGCTCCCGGGTACTCTCCTCGATCTCACTGGCCTGCTCGCTCACACACATCACCTCCGCCCACCGCTAGGGCAATTACCTCACATTGTCCTTTCCAAATTGGCCCCTGGCAAGCAAGGCTGCCCTAAGTGAGTGTCGTCACAGGCGCGGGCCGCGCGCGCGGCCGGGCTAGGCTGGCGAGCGTGTCCACACCCTGCGTGCACCTGGAGCAGGTGAGCCTGAGTTTCGGCCCCGTGCCGGTGCTGCGGAACCTGTCCTGGCAGGCCGAGGCCGGCCAGGTGACCGCGGTCCTGGGCCCCAACGGCGCCGGCAAGACCACCACGATGCTCACCTGTGAGGGTCTGCTGCGTCCGGACTCCGGACGGGTGCGGGTGC
This sequence comes from Pseudactinotalea sp. Z1732, assembly GCF_049724975.1. NCBI lineage: Bacteria > Bacillati > Actinomycetota > Actinomycetes > Micrococcales > Cellulomonadaceae > Pseudactinotalea > Pseudactinotalea sp. Z1732. The sequence goes on along the minus strand of NZ_JBMPQC010000009.1, from coordinate 16,377 downwards.
TGGGGCTGGATCCGCACACCGACGCGGCCGCGTTGCGCCCCCGGGTGGGCGTGATGATCCAGGACGGGGGTCTGCCGGTGATGGCCCACGCCCGAGCCCTGCTGGACCATGTGGCCCGGTTGTACGCCCACCCCCACGACACCGGCGAACTGGCCGACCTGCTCGGAATCGGGGAATTCGCCCGGACCGCGGTGCGGCGCCTGTCCGGGGGCCAGCGCCAGCGACTGGCGCTGGCGCTGGCGATCGTGGGCAGACCCGAACTGGTGTTCCTGGACGAGCCGACCGCCGGCTTGGACGCCCACGGCCGCGAGGTGGTCTGGGACCTGGTCCGGGGCCTGCGCGCAGCCGGCACCTCGGTGATCCTGAGCACCCACGTGATGGAGGAGGCCGAGTCCCTGGCCGATCAGGTGGTGATCATGGACCGCGGTGTCGTGGTCGCCGCCGGCAGTCCCGGCGAGCTGACCGGCGCGGGCGAGGACGTCAACCGCGTGCACATCACCGGCCCGATCGACGCCGAGGCGCTCGGGGCGCTGCGCAGTGTGGCCACCGAGCACGGACTCGATGTGTCCGTGCCATCCGAGCGGGCCCTGCGCGAGGTGTTCCTGGACCTGACCGGGCCGGAGGAACGATGACCCACACGCTCGGTCTCGCCCCGCATCCCGGTGCCGCGTCGCGACCCCGGCGGGTGCTGGCCCAGGCTTCCTTCGAGGTGCGCACCACGCTGCGGCACGGTGAGCAGCTGCTCATCACCGCGATCCTGCCCGCCCTGTTCATGGTCGTCCTGGCGCGCACCGAGGTCTTCACCCTGCCGGTATCCGGCGGGCAGGAACGGATCGACCTGGTCACACCCGGCGTGCTCGCGCTGGCGGTGCTCTCCAGTGCCTTCACCGGCCCGGCGATCGCCACCGGGTTCGACCGGCGGGCCGGCGCCCTGCGGCTGCTCGCCACCACTCCGCTGGGCCGCGGCGGGCTGCTGGCCGGGCGGATTCTCGGGGTGGGATTCATCCAGGTGCTCCAGGTGGCGCTACTTGCCTCGCTCGCCGTGACACTGGGTTGGCGCCCACCACTGGCCGGTGCCGCGCTCGGGGCACTGCCCTTCGCCGCCGGGACGGCGGCCTTCACCGCGTTGGCGATGCTGGTGGCCGGCACGCTTCGGACCGAGGCGGTGCTGGCAGGGTCGAACCTGCTGTGGGTGCTGATGGCGATCGGCGGCGGCGTGCTGTTACCCACCGGATCGCGCTGGCTGCCCTCGGCCGCGCTGGGCGACGGCCTCCGCGCGGCGATGAACCTGGAGGTGGCCACGGTCGCTGTGTGCACCGCCATCCTGATCGGGTGGGCGGGTGTCCTCACCGCCGGGGCGCTGCGCTGGTTCCGCTGGCATTGAGGCGCCCGCACACCACGTATCCTGGGCGGGTGGACGTCGAACGTGTGCGCCGTTGGATCCCCGTAGTCGCCTGGGCCAATCTCGTGGTCCAGATCGGCATCATCATCACCGGGGGCGCGGTCCGCCTGACCGGTTCGGGGCTGGGCTGTTCCACCTGGCCCAACTGTGAGCCCGGGCAGTTCACCCCGCAACTGCGCGACGCCACCGACTTCCACGGAGCGATCGAGTTCGGCAACCGCGCCCTGGCCGCGGTGGTGTTCGTCGTCGCCCTGTCCCTGGTGGTGCTGCTGGTGGTGGCCGGGCGCAAGCAACCGCACCGGCGCCGCCGCGGGCTCGAGGCGCTCGCTGCCGGCATCGCCGCAGGTGTGCTCATCCAGGCGGTCGTGGGCGGGATGACGGTGTGGTTCGAGTTGCATCCGGCCCTGGTCGGTTCGCACTTCCTGCTCTCCGGTGTGCTGGTGGCCGCCTCGACCTACCTGCTGGCGCGCCTGCGCGAGGGTGATGGCCCGCCCAGGCCGCTCGCGGCCGAGGGTCTGGGTCCGGTACGCACCCTGGTGGTGGTCCTGATGCTGGTGACCGTGGTGCTGGTGGTCCTGGGGGTGATCGTCACCGGCGCCGGCCCGCACTCCGGTGATCAGGACGTCGGCTACCGGTTCGCCGTGGACCCGGTCTCGGTGGCGCGGGTGCACGCCGGTGCGGCCTGGGCATTCACCGCCACGGTGATCACCCTGCTGGTGCTGCTGCACCGGGCCCGGGCGAACGTGGGGGCCGGTGCTGAACTCACCCGAGCGCGCCGCCGCACCTGGGTGCTGCTTGCGGTGACGCTGGCCCAGGGGGTGGTCGGCTACGTGCAGTACTTCACCGGGCTCCCGGAACTGCTGGTGGGGATCCACCTGTTCGCCGCCGCGGTGCTGATCGCCGCGGTCACCTTCACCGTCACCGGACTGCGGGTCCGCGAGCCGGTCCCGGCGACCGAGACGCTACAGGCCGCCTGAGCGCGGCACCCACGCGGCGTCGGCGGGGCGTAGACCGTCCCAGTCGCGGCCGGCCAGGGCGTGGGCGGCCAGTGCGCCCGCGACGGTGCTGGGGTTGTGGATCCGGCCGGCCAGCACCGCATCGGCCGCCTCCTCCAGGGCCACCCACCGGCTGATCATGCCGGCCTCCTCGGCCACCCGCTGGTGCCGGTCGCGCGTGGGCACCTGGTGCAGGTCCCGGGCCAGGAACACCCTGACCGCCTCGTCCGAGCCACCGGGGCTGGTGTAGAAGTCCACCAGGGTGTCCCAGCGAGCGGCGCGCAGATCCGCTTCCTCGGCCAGTTCCCGCGCCGCTGCGGCCACCAGATCCTCTCCCTGTTGATCCAGGAGGCCGGCGGGGACCTCCCACAGGTAGGAGCGCACGGGGTGGCGGTACTGGCGCAGCAGCAGCATCCGTCCGGCCTCATCCAGGGCCACGATCGCTACCGCCCCGGGATGGCGCAGGTACTCGCGCACCACCTGCCCGCCGGGGCCCAGGTCCACGTCCTGGCTGACCAGATCCATCACGGCGCCACGATGGATCTCCACCAGGTCGCCGGTCCGGAGCCGCGCCGGTTCGTCGGCGAATCCGGCCGCCGCGCTCACTCCCCGGCCGCCAGCGGCGCCGGCTCGACCTCGATCAGACGGGTCTGGCGCTGACGGTCCAGTGCTGCCCCGATCAGTCCCCGGAACAACGGGTGGGCCCGGGTGGGCCGGGACTTGAATTCCGGGTGGGCCTGGGTGGCCACGTAGTAGGGGTGCTGCTCGGTGTCGAGCTCCACGAACTCGACCAGTTCGGAGTCCGGGGACCGACCCGAGATCACCAGGCCGGCCTCGGCCAGGTCCCCGCGGTAGGCGTTGTTCACCTCGTACCGGTGCCGGTGGCGCTCGCTCACGTGCTCGGCGTCGTAGGTACGGGCCACCAGGGAGCCCGGCGTCAGTACCGCCGGGAAGGACCCCAGTCGCATCGTTCCGCCGAGTTGGCCCTCCCCGCCGACGTTCTGACGTTGCTCGGCCATCGTGGCCACCACCGGATGGTCCGTCTGGGGATCGAACTCGCTGGAGGAGGCATCGTCGAGCCCGAGTACGTTGCGCGCGTACTCGATCACCATCGCCTGCATTCCCAGGCAGATGCCCAGGGTGGGCACCTGCTGCTCCCGTGACCAGCGCAGCGCCCCGAGTTTGCCCTCGATGCCACGCACGCCGAAACCGCCGGGCACCAGCACGCCGTCGACCCCGGCCAGCGCCTGACGGGCAGCCTCGGGGGTGGCACAGGCATCGGAGGGGACCCACCGGATGTTCACCCGGGCGTTCTCGGCGAATCCTCCGGCGCGCAGCGCCTCGGTCACCGACAGGTAGGCATCGGGCAGGTCGATGTACTTGCCCACGAGCGCGATCTCGACCGCGTGGGCCGGGTGGTGAACCCGTTCCAGCAACGTGTGCCAGGTGTCCCACTGCACGTCCCGGAACGGGATCCCCAGACGCCGGATCACGTAGGCGTCCAGCCCCTCGGAGTGCAGCACCTTGGGGATGTCGTAGATGCTGGCAGCGTCGATACAGGTGATGACCGCCTCGCGATCGACGTCACACATCGCGGCCAGTTTGGCCTTGACCGACTCCGGGATGTCCCGGTCGGCCCGCGCCACGATCGCATCGGGCTGGATACCGATGCTGCGCAGCGCGGCCACCGAGTGCTGGGTGGGTTTGGTCTTCAGTTCCCCGCTGGGACCCAGATAGGGGATCAGCGAGACGTGCACGAAGAAACAGTTGTCCCGACCGATGTCCTGACGGACCTGCCGGGCCGCCTCCAGGAACGGCTGGGACTCGATATCGCCGACGGTCCCCCCGACCTCGGTGATGATCACATCGGGTGCCTCCCGGTCATCACCCGGAGTGGCCTGGGCACGCATCCGGCGCTTGATCTCATCGGTGATGTGGGGGATCACCTGCACGGTGTCGCCCAGGTACTCCCCGCGGCGCTCCTTGGCGATCACCTCCGAGTACACCTGGCCCGTCGTCACGTTCGCCTCGGCGCTCAGGTTCGCGTCCAGGAAACGCTCATAGTGCCCGATGTCCAGGTCGGTCTCGGCGCCGTCCTCGGTGACGAACACCTCACCGTGCTGGAAGGGGTTCATCGTGCCCGGATCCACGTTCAGGTACGGGTCCAGTTTCTGCATCGTCACCCGCATGCCGCGGGCGGTGAGCAACTGGCCCAGGCTGGCGGCCGTCAGGCCCTTGCCGAGGGATGACGCCACACCGCCGGTCACGAAGATGTGCCGGGGAACGGGGGGCAGGTTGCCGGGAAGCCGGTCCGAAGAGATCACCACGGACTCCCACTCTAACCGATCAGACCAGGGTTCGGTAGCAGCGTTGTATCTGGGCGAGCGTATCGGCGCGGCTAGGGAGCTCGCCCCGACGGCGACGCGCAGCCGCACCCAGTTCGGTAGCCAGAGCGGCATCGGTCAGGACCGCGCTGACGCGCTCGGCCATCGCGCCGGCGTCCCCGTAGGGCACCAGGAGCGCGGCATCCCCGGTCACCTCCCCGGTGCCACCCACATCGGTGGCCACGATCGGGCGGCCCGCGCGCAAGGCCTCCTGCAGGTTCAGCGGCTGCCCCTCCCAGGAACTGGTCGAGACCACCACGTCGGCAAGGGCGAGCAGTTCCGGGGCGTCGCTGCGGTGACCCAGGACGTGCACCGGCAATCCCGCCTCCCCCGCGCGCCGGCGCAGGTCCTCCAGCATCGGCCCGCCGCCGGCGACCAGCCAGTGCACCTGCGGCACCCGCTCGACCAGCAGCACCGCGGCCTCCATGAGCAGATCCAGACCCTTCTGCGGTGCGAGCCGCGCCAGGGTCAGCACCACCGGCGCGTCCTCGGGCAGGCCCAACTCCCGGCGCAGGGCCATCAGGGCCTCGGTGCCCGGTCCGGCATCGTCGTCCCCGGTGGGTCGCCCCGGGGGGAACGGGGCCGGCACCAGGGCCCGCTCGGCGTAGGCGGCACCCAGGTCCCGGGCGCGGTCCACCAGGTCCCCGCTGACGCCCAGGATCACCTGGGCGCGGCGTGTCACCAGCCGTTCCAGCACGGCGCCCACCGCGCGTACCCGCGCTGACCCGACGGGCTTGTTGTGCAACGTGACCACGAGCCCGGGGCCTCGCCGGCCGGTCAGCGCCAACGCGGCCAGGGCGCCGGCACGCAATCCGTGGGCGTGCAGCACGTCGGCACCACGGGAGAGTGCCCGGATCCGGCCGATCGCCCGGAGATCGGCGGGTCTGGGCCGCTCGGCGATGTCGACCACCCGCGTGGGCGCCTCGGTCGTGGCCACCACATCGGCCGGGCCGGCCAGCACCACCCGGTGGCCGGACTCACGGAGCCCGGCTGTGAGGTCCTGGGCGTGCCGGCCGGCACCCCCGGTGGTGGTGCCGGTCAGTTGCAGAACGTGTAGGTCAGCCACGAACCCTCCGGAAGACGTTGACGGTGCCGCGGTCGCCTGCGGCCACGGCCAGGCCGACCAGCCCCATCGAGACCACCGCCCCGAGCAGACCGGCCATGATCGCCGAGATCAGTGAGTGCCCCGCCAGGTCCAGGACGGCCGCGGTGGCGAACCGCCCGATCAGCGCCCCCACCAGGGTCCCGGCGCCGGCCACCGCCACCGAGCGGCCGATCGCACCGAGTACGCGCCGGTGCACCACGTTCGCGAATGCCCCCAGCAGCGCGACCGCCGCGACCGTCATCCCCACGCTGTGGCCCAGCCCGAGCGCGGCCAGGGTGCCCGGCCCGTCTCCTCCCTCCGGTGCCCAGGCGAACACGCCGACGAGGCAGGCCAGCGAGACCACCGCCCACCCCAGTGAGGTGGCGGCCAGCGCGGCGCGGCTGCGGTCCATCGCGTACAACACCCGGGTGACGTGGAATGTCAGCGACAGGCCCACCACCCCCGGCGCCATCCAGGTCAGCGCCTGGCTCATCCCGGTGGTGTCGTTCCAGGTGGCGAAGACCTGCGCGATCGCCGGGGCTACCGCGATCAGGCCGGCCACCCCGGCGAAGGAGACCGCGAGCACGGCCCGGGTGGAGGTCTCGGCGACCCGGGCGAAGGGGGCCAGGTCGGAGTGGGCGGCTAGTTCGGCCAATCGCGGATAGACGGCGGTGGCCAGCGGCACCGCGAGCACAGCGTAGGGCAACCAGTACACCGCCTGGGACCACTGGAACAGGTTGATGGTGCCGTCCACGCCGCCGTTCAGCGCCAGCAGCATCACCACCACCACCGAGACCTGTTGGGCCAGCAGCGCACCGACGCCGGCCAGGGCGAGTGCGCGGGCCCGTGCGGCCACCCCGGGCGGGAACCGCAACCGCGGACGCAGCCGTACGCCGCAGCGCCAGACCGGGATCAGCAACGGCAGCGCCATCACGGCCACTCCTGCGGTCGTCCCCCAGGCCAGCACCGCCAGGGCGGTGTCGGACAGACGCCCGGGCTCATCCTGCAGCCCGTTCGCCAGGTAGCCGAAGGCGACGTAGGTCGCCATCACCATCAGCGTGGACAGGATCGGCGCCAGCGCGGGGGCCAGGAATCGCTTGTGCGCCTGGAGCACCCCGGTGAGTACCACCCCGATTCCGTAGAGCACCACCTGTGGGGAGAACACGATGAGGAAGTAGGTGACCAACTCCACCTGCGCGGCGCCATCGGCTCCCTGCGGGGTCGGCAGCAGGGTGGCGATCTGGCGGGCGAACAGTCCGAGCAGGAGCGCCACCGGGGTCAGCACCATCACTGCCCAGGTGAGCAGGGCGGAGGCGATCTGGTTCACCTCACCGCGCAGCCGGCGGGCGATGGGCCCGGCCAGCACCGGGATGACCGCTCCGGCCAGAGCCCCTCCGGCGACCACCTCGTAGAGCACGTTCGGCACCAGGTTCGCCGCCCCGTAGGCGGTGCCGGTGGCACTGGCCTGCACGGTGGCCGACTGCACCAGCCAACGGCCGAACCCCAGCACCCGAGAGACCACGGTCAGGGCAGCGATCAGCGTCGCCGCCCCCGCGATCCCACCGATCAGGTAGCGCAGCCTCACCCGGACCGACCCCAGGTGTCCAGTGCGCGCAGCGCCGGCACAGACTCGATCACCCGGGAGAAACTGACCTTCTCACTCAGCAGGGTCAGGCCCACCACCCCGGCCAGCACGCCGGTGCGCAGCCCGGCGCTGGGGTGCAGGGCCAGGGCCGTGCCGACCAGGGCTCCCAGGGCGTTCGCCCCGGCATCCCCCAGCATCGTCTCCTCGGTCAGGTCGGTGTGCCACGAGGCGGCCGTCACCGCCAGCGCACCGGTGGCCAGCGGGGCGCCCGGGCTACGGCCCAGCGCCGGTCCGAGGCTGAGCGCACCGGCAACCTTGAGCGCCCGGCCCGGCCGCAGATCGAACAGGTTGAGCAGATTCGCGGTGCCGGCGATCAGCGCTGCAGAGGTCAGCACGTCCCCGCCCCGGGCCAACCGCCCGGGGGCTGGCCCGGAGCCACGCCGCCCGGCTGCGGTGCCGATCATGGCACCGATCAGCGCGGCGCCGGAGATCCCCAGGAGTTTGGCCCCCCCGGTGGTCAACCGGCCCTGCGCAAGCGCTCGTACGTGGCCGCGCAGTCCCTTGTCCACGCTGTCGGTGTCCCGGTCATCGAGCGCGCCGAGCACACCGGCGGTGCCGGCGGTCACGACCGCGGCCGCGCCCGCGCGACCGCCGGCCCCGGCAGCGCTCGCGACCGCCCCGGCCGCCGTGGACAGCCCACCGGTGAGGCTGACCTGGTTTCCGCGGAAGTTCGATCGGGTCCAGCGCGGCGTACCCGCAGGCAGGGTCGAGCGCAGGATCTCGCTGAGGCTGGCCGTCAGGCCGGCACCGAGTGCGGACGCGGCCAGCCTGCTCATCCCTCGTTCACCCCGTCGGCGCCGGTGTCCTCCTGCCCGGCACCATCGTCCTGCTCGTCGGTGTCATCGGTGCCCGCTGCGCCGTCACCGGCCTCGCCGTCCTCCGCATCCTCGCCGGCCCCGGTGTCCGCATCGGTCTCCGGGGCATCGGGTGAGCCCGGTGCGAAGTCCTCGGGGTCGGGCGGGGGGAGCATGGTGGTGCTCGGGAATCCCTCCTCGGCGCTGTCGGTGGTGCCGTAGGCCCCGCCGGACCCGGCGATGTCAGCGGCCAGGGCCAGCGGGACGGTCACCTGACCGGTGATCAGATCCACTCCGTCCACGGTGCTCATCGCCTCGCTGAGCGCCTCCTGCTCGCGCACCGCGAGCACCAGGTTGCCCTCCTCGCGTGCGGCACCGGCGAGTACGTTGCCCTCCCCGGTTCGGGCCAGCCCGGTGAGGGTGGAGATCAGCACCACGTTGGTCTGGCCGGCCAGTTCGACGTCCTCGACCTCCTCGGTGCCGTCGATCACCACGGTGGCGTAGGCCGGGGCGCTGGGGGCTTCGATCTCCTCGATCAGGTCGGAGGAGATCAACAGGTCATACATCGCCTCGGCCTGCTCGGAGGCCTGGCCGGTATTCTCCGGGTCCCGCAGCGTCAGGGCCTGCCCCAGGGCGGTCCCGAGGATCTGATCGGCGCCGGTGTCGTCGTCCGGCTGGGGGTTGAGGTAGGCGGCGATGTTGCCCGCGATCCCGGACCGGAAGGCGCGCTGACCGGGGTCGGTCCAGCCCTCGGCCAGCACGGTGCGCGAGGTCACCTCGGCACCGGCCTGGTCCAGACGGGCCAGCACGGCATCGACCGCGTCACCCCCGGCGCCGGGCAGTTCCACGACGGCGACGGTGCGGCCCTCGAGCGCCCCGCTGAGCAGCACCGGGCTGGCGGCCGCGACGAACTGCGCGGTTTCGGCGCCGTCGGCCTCGGCCTCGTCCAGAGCCTGGCGCAGGTCCTCCCGCTCCACCCGGAGCTGGTCCACCTGCCCGGACAGTTCCTCGGCCAGGTAGTCCCGCAACGGACCCGCGCCGATCACGATGCCCACGGCCAGTGCCATGAACACCGCGATCAGGGAGACGATGTGGTAGCGGAAATCGATCACGTGCAGTCCTTCTCTCGCATGGCCGGCTTCAGAACATCGCCGCGAACAGGCCGCGGAACCACGAGAGGATGTCATCGAGGCGGGTGAGCAGGATCCCGAAAATGGTCTGGCCGGCGGGGGTGACGGCCAGCGCGGTGATCAGCGCGGCCAGGCCGGCCAGGATGAGGCCGGTGAGTTGCCAGTTGGAGATGCGGTGCTGGTACAGGCGCGAGACGCCCTTGGCGTCGATGAGCTTGCCGCCCACGCGCAGGCGGGTCAGGAAGGTGGAGGCCATTCCGGCCCGGCCCTTGTCGAGGAACTCCACCAGGGTGCCGTGGGTGCCCACGGCCACGATGAGTTCGGCCCCCTTGTCATCGGCGAGGAGCATCGCCACGTCCTCGCTGGTGCCGGTGGCGGGGAACACCACCGGTTCCAAGCCGAGTTTCTCCACGCGCTCCCGGCCCGGGGCCCGGCCGTCCCGGTAGGCGTGCACCACGATCTCGGCGCCGCTGAGCAGGGTCCTGTCGGACACCGAGTCCATGTCCCCGACGATCATGTCGGGTTTGAGGCCGGATTCCAGGATCGCGTCGGCTCCGCCGTCCACCCCGATCAGCACCGGCCGGTACTCGCGGATATAGGACCTCAGCATGCTCAGGTCCTCGCGGTAGTGGTAGCCGCGTACCACGATCAGGACGTGCCGGCCCTCCAGATCGGTGCGGACCTCGGGAACTCCGACCCCGTCCAGGAGCAGTTCGCGCTCGGCCCGCATGTAGTCCATGGTGTTGGCCGCGAAGGCCTCCAACTGGACCGAGAGTCCGGCCCGGGCCTCCTCCATCGCCTCCTCGACCATCGCGGGGGTCTGCTCGGTGCCCTCGGCCACCACTGAGCCGTCGGCGTCGAGGACGGTGTCGGCCTCCAGGCGTACCTTGCTGCCCTCCGAGAGGGTCATCACGTCCGAGCCCAAGTCGTCCAGCAGCGGGATGCCGGCCTCGATCAGGATCTGTGGGCCCAGGTTGGGGTAACGCCCGGAGATGGAGACCGCGGCGTTGAGTACCGCGGCCGGCCGGCAGGCGACGAGCGCCTCGGCCGAGACCCGGTCGATGTCGATGTGGTCGATGACGGCGACCTCACCGGGTTTGAGGCGCTTGGTCAGGGACTTGGTCCGGCTGTCCACGCGCACGCTGAGCAGATCACCCGTCGTGGGCGTGTCGTCGGTGCCGGCGCGTTTGGACAGGGTTCTCATCCGATCTATGGTCGCACGTGCGTGCGGGCCAGCAGGTCAGCGGCATGCTGACGGGCGGCCTGCGAATCTTCCTCGCCGGAGAGCATACGGGCCAGTTCGGCTTCGCGACGCTCACCGTACACGTGCTCGATATCACTGTTGGTCACGCTCTGGGCGTCCGTGCGCTTGGTGACCACCACGTGTTTCTCCGCGAACGCGGCTACCTGCGCCAGGTGCGTGATCACGATCACCTGGGTATGCCGCGCGAGCTCGGCCAGCCGGCGGCCCACCTCCATCGCGGCGCGGCCGCCCACCCCGGCATCGACTTCGTCGAAGACGAACGTGGGCAGCGGCTCGGCATCGGTGGCCCTCGATCGGGCCAGGGCCACCTCGATGGCCAGCATCACCCGGGACAGTTCCCCGCCGGAGGCTCCCTTGCCCAGGGGCCGGGCCGGTGCCCCGGGATGCGGGGTGAGCAGGAACCGGACATCCTCGGCGCCGTGCTCGCCCGGCTCGGTCCGCGGCTGCAGTTCCACCTGCAGTGAGGCCCCGGTCATGGCCAGGCTCGTCAGTTCGGACCGCACTGCCGCGCACATGGTCTCGGCGGCCCGCTGGCGGCCCCGGGTGATGGTGGTGGCCAGCGTCTCGGCGGCCTCGGTCCGCTCGGCCAGATGGGCGACCAGCCCTTCACGCCCCGCCCCCGGTGCGGTGAGATCGGCGATGCGTTCTTCGGCCCGCTCGAGGAAGGCGAGCAGCCGGTCGGCGGCGTCGGTGTCGGCGTCGGCCTCCTGTGCCGGTGCGTAGGTGCGGGCGGCCTGGGCGATCGAGGCGCGGCGCTGGTGCACCAGGTCCAACCGGGCCGGGTCGGCCTCGAGCCGGGCCAGGTACCCGGCGGCTTCGCCCGCCAGGTCCGAGAGCACGTACGTGGCCTGGTCCAGCTGGGTGGCCCAGTCGGCGATATCGGAATCGAAACCCGTGGCCGCCTCCACCTGCCGGTGGGCCTGTTCCAGCAGGGCCAGCACGTGCACGCCCTCAGCGTCCGGGCCACCGGACAGTGCCGCCGAGAGGCTCGTCGCGGCCAGGCGCAGGTCCTCCACGTTGCCCAGCCGTTCCGACTCTGCCCGCAGCCGGGCGTCCTCACCGGGTTGGAGTTCCAGCTCCTGCACCTGCGCCACAGCGCTGCGCAGATGGTCCAACTCGGCTTCCCGCTGCCCCTCGTCGGCGTCCCAGTCCGCCAGTGCCTGCTCGGCCGCCAACCGCTCCCGGTGGGCGCGGGCGAAGGACCTGAGGGTGTCGGCGTGGCCGGCGAAGTCGTCCAGCGCGGCCCGTTGGTGAGCCGTGGAGCGCAGCCGGTGCTGGTCGCTCTGGCCGTGCACGGTGACCAGGGACTCCCCCACCTCGGTGAGCAGTCCGGCCGGCACCGAGCGACCACCCAGGTGGGCCCTGGAGCGGCCGGTGGCCGAGACGCTGCGCGATACCAGGAGGGCGCCGGCGTCCAGGAGTGCGCCGGCGTCGGTGGCCACCCGTAGCGCCGGGTGCCCCGGAGGTGGGACCAGCCGGCCCTCGGCCGTGGCCTGCTCCGCTCCGGGGCGGACCGCGGCGGAGTCGGCCTTGCGGCCCAGGATGAGTGCGAGCCCGCTGAGCACCATCGTCTTGCCTGCTCCGGTCTCTCCGGTGATCACCGTCAGGCCCGGTGCAGGTTCGATCCGTGCGGCAGAGATCACACCCAGGTCGGTGATGGACAGTTCCTCGATCAATTCTGCTGCCCCGTCCCGCGCCAGCCCTGGACGGGCAGGTTGAACTTGTGCACCAGCCGTGCGGTGAAGGGTGCGGTGTTGAACCGGGCCAGGCGGACCGGCCGCTGGCCGCGCAGCACGTCGATGTGGGCCCCTGGCGGCGCGCTCAGTCGCCGCCGGCCATCGCACCACAGCACCGCCTGGGTCAGGCTGCGGGAGAGGACCTCCACCGACATCCTGGAGTTCGGCCCCACCACCAGCGGCCGGGCGAACAGCGCGTGCGCGCTCACCGGCACCATCAGCATGGCCTCCACATCGGGCCAGACGACCGGACCACCGGCGGAGAAGGCGTAGGCGGTGGAGCCGGTGGGGGTGGCCAGCACCACCCCGTCGCAGCCGAAGGTGGACAGCGCCCGCCCGTCGATGCCCAGCGCCACCTCGATCATCCGCTCGCGCTGATCCTTCTCCACCGAGACCTCGTTGACCGCCCATCCCGAGCGGGTGGAGCCGTCCGGATACTGCACGGTGACGTCCAGGGTCATGCGCTCCTCGACGGTGTAGTCCTGCTCGGCGGCACGGCGGACCAGGTCGGTGAGCTGTTCCGCCTCGTACTCGGCCAGGAAACCCACGTGACCCAGGTTGATACCCACCAGCGGGGTGGGCCGGGACCGGGTGAGTTCGACGGTGCGCAGGATGGTGCCGTCCCCGCCGAGCACGATCGCGAGTTCCAGGTCGCCGTCGTCGGCCTGCCAGACCGCCTGGATGCCGTAGCGGCCCAGCTCCTCGGCAACCAGCGCCGCGGCACGCTTGGCCGCGGCACGGTGCGGGTGGGCCTGCACCAGAAAACGTCGTGTCATGGGACCGCCCCAGCCGGCCCGGTCCGGATCGCGGTGTCGATCGCTTCGGCGAGTTCCTCCCCCGCCAGCGCCTCGGCACCCCTCGCGGCGCCGTGACGCAGGTGCAGGAAGTACTCCACATTGCCACTGGGCCCGGGTAACGGGCTGGGCACCACGGCCAGCGCACCCGCACCGAGCCCGGTCGCGCACCGGGCCACCTCGGCCACGGCCCAGGCGCGCAGACTCTCCTCCCGCACCACCCCGCCCGAACCCAGGCGCTCCCGGCCCACCTCGAACTGGGGTTTGACCATGAGCAGCAGGTCCGCCCGGTCGGCACTGAGCGCGAGCAGCGCGGGCAGCACCAGCGTCAGGGAGATGAAGGACAGGTCGGCGGTGATGAGCTCCGGAGGCGGCTGCACCTGATCCGGCATGAGGGTGCGCACATTGGTCCGGTCCAGCACCGTGACCCGTTCATCGGTGCGCAGTTTCCAGTCCAGCTGGCCATAACCCACGTCGACGGCGACCACGTGCGCGGCGCCGCGCCGGAGCAGTACGTCGGTGAATCCGCCCGTGGAGGCTCCGGCGTCCAGCACTCGGCGGTCCCGCACCCGCGGTGCCCGCTCGCCGAGCGCATCCAGGGCGCCGGCCAGTTTGTGTCCGCCTCGGGAGACGTACTCCGGGGCGGCGTCCTGGTCGGCCGGAAGCAGGCGGACAGGCTGGGCGGGCAGCAGTTGTGTGGCGGCTTTGGTGGCGCGTTGCCCGTCCAGCAGCACCCGACCGGCGCCGATCAACTCGGCCGCGTGCTGGCGCGACCGGGCCAGACCCCGGCGCACCAGTTCGGCATCCAGGCGCACGCGTCGCGACACGTCAGTTCTCTGCTTCGGCCAACCGGTCCTGCAGGGCCCGGTACAGCGCCTCGAAGGCGGGAACGTGCGCAGGCAGGTCCGTTTCGGGAAGGTCTGCCACGGCACGCAGCGCTGCCGCGATCTCCGGGTGTTCGGTTGCACTGCTCACCTCCTGCCTCCTTTCGGTGCCCACGCTACCGTGATCGGTGCTCAGCCCTGGTCGACCATGCGCACGTGTGGGAGATCGACGGGCAGGACCGAGTCCACTGCCGCCGCGTCGCTGGCCTCCCAGGCGGCCGCTGCTGCGGCCCGGACCTCATCCACGCCCATCTCGTTCGTCTGCTCCCCGAGCCTCACGTCGCCACCGTCCCGGCGGAGCACCACCGCCTCGCCCTCGATCCGCGCCGCCGCGCCGGCGCAGGTCCACCACCCTTCTGCGCGGGTGGGCTCGGGGTGCACCTGGGCGAGCGCGCGCAGATCCAGGCCGAGGAAGGCGGGACGATGAGCGACGACGGCGCGGATCACCTGGGTGGGTCCGTCCACCCCGGTACACACGTGCAGTCCCGGGATCTGCGCGGCGCGGGCTCCGGCCAGGTCGGTATCGAGCCGGTCCCCCACCACCAGTGGTCGCTGCGCACCGCCCGCCCGGGCGGCTTGGTGGAAGATCTCGGGTCCGGGTTTGCCGGTGCTTCGCGGCTGTTTGCCGGTGGCGGCCACCACCGCCGCCACCAGGGCTCCGTTCCCGGGCGCGAATCCGCGTTCAGTGGGGAGTGAGGCATCCAGGTTGGATGCCACGTGCTGGGCTCCTGCCGCAATGGCATAGGCGGCCTCGGCGAGGTCGTGCCATGCGATCTCGGGGGTGAACCCCTGGACGACGACCGTCGGTGACTGCGTGGCGGATTCCACCAGGTGCAGCCCCTCGTCAGTGATGGCCTGGCGCAGACCCGTGCCACCGATGACAAGAACGCGGGTGTGCTCATCCGCCTCGGCACTGACGAGCGCGGCAGCCGCCATCGCGGCCGTGGTCACTTCCTCGGGGCCGGTCGGCACACCGAGGTCGGTGAGATGGTCGGCCACAGTCTGCGGGGTGCGCGCGGCGTTGTTCGTGACGAACACCGTGCGCATGCCCCCGGCGCGCGCCACCTGAATCGCCGCCGGAGCATGCTCCACCGCGTCGGCGCCGACATAGACCACGCCGTCCAGGTCCAGCAGCGCACAGTCGAAGGTGTCCTGCAACGGCGCGGTGCTCCCGCTCAGGCCGGTCACCGCGGGTGATCCCGGCCGCCGTGCTCCTCCCCGGGTAGTTCCAGGAAGACCACGTCATCATCCTCGGGTTCAGGCAGTTCCGCCTGCAGAGCCGCCGCCTCGGCCTCACGCCCGAGAGCCCGGAGGACGTTGACACGCTGCTCGCTCACCCGAATCTGCTCCGCCGGCCCGCCCACACCTGCGACGCCGTCCAGCGTCAGCAGCGCGGCCTCGGGCTCGCCCAGATCCATCCGTGCACCGGAGGCCACGATCGCCAGCTCCACTCGGTCCACCGCGCTCATGCCCGGCGGTGCCTCGGCGGCCAGGGTCAGCGCCCGCTCGGGCCGGCCCAGACCCCGCTCACAGTCGGCCTCGATGGCCCGGTGGGCGTCCACCCCGCTGAGCCTGCGGACAGTACGCAGTTCACGCAGCGCCTCCGCATAGTTCCCCAACGCATAGGCGGTCAGAGCCACGGCCTCCCGCACCACGTCCACCCGGCCGGCCCGGCGCAGGGCAGCCTGTGCGTGGGCGTAGGCCTGCTGCGGATCGGTATCGAGCAGAGCACCCGCCATCACCAGGTGCTTGGCCACACCCTCGGCATTGTCCTTGGACAGGGTGCGCAACCTGGACCGGGCAGCCCGGTCCAGATCCGTGGCCTCCACGTCGGGATCGATCGGGGGATCGGGAACCCGCTCGGCGCGTTCGGCTTCGCGGGGCCGGCGCGACCGTTCGGATCCGCCCGGGCGTCCTGGACGGGCTGACCCGCCACGAGACGCCCTCGACCCGCCGTCCCCGCGGAAGCCCCCGGGCCGGCTGCGCGAGCCGCCGCCTGTTTGACTTGATCGCACTGTCGCCTCACTGAACCTTCGACTGAACCGGCTACACCCTATCGAGTTGAAACGTCCCCGGAAGCGGATGAAACACCCCTGGAAACGACTGAGGGCCACCCAGAAAAATCTGGGTGGCCCTCAGCGAAAAGTTGTCCGGCGGCGACCTACTCTCCCACGCAGTCTCCCACGCAGTACCATCGGCGCAGAGGGGCTTAGCTTCCGGGTTCGGAATGGATCCGGGCGTTTCCCCCTCGCTATGACCGCCGCA
>NZ_JBMPQC010000008.1:0-138097 GCF_049724975.1 Pseudactinotalea sp. Z1732 | reverse complement strand
TGCCCATCCAGTGCGTGGTGATCCTCGGTGGTCTTCGTCGTACTCGTGGTCTTCACGATGGTCTCCTCTCACTGGCTCCTCGCCAGCCTCGGGGATCCACCCCTTACACAGTCCAGTAGACACGCCCGCCCAGCGCAACGGCTACCGGCATCGGCCCCTCGATACCCGGGTGGGGACCATCGACATGGCCATCCCCAAGCTCAGATCGGGCACCTACTTTCCCGAGTGGCTGCTCGAGCGGCGCAAGCGTGCCGAGTCCGCGCTGATCACCGTGGTCGCTGACTGCTACCTCGCCGGAGTTTCCACCCGCCGGATGGACAAGCTGGTCAAGACCCTGGGCATCAACGCGCTGAGCAAGTCCCAGGTCTCACGCATGGCCAGCGACCTCGATGAGCACGTCGAGCAGTTCCGCCACCGACCGTTGGACCAGGCCGGCCCCTTCACGTTCGTGGCCGCCGATGCCCTGACTATGAAGGTCCGCGAGGGCGCACGCGTGATCAACGCCGTGGCGCTGGTGGCTACCGGCGTCAACGGTGACGGACACCGTGAAGCCCTGGGCCTGCGGGTGGCTACCTCGAAGACCGGTGCCGCCTGGAACGAGTTCTTCGCCGACCTGGTCGCCCGCGGGCTGGCCGGGGTGCGCCTGATCACCAGTGACGCCCATGCCGGGCTCAAGGACGCGATCACGGCGAACCTGCCCGGCGCGGTATGGCAGCGCTGCCGCACCCACTACGCCGCCAACCTGATGGCCATCACCCCCAAGTCGATGTGGCCGGCAGTCAAGGCCATGCTGCACTCGGTCTACGACGCCGCCAGCGTCAACGCCCAGTTCGACCGGCTCATCGACTACGTCACCGAGAAACTTCCCGCGGTCGCCGAGCACCTGGCCAACGCCCGCGAGGACATCTTGGCGTTCACGACCTTCCCCAAGGAGGCGTGGACCCAGATCTGGTCCAACAACCCCGCCGAGCGACTCAACCGCGAGATCCGCCGCCGCACCGACGCAGTGGGCATCTTCCCCAACCGGGAAGCAATCGTGCGCCTCGTAGGAGCCGTGCTAGCCGAACAGACCGATGAATGGGCCGAAGGCCGCCGCTACCTCGGACTCGACGTCCTAGCCCGCTGCCGACTCACCGCCATCGAGAACACCCGAAACGAGGTGACCACCGACCCCGACCCCAGACTCGAACTCAGCGCCTGAAAACCCGACCGAAGGAATCAGCCCCTACACCACTCCCGGGGACTTGACCCACGCCTGGAGCGCTGACCTGCGCCAACACCACCGCCAAGAGGGCAACATCGGCATAACCGCGACCTCGAAAGAACGACGGGTCGACCCCCAGATCGTGGTCGGGCTGCTGGTCGACCGCGGCGGGTTCCCCCTAGAGATCGGCTGTTTCGAGGGAAACCAGGCCGAGACGCACACGCTGTTGCCGATCATCCGCCAGTTCCAGGACCGCCACAGTATCGAGGACATGGTCATCGTGGCTGATGCCGGGATGCTCTCACAAACCAACCTGGAGGCGTTGGATGATGCGAATCTGCGGTTCATCGTCGGCTCCCGGGCAACCAAGGCCCCGGGGGACCTGGCTCGGCACTTTCGTTGGCATGGCGATGCCTTTGATGACGGGCAGGTGATCGACACCATCACTCCCCGCGGCGGCGGGACCAGGAAGCGCGACACCGCCAAGCGCGCTGAACCGGTCTGGGACCCGGTGAAACATCCCAAAGCCTGGCGGGCGATCTGGCAGTACTCACGCAAACGAGCCGCCCGAGACACCAAGACCATCACCAACCAGGAGAACCGGGCGCTGGCGATCATCAACGGCGAGGTGAGGCCGAAGAACGCCCGATTCGTCACCACCACCAAAGCCGGCCGGGAACTGGACACCGCCGCTCTGGCCCGCGCGAGGGGTCTTGTCGGGCTCAAGGGCTACCAGAGCAACATCCCCGTCGCCATGATGCCCGCGACGGAGGTCATTTCCAGTTATCACGACCTTTGGCAAGTTGAGGCTTCATTCCGAATGAGCAAGAGTGACCTGCAGGCCCGCCCGATATTCGCCAGAACCCGCGACTCCATCGAAGCCCACCTGAGCATCGTCTTCACGGCCCTGGCAGTGTCCCGGTTCATTCAGGACCGCACCGGCCTATCGATCAGAAAGATCGTCAAGCAACTACGCCCGCTGCGCTCGGCCACGGTCGCGATCAACGGCGCAACCCAGACCTTCCCACCGCTGATCCCACCCGAGATTCAGGACGTCCTCAACGCCATCGGCAGCGACAACCTCACGCACTAACCTGAATGAGCCAACTCAGGAGCAACAACTCCGGGGCTATGGGCGCCGCGCTATCGCGCCCGGTCGGCGAAACACCCGAGGTGCTCGCCCGGATCCGCCCCTATTGGTTCAGCCGGCACTTCGCCACTGAGGTACTGGCCGGCCGCCCGCTACCGGTGGATCAGCATCAATTGATCGCAGCGATCGCACCCCGGCCGGTATACGTGGCCAGTGCGAGCCAGGATCCGAACGCCGACCCGGAAGGAGAGCTTCTCTCCTGGCGCGAAGCGACCACGGTGTGGGAGCTCTACGCTCATCCCCGGCCCGACGGCGGGTTCCCGGAGCCGGGCGGCTCACGCGGCGGTGAGGGGGCGGCGCCGGTCGCCTACCACCTGCGTCCCGGCCCGCATTCGGTGGAGCGGTTCGACTGGGAACGGTGGCTGGACTCTCTTGACCGATGGGTCAGCGTGAAACAGACGTAGGTCGCGGCGGTGGCCGGACCGCACGACCTGTTCGCACAACGAGCCGCCGTGCCGAAGTACTGAGAATGAGGAGCGAAGATGGTGGTTTCCCCGCAGTCACAGGATCCGGTTTCGCCGGAGGTATGGCGCCGGGAGGTCCGCCCGGGGGTGCTGCAGTCCTTCGAACGTGAGGTGTATGGGCGGGCGCCGCAGGAACCTGTGGGTCTGGACTGGACGCTGCTGGAGGAAGGCGAGGTTGACGGGCGGCAGCGGCGGCAACTGTCCGTGACCCTGACCGGACCGGCCGGCAGGTGCACATTCGTGGTGCTGGTCCATCTGCCGCGGAGTTCGGCGCCCGCAGCGAAGCCGCCAGTGCCGGGCAAGGGGGCGCCCGCCGAATCGGTGCCGGACAGAGTGCCGGTGTTCCTGGGGCTGAACTTTGACGGCAACCACGCCAGTACCACGGACCCGGAGGTCATCCGACCCGGGGTGGACCCCGCGCCGGGCGATGTCGGCGAAGTGAATGGCGACGACCGTGACGACGCCGAAGCCCCACCTGAGCGTGGTTCCGCCGGCGCGGCCTGGCCGGTGCACCTGGCGACCGAACGCGGGTACGCGGTGATCACCGCACACTATCTGCAGACCGGTGCTGACCATCCCAACACCTTCGCGCAAGGGGTCATGGCAACTTTTGGGACAAGCACGATGGGCGGCCGCGACGACGGCGAGTGGGGCTCCATCAGCATGTGGGCGTGGCCGCATTGTGGGCCGGCGCCCAGGACGAACGTTTCGCCGGGGTCATCTCCAACAACTCGGGCCGCATGGGCGCGGCCCTGACCCGGCCAGTGGGAGAGGACCTGGCCAGAATGGGTGGGATCTTCCCGCACTGGTTCACCCCGGGCTTCCTGCGCCGCGTGGCCGCTGGCCAGCCATTACCGGTCGACCAGCACCAGTTGCTGGCCTGCATCGCCCCGAGAGCGTTGTATGTGACCAGCGCCAGCGAAGACCTCCATGCCGACCCTGAGGGTGAGTTCATCGCCTGGTACACGGCGGCAGCAGCGTGGGAGGGCGGCGCCGGTGGCGCTGCCCCCAGTTTCCCCGAGCCCGGGCAGGGCAGGACGATCGAGGGACTGCCCTTGGGCTACCACCTACGGCCCGGGGAGCACGCCGTCAAACCCTTCGACTGGGAGCACTGGTTGGACTTTCGCGACCGCCTGCGCAGCCGGGACCGCCATGAGCAGGCGTCGCGGACACCGGCGAACCAGTAGCGCAGACGACATTTGGCGCATCGCATCCCCACAAGGCAGGCTGGGACGATGAGCGCCACCACTACCTCGCACCCGATGTCGGAGGTGCTACGCCTGCAGCGCAGGGCCTTCCACCGTGACGGTCCCCCCGATGCGGCCACCCGGCGAGAGCGGATCGACCGGTTCGCCCGCGCCGTGGTCTCCCACTCCGACGAACTCGCCGAGGCGATCTCGGCCGACTTCGGCAACCGGCCCCCGATCCTGTCGCTGGTGGCCGACGTCACCGCCTTCGCCATGGAAGCTGAGACGCTGCGCGCGGGCCTGGGGCGGTGGATGCGCCGGCGCCCGGCCGGCAGCCGGGTGGGCTCGGCCGCGCTGCGCCTGGCCGGGATGCCCGCCTGGATCCAGCCCTCCCCGCTGGGCGTGGTGGGGGTCATGGGGGTGTGGAACTACCCGATCAACTTCTCCGCGGTTCCCGCAGTCAGCGCGCTAGCGGCGGGCAACCGGGTGATGATCAAGATGTCGGAGGAGGTGCCCCGGACCGCCGGGGTGTTCGCCAACGCGATCCATGACGCTTTCGACGTCGAGGAGGTCGCGGTGCTCACCGGGGACGTCCAGGTCTCCAAGGACTTCGCCGCTCTGGACCTGGACCACCTGCTGTTTACCGGTTCGGCGGCCACCGGTGCGCAGGTGATGGCCGCGGCCGCGGCGAACCTGACCCCGGTCACACTGGAACTGGGCGGGAAGAACCCGGTGGTGATCTCCGAGCACACCGCCGCCGACCGCAAGCGACTGCGCCGCGCCGCCGAGCGGGTGGCCCGCGCCCGCCTGATCAACGGCGGACAGACCTGCCTGTGTCCGGAGCGGGTGTACGTGCCGGAGGAGGCCACCCGGACGTTCGTGCAGGAGGTGTTCAACACCTGGGGCCGGGACCTGCCGGAATTGTTCGAGCGGGGGGAGGTCACCACGATCATTAACGAGGAGTCACACGAGCGGATCGAGGACCTGTTGGCCGACGCCGAGAACCACGGCGCCCAGGTGATCGGATCGGTGCGATCCGACGCCGAGGGCACCGACGCGATGCGCGCGGCCCGGCTGATCTCACCCACCGTGGTGCTGAACGTGACCCAGAAGATGCGCATCGACACCGAGGAGGTATTCGGTCCGGTGCTGCAGGTTCAGCCCTACCGGGACCTGGACCGGGTCCTGGATGACCTTGCCGAGCGGCCGGCGCCGTTGGTGGCGACGTGGTTCGGTCCGGACGACGGCGACTTCCGCACCTTCGTAGCCCGCACCCGTTCCGGAGGCGTGGCCCGCAACGACTTCGCCCTCACCAATGTGGTGCCGGGCACCCCGTTCGGTGGTGTGGGCGCCTCCGGCATCGGTCACCATCACGGCAAGTTCGGGTTCGACCGGTTCTCCCACCTGCGCACCGTCGGTGGGTCCAACCTGCCGGTCTCGGTGGCACGACTGCTCGGCGGGCCCGGGGACACCCGGGTGAGCCAGGTGGTGCGCGGCGGTCTGGACGCCTACAGCCGCGTGCTGGGGCGCCGGCTGCGCTGAGGCTGGGATCGGGGGCGACGCACCGCCACCCGGGCCGGTTGTCGCCGCTTCATTTTGCGAGCCCTTACGGTGGCAGTTATGACCGAGGCAGATAGGACCGAGGCAGCGATGACCGGGTCGATCCGGCGCACCCACCCCTACCCCAGACCGGACTGGACCTTCGTCCGCGCCGATGCGTTGACCAAGGTGTTCCCCGACGACGTGCCACCGGCTGCCGCGCAGGACGAACTCAGCGGGTTCCTCGGGGAGACCCTCTCGTTCCAGGTGGCCTACCTCCCGCCCGCCCATGGCAGTGGAGGCGGGGACCGCATCCGGGTCGAGGTGGACGAGGCGTCCGCTCCGTTCACCGTTGTGAGCACGGTCGAACTGGTCCCGGTGACGTTGGCGGCCTTCGACGGACACGATGCCGGGTACCTGCGAGACGCGCCGGGGTTGTACCCGGACCTGCTCAAGCCACTTCCGGACGGTGCCCTGGTGCGGCCGTTGACCGCGTCCTGGGGTGCCCTCTGGTTCGACGTCCGCATCGACGAGGCCGAGCACGCAGGTTCGCGCACCGTGGGCGTGCGGATCGTGCGGGAGTCCGACTCCCAGGTGCTGTACCAGGTCGATGTGCCCGTGCAGGTGCACCCGGTGGACCTACCGGCCTTGGACATCATCAACACCCATTGGCTCCATGCTGACTGCCTGGCCGACTACTACGGGGTCGAGGCCTTCAGTGCCGAGCACTGGGAGCGCCTGGAGGCGTTCATCGGCGCCGCCGCACGGATGCGCGTGACCTCCCTGCTCACTCCGACCTGGACGCCGCCCCTGGACACGGCCGTGGGCGGCACCCGGACTCCGGTGCAACTCGTCGGCATCGCCGACGACGGCAACGGGTACGCCTTCGACTTCTCCCGTCTGGGTCGGTGGCTGGCGTTGTGTCGCAAGCACGGCATCACCACCGTCGAGATCGCGCATCTGTTCACCCAGTGGGGGGCCAAGGCGACTCCGGCGATCTACGTGGACACCCCCAGTGGTCGGGAGCGCCGTTTCGGCTGGCACGTGCCGGCCACCGACCCGCGGTACCGAGATCTGCTGGAGCAACTGCTGCCGGCGCTGCGCGCCTACCTGGACCAGGAGTGGCCGGAGGGATCAGTACTGTGGCACATCAGCGATGAGCCGCACCCGGCAGACCGCGACACCTACCTCGCGGCCCGGGAGGTGGTCCACGACCTGCTCGCCGGTGCGGACGTGGCCGACGCCCTCAGCGACTTTGACTTCGTCGATGCCGTCGCCATCCCGATCGTGGCCACCGATGCGGTGGAACCGTTTCGCGCCGCGGGGATGAACCCCTTCGTCTACTACTGCGTCTCCCAGCACACCGACGTGGCCAACCGGTTCATCGCGATGCCCTCGGTGCGCAACCGCGTCCTCGGCCGGCAGTTGTTCGTGAACCGGGCGCCCGGTTTCCTGCACTGGGGCTTCAACTTCTGGAACACCCAGTTCTCGCTCGGTTCCCTCGATCCGTTCGCCGACACCTGCGCGGGCGGGGCGTTCCCCGGTGGGGACGCCTCCATCGTGTACCCGGCGCCGGACGGGACGGCCTGGCCGTCGGTGCGGTACCGGGTGTTCACCCAGGGGATGGATGACCATCGGGCCCTGCAGTTGCTGCGCGACCTCACCGATCACGACACGGCGGCGAGTTACGTGGACCAAGGTGGTGAACTCAGTTACTCCCGGTTCGACTACGACCGGCGCGCGCACCTGAACGCACGGCGAGCAGTCGACGAGCGGATCCTGGCCGAACTAGCGGCACCGTCGAAGTAGCCGCACGGCCGAACCCGCCGGCCGCGTCCGCCGGGGTGAACCTGCGGTGGGATGGGTGCCGCGGGGGTGCTGATCGCGTAACCTCGAGGTGTGGCCACTGACTTTCCCAGCGAGATCGCCGACCTCCGCTCTACGCTCGCCTCGATCGAGGCGGTGAGCGATCCGGACGCCCTGCGCGCCCGGATCGCCGACTTGTCCGAGCAGGCCACGGCCCCGGACCTGTGGGACGACCAGGACAAGGCCCAGGCCGTGACCAGTCAGCTCTCCTACGCCCAGGGGGAACTGGAGCGGATGACCAAGTTGGAGACCCGGATCGACGACCTGGGGGCTTTGGTGGAACTGGCCGAGGAGGAGGCCGACGCCGACACCCTCGCCGAGGCCGAGGCCGAACTGACCGCGATCAGAGACACGCTGTCCGAGCTCGAGATCCGCACGCTGTTGTCCGGGGAGTACGACCAGCGCGAAGCGGTCATCACCATCCGCGCCGGGGCCGGCGGTGTGGACGCGGCTGATTTCGCCGAGATGCTCATGCGCATGTACCTGCGCTGGGCTGAACGCAAGGGCTACCCCACCGCGGTGCTGGACACCTCCTACGCCGAGGAGGCAGGGCTGAAGTCGGCCACTTTCGAGGTAAAGGTTCCCTACGCCTACGGCACCTTGTCGGTGGAAGCAGGCACCCACCGGCTGGTCCGGATCTCCCCGTTCGACAACCAGGGACGACGCCAGACCTCCTTCGCCGCGGTCGAAGTGATCCCGCTGATCGAGAAGACCGACCACATCGATATCCCCGAGAACGAGATCAAGGTGGACGTCTACCGCTCCTCCGGTCCGGGTGGGCAGAGCGTGAACACCACCGACTCCGCGGTCCGGATGACGCACATCCCCACCGGGATCGTGGTGTCGATGCAGAACGAGAAGTCCCAGATCCAGAACCGGGCCGCGGCGCTGCGGGTGCTGCAGTCCCGGCTGTTGCTGCAGCGACAGCAGGAGGAGAACGCCGCCCAGAAGGCGATGGCCGGGGACGTCAAGGCCTCCTGGGGGGATCAGATGCGCTCCTACGTGCTGCAGCCGTACCAGATGGTCAAGGATCTGCGCACCGAGCACGAGGCGGGCAACCCGTCATCGGTGTTCGACGGCGACATCGACGGATTCATCGACGCCGGCATCCGCTGGCGCAAGAACACCCAAACGGCAGCCGCGGCCTCCGCCGCCAACGCCTGAGTTAACGGCCCCACCCCCACCCCCCACCCCCCCCCCCCCCCCGGCCCCCCCGGCCCCCCGGCCCCGTCGAAGCCAGCATTGTTCGGCTCAACCGGCTGCCTCGGCCGACTAATGCTGACTTCGGCGTCTTGAGTTGCGACGTCGGCGACGGCTGGGGGTGAGGTGCCTCACGCCGTCGGGCGTGTTCGCTGATCGGAGGCCATCTACGGCCGGAGTGGGGCATTGCTGGGGCCAGCCCGGCGTGTCATCCGTCGATGTGGCGCGGGCCCTTCCTATGGTGCCAATGGCCAGGTATAACGCTTTCCCCGGTTTGCCCTACTGTCGAGACTGGCCGGAATTGCCCTCGTGATCCGTTTCCAGAAGGTCTCCAAGGTCTACGCCCGCGGGGCTCGGCCTGCACTGGACCGAATCGAACTGGAGGTCGAGCGCGGGGAGTTCCTGTTCCTCGTGGGTGCCTCCGGTTCGGGTAAGTCGACGTTCCTACGCCTGGTGCTGCGCGAGGAGCGCCCCACCAACGGCAAGGTATTCGTCGCAGGCAAGGACCTGTCCAAGATCTCCCAATGGAAGGTCCCGCACCTGCGCCGCACCATCGGCACGGTCTTCCAGGACTTCCGGTTGCTGCAGTCCAAGTCCGTGTTCGAGAACGTGGCGCTGGCGCTGCAGGTGATCGGTAAACCCCGCCACCACGTGATGTCCACGGTGCCCGAAACCCTCGATCTGGTCGGCCTGGCCGGCAAGGAACGACGTCTGCCGACCGAGTTGTCCGGTGGGGAGCAGCAGCGGGTGGCGATCGCGCGGGCGTTCGTGAACCGGCCGGCGATCCTGCTGGCCGACGAGCCGACCGGGAACCTGGACCCCTCCACCTCGGTCGGGATCATGCGGCTGCTGGACCGGATCAACCGCACCGGCACCACGATCGTGATGGCCACCCACGACGACGAGATCGTGGACCAGATGCGTAAACGAGTCGTGGAACTGGTCGATGGGCAGATGGTGCGCGACCAGGCCAGAGGCGTCTACGGGGCGGAGCGTTAGATGAGACTCCGCTTCGTTCTCTCCCAGTGTTTCCAGGGCCTGCGCGCGAACCTGGCGATGGCGGTGTCGGTGATGCTGGTGACCTTCGTGTCACTGACCTTCGTGGGCGCGGCCGTGCTGGTGCAGATGCAGATCGCCAACATGAAGGACGACTGGTACGACGCCGTGGAGGTCTCGGTGTTCCTGTGCCCGGAGTCCTCCTCGGTGCCTACCTGCGCCTCCGGCGAGGTGTCCGATGAGCAGGCCGCCGAGGTCCTCGGTGTGTTGGAGTCGGAGGCGTTGAGCCCGTACGTGCAGGAGGTGTACACCGAGACCAAGGAGGAGGCCCACGAGGCCTTCCAGGATCAGTTCGGTGAGCAGGACTGGGCCAGCCGCGTCTCCGCGGACCAGATGCAGATGTCCTATCGGGTGTCCCTGCACGACCCGGAGCAGTACCAGGTGGTGGCCGATGAGGTCTCGGGCCGGCCCGGGGTGGAGTCGGTGGTGGATCAGCGCGCCATCCTGGAGCCGCTGTTCCTGGTCCTGAACCGGGTCACCGCCCTGGCCGCCGGGCTTGCCGGCGTCATGACGCTGACCGCGGTGCTGCTGATCACCACCACGATCCGGCTCTCGGCGATGAGCAGGTCCAAGGAGACCTCGATCATGCGCCTGGTGGGCGCCTCGAACTTCTTCATCCAACTGCCCTTCATGCTCGAAGGTGCCATCGCCGCACTGGCTGGGGCAGCGCTGGCGATCAGTGGGTTGTGGCTGGGCGCGAACTACCTGATCGAGGGGTGGTTGGCCGAGTCGTTCGTCTGGGTGAACTTCGTCGGTACTTCGGATGTGTGGACGATCGCGCCGTTGCTGGTTGGGATCGGGATTCTCCTTGCCGCTGTCAGTTCACTGGTCAGCCTGAGCCGATACACGAAGGTGTGAGATGTCTGCGCAGATGAGTTCTCCCGTTCCGAAGACCTCGAAAGCGGATACCCCGAGCCCGAGCGGCTCGAGCCCGAGCGCCTCGAGCCCGTTGACGGCGTTCCGCGCCCGGGTAGCGCAGTGGCCCACCCGGGTGCGGGGAATCTCCGCCCGGATGCTGGCCATGTGGCTGGCGGTGGTGGTGGGGGCGCTGGCCTTCGCCGTGCCCGCCCAGGCGGACCGGCTCGGCGAACTGCGCGACTCCCGATCGGAACTGGAGCAGCAGCAGCAGGAGAACCAGCGCGAGCACGAAGAGGTCACCTCCGCCCTGGAGGGCACCAACGTGGACCTGGCCGAGACCTACCTCGAACTGGACTCGATCAACCGGCGTCTGCCCATCGCCGAAGCCGAACTGGTGCAGGCCAACGAGGAACTGGCCGCAGCCGAGCGGCACCGGGACTCGGTCCAGGGCCGCCTTGAGGTGGCCCAGGCCCAGCAGGCGGATCTGAGCGCGGAGATCGCCACGGGTGAGGAGGAGATCGTCGGCACCGAATCAGCGATGGGGGAGGTCGCCCGGTCCACCTACCGCGGCGGGCCGGGGATCAGCGCGATCACTGTGGTGCTCGATGCCTCCAGCCCCTCGGAGTTCGCCAACCAGTACTCGGTGATGAACTCGGCGATGCGTACCCAGAACCAGGCACTGGTGGACCTGGAGAACCTCTCGGCCGTGAACCGCAACCGCCAGGTCCGGCTGGAGGCGGTGGAAGCCCGGATCGACGACCTGCACGTGGAGGCCCAGGAGGCCGTGGCGGCCGCCGACGTCGCCCGCCAGGAGGCCCAGGACCTGGTGGTGGAGATCGAAGGGCTGAAGGCCGACCAGGAGGCCCGTGCGGCCGAACTGGAGGATCTGTCCGAGCAGTTCGAGTCCGAGCAGGCCAACCTGGAGGCTGAGAACGAGGCTCTGGCCTCCGAGATCGCTGAGATACAGGCTGCGGAGGCCGCCGAGCGGGAGCGGCAGCGACGGATCGAGCGAGAGCGTCAGGAGCGGGAGCGTCAGGAGCGGGAGCGGGCCGAGCGGGAGCGCCAGGAGCGGGAGCGGGCCGAGCGGGAGCGCCAGCAGCAACAATCCAGCCGCAGTTCGGGTTCGTCCGGGGGCGGTTCCGGCTCTGGTGGCTCCTCGGGCGGTTCGTCCAGTTCCGGTGGTTCGTCCAGTTCGGGTGGTTCCTCCGGTTCCTCCTCGAACCAGATCTTCATCCGCCCCGTGACCGGCACGTGGCACGTGACGTCCAGTTACGGCTACCGCATCTACCCGATCACGGGCGGGCGCTTCTTCCATCGTGGCGTTGACCTGCGCTCCCACTGCGGTGAGGCCCAGCGCGCCACGGCCGCCGGCACCGTGGTGGCGGTGCGGCCCGCGCGTGGCAATGGCACGCACGGCAACCAGGTGATGATCAACCATGGGGTGATCGGCGGGAACTCCTACGTGACCGTGACCAACCACCTGTCCCGATTCGCCGTCAGCCAGGGACAGCGGGTCTCCCAGGGGCAGGTCATCGGTTACACCGGGCTCACCGGGGCCGTGACCGGCTGCCACGTGCACTACGAGATCTGGCGTAACGGCTCCACCATCAACCCAATGTCGATGCTGCCCTGACCCAGGAATCCCGCCCCGCCCCGCCACCCCGCCTCTCTGTCACGCCGCCGGCCGTCGCAGACCTGGGCCGAGGGCGAGCCTCGCAGCCCAGGGCGAGAGTTGTGTGGCTCGCCCTCGGCGGGCAGGCTCGCCCTCGGCGACTGTAGCGGCGGCGGGTGGCGGGCTGCGGGGCCTCTTATGGGTTTCGCACGGCGTCGGTCGGTGGACTAGCCTGACCAAGCCGGAGAAGCGGGCGGAGGTGAGGCAGCGATGAGCAGCAAGAACAAGGGCGCCAAGAAGAAGGCGAAGGACCCTGCGGACGAGCGCACCCTCATCGCCAGCAACCGCCGCGCGCGGCATGACTTCCACATCGACGAGACCTTCGAAGCAGGCATTGCCCTGACCGGCACCGAGGTCAAGGCGCTGCGGGCCGGGCGGGCCTCCCTCACCGACGGCTGGGTGAACGTCGACCGCGGCGAGGCCTGGCTGGAGGGCGTGCACATCGCCGAGTACGCCCAAGGCACCTGGACCAACCACGCCCCTCGCCGTCGCCGGAAACTCCTGCTGCACCGCGAGCAGATCGACAAGCTGGCCGCCAAGACACGGGAGAAGGGCCACACCATCGTGCCCTTGAGGCTGTACTTCCTGCGCGGCCGGGCCAAGGTCGAGATCGCCCTGGCCCGTGGAAAGCGCGAGTGGGACAAGAGGCACGCGCTCCGGGAGAAGCAGGATGCCCGCGAGGCCGAGCGTGCGATGAGTCTGCGGCAGAGCCGCTGACGTGCCCGACGCCGTGATGCGGGTTGCTCTGTCACGTCCGGCCGGCCGTGGTCCGGCGCGCGTGTGGATCCTCACCCTGCTGGGGGCTGCCGTGCTGGCCCTCCCGGCCCTGTTCGCCCCGCCGGCCCATGCCGCCGAGGACGAGTGGTCCATCACCCGCTACGAGGTCGATGCCCAGTTCGATGCCGACGGCGTGGCGCAGGTGCAGGTCGATCTCGAGTTCGACTTCGGTGCCGAGGAGGCCCACGGTCCCTATCTGACCTTCGTGGACCGCCAACCCATCGACGACGACCCGGACCACTACCGGGTGCTGGAGTACTCCGGCTTCGAGGCCACCTCGCCCTCGGGGGCTTCCGCCGACGTGCGGGTGGAGGACGCCGAGAACGCCGTCGCGGTCTATATCGGTGATGAGGACGTCGAGATCACCGGCCTGCAGCGCTACACGCTGAACTATCGGGTGGACGGGATCGCGGTCTCCGGGGTGGGGTCCCAGGGGCAGGACGAGATCTACTGGCAGGTGATCGGCCAGGACTTCGAGGTGCCGCTCGCGCAGATCCGCATCACCGTGTCCGCCGCCGAAGCGCCCGAGGAGGCAGCCTGCTGGGCCGGGGACCCCGGTTCGGACATCGAGTGCTCGGCCACGGTGGTCGGCGCCGAGGGGGCCGAGTTGCATCAGGGACTGTTGCATCCCGGTCAGCCGATGTCGGTGGCGGTGCAGTTTCCCGCCGGCACCTTCGGTGGCGCCCAGCCGATCCTGACCACCCGGCACACCTTCGCCAACACGATGGGACTGACACGGGCCACCGGGCTGGGCGCGGCCGGGGCCACTCTGTTCGGTGTCGGCCTCGTGGTGCTCGTGGCACGCGGGCGCGGTCGCGATGAGCAATACCTGGGCGTGACGCCCGGCCTCACCCCGGCACGCACCCGTGGCACCGTCCGCCTGGATGGCGATGGCAGCGATGGCGGTACCCGTGATGACAGTGCCCGCCATCACGGTGCTGCCGGGGCTCGCAGTGCTGCCGGGGCTGGCGCAACTGCCCCCGGGGCCACCGCAACCGAGCCCGACGACGAGGCCGTGGGTCCGCGCCGCGGCGGCCCGATCGCGGTGCAGTTCCAACCCCCGGCCGGGGTGCGCCCGGGGGAGATGGGCACACTGGCCGATGAGGTCGCCGATCCCCACGATGTCACCGCCACCATCGTGGACCTGGCAGTGCGTGGATACTTCCGGATCGAGGAGTACGCAGGCGACGACGAAACCCAGCAGTGGCGCCTCACCCGCCCCGAGCGTGCCCCCGAGTTGAACCATCCGGATCTGCTCGCCTATGAGCGCGACGTACTCACCACTCTCTTCCCCGGCCAGGAGCGCACGGTGGAGTTGCGGGAGATTGCCGGGGAGTTCTCCGCGATGCGCTCGCAGTTGCAGCAGGACCTGTATGCGGAGGTGACCGAGCGCGGCTGGTTCCGCACCTCCCCGGCCCAGGTGCGCACGCGCTGGTGGCTGGCCGCCATCGGCCTCTTCGTCGCCGGAATCGTGCTGGGCCTCGTCCTGGCCTTCACCCTCGGACTGGGCGTGCTGGGGCTCCCGGTCATCGCCACCGCGGTCGCGGTGGCCGCAGCCGCCCCCTACGCCCCGGCGCGCACGGCGTCCGGAACCGCGGTGCTGGTGCAGTCGCTGGGCTTCAAGAAGTACCTGGAGACCGCGGAGGCGAACCAGTTGCGGTTCGAGGAGGACGAGGACATCTTCTCCCGCTACCTGCCCTTCGCGATCGCCTTCGAGGTGACCGAGCGCTGGGCAAAGGTCTTTGAGGACATCGCCCGCAGCGGCGAGCCGGTGCCCGAGCCGGCTTGGTACTCCGGGCCGGCACTGGGCTCGGCGTACTGGGCCGGTGCCCTCGGTGCGTCGATGGCCTCCTTCTCCTCGGCCGCCGACGCGGCCGTGGTCTCCGCCGGCACCGGTGGTTCCGCCATCTCCGGCGGCGGCTTCGCCGGTGGCGGCGCCGGCGGCGGTGGCGGCGGGGGTTGGTAGTCCCGCCAGGGGCCCGCGCTGCGCGGGAATAGGTTCGCCGCCCCCGTGGTTATCCCTCTAGACTGGTGCCGCTGGCTCGCGCTTGCGCACTGGTCGGTGCAGAACAATTCCACAGGGGGTGATCGGTTTCGACGACGGTTGTCGTTCCAGGGGAAGCGAGTCGAGGATGCAAGGTCATCTCGTCAACGCTCCTTGCAAACCAATAGGTGCTGATTCCAAGCGCACCGACTTCGCACTCGCCGCCTGAGCGAGTCCTGAAGTCCGTCAGCCCGGGCTAGCTCTCGTCCCGGATCCTGGCGTCGACTAGAGAGCCACTGCTGGTAGTCCTCGTCACCGGGGCTACTGGGACACTCAGGTGACTGGGCCTGTCAGCGACTTGTCTGCGTGAGCGCTGGGGCCGAGAAAATCGATAGCAGACTGCACTCGGAGAAGCCCTGGGTCCTCACTGTCGGACGCGGGTTCAATTCCCGCCACCTCCACCCCTCGAGAAGGCCGGATCCACCTGGATCCGGCCTTCTTGTTCTGTTCCCACGTGGACCCGCGAGGCAGCCCCGGAGGTCTGTGGAACCCGCCTCGATTGGGCCGAAGCCGTGGTGGGCAGGCATAATCTGAACACATGCCGTCCGGAGCGCTGCGGCTTGCGCTGATCAGCCTGCACACCTCGCCGTTGGCCGACGTCGGGTCCGGCGACGCCGGGGGCATGAACGTGATGCTGCGGCACAGCGCCGACGCGCTCGCGGGCCTGGGACACCAGGTGGAGATCTTCACCCGACGGGCCGCCGCGGATCTCCCGGACCGCCTGGAACTACCCAGCGGTGTGGTGGTCCATCACCTCACCGCCGGCCCGCCCGCCCCGGCCGGCAAACGTGAGCACGAGGACTTCATCGCCCCCTTCGGTGCGGCGCTGGCCGCGCAGTGGAGCGACTGGGACATCGTGCACTCCCACCACTGGTTCTCCGGGATGGCCGCCCAGCCCCTCGCCGTCGACCATGGCCGCCCGCACGTGCAGACCTACCACTCCATTGCCGCGCCCAACGGGCGCCCGCTCGGCGAGGGTGAACCACCGGAGGGTCCCGGGAGGATCGACGGCGAACGTCACCTAGCGAAGACCAGCGACGCCGTGCTCGCGGTCAGCCACGCCGAGGCCGCCACGGTCACCGGCCGCCTGGGCGCCGACGGCCAGCGGGTGTTCGTGGTACCGCCGGGGGTGGATGTGGAACTGTTCCACCCCATCGAGGGCGAGCCTCGCTCCAC
Source organism: Pseudactinotalea sp. Z1732 (assembly GCF_049724975.1). NCBI lineage: Bacteria > Bacillati > Actinomycetota > Actinomycetes > Micrococcales > Cellulomonadaceae > Pseudactinotalea > Pseudactinotalea sp. Z1732. Next base: position 121,904 of record NZ_JBMPQC010000008.1, on the reverse strand, counting down.
CCTGGTGCTGGCAGCCCGGCTCGAACCGCTCAAGGGCGTGGACCTGGCGATCCGCGCCCTGGCTCTGCTGCCTGCGCAGATCCGACCGGACCTGCACGTGCTCGGAGCGCCCTCGGGCGCCTACCCAGGCTATGACGAGGAGTTGCGGGCCCTCGCCGCCGAACTCGGCGTGGCGACCCGGTTGCAGTTCAACGGCGCGGTCGCCCGGGCCCGGCTCGCACGCTGCTTCGCCACCGCTCGTGCGGTGCTGGTGCCCTCGCACTCCGAGAGTTACGGGCTCACCGCGCTGGAGGCCTCGGCCTGCGGGGTCCCGGTGATCGCCTCCGGCGCCGGGGGGCTGCGCGAGGCGGTCCACGACGGCGTCACCGGCCTGATCGTGCCCAGCCGCGACCCGCAGCACTGGGCCGATGCGATCGCAGGGATGCTCACCGATCCGGACCGCGCTGCCGCGCTGGGACAACAGGGCCGCGAACTGGCGCTGCGCCGCACCTGGCGGGCCACCGCGCAAGGCTGGGAGCGGGTCTACCGGCGCCTCCTGGGTGCGGGCACGCCCACAACAGGGCTGGGCTGACCGCCGCGCTGGGTAGCCACCGATCCGGGTCTTGCGACCGCAACTGGGCCGTCAACGGGTGGAGCCACGCACCATCAGGGACACCGGGCTGACGATGTGTTCCGCGGGCACCTCATCCCCGGCGATGCGCTGCTCCAGGAGCCGCATCGCCTCACCGGTGACGAACTCGTGGTTGGGATCGATGCTGGTCAGGCCCGGGTGTAGGTAGTCCGAGATCGCGAGGTTGTCGAAGCCGGCCACCTGGGCGCGATCGGGGATGCTCACGCCGTGATCCCAGAGCGCCGACATCGCGCCGAGCGCGAGCATGTCCGTGACGGCGAAGACCGCGTCGAAGGCCAGGCCCTCACCGAGCACGCCGCGCATCGCCTCCCGGGCGTCGTGCATCGTGTAGTCGCCCAACGGCACGATCAACCGGGGGTCGACGGCGAGACCGGCCTCGGCATGGGCGGCCTCCCACCCGGCGCGCCGGGAGGAGGAGATCCCGGCGTCCTCCTGCGCCGAACCGCCCAGCACGATGACGCGGCGCGCGCCGTTGGCGAGCATGTGTGCGGTGGCCAGCCGGGCGCCGTCCTCGTTGGCGAGCCGGATGTGATCGACCGACCTCGGCATCGTCCGCTCACCGAGCAACACCAGTGGAACCCGGTGGCGGGCCTTCTCGATGTCCTCATGGCTGAGGCCGACGGTGGACAGCACCACGCCGTCGAACATCCGCAGCCGGGGCAGGGCGACCGCTTCCAGCTCGCTCTCGGTGCGCGCGCTGGTGCGTTCCAGCACCAGATGCCGGCCGGTGGCCTCGACGTGGATGGCCAGCTCATCAGCGATGTCACTGAAGTAGTCGTGGAAACTCGGCGCGATGAAGGCGATTGCGTTCGAGCGCCCGACGCGGAGGTGGCGAGCGGTCAGGTTGACCTGGTACCCGAGTTCCTCGGCGACCAGGTGGATCCTGGCGCGGGTCTCGGGGGACACCCGGCCGCGGTTGGTCAACGCGTTCGAGACGGTCGCCACCGTGACGCCGGTGCGCTGAGCGATATCGCTCATGGTGACCATGGTGAACCTCCGAGCGCCGATTGTCGCAGATTTTCCGAGGCGCATTGACGGGGGCGCCCCCTCATGCCACACTCTACGTGCTTGATCGATTAATCACGTGCGATCCCAACGATGCGAGAGAGGGCTACCGAACGCGCGCAGAATCGACGCCGTACAGAACGTCACCGGCGCAGGTGCCGGAGACCGCCGGATCGAGGCTTGCCCGAGCCGGCATTCCACACCAGGCCCCGGGCCCTTGTCCGCGGTCCTGACTCGAAGGAGAGGGAGACAGATGTCATCAGAGGCAACATCGTTTCGGCGCAAGCGCGTGAGTGCAGTCGGCGCCGCAACCCTGGCCGCGGTTCTCGGGCTGGCCGCGTGCGGCGGTGGGAACGGCGACACCACGTCCGATCCGGGAAGCGGAGAGGGGGCCGAGGGCACCGGGGCCGCCGCGGGCGGACTTCAGTGCTCCTCGGAGAGCGTTGCCGACGAGCAATGGAGTGCCGCCGAGCCGGTCACCTTCTCCATGCTGTGGACCGACTGGCCGGAGAACCCGATCACCGACGACTGGATCCTCTTCGATGAGATCGCCGAGCGCACGAACGTGACGCTGGAGCTGACCAACATGTCCTTCAGTGACGCCGAGGAGCGGCGCAGCCTGTTGATCAGCGCCGGTGACGCGCCGCAGATCATCCCGCTCATCTACACCGGCGACGAGCGCCAGTACGCGGCCTCCGGTGCCGTGGTCCCGTTGAGTGACTACTCCGACTACATGCCCAACTTCACCAAGTACGTGCAGGAGTGGGAACTGGAAGACATGGTGGAGAACCTGCGCCAGGCCGACGGCAGGTACTACATGACGCCGGGGCTGCAGGAGGTCTCCGTGCCGGTCTTCACGCTCATCATCCGCGAGGACATCTTCGACGAGGTGGGCGCTCCGGCGCCGGAGACCTGGGCGGACCTGCGCGAGGGCCTGGAGTTGATCAAGGAGGCCTATCCGGACAGTCGGCCCCTCGCTGACGGATTCGAGGGCCACTCGATGTGGAACTACGCCTCGCACGCCTTCGGGACCGTAGCGGGCTGGGGGTTCGGCACCGGGATGTGGTTCGACGAGGACGCCGATGAGTTCGTCTACGCTCCCACCACCGACGGATACCGGGAGATGGTCACCTACTTCCACGACCTGGCCGACGACGGGCTGCTGGACACCGAATCGCTGACCGACGCCAACGACGGCATGGGCACGGTCACGGAGAAGTTCGCATCGGAGCAGGTGTTCGCTGCCTCGGGTGCTTCCGGCACCGTGCAGGAGTTCGCCCAAGCCCTCGATGCGGCCGGCGTCACCGACTACGAACTCACCCAGATCGCCCCGCCCGGCGGCCCCGCCGGGCAAGTCGTGGAGCCGCGCAACTTCTGGAACGGCTTCATGCTGTCCTCACACGCGGCCGAGGATGAGAACTTCTGCGACCTGTTGCACTTCGTCGACTGGCTGTACTACAACCCCGAGGCCCGCGAGATGCTGCAGTGGGGCATCGAGGGTGAGCACTACACCAAGGACGACGACGGCACCATCACGCTGAACCCCGAGTACTCCTTGGAGTCCTTCAACATCAACGTCGGCGCCGAGACCGACATCGGCGACCTCGGCTTCGGCAACGACGTGCTCGCCGGCTCGACCGAGTCCCGGGCGCTGAAGGAGTCCTACAACGCCCCGGAGTTCGTGGACTACATCGACACGGTGCTGTCCACCCGCACCCCACGCGACCCGTTCCCGAACGCCCCGCTGACCGAGGCGCAACTGGAGCAGGCCGCGCTGTGGGGTACCCCCCTGAAGGACACCGTGGACACCGCGACCCTGGCGTTCATCATCGGCCAGCGTGACCTGTCCGAGTGGGACGCGTTCCTGGGCCAGTTGGAGTCCCAGGGGCTCTCCAGTTACGAGGACCTCATCAACGAGGCCCGCGAGAACGCCGAGAACGCGGGCTGACACGCACCGTTTGCCGGTGGGCCGGCGGCACCACGCCGCCGGCCCACCGACCTCGGTCAACTCTGGTGAAGGACTAACAGATGAGTTCAGTTCGCACAGCCGGCCCGGCACCCGGTGGCGAGGTGCTGGTGGGCGACGGAGCACCGGTGGGCCAGGAACGCTCGTGGCGTCCCCGACGCGGACCACGGTCCTGGCTGGCGCCTACGAAGAAGTCCACGAAGGTGCCCTGGAGCAAGGCACTCCGGCGCGACTGGGTGCTGTACGCCATGGCCCTGGTGCCCGTGATCTTCCTGCTGATCTTCCGGTACATGCCGATGGTGGGCAACGCCATTGCCTTCCGCCGGTTCCGGCCCGGGGGCAGCATCCTCGGGGACGAGTGGGTGGGCCTGCAGTACGTACGCATGTTCATCGCCGATCCCAACTTCTGGAACGTCTTTGCCAACACCGCGATCCTCGGGCTGCTCACGCTGGTGGTGTGCTTCCCGCTGCCGATCGTGCTGGCGCTGATGCTCAACGAGGTTCGCAAGCGCACCTTCAAACGGGTGATCCAGTCGATCTCCTACCTGCCGCACTTCCTCTCGGTGGTGATCGTGGTGGGCATGGTGATGCAACTGCTCTCCCTGCAGGGCACCGTGAACCAGGTGATCGAGGCGTTCGGCGGTGAGGCCATCCCGTTCCTGCAACGGGCGGAGTGGTTCCGCACCATCTACGTCGGCTCGGAGGTCTGGCAGACCGTGGGCTGGGGCACGATCCTGTACCTGGCCGCGCTGACCACGGTCGATTCCTCCCTGTACGAGGCGGCGCGGATCGACGGGGCGAACCGGCTCCGGCAGACCTGGCACGTGACCCTGCCCGGGATCCGCCCGATGATGGTCACCCTGCTGATCCTCAACATCGGCACGTTCCTCAACGTCGGGTTCGAGAAGGTGCTCCTGCTCTACAACCCGCTGACCTATTCCACTGCCGACGTCATCTCCACCTATCTCTACCGCGTCGGCCTGGTCTCCAGCAATTTCAGTTATGCCGCTGCGATCGGACTGTTCCAGGCGATCATCGGCTTGGTCATGGTCGTCAGCGCGAACCTCATATCCCGTCGACTGGTAGGAGCAAGCCTGTGGTGACCCAGCGCGCGATCACAGCCACACCGAGCGGGTCCGGAAAGCCGGTCGGCCCCAGCGACACCCGTGCGTACCGGATCTTCACCTGGGCCAACAACGGTGTGCTGATCCTGATCTCCATGCTGATGCTGTACCCGTTCATCACCGTGCTCGCACAGTCCTTCTCCAGTGCCGGTGCGGTCAACGCCGGGATGGTGAGCTTCTGGCCGGTCGGGTTCAACACCGACACCTACCGGGCGGTGGCTCAGAACGACCTGTTCTGGAACTCCTACCGCAACACGGTGGTGTACACCGTGGTGGGCACCACCATCGCGATGGCGTTGACGACCGTGTTCGCCTACGTGCTCTCCAAGAAACACCTGCGCGGCCGGAACTTCCTGATCGGGCTCACGATCTTCACGATGTTCTTCAACGGGGGCATCATCCCCAACTACGTACTCATCACGGCGCTGGGGATGAAGAACACCATGTGGGCGATGGTGATCCCCGGTGCCATCTCGGTGTTCAACCTGCTGGTGATGAAGTCCTTCTTCGAGAACCAACCCACCGAACTCGACGAGGCCGCACAGATCGATGGGCTGGGCTGGTTCGGGATCTTCACCCGTATCGTGCTTCCGCTGTCCAAGGCGGTCCTGGCCACGATGACGCTGTTCTACTCGGTGGCGCTCTGGAACGACTGGTTCGCCGCCTTCCTCTACCTGGACCGGCAGGACCTGTTCCCGGTGACCTTGTTCCTGCGTAACCTCATCGCAGGGGCATCCTCGGCAACGAGTGAGGGGGCGGCAATGGCGGGCAGCACCACCGCGGCGATCTCGGCCAACATCCAGGCGGTGACGATGATCCTGACGATCATCCCGATCGTGTGCGTCTACCCGTTCGTGCAGCGCTATTTCGTCTCCGGCATCATGCTCGGCTCGATCAAGGGCTGAAAGGCAGTCCACCAGCGGAACCCGGGCCCGGTGCACGGGCCGTCCGCCACCGCCCGCCCCCGTCCGCCACCGCCCGCCCCCGTCCGCCATGCTCGCCCCGTCCGCCATGCCCTCGAAAGGAAACCCGATGTCCCTCGACCAACGAGGCAGCGCCGCCGTCTCCCTGGACCACCGCAGAAGCACCACGATGCTTCGCCTCACCGAAGCGGACGGGACCCCCCTCACCCGGCGGGAGGTCCGGCTCCAGCAACGGCAGCACGCATTCGGGTTCGGCTGCGCCGCCTTCGAGGTGGCCGATGCGGACCCTGCCTACCAGGACCTCTGGCTCGATCTCTTCGACACCGCGACGTTGCCCTTCTACTGGGGGCGGTACGAACCACAGCGGGGCCACACCCGGCGCGAGGCGTTGCTGCGCGCGGCCCGGTGGTTCGCCGAGCGGGAGGTCCGTCTGAAGGGCCACCCCCTGGTCTGGCACACGGTCAAGGCCCCATGGGTGGATCAGTTGTCCCTGGCCGAGGCCGAGGAGCTGCTGCGGGGCCGGATCCGGCGGGAGGTCGGTCACTTCGCGGGGCTGATCGACTCCTGGGACGCGATCAACGAGGTGGTGATCATGCCCCGGTTCACCAATGAACCCGATGGCGTGCCCAACGCGATCTCGCGCCTGTGCGCGCAGAAGGGGCGGGTGGAGATGGTGCGACTGGCCGTGGAGGAGGCCCGCAGCGCCGGGGTGCGCCCGCACCTGGTGCTGAACGACTTCGACCTCGGCCCCGAGTACGAGCACCTGATCGAGCAGGTCCTCGAGGCCGGGATCCAGATCGACGCGATCGGGTTGCAGTCCCATATGCATCAGGGGTTCCGTGGCCAGGAGTTCCTGACCGAGACCTGCGACCGGTTCGCCAGGTTCGGCCTGCCCCTGCACTGGACCGAAACCACCCTGGTCTCCGGTGATCTCATGCCCGAGCACATCGAGGACCTCAACGATCACCAGGTCCCCGACTGGCCCAGCACGCCCGAGGGCGAGGAACGCCAGGCCGCCGACATCGTGGCCCACTACACCGCGCTCGTCGCCCACCCCGCGGTCGACTCGGTCACCTACTGGGGCATCGGTGACGGCGGGAATGCCTGGCTGGGGGCCCCAGCCGGCCTGCTCCGGGCCGACGGCTCACCCAAACCCGCCTACCACGCGCTGCGGACCCTGGTCCGCGAGGACTGGTGGCTCACGCCGACCACCGGTCGCACCGATGATCAGGGCCGGGTGGAACTCAGCGGCTTCGCCGGGCGTTACGAGGTGGAAGCCGGCGGCGCGACGGCCGAGGTGGTGCTGGAGTCCGGGACCGAGGAGGTCACGGTGGTGCTGACCTGAGCACGGACCGTCGCCCGACATCAGCACTACCAGGGCCAGGCCACCCGGACCGGGGAGGGGGCACCCGGATCGGGCGGGGGCACCCAGGGGGACCGGTGCGGATCCACCGGACCCGCTGGTGGCCGGGTGCTCATGACGGAGTCCTCCGGAGCGCCCGCCGCCGAGGAGTACCCGCCTCAGCCCCGGCTGGCCGGTTCGGGTGCGGGTCCGCTGGCGTCCCGGGCGAGCACGTACAGCAGGTCGGAGAGCCGGTTCAGGTAGCGCAGCACCGGTTCGGCGACGACCGCCCCGGACCCGAGCGCTGCGACCGCGTGCCGCTCGGCCCGGCGCACCACGGTGCGTGCGACGTCCAGGTGAGCCGACGTCGTCGTCGTGCCCGGGACCAGGAAGACCGGCTCGAGCGGGCGCACGGTGAGGCGCTCGTCGATGATCTCCTCCAGGGCTGTGACCATGGCCTCGGTCACCAAGGACACGCCCTCCTCGAGCCGGTCACGCCGCTCCGGGTGGGTGGCCACATCGGCCCCGAGCACGAACAACTCACGCTGCAGGTGCAGGATGAGTCCGGCCATGGACTCGTCCTCGCAGCCGGCGCGGGCAACCCCGAGCACGGCGATCGCCTCATCGACGTCACCGCTGGTCTCCACGACCAGATCGGCCTTGGACACCCGCCCGCCCAGGAATCGTCCGGTGGAGCCGTCATCGCCACGCTTGGTGTAGATCTTCGTCGCCATGTCCTCAGCATGGCACCACCAGGCTCTGCCAGGAAGGACTCGCGCTGCCGGGGCCGAACGGGACGCCCGGGGTGGATGGGGCGTGCCGGAGCCCCCCGGTGCTGGTGCCGGCGTTCCGCAGGCGGCGTGAAGCGGCTATGGTCGGACCAGGCCCTGCCGAGGGGAAGCCGGTGTGACTCCGGCACTGACCCGCAACCGTGAATCGGGACATCCCGATCAGTCGGAACACCTGGGTCGGGCCGGAAGAAGTGGCTCTGTCCGTCGTGGTCTGCGGAGGGGAGTCCGTAGGCGCCGGCGGTGCACGCGCACCCGGCGGGCCGAGGACCCTGCCGTGACCGCCAGAAAGGCGTCCGATGTCCTCCCTACGCACCCGCCCCCGGCGCAGGCTCGCGCTCGCGCTCACCGCCGCCGCCGCACTAGTGCTCGCACCGGCCGCACTCGATGCCCCGGCGGCCGCCGACGCCGCGCCCGGTGCGGACGGGGTCACCGTGGTGGTGGACTTCACGGACCTGGGCGGGACGATCGAGGTCGGCTTCGCCCCGGGGGACCCCGCTAACGGTCGCGAGGCGCTGGAGGGTGCCGGCTTCACCGCCACCGACTCGACACCGGGGATGGTCTGCGCGATCGACGCGATGCCCGACCCGTGCCCGGAGGAATTCGACGGCTCCTTCTGGTCCTACTGGACCGGGACATCGGGGGAGTGGGTCGCGCACACCGCCGGTGCCGATGGCACCGATCCCGCACCCGGGGACGTCGACGGCTGGCGCTACCACGACGGGAACGCCGGGCCCCAGATCACACCGCAGGACGCACTCGAGGAGAGCGCCTCAGGGGCCGGCGCCCCCGCGGACGACGGTGCGGACGGCGGGGAGGACGACGACGCTGCACCGGGGTCGGACGAGGCCGCCGCGGACGATGGTGCGTCCGACGACGACGCCACCGACGACGCCACCGACGACGGCACGGCCTGGGCCGGCACCACCATCTGGGTGGTGCTGGCGCTCGCCGTGCTCGTGCTCGCGATCGTGACCGCCGTCTGGCTGTACCGCCGGCGGCCCTGAGCCGATGACCGCCGTGGCCCCGGCCCCTCCCACCCCGCTGGTGCGCCCCCGGGTTCCGGAACTGCACCCGCTGGCCTGGTGGGCCTGGGCCGGGGCGGCGGTGATCGCGCTGACCCGCACTGGCGATCCGGTGGGGGTCCTGCTGCTCACCGGTGCGGTGGTGGCGGTGGTGCTGTGGCGCAGGTCGGCGGCGCCCTGGACCCGCATCTTCCGGCTGTACCTGATCATCGCCGCGGCGGTCATCGTGCTGCGGTTGGGCTTCTATGTGCTGTTCGGCATCCGCACCGGCGGGCCGGTGCTGGTGCCCCTGCCGGCACTGCCGCTGCCGGAGTGGGCCGGCGGCATCTCGCTGCTCGGTCCGATCGAGTCCCGTGGGCTGGTGCACGCGTTCTCCGGGGCGATCGCCCTGGCCGCGATCATCGTGTGCTTCGGCGCAGCCAACGCCCTGGCCAACCCCAAGCACGTACTACGCCATCTGCCCGGCGCGCTGCACGACCTGTCCACCGCGGTGGTCATCGCGGTCACGGTCACCCCCCAGCTCATCGCCTCGGCTCGCACCGTCCGGCGGGCCCGGCGGCTACGGGGCGTGGAGGGCTCCGGCCCCCGGGTGGTGCTGGGCTACGTGCGGCCGGTGCTGGCCGACGCGATGGATCGCGCGATCGCCCTGGCCGCCTCGATGGACTCCCGTGGCTACGCGCGCACCCGCACCCGGGCCTCGGCCGGGCTGAACCTGGCCCTGCTGGTGGCGGTCCTGCTCGCCGGCGTGGGCACCTACGGGCTGCTCGACGCCACGATGCCGGGTTGGCTGGGTCTGCCGGTGCTGGCGGGTGCGGCAGTGCTGGGCGTGCTGACCACCGCCCACGCCTCCCGCCGGGTCCGGCGCACCCGGTACCGGGCGGCTCCGTGGCGGATCCGGGAGACCGCGGTGGTGGCCTGTAGCGCGTCGGCCGCCCTCGCCGTCGTTCTGGCCGGTGACCGGGCGCACCCGGACCCGCTGCCGTGGCTGGGCCTTCCGCTCGGCCTCATCGCCGCAGCGCTCCTGCTGGTGGCGCCGGCGCTACTGGGACGGGGTGGGCGATGATCCGCTTCGAATCGGTCAGCCTGGTCTACCCGGGATCGACCGCACCGGTGCTGCGCGATGTGCACCTGGCGATCCCCGAGGGGGAACTGTGCCTGGTCACCGGTGCGACCGGTGCGGGAAAGTCCAGCCTGCTCGGTGCCGCGTGCGCCCGCGTGCCCCACTTCACCGGGGGCGTGCTGACCGGCCGGGTACTCGTGGACGGGCGGGACACCGAGACGCACCTTCCGCGCGACCTGGCCGATCTGGTCGGGGTCGTCACCCAGGACCCGCTGCTGGGCTTCGTCACCGATACCGTCGAGGAGGAACTGGCCTTCGCCCTGGAACAACTCGGCCTGCCCCGCCCGGTGATGCGCAAGCGGGTCGAGGAGGTCCTGGACCTGCTCGCGCTGGCCCCGCTGCGGGACCGGGCGCTGACCGAGTTGTCCGGCGGGGAGCAGCAGCGGGTGGCCATCGGCGCGGTGATGACGGCCCAACCGCGGATCCTCGTGCTCGACGAGCCGACCTCCGCGCTGGACCCCGGCGCGGCCGAGGACGTGCTGGCGGCCCTGACCCGGTTGGTGCACGACCTGGGCGTGACCGTGCTGCTGGCCGAACACCGGTTGGAGCGGGTGATTCAGTTCGCCGACTCCGTTCTCGAGGTCCATCCCGATGGCACGGTCACCTACGGCGACCCCGGGACGGTCCTGGCCGCCAGTCACAGTGCGCCTCCGGTGGTGGAGCTGGGCCGCCTCGCGGGGTGGGACCCGGTGCCGCTGTCGGTGCGGGACGCGCGCCGGCGTGCCGGGCCGTTGCGCACACGGCTGGGGCCGCCGGACGGTGACGGCGCGCGGGAACCCGGCAGCACCGGCTCGCCCCGGTCGCGGCGGCCGGCAAGGACCACCGACGACGACGCAGGCGGACCGGGAACCGGCGGTGCACCCGGGCATGGGCTGCTGAGCGCGCGCGGCCTGAGCGTCACCTACGGAGGCGTCACCGCGGTGCACGACCTCGACCTGACCCTGCATGCCGGTGAGGTCCTGGCGGTCATGGGTCGCAACGGCTCCGGCAAGTCCTCCCTGCTCTGGGCCCTGCAGGGCACCGGATCACGCTCGGGCGGGCGGGTGAACCTGCTCCGCGCAGCGGGAACACCGGACCCGGCCGCGTTGTCCCCGGCCCGGGCCCGCCGCCACGTGGCCCTGGTGCCCCAGACGCCGGCACACCTGCTCTACCACCAGTCGGTGGCCGCCGAATGCGCCGCAGCCGACACCGATGCCGGGGCGGCCGACGGTACCGCCGCGGACCTGCTCGACCGGATCGCTCCCGGCCTGGACCGGGCCAGGAACCCCGCGGACCTGTCCGAGGGCGGACGGCTGGCGCTGGCGCTCGCGGTCCAACTGGCCGCCGACCCGCCGGTGCTGCTTCTGGACGAACCGACCCGCGGCCTGGACTACGGCGCCAAGGAAGCGCTGGCACGGGTGCTCACCGCTCGTGCCCGGGCCGGCCACGCCGTCGTCCTGACCAGTCACGACGTGGAGTTCGTGGCCCGCTGCGCCCACCGGGTGGTGACGTTGGCGCAGGGACAGGTGGTGGCCGATGGCCCGGCGCGGGAGATCCTGGTCGCCTCGCCCACCCTGGCGCCGCAGACCGCGAAGATCCTGCACCCGCTCGGCTACCTGACCGTGGCCGAGGTGCGCCGGGCACTGGAGGCGCGGGCATGAGCCGGGGTCCGGACGCTACCCCGGCCGTGCCCCTGCGGCCCCGGACCCTCGTGGTCCTGGCCGCCGCCACCGCGGTCGGCCTGGTCATCTTCGGCTGGCCGTTGGTGATGACCGAGGGATTCATCCAGGTCGATCATGTCCCGATCGCGCTCGGTCTGGTGCTGAGCCTGGTGCTGGTGGTGCTGCTGGTGGCGCTGGCCGACGGGGGGATCGGGGTGAAGGCGATCGCGCTGCTGGGCCTGCTCTCGGCCGTGGGGGTGGTGCTACGACCCCTGGCCGGCGGCACCGCCGGGATCGAGACCGTCTTCCTTCCGCTGGTGCTCGGTGGGCGGGTGCTGGGCCCCGGCTTCGGGTTCGCGCTGGGCTCCACCACGCTGTTCGCCTCGGCGCTGCTCACCGGCGGGGTCGGGCCCTGGTTGCCCTACCAGATGCTGGCCGCCTCCTGGGTGGCGATGGGTGCGGGTCTGTTGCCCCGCGGGGTGCGCGGACGGTGGGAGGTCGCCATGCTCGCCGGGTACGCCGTGATCGCCTCGGTCGGGTACGGGTTGGCGATGAACTTCTCCTTCTGGCCCTTCCAGCTCGGCCTGGGCACCGAACTCTCCTTCGTCCCCGGCGCGGCGGCGGGGGAGAACATCCAGCGGTTCCTCGTCTATGCGGTGACCACCTCACTGGTGTGGGAGATCGGGCGTGCGATCACCACGGTGGTGGGCATCGTGGTGATCGGTCCGCTGGTGCTGGCCACCCTGCGCCGGGGGGCCAGCCAGGTCGGGTTCGCACCCGCTCCGGCCGCTGTGGTGCGACACGCCGACGGAGGACACGCCGACACGCCGGACACAAGATCTGGTGGTCGTTCCGAACCCTGACTACTAGGTGTAGTGTTGGTCATCCAGCGAATTACATTGATGTCGTTCACGCCCCAGCCGCGTCCCAGCCACACCGAAGAAAGCAACTCACCTGATGTTCTCCTTCCAGCTCCCGTCCACGTTCGTCGACTCCTACGCCACCCGGCAGGTGCCGTGGGGCTATGCCGACGCCGCCGGCAACTCCCTGGGTGAGATCACCTTTTTGCGTACCTACTCGCGCCAGCGGGAGGACGGCACCAAGGAACGCTGGCACGAGGTGTGCAGCCGGGTGGTCGAGGGCATGTTCTCCATCCTCAAGGACCACTACACCTCCCAGCGCCTGCCCTGGGACGAGGCGGAGGCGCAGGAGATGGCCCAGGACGCCTACGAGCGGCTGTTCCAGCTCAAGTGGACCCCGCCGGGCCGGGGCCTGTGGGTGATGGGAACCCCGCTGGTCAACGAGGTGGGCAACTCGGCTCCGCTGCAGAACTGCGCGTTCGTGTCCACCGAGGACATGACCGAGCAGGACCCCTCGGCGCCGTTCACGTTCCTCATGGAGGCCTCGATGCTCGGGGTCGGGGTGGGCTTCGACACCCGCGGGGCCAAGAAGGGCTTCACCATCGCAGACCCAACGGTGCACGACTCGGCCACCGGCCTGGAGATCGACGCCGACGGACGCGCACTGCGCCCGGTGGTGGAGACCGGCACCCCGGTGTTCACCATCCCCGACACCCGCGAGGGCTGGGTGGACTCCACCGCGATGGTGATCGACGCCTACCTCAAGGGCACCGAGCTCCCGGCGATGGACTACGCCCAGATCCGCCCCAAGGGCGCACCGATCAGGACCTTCGGCGGCACCGCCGCGGGACCGGCGCCGCTGCACCGGCTGCACACCGCGATCCGGGGTGTGCTGCACGGCCGCGGCGGCCAGGCCCTGACCACCCGGGACATCGCCGACATCGGCAACCTGATCGGTGTGTGCGTGGTGGCCGGCAACGTGCGCCGCTCCGCCGAGATCCTGCTCGGGGAACTGGACGACCCGGACTTCCTCAACCTGAAGAACCCCGAGGTCTTCCCCGAGCGCAACTCCTACGACGCGCAGGCACCTGGCTGGGCCTGGATGAGCAACAACTCCGTGGTGGTCAACTCCGGCGATGACCTGTCCGGCGTCACCGAGGCGATCTCCCGCAACGGTGAGCCCGGGGTGATCTGGCTGGACACCACCCGTGCCTATGGGCGTCTGGCCGACCCCGCCGACCACAAGGACCACCGGGTGATGGGCTACAACCCCTGCGCCGAGCAGCCCCTGGAGTCCTTCGAGTGCTGCACCCTGGTGGAGTCCTTCCCCTCCCGCGCGGAGTCCAAGGAGGACTTCCTGGCCACCCTCAGGATCGCCTTCCTCTACGGCAAGATCGTCACGCTGCTGTCCACCCACTGGGAGCGCACCAACGCGGTGATGCAGCGCAACCGGCGGGTGGGCACCTCGATGTCGGGCATCGCCGACTTCGTGGACAACCACAGCACCGAGGTGCTGGTCGAGTGGATGGATGAGGGTTACCGGGCGGTCCGGTCCTGGGACGCGGAGTTGTCCGAGAAGCTCGCCGTGCGCGAGTCCATCCGCACCACCACCGTCAAGCCCAGCGGGACCGTGTCCATCGTGGCCGGGGTCTCCCCGGGGGTGCACTGGGCCCCGGGCGGGACCTACTTCGACCGGGCGATCCGGTTCCGCAACGAGGACCCGCTGGTCACCCTGTTCCAGGCCGCCGGGTACCGGGTGGAGCCGGCCAGCGAGGACCCGACCGGCACCACCGTGATCTTCTTCCCGGTCAAGTCCGCGGCCCGCCGCTCGGAGAAGGACGTGTCCCTACGGGAGAAGGCCGAACTGGCCGCGCTGGCCCAGAGGTACTGGTCGGACAACTCCGTCTCGGTGACCCTGTCCTTCGACCCCGAGTCCGAGGGCGACCAGATCGGGGACATCCTGACCGACTACGCCGGCCGGCTCAAGACCGCCTCGTTCCTGCCGCAGGGCAATTTCACCTACCCGCAGATGCCCTACACCCAGATCACCCGGGAGGAGTACGAGGCGGCCACGAAGAAACTCATCCCGGCCTTCCTCGATGCGATCTACGACGGCGACATGGAGACAATCGACGCCATCGGTGAGGCGTTCTGCGAGACCGACGACTGCGAGATCGACGACCTGAAGATCAACGCGGACTTCAACGCCGCCACCTGAAGCCACGGACCGAAGGGCTACGCGGTACCGTCGCGTCCGGCTGCGGCGAGACCGGTTCCGTGCCGGACACGCGGTACCGTCGCGTCCGGCCGGGTCGAGGCGGACGGTCAGCTCGGGGAGACCAGGGCGCGTGCGTCCGGCATGGTTCCGGCGGCGCACGTGTCGTGGGCCGTCGCGCGGCGCGGACGGTCCCGGGGTAGTGGGTCCTCGCGCTGGACCTGCACGCCGGTGACGAGGGCCAGCGCCTCGATGAACTGTTGACTGCGGCCCTCCCGGCCCGCTGCGCGTGCGGCGACAGTGGGGTCATGGAGGAGTTTGGCGGCCAGCCGGCGTAGGGCTTGCGTCGCCTGGCCGGCGTCCACCACACCGGACATCGGTAGCCGGGCAAGCTCTGCCTCGAGCGCACCACCGACGTGCTCACGCATGGCGACGACGACATCGTCCATGGCCCTCTCCGCCCTTCGTCCGAAGAACTCCTCGACCTCTTTGGCGAGGATCTCCTGGGCGCGGTGGACCTGGCCGTCGGTCGCTGCCGGTGCGTGGCTGCGTACGGTGTTCAGGTCCAGCAGCACCAGACCCGGAAGGTCGGCCACACCGGCGGCGACGTCGCGACGGAGGGCCAGATCCACCAGAACGAGGGGAGTCCTCGCGGGCGATCTCATCGCCAGGGCCTCGGAGGCGGTTTCGACGTCGATGACCGGGGTGCCCGTGCCACGGCAGCAGATGACGAGGTCGGCGGTCGCGAGTGCCGCGACCAGACCGTCGGCGGCCAGGGGCACGACGGCGTTCTTCGCCGCGAACTCCTCGGCCCGGTCGGAGGAGGACCAGACGCTGATGTCGGCGCACGACCGCTTGCGCAGGGCGGCGACGGTCGCACCGGCGTAGGCGCCGGTGCCGACGACGACGGCGCGCGCTCCGGCCCAGGTGCCGGCGGGCACCCGCGGTCCGTCCGCGTCGCTCCAGGCGGGAACTTCCCGCGGACAACCCGCACGCGACGTGCGTGCTGAGGCGAGGTCGATGGCAACGGACACGACCGATCGACCGGCGGCGGCCAGGTCGGTGGACACGGCGATGCGGCGCGATGCCCGGGAGGCGCGCTGGAAGACGTCCTCGAGCGTCGGTGACGTCGTCCCGTCCGCGCGGGCGGACTGCAGGGCGCGGCGAAGTTGACCGGCGATCTCCCGCTCACCGACGACCATGGAGTCCAGGCCCGCCGCCACCTCGAAGACGTGCCTGACGACCTCCTGGCCGACGGCGTGGGACGTGCGGGCGGCGACGTGTGCGCGCGATGTCCCGGATGTCTCGGCGAGTGCCTGGCGGGCAGCCTCGATCGCGTCGGTCTCGGCCCCCGCCGGCTCGAGGTAGATCTCGACCCTGTTGCAGGTCGAGAGAACGAGCACACCTTCGACCGCGGGATGGGCGGCCAGGCGAGCCCCGGCGGCTTCGGCACCGACCGAGAGTCTCTCGAGTTCTGGCAGGGGTACGTCGTGGTGGTTGGCAGCGAGAATGGCGAGCGGCATTCTGGCAGGTTAACTAACCCCGCGAGGTTTGACACAATGCTTGAGTGAATTCATCTGATGATCCCTCGTCGACCCCCTCCGCCCTGTTGTCCGCGTACTCCGGGCTCCGGCCGGAACGACTGCCCGTGTGGTTCATGCGTCAGGCCGGCCGGTCCCTGCCGGAGTACTGGAAGGTCCGGGAGGGAACCGAGATGCTCGAGTCCTGTCTCCGGCCGGAGTTGTCGGCGGAGATCACCTGCCAGCCGGTGCGGCGGCACGGCGTGGATGCCGCGATCTTCTTCTCCGACATCGTCATCCCCCTGCGACTGGCGGGTGTTGACGTCGAGATCGTCCGGGGTGTGGGCCCGGTCATCGGCTCGCCAGTGCGCACGGCCGCCGACGTCGACCGCCTCACCGCACTACCCGGCGGCGACATGACGGCGATTCGCGAGGGCGTCGGCATCGCCGTGCGCGAGCTCGACGGTGGGAGTGAACCGGTCCCGCTCATCGGTTTCGGTGGTGCCCCGTTCACCCTGGCGGCCTACCTCGTCGAAGGGCGGCCCTCACGGGATCACCTCGCCGCCCGAACGATGATGCACGCAGACCCGGCCGCATGGGCCCGGTTGATGACCTGGGCGGCGGACCGCACCGCGGAGTTCCTCCTCGCCCAGATCGATGCCGGGGCACGCGCGGTCCAACTCTTCGACTCGTGGGCCGGTTCGCTGTCGGTCACCGATTACAGCGAGCGGGTCGCGCCCTACTCCGCCCGCGTCCTGTCCGCTGTCGAGGGCCTGGTGCCGCGGGTTCACTTCGGGACCGGCACCTCGGAGATCCTCACTCTCATGCGCGACACCGGTGCTGAGGTCGTCGGGGTGGACCACCGGATCGGCCTCGACGAGGCTGTCCGGCGACTAGGTCCCGGCACCGTCGTGCAGGGCAATATCGACCCGGCACTGCTCGCCGCGCCGTGGGACGTGCTCCAGCGGCACGTGGAGGATGTGATCGACCGGGGGCGATCCGCCGCTGCGCATGTGCTCAACCTCGGCCACGGTGTTCCTCCCGAGACGGATCCCGCCGTCCTCACCCGCATCGTCGAACTCGCGCACGCGCGATGAGGGATGCAGTGGACGTCGTCGTCGTCGGCGGCGGTATCGGCGGCCTCACGGCGGCGTGGGAACTGGCCCGCAGCGGACGCCGGGTCACGTTGGTCGAGGCCTCCGACCATCTCGGTGGGCTCGTGCGTCCGCTCGACGTCGGCGGTGTGATCGTCAACCGCGGGCCGGAGGCGTTCGCGGTACGGCGGCCCGCGGTGGCCGAGTTGTGCGCCGA
Organism: Pseudactinotalea sp. Z1732; assembly: GCF_049724975.1. Lineage (NCBI taxonomy): Bacteria > Bacillati > Actinomycetota > Actinomycetes > Micrococcales > Cellulomonadaceae > Pseudactinotalea > Pseudactinotalea sp. Z1732. The sequence continues at coordinate 104,434 of NZ_JBMPQC010000008.1, read as the reverse complement.
ACTCGGGCTGCCCACGGAGCTGCCCGCGCACGGTTCGTGGCTGGTCACCCCGGAACAGGGCGCCTTCCGTGCCCCGGCCCGCGCCATGCTCGGCATCCCCGCGGACCCGAGCGCCCCCGACGTCGTCGCCGCCATCGGTGAGGCCGCGGCACGACGCGCGGCACTGGACGCCGATCTGGGCCCGACCCCCGGCTCCGACGCCCGCGACCTCGCGACGCTCATCACCGTTCGGATGGGCGAGGGGCTGCTCGAACGCCTCGTACGGCCTCTGGTCTCGGCGATCCACGGCGCCGATCCGTCGGTGCTACCGGTCGACAGTGTCATGCCGGGCCTTCGCGATGCGCTACGGCGCACCGGGTCGCTTGCCGCCGCCGTCGCCGCGACCCTGCCCGAGGGGCCCGCCGTCGCGTCCGTCACCGGAGGCATGCACCTCCTCGCCGAGGCCCTCGCGGAGGCCGCACGCGCCCACGGCGCCACCTTGCTCACACGCGCCCCGGTCGCCGCGATCGAGTCCGGTTCCCGCGGGCGCTGGCGGGTCGTGGTCGCCGGCGGCACGGACGTCCCGGAGGCGCACGACGTCGTCGTGGCGACGTCCGGGGCCGCCACCCTCGCGCTCCTACAGCCGCACGTGGACACCCACGCGTTGCGGACGACGACGGGTCAGCCGACGACCCACATCACGCTACTCCTCGACGCTCCAGAACTCGACGACGCCCCTCGCGGTAGCGGAGTCATTGCCGCAGAGGGGGTGCCCGGGGCCAAAGCGCTGACCCACGTCACCGCGAAGTGGGACTGGGCCGCCCGGGCCGCCGGGCCAGGGCGGCATGTGATCCGACTCTCCTACGGCCGGCCGGGGCAGGAACCACCCCCCGATTCCGTCGACACCGTCACGGACGCCGCCCGCCTGCTCGGCACCGATCTTCGGGCCGACCAGGTGCGCGACAGCAGGGTGGTCCGCCACGCCGGAGCGCTCGTTCCGGCTGATCCGCACGTTCGAGATGCGGTGCTCGACCTGTCCCGGACGATGGCCGGGCGTGGCCTTCACCTTGCCGGCGGGCTCGTCGCGGGGACGGGATTGCCCGCCGTCGTGACGCGGTCGCGGTCGCTCGCCGCGATGCTGGGCGGCCCGGCCAGCGCGCCCGCCCTTCGTGCGGCTGCACGGCCTGCCGATGAGACAGTGGCACTGTGAGCGCCACCTCCGACTCGAGTCCCTGGGTGCTGGGCACCCGGGGCTCCGACCTCGCCCGGACCCAGGCCGGAGGCGTCGCGGACGACCTCGTTGCCGCCGGCGCCGGGCCCTTCGAACTGCGCATCGTGCGCACCGAGGGAGACGTCCGCACCGAGTCCCTCGCCTCGCTCGGTGGTGCCGGCGTCTTTGCCGGAGCACTGCGCGCGGCGCTGGGTGCGGGGACGGTCGACGTCGTCGTCCACTCGCTCAAGGACCTCCCCACGGCGCCTGCCCCGGGGTTACGGATCGCCGCCGTCCCGGTTCGTGCGGATGCCCGGGACGCGCTGTGCGCACGGGAGGGTCGCACCCTCGACACACTGCCGCGAGGCGCCCGTGTCGGAACGGGGTCCCCCCGCCGAGCCGCCCAGCTGCGCGCCGCCCGCCCGGACCTGGACGTCGTCGACATCCGCGGCAACGTCCCAACCCGGCTTGCTCGCACCGAGAACGATCTCGACGCCGTCGTGCTCGCGCTCGCCGGCCTCGCGCGCATCGGGCTCGCCGGCCGCGCGACCGACGTCCTCGACCCGGTCGCGATGCTGCCGGCTCCCGGTCAGGGTGCGCTCGCCATCGAGACCCGCGTCGAGGTGCCTGAGCCGCTGGGTCGGGCCCTTGCGGCCCTGGACCATCTGCCGACCCTGATCGAAGTCACCGCCGAGCGCCAACTCCTCGCCAGTCTGGAGGCCGGCTGCGCCGCCCCCGTCGGTGCGCTCGCGACCCTGGAGGGCGAGACGCTCAGGCTCGAGGCGGTTGCGGCGGCGATCGACGGTAGTCGGGTGCTGCGCTCGTCCGGGACGACGTCGGTGGACCTCACGGGCCGGCGTGATGATGTGCTGGCGAGCGCTCGCGAGCTCGGCCACGAACTCGGCACCGAACTCATCGGGCAGGGTGCCGGCGAACTCGCCAGGGCAACCCCGTGACCGAGGCGTCGGTGAGCAGTGACTCCCCGGCTCCGGGCTCGCCGCTCTCGGGCCTGCGAGTGCTCGTCCCGCGGGCCGGCGCCGAGGACCCGATCGCGCGCGCGGTCCGGGAGGCCGGGGCCGTGCCCGTGACCGTCGCACTCACCGAGACCGTGCCGGCCCACGACACCGTGATGGAGCGTGCCCTCGCACTCGGCGGTGCTGCGTGGCTGGTGCTCACCTCTGCTCGCACGGTTTCGGTGCTCGCGGACTACGCGGCCCGGACCGGGGCACCGCTCGGGGAGCGCCTTCGCCGTGCCGTTGCGGCCGGCACCCGACTGGCCGTCGTCGGCCCCGCCACCGCGGCTGCGCTCGCCGGCATCGGGCACCCGCCCCACCTGTGTGCCACCGCCCCGGAGTCGGCCAGGACGCTCCTGGCCGGCTTCCCCCGTCTCGGCGGCGGCGGTCGCGTGATCCTGCCGTGCTCCGCCCTCGCCGCGCCGGAACTGGTCCGGGGACTGCGCGAGCGGGGTTGGGACGTCGACCGCCAGGACGTCTACACCACCCGGGGCGCGGACCTCGACGCCGCCACGCGGGCACGGCTGACCGAGCCGTGGCCGGACGTGATCCTCCTCACCGCGGGCTCAACGGTTCGCGCCCTCGTGGCGCTTCTCGGTCCGCCGCCCTCCTCCACCGCCATCGCCGTCATAGGCGACCCCACCCGGCGCGCCGCCGAGCAGGCCGGGTTACGGGTCGGCGGCGTCGCGCCCGAGGCGACCCCGGCAGGCCTCATCGCTGCCGCCGCCCAGTCACTCCGTCACTGCCACCCCGACCCAGGAGCCGACCACTGATGTCCCCCATGCCTCCGCTCGCCGACCGCCCGCGGCGCCTGCGTGCCAGCGCCCCGTTGCGCCGACTCGTCGCCGAGCACCGCCTCTCGCCCTCCGACCTGGTGCTGCCCGTCTTCCTCGCCGAGGACGCGAGGGAGTCGCGTCCGATCTCCTCGATGCCGGGGGTCGTCCAACACACCGCGGACTCACTGCGCGCTGCGGCACACGAGGCCGCCGCTGCAGGTGTCGGCGGCATCATGCTGTTCGGAGTACCCGCCGTCCGCGACGCCGACGGCTCGGGCGCTACTGACCCGGACGGGATCGCCAACCGTGGTCTGGCGATGCTGCGGGAGGAGGTCGGCGCGGACGTCGTCATCATCTCCGATCTGTGCCTCGACGAGTTCACCGACCACGGTCACTGTGGTGTGCTGGCGGCGGACGGCTCGGTCGATAACGATGCGACGCTTCAGCGGTACGCCGAGATGTCGCTCGCCCAGCACGAAGCCGGCGCACATGTTCTGGGTCTGTCCGGCATGATGGACGGCCAGGTGGCCGCCTGCCGTGCCGCGCTGGACGAGGCCGGTGCCACCAGCGCCGCCATCCTCGCGTACTCGGCGAAGTATGCCTCCGCCTTCTACGGGCCCTTCCGTGAGGCGGTGGACTCCCGGCTCCGTGGCGATCGCCGCACGTACCAGATGGACGTCGCGAACCGCACCGAGGGCACGCGCGAGGCGCTTCTGGACCTCGCGCAGGGCGCCGACGTCGTCATGGTCAAGCCGGCGCTCGGCTACCTCGACGTTCTGTCCGACGTCGCCTCGGCCGTCGACATCCCGGTGGCCGCCTACCAGGTGTCGGGCGAACTGGCGATGGTCGAGGCGGCCGCGGCGAACGGCTGGCTGGACCGGGGCCGCACCATCCTCGAGACGCTGACCTCCATCCGCCGCGCGGGAGCCGGCATCATCGCCACCTACTGGGCCACCGAGGTGGCGGGCTGGCTCACCGGACAGCAAGGAGAGAAATGACCACGAACGATGATCTGTTCACCCGGGCACTCGGCGTCATCCCCGGGGGCGTGGACTCCCCGGTCCGTGCCTACGGCTCCGTTGGCGGCAACCCCCGCTTCGTCGCCGCGGCGTCCGGTGCTCGCATCACCGACGTCGAAGGACGCACCTACGTCGACCTTGTGGCCTCGTGGGGGCCGGCACTGCTCGGTCACGCGCACCCCGAGGTCGTCGCCGCCGTCCAGGACGCCGCGGCTGACGGGCTGTCCTTCGGTGCGCCCACGCTCGGTGAGATCGAACTGGCCGAGACCATCCGCGAACGGGTGCCCCCGGCGCAGCGGGTGCGCCTGGTCTCCACCGGAACCGAGGCCACGATGACGGCGGTGCGCCTCGCGCGGGGCGCCACGGGCCGTGACCTCGTCGTCAAGTTCGCCGGTTGCTACCACGGTCACGTCGACTCCCTGCTCGCCGAGGCCGGCTCGGGCGTGGCGACCTTCGGCCTACCTGGTTCCGCCGGGGTCCCGGCGGCAAGCGCCGCACAGACGATCGTGGTGCCGTACAACGACATCGGCGCGATCGAAGCGGTGTTCGCCGAGCGCGGCGAGGAGGTCGCCTGCGTGATCACCGAGGCCGCACCGGCCAATATGGGCGTTGTCGCACCCGCTGCCGGGTTCAATGCGGCCCTGCGGCGTCTCACCGCGCAGCACGGTGCGCTCCTCGTTCTCGACGAGGTGCTGACCGGATTCCGCGTCGGTCCGGCGGGCTGGTGGGGGCTCGAGGGTGCCGAGGAGTCCTGGGCCGCGGACCTCATGACGTTCGGCAAGGTCGTCGGCGGCGGGATGCCGCTGGCCGCGGTTGGGGGTCGTGCAGAACTCATGGAACTCCTTGCCCCGACCGGGCCCGTCTACCAGGCCGGGACCCTGTCCGGGAACCCGCTGGCAACCGCGGCCGGGCTCGCGACGCTCCGGCTCGCCGACGCGAGCGTCTACGCGCACGTCGACCGCGTGGCGGGCGTCATCGCGCAGGCTGCCGGGCAGGCCCTCTCCGCGGCGGGTGTGCCGCATGTGGTCAACCGGGCCGGGAACCTCTTCTCCGTGTTCTTCGGTCCGGACGCCGCGACCGGTGGCGTCCACGACTACGCCGGTGCCACGGCGCAGGAGTCGTGGCGCTATCCGGCATTCTTCCAGGCGATGCTACAGGCGGGGGTGGCCCTGCCGCCGAGCGTGTACGAGGCGTGGTTCCTCAGCGCAGCACACGACGACAACGCTGTGGACGTCATCCTCGAGGCGTTGCCGCGCGCGGCCCGGTCCGCCGCCCGGGCGCTGCCACCTGGTTGATGACGCCGGCGCCGCGGTGCACGGCGGTTTGGCTGTCCCTGGGAAGTGTGCCATGCTGCTGTCCAAGCAACACGTGCTCCGGGGTCGGTGAAATTCCGAGCCGGCGGTGACAGTCCGCGACCCGCGCGTCTGATGACAAGCGGTTGACCTGGTGGAACTCCGGGACCGACGGTGAGAGTCCGGATGGGAGGCAGCACTGTTGGCGCCGCCGTCGAACGACGACGGCGCCAGTGGCATCGTGCGTCCTCAGGCACCCCGGCTCACACCGAGGCAAGAGGAGACCAGGTGCCGGACGACGCTATCAACCGGGCGCTCCAGCGCGCGCTCGTGCTCGCTCGGCGGGGACCGCAGCGCGGTGGCAACCCCCGCGTGGGGTGCGTCATCATCGGTTCCTCCGGCGCCGTCCTCGCTGAGGGTTGGCACCACGGTGCCGGAACCGAACACGCAGAGGCCGCAGCCATGGCGGCGGCTGACCGTTCCACGCTCCGGGGTGCGACCGCCGTCATCACTCTGGAGCCCTGTCACCACAGCGGACGCACCGCGCCCTGTTCGCAGGCGCTGCTCTCAGCCGGGATCGCCCGGGTCGTGTATGCGGTCCGCGACCCCGATCCGGTCGCCGCCGGTGGCGCACAGTGGCTCCGGTCGCAGGGGTTGGAGGTTCGCACCGCACGGGAGGCGGAGGTGCCCGACGACGTCGTCCGCGGTGCCGAAGCACTCACCGAGGCCTGGGTCACCGCCGTGGAGCGTCGGACGCCGTGGGTCCTGGGCAAGATGGCGGCCAGCCTGGACGGCCGGGTCGCGGCGGTGGACGGCACCTCGAAGTGGATCACCGGACCGGTCGCCCGCGACCATGCCCACGCGGTGCGCGGTGACGTGGACGCCATCGTCGTGGGCACAGGCACCGTCATCGCCGACGACCCCGCGCTCACCGCACGCCGGGCCGGCGGCACGCTGGCAGACCACCAGCCGCTGCGGGTGGCCGTCGGCCATCGTTCCGTGCCCGCCTCAGCCGCGATCCGCAACGGCCCGGGGGACTGGCTCCACCTCACGACACGCGACATCCCCTCGGTCCTCGCGCGGCTCTGGGATGTCGGCGCCCGCCGCGTCCTGATCGAGGGCGGCCCGACCCTCCTCGGGGCCGCCGTGCGCGCCGGCGTGGTGGACGAACTGCACAGCTACGTCGCGCCGGTCCTGCTCGGAGCGGGCCCGGCCGCCGTCCCCGACCTCGGTGTGTCAACCCTCGCTGACGCGCACCGCCGACACACGACCGACGCACAACACCTGGGTGAGGACATCCTCGTCGTCACCCGACGAGCCTGAGGAGTTCTGGCGATGTTCACCGGACTTGTCGAGGAGGTCGGAACCGTTGACGACCGGACCGATCTTGACGGCGCCGCCGTTCTCGCTGTCACCGCGACCACCGTCCTCGAGGACCTGCGCACCGGCGACTCCATCGCGGTCTCCGGGACATGCCTGACTGTCACCGAACTGGACGAGCGCGGCTTCACCGCCGACGTCATGCCCGAGTCGCTGCGCCGGACGACCCTCGGTTCGCTGGCGCCCGGCGACCCGGTCAACCTCGAACGCGCAGTTCGCGTGGATGCTCGGCTGGGCGGCCACGTCGTCCAGGGGCACGTCGATGGCGTCGGCACGGTCCTGCAGCGCAGACCCGGCCCCCGATGGGACGAGGTCGACCTCGGGATGCCCGTCGCCCTCGCCCGGTATGTGGCCGAGAAGGGATCCATCACCGTCGAAGGGGTATCGCTCACGGTGACGTGGGCCGGCGACGAGGCCTTCGGAGTCGCGCTCGTCCCCACAACTCTGGAGCGGACCACCCTCGGTACGCTGGCTCGGGGGGACAGGGTCAACCTCGAGGTCGACGTCGTCGCCAAGTACGTCGCACGCCTACTCTCGGTGAGGGCTGACGTGTGAGTGTCGCGAAGGTTCCTGCGCGATCGGTGCCCTCGGGTGGCGCGGTTTCAGCGCACCGGGAACGCGTCGACGCCGCTCTGGCGTGCCTGCGCGACGGGCGCCCTGTTCTCGTGGCCGACGACCGGGACCGGGAGGACGAGGTCGACGTCGTCCTTCCCGCGGCGACGGCCACCACCACATGGGTTGCCTGGACCATCCGGCACACCTCGGGCTACCTGTGCGCCCCGCTTCCCGAGCACCGGGCCGACCACCTGGAGCTGCCGGTCATGGTGCGCCGCACCCAGGATCCACGCGGCACGGCGTACACCGTGTCCGTCGATGCCTCCGGCGGCGTGGGCACCGGCATCTCAGCGGCGGATCGCGCAACGACCCTGCGAGTGCTCGCCGACCCGACCGCCGGTCCAGCCGACCTCATCCGGCCCGGTCACGTCCTCCCGCTGCGCGCCCTACCCGGCGGCGTCCTGGAGCGGCCCGGACACACGGAGGCCGCTGTTGACCTGTGCCGCCTCGCCGGCGTCGGTGACGTGGCAGCCATCGCCGAACTCGTCGAGGACGACGGCACGATGACCAACCGTGCCCGGGCGGCGGTTCTGGCGCGGCGCCACGGCCTCGCCCTACTCACGATCGCAGACCTCATCGCCTACCGGAGTGCCGAGGGTCGGCCTGCGGTTCCGGCACCGGCACACACCTCGAACCGGGTCCGCGCCCGCGGGACCGCCCGCCTGCCCACCCCGCACGGCGTATTCGACGTTCACGCCTATGCGGACCTGCGCACCGGGGATGAGCACCTCGCCCTCACCGCACCCGGCCCGATTCATGACGGCGGCACCGCCGCGCGCCCGGACCCACTGGTTCGCCTGCACTCGGAGTGTCGCACCGGGGATGCGCTCGGATCCGCGCGGTGTGATTGCGGGGAGCAACTGCGCACCGCCATGGCCCGGGTTGCCAAGGAAGGCGGCGCGGTGATCTACCTCGGCGGTCACGAGGGCCGCGGCATCGGGCTTCTCCCGAAGATCGCGGCGTACGCACTGCAGGATGCCGGGGCCGACACCATCGAGGCGAACCTCAGGCTGGGCCATCCCGCCGAGGCGCGCGAGTACGGCGCGGCCGCGGCGATCCTCACCGACCTCACGATGCGCAGGATCCGGCTGCTCACGAACAACCCCGCCAAGGTCACCGGCATGACCGACGCCGGTATCGAGGTCAGCGCCGCGCTCGGGCTCGACGTGGGTCACACGCCCCATAACCATCGCTACCTGGAAACCAAGAGGACGGCCATGAACCATCATCTGCCGAGTCTGGACGCCCGCATGGGTGGCACAACCACTCCCCGCCCCGCCGAACGCGGAACCGACGCCACGGAGGACCTGTCATGAGCGGTCCGGGAGCGCCTACCGTCACACCCGACGGCGCAGGCCTCACGGTCACGGTGGTCGCCGCGCAGTGGCACGCCACGGTCATGGAGGGCCTCATCGCCGGAGCCCTCCGCGCCACGCACGAGGCCGGTGCTGTCGCGACTCTCCTGCGGGTTCCCGGTTCGTTCGAACTCCCGGTGGCTGCTGCCGCCGCCGCTCGGGCCGGCGCGGACGCAGTCGTCGCGCTCGGCGTCGTGATCAGGGGGGAGACCCCGCACTTCGACTACGTCTGTCAAGCCGCGACGAACGGCCTCACTGACGTCACGGTACGAACCGGTGTGCCAGTCGGCTTCGGACTGCTCACCACCGACGACGAGGCGCAGGCCCTGGACCGGGCGGGGCTGCCCGACTCGCGAGAGGACAAGGGAGCCGAAGCAGCCCAGGCAGCCATTGCGACGGTACTCTCCATTCGCCGCCTCGACGGCCGCGACCGGATCTGACTGCCCGATCGTGACCGGCGAGTAGGTGCTCGGAGAACCTACTCGAGCGGGTTCTTGCGATCGACGTCGGGCTCCCGTCCCCTCAGCAGCCACGACGCCGCATGAGCTCCCGCCGGGTCAGGAGGGAGCCGGCTGCTCCGCCGCCTCAGTCGCGCTGACGGCGTGTGTGGTCGGCCGGTTCGTCGCGGTTCATCTCCTCCAGGACCTCGACGGGCGACTCCACCTCCCCGCGCCACGCCTCGATGCCCTCACGGATCGCCAGGAAGGCGACCACCAAGGCCGCGACGGAGTCGGCCCAAGCCCAGCCGAACAGGGTGTTGAGCAGCAGACCGATCAACACCGTGCCGGACAGGTAGACGCAGAGCACCAGCTGCCTGGCATCGGCCATCACACTCTTGGACTAGAGTTCACGGCCGGTTCGGTGCTCCAGCCAGGCCAGCGCCGGCATCACGATCAGGCTCAGAGCCGCGATGCCGATACCCAACGGGGAGGAGTCGACGTCCGGGGTTCCGGTCAGGGAGAGCACCGAGTCGGTGATCACGGGCGCCGGCCCAGATCGCGACGATGGCTTCCAGGACGTTGTAGGTGATGGTGAAGGCGACGATGAAGCGCACGCGGCGATCGAGGGTGGTGCGGCGCGCTGCGGTGACCGCAGCGGTCATGAGGTCCTCGCGGCGCAGCAGTCGGGGACGGGGCAGGCGGAATCCATACACGGTGCGTCCTCATCGACGGCCAGCGTCACCTCGATCAGGACGGTCAGGGCGCGGGCCAGGTGTGGATCGGCGATCTCATACCGTGTCCGGCGGCCCTCCGGTTCGGCGACGACGATGCCGCAGTCGCGCAGGCAGGTGAGGTGGTTGGACACGTTCGAGCGGGTCAGCCGGAGATCGCGGGCCAGCGCGGCCGGGTAGCTCGGCGCGTCCAGAAGCGTCATGAGGATCCGGGACCGGGTCGGGTCCGCCATGGCCCGGCCCACCCGGTTCATGACGTCGAGATGGTCGGCAATAGTCAGCACCCGATGACTATACAGCGGTGACTGTACTAGTTTGTCGCGCCCGTCTGATGACGGCAGCGCTCGGGGTCGGGCTGGCAGACTGGCCGGTGCCGTACTCCCACGACGAAAGGTCTGCACCGGTGCCTCCCGACATTCCGACCCTGGCCACTCCGTCCGCCATCACGCTGGGCACCTCCGGGCTGGGGCAACCGGACGACGCCGAATCCGAGGCCGCGCAGGTGCGTGCTGCCGTGGCGTTGCTGGGCAGTGAGCACACGCTCATCGACACCTCCAACGCCTATGGCGGGGGCCGCAGCGAACTCATCCTGGGGAAGGCGATCGCCGAGGCCGGTGGCGTGCCGGCGGGCAAGCAGATCGTCTCCAAGGCTGACGCAGAGCCCGGTACCGGCGTCTTCGACCGGGATCGGGTGATGCGCTCCTTCGAGGAGTCCATCACCAGGCTCGGGCTGGACACCCTGCCGCTGTATCAGTTGCACGACCCGTACACCATCACCTTCGCCGAGGCGATGGGCACCGGGGGTGCGGTACAGGGTCTGGTGGAACTGCGTGAGCAGGGCGCGATCGGTGCGATCGGCGTGGCCGCCGGACCCACCTCGATGCTCACCGAGTTCGTGCGTACCGGCGCCTTCGACGTGCTGCTCACCCATAACCGCTACACCCTCGTGGACCGCTCGGCAGCGGACCTGATCAGCGAGGCGGCCACCGCGGGCATGACGGTCCTGAACGCCGCTCCCTACGGGGGCGGGCTGCTCGCCGGTGGCCCGCGGGAGGGGGCGACCTACGCCTACCAGGCTGCGCCGTCGGCCCTGTTGGCCTGGCTGGAGAGGCTCCAGCAGGTCTGCACCGCGCACGGGGTGCCCAGCGCGGCGGCCGCGCTGGCGTTCTCGGCCCGCAACCCCCACATCGCCTCCACGGTGGTGGGCGTGCGTTCACCGCAGCGGCTGGTCGAACTGGATCGGTTGCTGGCCACGGAGGTGCCCGCGCAGATCTGGTCCGCGATCGAGGCGCTCGGCGTGCCGCCGTCAACGATCGAGGACTGAGGGTTCGATCGCGGACGCCGGCAAGGTGATGAGCAATGCCATCTAACTTGCATAGCAACCTAGGTTGCTTTACGTTAGCGGGATGGCGACGCCGTCGACCCAGGAGTGGCCCGCGCAGTGGCTTCGCGGCCCGCTTCCGCTGTGCGCGCTAGAGGTGATCGCGCGGCACGCACCACTGCACGGCTACGCGATCACCCAGCACTTGGAGGAAGCCGGCCTGGGCAGCATCGGGGGAGGCACGCTCTACCCGCTGCTCGGCCGGTTCGAACGGGACGGGCTGGTCAGCACCGACTGGGTTGCCGGCGCGAACGGCCCGGCTCGGAAGGTCTATGTCCTGACCGAGACCGGCGTGCAGCGACTGCAGACCGATGCCGAGCGCTGGCACCGGTTCGCCGAGATCACCACCACGTTGCTCGCCAAGGAAGGGGCGCCGGCATGAGCACCTCGATCGATGAACTGTATGACCGGATTCCCCACGTCGACCGCCACTGGGCGGCCCGGGCGATGACCGAGCTGCGGCTCCGCGATGTCAGCGGCGCGGACATCGGTGCCGCCATGGCCGAGGTCGACTCCCACATGGCTGAGCACGGCGGTGACATCCATGAGGTATTCGGTGATCCCGCGACCTATGCGGCCGCACTCGACCTGCCCGACACCGACAGGCTGCGTGGGTCCCAGTGGGTGGGCGTCTGGCTACCGTCCCTCCTGTTGTACGCCGGGGTCAGCATGCTCCTGGGCGCCGTGGTGCAGGCCTTCGGTGGAGGTGGGCTGCCGCTGGCCCCGATGGGGATCGTGCTCCTGGTTCTCGTGGCCGTGGCGTGGGCGGTCGTCCGGTGTGACCTGCTCCGGGTGATGGTGACCCGGCCGGTGGTCAGCGGGGTGGTGCTGGCGGCACTCATCGCCGGAATCGGCGTCCTCACGGCGCTCGTACCCGGTCCGTGGCTGGATCTGGCCCCCGCGGTGGCGATTCCCGCCGGAGGTGCCCTGGTCGCGGCAGGGATACTGCTACTGGAACGCCTCCGGCGGCGCGCGGTGGCCAACGCGATCACGCTACCGCGCGCCTAGGGACCTACCCGGTCAGGGTCGAGATGATCTGCGCGAGTTCTCCGGGCCGGGTCAGCATCGGCCAGTGCCCGGAGTCGATGTCGACGAAGGTGACCTGCTCGGCCTTGGTCAGTTCGGGCATCTCACCGGCCCTCAGCCACGCCTCGGCGTCCTCGGCGCTGTACTCCGGGCACACCAGCACCACCGGCACGGCATAGCGGCGCTCATCGCGCAGGTGCACCACCCCCTTGGTCACCGTGCCCGGAACCGGGATCGCCGCTGCGCTGAAACGGTCCTTGGCAGCCTGGTCCAGGTCGGCGGAGTCGGGGCCCTCGAAGGCTTCCCAGCCGGGGAAGGGAACCTGCCCGTTGGTGGGTTCGAAGAAGTCGGCGTAGGTGCCGCCGTCAGCGGCCGGGAAGCCGCCGATCAACGCGACCGTGGCGACCTCCTCCGGCCTGGCATCGGCCGCGATCCAGGCCAGGGTGCACGCGGCCGAGTGCCCCACCACCAGCACCTGACCGGATGCGGCGTCCACCGCCTGCAGCACTGCCTCGACCTGGTCGGCGAGCGTGGCCTGCTGCCCGGCGGAGCCGCTGGTCTGCCCCGGGAGCGCCACCGGGTGCGGGCGGTGGCCGAGTCGTCGAAGTTCGCCGGCCACCTCGTCCCAGGCGCTCGCGTCCAGCCACAGCCCGGCGATCAACACGATGTCCATGCTCATCCCTCCTCGTTCGCCAGAATATCCAGGTCACGTTCGGCGTACCGCCGGTGCTCCCACTGCTCGACCAGCACGATCCACAGGCAGGTCCTGACCGGGAAGTCCTCCGCCTGCGGCCAGCCCGGTTCGGTGCGGGTCACCGTCGCCTCCAACTGCTCCGGGGTCAGGTCCTCGATCACCCGGCGCACCGAGGCGGTGCGCCGGTCCCGGACCGCCAGCACCTCGTCCAGGGTCGGACGGGCCTGGCGGTCCCACGGGATTCCGTCCCAGCCGGGCGCTTCGTCCCAGGGCAGGTCGAGCGGGTGCCAGGGGGAGAGCTCGCCCAGGATCATCCGATCCACCCAGGCGGCGTTGGCGAAGTTCAGGTGGCGCAGGGTCTGGATGAAGGACCACTCCTCATTGACGCTGCGATGCAGGATCTCGGCATCGAAGGTGCGTGCGCGTTCGATGGTGCCCTGCCACAGGCGCTCCAGGGTGGTCCAGGCCCGGCCGAACTCCTCCGGAGTGCTGGCCCGCAGGAGGGTGCGCTCGGGCTCGCGCCGGTCGAGTTCCGCCTCGATGAGGGGGCCGACGTCGACGCCGTTGATCACGACGTTGCGCAGTTCACCATCGATCGTGACGTCGACCAGCTCGGCACCGCGCACCCGGGTCCCGGCGAATAGCGACCCGCGGATGTCCGCGCCGGAGAAGTCGACCGAGCGCATCCGGGCGTCGGTGAACCGGACCCTGGTCAGGTGGGCCTCGCGCAGATTCACCCGCTCCAGGTTGGCGCCGGCCAGGTCCCGGTCGGTGAGATCGGTCACAACCGGGCCCCGCTCATGCCGAGCGGGTGCCGCGCCTGCGGCGACGTCCGGAGTGGCGGGCCGACGCGCTCTGCGGCCGGATCAGGTCCCACTCCGGTGGGTCGGTCGGGGTGCGCACCACGTGCAAGCCGAGTGCGGCATTGGTGAGTTGTTCCATGACTCCTCCTTCGTTGCTTACCACCGTAGAAGCCATTCCGGACGATCTGCTTCCGCCTTCTTTAGATGCCGTACTACCGTGGTCCGATGACCGACCTGAGCCCCACCGCCCGTGCGTTGCGCGCGTTGGAAATCCTGCACGCCCGCCCGGGGGTGACCGCCGAGGAGCTGGCCCAGCGGCTGGATGTCAGCGAACGCGCCGCCCGGCGCTACATCGGCATCCTGCGCGAGGCCGGGATCCCGGTGGAAGCGACCCGCGGCCGCTACGGCGGCTACCGGCTGGGCCGCGGCACCCGGCTGCCGCCGGTGACGTTCACCGAACTCGAGGCGCTCGCGCTGGTGATGGCGGTGCTGGACAGCCACCCCACCGCCACCGATGACGACGACGCGGTGGGCCAGGCGCTGGGCAAGGTGATCCGGGCGCTACCCCCGGCGATCGGCCGCCAGGCCGGGGAGATGCGCGCCCATGCCGCGGCTGCACCGGATCCCTATCAGGCCCAGGCTGACCCCGCCATCGCCAGTGCGCTGATCGCCGCTGCTGCAGCGCACCAGCGCACCCGGATCACCTACCGCAGCAACCCGGACCGGGAGTGGGACGCCGACGTGGACCCGTGGTCGGTGGTGGTGCGCTTCGGGCGCTGGTACCTGCTCTGCTTCGCCCACCACGTGCGCGCGGTGCGCACCTACCGGGTGGACCGGATCTTGAAGGTGCAGCCCGGCACGTTCACGTTCGAACCGCGCCAGGACCTGGACCCCGTGGCCGAACTGGAAGAGAATCTCGGCCTGGGCTGGCCGTTCGAGACGCGGGTGGTCTTCCACCATACGCAGGACGAAGTGAAGCAGTGGGCGCATCCGGCGATGGGCCGCCTCGATGACCATGCCGAGGGGTGCCTGCTGAGCGGGACCACCAGCGACCCGTACATGTACGCCGCGGAGTGGCTGGCCCGCATCCCGCTGTCCTACCGGGTGGAGGGCGGGGCCGAACTGCGTGAAGCCGTGGTGGCGCTGCGGGATCGACTCGGCGTGGCGGTGTTCGGGTAGGGGACCGGGTCAGCGGTCGGGGAACAGCCGGGGCACCAGCCACAGGCAGGCGATCATGCCGAACAGTTCCACCAGCGCCTGGATCACGATCACCAGCGCCACCACCTCCCACCCGGGCGGAAGCGCCAGTGCCACCGGTAGCACCAGGAACGAGTTCCGGGTGGCCAGGGTGAAGGCCAACGTGCGACCCCTCGCCGGAGCGAGGCCCACGAGAAGGGTGCTCATCCTGGCCACCACCAGTGCGCCGGCGAGGAAGACTGCGGCGACGGTGACGACGACCGGCACCAGGTGGGCGGCCCCGAGCGCGGCATCGGTGTGGGCCGCGGCGACGGCGAAGATGACCGATCCCAGCAGGGGCACCGGGGCGTGTCCCAGGATGTTCCGGATCTGCTCACCATCACGGCGCCGGCGCAGCGCCGGCTCGGTCAGCACCGCAGCCAGCAGCGGTCCGAGCACCACGAGCAGCGCCGGCCACAGGTCGGCGAGGTCCAGTGCGGCGCTGATCCGGGTACCGGCCATCAGCCACAGGTAGGCAGGTAGGAGGAGGAACTGCAGAAGGAGATTCACCGGCGTCAGCGCGATCGCGGCCGGAGTGTCACCGCGACCCAACTGCGTGAACGTGATGAACCAGTCGGTGCACGGCACCAGCAGCACCAGGAGCAGTCCCAGCCGCAGCGCGTCGTCGGCGGGGGTGAACTGCAGCACGAGCCATACCAGGGCCGGCATGATCAGGAAGTTGCCGGCCAGCGCAGACGCGAGAAATCGACCATCGGCGAAAGCCGCTGCCATCGAGCGCAGCGGCACCTGGGTGAAGGTGGCATAGAGCAGCAGGGCCAGCGCCGGCCAGACCGCGATCTCCAGCGCGAGGCCGGCCTGGGGCCACCGGCTGCCAGTTCCGAGACCGAGGAGGGCGAAGCCGAGATAGATCCAGACCTGCCCGCGCTCCAGGCGCTCGCGGAGAGTGGGAGTCGGCACGCGCTCGACTGTAGGTCACCTGGGATCACCTGGAGCCCCAGCGCGGGCACCTCCGACCAATTTGACATCGACAATATGATGGAATGGTCAAGTCATCATCTTGGAGGCATGTGTGGGGTTCGCGGTACAGAATCAGCCGCTGTATGAGATCAAAGCCGACCTGTTCAAGGGCTTGGCGCATCCGTTCCGGATCCGGATCCTCGAACTCCTCGCCGCCGACCCCGAGGTCTCGGTGGCGCAGATGCTCACCGATATGGACCTGGAGGCCTCGCACCTGTCCCAGCACCTGTCCGTGCTACGTCGGCACCGCTTGGTGACCTCCCAGCGACGGGGCTCGCACGTCTACTACCAGCTCGCCTCCGCCCGAGCCGCCGAACTGCTCACGGTCGCCCGGTTGCTGCTCGCGGACATCCTGCAGACCAACGCCGCCCAACTCGAACAGGCCACCGCACCGGCGCCACCGGCGCAGCAGCCACAGGCTCCGCCCCAGGAGCCGGCAGCGGCAGTCCAGGACTCTCCGACAGATGCGGTGGAGGCTAAGTGAGCACCTGGCGCTCCCTGTTCCCGAGCCGCCAGGACTACACCGGACTGGGCAGGACATGGAAACGCGACGTGATGGCGGGGCTGACCGTCGGCATCGTCGCGCTGCCCCTGGCCCTGGCCTTCGGCGTGAGTTCGGGTGCGGGCGCCGAGGCCGGACTGATCACCGCGATCGTGGCCGGACTGGTGGCCGCGATCTTCGGCGGCTCCCACATCCAGGTCTCCGGCCCCACAGGGGCGATGGTGGTGGTGCTGCTGCCGATCGTGGTCGACCACGGCCCCGGTGCCCTGGTGGTCACCAGCGTGATGGCCGGTCTCCTGGTGCTCCTCGCCGGATTCCTACGGCTGGGCCGCACCATCAGTTACATCCCCTGGCCCGTGGTGGAAGGGTTCACGATGGGGATCGGCGTCATCATCTTCGCCCAGCAGATCCCTGCCGCCGTCGGGGCCTCCGATGCGGTCGACTCCACCAACGCCGTGGTCGCGGCTGCGCAGGCTTTCGGAGCGGCCACCTGGCCCAACACCTTCCTCACCCTGGGGGCGGTGGTCACCGTGGCGGCCATCATGATCGCCACCGGTCGGTGGTTGCCGCAGGTGCCCGGCTCCTTCCTGGGGATCGTGCTGGTGACCGTGATCGCCGTCGTCGCCGCGGTGCCGCTGGAGACCATCGGCGCCCTGCCCGACGGTCTGCCCGCACCCACGCTGCCGGAGGTGAACCTGGACATCCTGCAGACGCTGGCCGGGCCTGCGCTGGCGGTGGCCGCACTGGCAGCGATCGAGTCGCTGCTGTCGGGCCGGGTGGCCCACTCGATGTCCGAGGTCGGCCCGTTCGATGCCGACCGGGAACTGGTGGGACAGGGCATGGCCTCGGTGGCCTCGGGACTGTTCGGGGGCATGCCGGCCACCGCGGCGATCGCGCGCACCGCGGTGAACGTGCGCTCGGGAGCCCGAACCCGGGTGTCCGCGGTGGTGCACGCCCTGGCGCTGCTGGCCGTGGTGTACCTGGCCTCCCGGGTGGTGTCCCAGGTACCACTGGCCGCGCTTTCCGGTGTGCTGATGGTCACCGCCGCACGGATGATCTCGGTGCGGGTGGTGCGCACCATGTTCGCCACCACCCGCTCCGACGCGTTGGTGTTCACCATCACCGCGATCATCACGGTGTCCTTCGACCTGGTGGTGGCGATCCTGATCGGGCTGGCGGTGGCGGCGTTCTTCGTGCTGCGGGGCCTGAGCCGGGCCAGCGGCGTGCACCGGGAGACGATCGCCGGGAAGGTCCAACCCGGCGATGAGCGGATCGCGGTGTTCCGCATCGACGGTGCCCTGTTCTTCGGAGCGGTGGAACGGATCATGGAACGGGTCGGCGAGCACGAGGGGATCGACGTGGTGATCCTGCGGCTGTCCCAGTTGCATCTGGTCGATGCCACCGGTGCGCACTCCCTGGCCGCGGTGGTCTCGGAGTTGGAGAAGCGCGGCGTCACGGTGCTGATCAAGGGTGTGCGCCCGGAGCACCTGAACCTGATGCGCCGGCTGCAGGTGTTCAGCGCGTTGCGGCACCGCAGCCACCTGTTCGATGATCTCGAGCCCGCGGTGGAGCACGCCCGCTCCCACATCCAGCGGATCGACGCGGCCGCCCGGCCCTAGCCCGCTCCCGCCCCGCGAACCGCCCGGGATGGTGGCGAGACCGGCTCAGGGCTCGCCGACGCGCAGCCGGGTGCCGTAGCGGGCACGGATGGTGTCGTTGTGCTCATCCCCGCCGGGTACGTTCGCCGACACCAGGATCGGCGGCGTGTCGCCGCGATCGAGCATGATGCCGCAGACCTCGGCGGCGATCATCTCCGCGATCATGTTGGCGGTGACGGCGCTGGAGGGGACGGCCGCCCCGACACCCGGGATCTCCACCTCGGCATCGCCGAACACCGACCCGTTGTCGATCACCACATCGGCCACCTCGAACAACCGCCGGCCCGAGGGGTGCCGGGAGGTGATCTGGGTGGTGTGGTCCATGCTGGTCACCGCGATCACCTGGTGCCCGCGCCGGCGGGCCTCCACCGCCATCTCCACCGTCGCCCCGTTGCCGCCGGAGTTCGAGGCGATGATGAAGGCGTCGGCCGGGTGCAGTTCGGCCAGGTCCAGCACCGCGTGGGCGGTCTCGGGCCTGCGCTCGGCATCGGGGGTCATGATGTCGGCCGGGTCGGTATCGCCGTACATCACCACGTCCTTGACGTTGAGTTGATTGGCCGGGACCAACCCACCGGCCCGGCCGGCCACCTCCATCGCGAATCCCCGGGAGTGCCCGGTGCCGAACGCCTGGATGATGCCGCCGGCGTCGAGCGCCCGCACGTACACCTCCGCGGCCGCGCGGATGTTGGCGGTCTGGGTGGTCAGCACCCGGGTCACGGCGGACATGATGGCGGAGGCGGCGATGGTCTGGTTGATCACGGTCACGGAAGGTCTCCCGGGGTTAGGCGGCACCGCCGCGCGGGGTGGCGGCGGCGAAGGAACGGGTCAGGGTGAACGGGTCGGTGATCGCGGTCCCGACGACGACGGCGTGGGCGCCGGCATCGAAGGCCGCGTTCACATGGGCGGGGGTGCGGTAGCGCCCTTCGGCGACGACGGGCAGGTCGAACCCGGCGCACATGGCGGCGAGCAGGTCGAGGTCGGGGCCGGCGGGCTCGGGCCGTGCCGTTGCGGTCGCGGTGGCCGCACGAGCGCCGGTATATCCGGCCAGCGTGGTGGCCAGCAGGTCGGCCCCGGCCCCGGCGGCGTGCTCGGCGCTCGGTATCGAGTCACAGTCGGCCATCACGGGCACGCCCAACCGGGCATGGATCGCCTCGATCAACTCCGCCAGGGTCAGTCCCGCAGGGCGCGCGCGTGCGGTGCCGTCCACCGCCACCATCGCGGCTCCGGCGCGCACCACCTGCTCGGCACCGGTGAAGGTCGGGGTGATGTAGACCCCTGTCCGCCGCCCGGCCTTGGTGATGCCGATGATCGGCAGGTCGGTGACGGCGGCGATCGCGGCCACATCGGCGGCCCCGTTCGCGCGGAGACCCACGGCTCCGCCGGCCTCGGCGGCCCGGGCCATCGTGGCCATCACCGGTGCCTGCCCGATCGGACTGGCCTCGGGAGCCTGGCAGGAGACCACCAGGCCGCCGGCCGGAACGGGTATCGCGCGGCTACTCACGCCGGCCTCCCGGGGAGGGTTGTGAGGAGAGATCGTCGTGCGGCTCGACGGCAGGAGGCGTCGTCGTCGGCCGGCTCGTCGTACCGTAGGCGTGCACCCTCGGTGCATAGGGCCCGGCATCGCCGCCGGCCAGCCAGGCCGCCCCGTCGAGCGCGGTGCCGGCCGGGTCCTGCAGGTGCGCGTCCGGCAGCACCTGGGCCAGAGCACTGGCCAGCACAGGGGTGAGCACCTGGCGTGAACGCATCAGGCCACCGACCACCACGACCGGGACCGGACCGGTACCGAACCCGGCAGCCGCCGCGGTGATGGAGCGGGCCAGCGAGGTCATCGAGGTCCGCACCAGCCCTGTCGCGGTCGGCTCGCCGGCATCGGCAGCGGAGATGACGTCAGCGGCGAAGGCGGCCACAGCGGCGACCGGTGCCTTGGAGCGATAGATGCGGTGTGCGATCTGGTCCACCGGGCCGTACCGGGCGATGGCCGCCCTCGTCAGGGTCGTGGGCGGGTGCAGGCCCTCGGCGTGCTCCAGCACGGCCCGCAGCCCGCGCCGGCCGAGTTGGAAACCCGACCCCTCATCGCCGAGCAGGTAGCCACGACCGTCCACCACGTTGAACTCACCGCCCGGGGTCAACCCGATGACGGCGGTTCCGGTGCCGATCGCGGCGACCACACCGGGCGCGCCCCGCAGGGCACCGGCGTGCCCGGTGACGTCATCCCCGACCAGCAGCACCCGGGTGGCGCCGCTGGCCGCAGCCACACCGCGGGCCAGCTCCCGGAGCGACTGGTCCTCCTGGAACAGCCCGCTCATCCCCAGCGCGGCCACCTGGACGCGCGGGCTGCCCAGCCGCGCCAGCCCCTGCCGGATCGAGGCGAGCATCCCCGGAACATTGCCGCCGGGACGATGCTGCACGCCGTCGGCCTGCGCCTGGGCACCACCGGAGTGGCGCAACCGGATCTGGGACTGCCCACCATCGATAGCCAGCCATGACGTGATGCTCATGGGCCGGCCTCGGGCATCTCTACTCCTCCTGACAGGTGACGCACAGGTCTCCAGCGACCCAGCCTCGCAGGCGGGACGCCGATGACCTCAGCCTAAGGGGCACAGGTACAGGGAAGGCCGGTGACGCGACCGCACCTCGCCGGTCGGGTGGCCCAGTCGCGGCGAGGCCGGCGGGAACAACCTTCGGCAACCGGTTGTCTGGCCTGGTTTCCCGGTGTTTGTCTGGGCCGATGATCATCGAACAGGCCGACGTCATCGTCACCAGCCCGGACCGCAACTTCGTCACCTTGAAGGTCACCACCGACGAAGGGCTCACCGGCCTGGGTGATGCCACGCTGAACGGCCGCGAGCTCTCGGTGGTGTCCTACCTGCGCGACCACGTGGTGCCGCTACTGATCGGCGGCGACGCCGGGGCGATCGAGGACACCTGGCAGTTCCTCTACCGCAGCGCCTACTGGCGCCGCGGTCCGGTGACGATGGCCGCGATCGCCGCGGTCGACGTCGCGCTCTGGGACATCAAGGCCAAGGCTGCCTCGATGCCGCTGTACGAACTGCTCGGCGGGGCCTCCCGGCGCGGGCTGCTCGCCTACGGACATGCCTCGGGCGGCACACTCGAGGCGCTCTTCGACAGCATCCGCGAGCACCAGGAGCAGGGTTTCAAGGCCATCCGGGTGCAGAGCGGGGTGCCGGGCCTGAAGTCGATCTACGGCATTGCCTCGGACGCCACCTACTCCGAGGGTGGGACGCAGGAGTACGAACCGGCCCAGCGCGGTGCGCTGCCCCACGAGGAGGACTGGGACACCGGCAGCTACCTGCGCCACATCCCGACCGTTTTCGAGGCCGTCCGCAACGAGTTCGGCCCCGAACTCCCGCTGCTGCACGATGCTCACCACCGGCTCAGCCCGATCCAGGCGGCGCGCCTGGGCAGGTCCCTGGAACCCTATGACCTGTTCTGGCTCGAGGACGTCACCCCGGCGGAGAACCAGGAGGCGTTGCGGCTGGTGCGCCGGCACACCACCACACCCCTGGCGATCGGGGAGATCTTCAACACCGTCTGGGACTACCAGCAGATCGTGCGCGAACAACTCATCGACTACGTGCGCAGTTCGGTCACCCACACAGGCGGGATCTCCCACCTGAAGAAGGTGCTGGATTACGCCGCGCAGTACCAGATCAAGTCCGGGATGCACGGGCCGACCGACGTCTCCCCGGTGGGAATGGCCGCGGCGCTGCACCTGGGCCTGGCGATCCACAACTTCGGAATCCAGGAGTACATGCAGCACGGGGCCCGCACGAACGAGGTGTTCAAGCAATCCTTCACGTTCACCGACGGGCTGCTGCACCCGGGGAACGCTGTGGGTCTGGGCGTCGAGTTGGACACCGACGAGGCCGGCAAGTATCCCTACGAGCGGGCCTACCTGCCCTATAACCGGCTCGCCGACGGCACCGTGCACGACTGGTGAGGTGGCGTGCTCAGGTGGACACCAACTGCTTGCCGAAGAAGTGCGTGGCGTGGGGGTTGTCCTCGAACCGATCCACGGGCTGATAGCCGGCGGAGGTGTACAGGCCGCAGGCCTCGACCAGTGATTCGTTCACGGCCAGCAGCACCCGCCGCGCTCCGAGCGCACGCGCCCGGTTCTCCAGTTCCTTGAGGAGGAACGTGCCCAGGCCGCGCCCGCGCACGTCGGGTTTGAGCCACATCCGCTTGATCTCCACCACCCCGGGCTCGAGCACGTAGACCGCCCCGAAACCCACCACGGTGGCGGTGCCGACCTCGCGGACCAGCACGAAGTCCCCTCGCGGCGGCGTCACATCGGCTGGATCGTCGGCATGGGTGAGGTCGGGGTCCTCGTCGGTGCCCAATCGCTCGCTGAGTTCGCTGCGGTAGTGCTGCATGGCCCGTGCTGCCGCGACACTGCCGGCCTGCCCACCCAGGATCCGCACCGGCGCGGGCGGGCGGTGCTCGGGGCTCGTCGGGGGCACCATCCACCTAGTGTGCACCGCCATGCTGCGGGCTGTCCTGTCCGGTTCTAGGCTCGCGCTATGGCAGACCCGGACCAACCCCACCGGAGCCCCCGCCTGTGCGTGCTGGCGGCCACCCCGCTCCTGATGGTGGAGATCGAGTCCTCCGACGAGGAGGGCGAGGCGGCAGGGAATGTGCATCTGCATCCGGGCGGACAGGGGTTGTGGGTGGCCCGTATGGCTTCATCGCTGGGCGCCGGGGTGACCGTGTGCGGCCCCTTCGGTGGCGAGGTCGGTGCGGTGCTGAGCCCGATGCTCGCGGAGGAGAATCTGCGGATCCGGGCGGTGCCGTACAACGCGGGCAACGGCGCCTATGTGCACGACCGGCGGGCAGGGCAGCGGGTGACCCTGGCGCACATGGTTCCCGGACCGCTCACCCGGCACGAGATGGACGACTTGTACGGCACCGTGCTGGTCGAGGCGCTGGAGTGTGACGTGTTGGTGGTGACCGGGGCCGAACCGGAGCGGGTCCTGCCGGCGGAGTTCTTCGCCCGGATCGTGCGGGACGTGCGCAGCGCGGGGATCCCGGTGGTGGCCGACCTGTCCGGGAACACGGCGAAGGCGGCCGCGGCGGAGTGTCCCACGCTGCTGAAGATGAGCCACGAGGAGATCCAGGCCGCCGGCCTGGCTGACCATGACGATCTGGCCACCCTGGAGGAGGCCGGCCGGGAACTGGTCTCCGGCGGGGTGGAGGCGATGTTGATCTCCCGGGCCGGGGAGCCGCCGCTGCTGGTCACCGCCGACTCCGCGCGACTACTCGTGGGACCGGTCGTCACCCCACTGGACCACCACGGCGGGGGCGACTCCATGACGGCCGGGGTTGCGGTGGCGCTCGGGCGCGGAGCCGGGGTGGCTGAAGCCGCCCGGCTAGGTGCCGCGGCGGGGGCCCTGAACGTGACCCGTCGGGGGCTGGGCACCGGCAGGCGCGAACAGGTCGAGCGGTTCGCCGACCACATCGGGATCGAGGAGGTCGCCGGCGCGGGCGGCCGGAGTGCGGACGGCACCGATGCCGGCGGCAGTGAGCGCGGGAACGACGGCGGGAGCAGCGGCTGATGCGGGTCCTCATCACCAACGACGACGGCATCGCCTCTCCCGGCCTGACCGTGCTGGCCGAGGTCGCCCTCGCGGCCGGGTGCGACGTCGTCGTGGCCGCCCCGCACCGGCAGTACTCCGGTGCCAGCGCGGCCCTGACCGCACAGGAGGTCGACGGCGCGCTGGTGCTGGTTGAGGGGCGCCCGCCCGGACTGCCGGAGGAGGTCACCGCATTCGGGGTCAAGGCCGCGCCCGCGCTGATCACGTTCGTGGCCGCCTACGGCGCGTTCGGTGAACGCCCCGATCTGGTGCTCTCCGGCGTCAACCTCGGCGCGAACACCGGGCGGGCCACCCTGCACTCCGGCACCGTGGGTGCCGCACTGTCGGCGGCGACGCAGGGGATCGGAGCACTGGCCGTCTCGATTGCCTCCGGGGACCCACAGCACTGGGACACGGCGCGGCTGGTGAGTGAGCACGCGTTCGACTGGTTGCTCCGTCAGCCGGCCGATGAGCGGGTGCTCAACGTCAACGTGCCCGATATCCCGGCCGGCCAGTTGCGCGGACTCAAACCCGCACCACTGGCCAGTTTCGGTGCCGTGCAGGCCAGTGTGCGGGAGAAGGGCAAGGGTTACGTGATGCTGACCTACTCCGGTGTCAGCGCCCGGGAGGAGCCCGGCTCCGACCACGACCTGCTCACCCGGGGCTGGGCCACGGCCACCCTGCTCAGTGCGCCCTATGACGATCCCGGGCAGACCGTGCTGCCCGAGTTCGAGAGTGGCGGCACGGACGTCGCGGTGGACGTGGGCTCCGGAGCGGTGATGAGTTCGGGCGATGACAAGCCCAGCGGTGAGATCTCCGAGGAACTCACCGGCCGGGATGCCCCCGGCGGGTGAGCGGCGCTCAGGGCGTTGCCGCCTCCAGGAGCCGGTCCAGCACCCGCCCGGCCGCCGCGCGGGCAGCATCGTCGCCGGGGTGCTGGGCGAGCCAGAGCGCGGCCTCGTTCATCGCCCCGGACAGTTGTGCCGCTGTGGCATCCAGGAGTTCCGGAGCCACACCGACGCTGTGCAGCACCTCGCGCAGATGGGCGCCGGAGTGCTCGGCATCCAGGGCGCGCCATTGGGCCCAGCCCATCACGGCGGGAGCGTCGATGAGCAGGATCTGCCCCACGGGGGCTGCGGTGATCGCGTCCAGGAAGGCGTGGCTGCCGGCGCGCAGTTGAGCGCCGGGCTCGGTTCCGGACTGCTCGGCGGCGGCGACCACCGCCGCGGCGACATCGGCCTGCAGGGCAGCGGCCACCGCGCCGAAGAGCCCCGCCTTGCTCCGGTAGTGGTGGTACACCGCGCCTCGGGTGACCCCTGCCGATCGGGCCACGTCCTCCAGGGATACCGCGGCGTAGCCCTCGGAGGCGAATGACTCGGTAGCGACCCGCAGGAGGGTCCGGGCGGTCTCCGCGGCTACCGCGGCAGAAGCACGTGCCATCGCTCTTCCTTTACCTACTCGGTGTATGTATCCTTATCGTGCTTACAAACACAGTGTACGTAAAGGAGAGTGCGATGTCTGTCACCAGCGTCTACCCGGTCCTGATGTCCGACGACGTGGCCGCGGCCGCGCGGTTCTACCGCGAGGTGCTCGGATTCGAGAGCACCTTCGAGGCGGACTGGTACGTCAGCCTGCGCCTGGGGGAGTACGAGCTGGCGATCCTGCAGTGCGACCATCCCACGGTGCCGGCCGGGTTCGGTGCACCCGTACGCGGCCTCATCCTCAACATCGAGGTGGAGGATGTCCACCCGCTTCACCACGCCCTGACGGCCGAACATGGGCTGACGCCGGTCCTCGCGCTGCGGGATGAGGGCTTCGGGCAGCGACACTTCATCGTCGAGGCCCCCGGCGGGGTGCTCGTGGATGTGATCCAGCCGATTCCGCCTACGGCACAGTTCGCGCAGGCCTACGCACAGGAGGCCCTGCCCACCGGGTGAGGTCGGTTGGTCGTGTTCCGGGCCCGCAGCCGTTCGTGCGATCGGCGGGCGGTGCCCGGATCGCCGGCACGGGTTCCGGCAGGGGTGGTCAGGTGCCTAGCGCCGCGGTGGACACGAAGACGACGCCGGCCAGGATCGCCACCCCCGTCATTAGTGCCACCGCCGCGATCAGTCCACCACCGGGCATCCGCTCGATGGTGGGTGCGCCGATCGTGATGGCTCGCACCACCCGCTCGGCCTGCCGGATCCGCGCGGTGAAGAGCCACAGCATCCCGACGCCGCAGACCAGGGCCGCCGCCGGCAGCGCGATCCCCAGCACCGCGTTGCCGGCGGCCAGGTATCGGCCGGCCAGGGCCAGCCCGGCTGTCACGGCGAGGACGGTGCGGCGCCAGGCCAGATCGGTACGTTCGAACTGCAGGCCCCGGTCCCAGGTCATCCCGACCCGCCGAGTAGCAGGCCCGCACCCACCAGCACCGTGACCGCGACCAACCCGATGGTGACCGGCAGGGTGGTCAACGGTGAGGGCAGCGGGCGGTCCTGCCGCAGCGCGCGCTCGATGCGAACCCACCCGATCCAGGCCTGCAGCACCACGAGCAGGGCGGTGGCCACCAGCGCCAGGGCGGCGATGGCACGCACGGTGGGGTTGAGCGGGGTGGCCAGCGCCTCCAGGGCTACCGCGCCGGCCAGGAAGGCCAGGGCGGTGCGGACCCAGGCCAGGAACGTGCGTTCGTTGGCCAGGGAGAAGCGCGGGTCTGGCTCGTCGCCGGAGGCATAGACGTGCCGGGGGAAACGGGCCCTAGCCATCGAACCTCGCTCTGGACGGTCTGCTCTGTGCTGTCACCGCCCCTCAGAGTACTGCCTGCACCACCTCGGCCCAGATCTGCCCGGCCTCCTCGACCTGATCCTCGGTGACGACGAGCGCCGGGATGAAGCGCACCACCTGGCCCCAGGGACCGCAGGTCAGCAGCAGCAGCCCACGTTCGGCGGCCGCTTGCTGGGCCCTGGCGGCGGTGGCCCCGTCCGGGCGGCCGTCGGCGTCCCGGAACTCATTGCCCAGCATCAGGCCGAGACCGCGCACGTCGGTGATCGCGCTGTGTTCGGCCGCTACCCGCTCCAGCGCGCCCCGCAGTTGCGCGCCCCGCTCGCGGGCGTTGGCCACCAGGTTCTCCTCGGTGATGACGTCCAGCGTCGCCAGCGCTGCGGCGCAGGCCACGGCGTTTGCGCCGTAGGTGCCGCCCTGCGAGCCGGCCCAGGCCTTGCTCATCAACTCCTCCGAGGCGGCGATCGCCGAGAGCGGGAAACCGGAGGCAATGCCCTTGGCGGTGGTGATGACATCGGGACGCAGGCCGAAGTGGCCTGCGCCCCAGAACTCCCCGGTGCGGCCCCAGCCGGTCTGGATCTCGTCGACGATCAGCAGGATCCCGTGCCGATCGGCGCGTTCGCGCAGCCCGGCGAAGAACTCGGCGTTGCCGGGCACGTACCCGCCCTCGCCCAGCACCGGCTCGACGATGAACGCGGCGGTGTCAGCCGGGGCGCTCATGGTCTGCAGCGTGTAATCGAGCTGGTTCAGGGCGAACGTGGTGGCCTCGGCCTCGCTCCAGCCGTAGTGCGTGGGGTCGGGGAAGGGGGAGATGTGCACCCCGGCCATCAACGGGGCGAACCCGGAGCGGAACCGGGTGCCGGAAGTGGTCAACGAGGCCGCCGCGACGGTACGTCCGTGGAAACCCCCGTGGAAGGCGATGATGTTCGGGCGCCCGGTGGCCTGGCGCACCAGGCGCAGCGCCGCCTCGACCGCCTCGGAGCCGGAGTTGGCGAAGAACAGCGAGTCCAGGCCGCTGGGTAGCACCTCCGAGAGCCGCTCGGTCAGGTCCAGCAGCGGGCGGTGCATCACGGTTGTGTACTGGGCGTGGATGATCTTGGCGACCTGTTCCTGTGCGGCGGCCACCACCTTGGGGTGGCTGTGACCGGTGCCGGTCACGCCGATGCCGGCGGTGAAGTCCAGGTAGCGCCGGTCATCCTCATCCCAGAGCAGCGCACCCTGTCCCCGGGCGGCGACGACGCCGGTGGCCTGCTTCAGGTTGGGGGACAGTTCAGCCATGTTCATGCTCCTGTGTAGGATTGTCGACAATCTGTCGGGTCCATTGGTACCACGGTGAGGTGGCCTCGTGCTACCGCACCGCGCGCGTTCAGGTTGCGACACCTAGATAGGTTGCCCCCATACCCCAATCTGCGAAAGGCGAACCACATGGCTCACCAACTCCCCGCCGGGACTCCCACCGGTCTGTTCATCGATGGGCAGTGGGGTCCGGCGTCGAACCAGGCCCAGTTCGATGTGGTGAACCCCGCCACCGGTCAGGTGCTGACCCAGGTGGCCGACGCCGATCCGTCCGACGGCCGCCGCGCTCTCGACGCCGCCGTCGCGGCCCAGCCGGCCTTCGCCGCGCTGGCGCCCAAGCGCCGCCACGAGATCCTCATGGACGCCTTCAACCTGCTGCATGAGCGCATCGATGATCTGGCGCTGCTGATGACCCTGGAGATGGGTAAGCCACTGGCCGAGGCCAAGGGCGAGATCACCTATGCCGCCGAGTTCTTCCGCCACTCCGCCGGCGATGCGCTCCGCATCTCCGGTGGTTACCAGACCGCACCTCAGGGCGGAGCCCGGTTCATCATCACCAAGCAACCGGTGGGCCCGTGCCTGCTGATCACCCCGTGGAACTTCCCGATGGCCATGGGCACCCGCAAACTCGGACCCGCGATCGCCGCCGGGTGCACCTCGGTGATCAAACCGGCCGCCCAGACGCCGTTGTCGATGCTGGCGCTGGTGGACATCCTGCGCGAGGTGGGCCTGCCCGACGGGGTCGTCAACACCGTCACCACCTCCGACTCCGGCGGGGTGATGGAGCCGCTGATCCGGTCCGGCCTGGCGCGCAAGCTCTCCTTCACCGGATCCACCCCGGTGGGCAAGAAACTGCTGGAACAGTGCGCGGACAAGGTGATGCGCACGTCGATGGAACTGGGCGGTAACGCCCCCTTCATCGTGTTCGACGACGCCGACCTGGACGCCGCCGTCGAGGGCGCCTTCCTGGCCAAGATGCGCAACATGGGCGAGGCCTGCACCGCTGCCAACCGGATCTACGTCCAGCGCGGCATCATGACCGACTTCGCCACCAGACTCACCGAGAAGATGTCCGGCCTGACCGTAGGCCCCGGCACCGACGAGGGGGTGAACGTGGGCCCCCTGATCGACCAGGCAGCGCGGGACAAGGTCAGCGAACTGGTCAGCGACGCACTCGAGCGTGGTGCCACGGTGCTCACCGGCGGGCAACAGTCCGAGGGCGAGGGCTACTTCTACCCGCCGACGGTGCTGTCCGACGTGCCGGTCGATTCGCGGATGGGAAGTGAGGAGATCTTCGGTCCGGTGGCGCCGTTGACCCCCTTCGACACCGAGGAGGAGGTGCTCGCCGCGGCCAACAACACCCCCTACGGCCTGGTCTCCTACGTCTACACCACCAACCTGGACCGGGGCTTGCGGATGGCCGAGGCCCTCGAATCGGGCATGGTCGGCCTGAACCAGGGCGTGGTGTCCAACCCGGCGGCACCCTTCGGTGGGATCAAGGAGTCCGGCCTGGGCCGCGAGGGCGGGACGGTGGGGATCGAGGAGTTCCTGGAGACCAAGTACATCGGCATCGCAGTGGCAGACTGAGGGCACAAGTCCGGGCCGTGCCAACCGGGCCGCAACGAGACTCGTCCGACCGACGACGACGTAGCGAGCGGCGGCGGTACCGGTGCGCCCGGGCGCACCTCACCTGACGTAAGGATCACGATGCCAGAGCCGATCGCGCCGTCGGACCGGGCCGACGGCCGCACCGCACCCGAGGGACTGCCCGACCTGGAGGCCCTGCGCGTCCGGCTCGGGCCGCGCCTGCTCACCGACCCCGACCAGGTGGCGCCCTACTGCCGCGACGCCTCCCGGGCCGTCCCGGACGGACCGGCCCACGCCGTCGTCCTGGCCGCGGACACCGCTGACGTCAGTGCCGCGCTGGCCTGGGCGAACGAGCACCGGGTGCCGGTGTCGGTGCGCGGTGGCGGGACCGGGCTGTCCGGGGGAGCGGTGTCCTACCCCAGCGGGCTGGTCGTGTCACTGGAGGCGATGAACAGGATCATCGATATCGACATGGGCAACCGGCTGGCCGATGTGCAGGCCGGCGTGATCACCGCGGACCTGGATGCGGCCGCCCGGGAGCGGGGCCTGTTCTTTCCGCCGGACCCGGCGAGTTCGCGTACCTCCACGGTGGCCGGCAATATCGCCAGCAACGCCGGAGGTCTGCGCGGGGTGGCCCACGGGGTGCTGGGCGACTTCGTCGCGGCACTGGAGGTGGTGCTGGCCGACGGCAGGGTGCTGCGGACCGGGCGGCGCACCACCAAGGACGCCACCGGGTATGACCTGACCAGCCTGTTCGTCGGGTCCGAGGGCACCTTGGGCGTGATCACGGCCGCCACGGTGCGACTCAAGGCGGTGCCGCCGGGGCAGCCGCGGATGTTCCGGGTCAGTTTCGATGACATTGAGGACGCCGGCCGGGCGGTGATGGCGATCGTGTCCAGTCCGGCTCGCCCGGAGGTGCTGGAGATGATCGATGCCCTCGGGGTGGAGATCATCGAGGACTATCGACCCAGTGGTCTGCCGCGCCCGCAGGCTGCGCTGCTGATCGGGCAGACGGTGGGCATCGACGCCCAGGAGCAGGCCGAGGCGATCCTGCGGATCTGCACCGAGCACGGCGGGACCGAGGGCGAGGTCTTCGCCGACGAGGAGTTGCTGGAGGCCAGGCGGCGCTCGCATCCGGCCCTGGTGGCACGCGGGATGCGGGTCTCCTCCGACGTCGGCGTGCCGGTGGCGGCGTTGGCGCAGATGGTCACCGGGGTCAAGCAGATCGGGGCCGAGCACGGCCGGCGGGTCTCGATCGTGGCGCACGCCGGGGACGGCAACCTGCACCCCACGGTCGAGGCCGGGGCGGGGGAGGATGAGTACGCCGCCGCCCAGGCCGTGATCGATGACATCACCCGGTTCGCGCTGGACCTGGGTGGCACCGTGAGCGGGGAGCACGGGATCGGTTCGCTCAAGCGGCACGCGCTGGCCTGGCAGGTCGAGCCGGTCTCCCGGGAGATGCAGGCCGGGATCAAGGCCGTGTTCGACCCCAACGGCATCCTCACCCCAGGCCGCGGGATCTGATCCCACCCGGCGCGCGGGGAGTTGCCCGGGTGGTCAGTCCTGCTGGGCGATGAGGCGCTCGAGTGCGTCCGCCATGTGCGCCACGATGAGGTCATCGGTGTGCTCGGCACCCCCGGGCACGAAGGATTCCGCGATCGAGCGGTGCTCCTCGACCCTGGTCTGCGGGTCGGCGTAGGTCGGCTCCAGGGCACGGATGCACATGCGGGTCTCGGTGAGCACGGTCTCGTGCGCACGCTGCAGCCGCGGGCTTCGGGCGCCGGCCACCATCGCCTCGTGGAAGCGCACGTCGGCCTCGGAGACGGCGACGACGTCCCCACTGCCGGCGGCGCGGTTCATCTGTTCCACCGCCACCAGGAGTTCGGCGCGCACCGGGTCCGGATCCAACCGGTGCACGTGTGCCGCGGCGGTGCGTTCGATCCCCTCCCGGGCCAGGTACATGTCCCGGATGTTCTCCGGGGACAACTCGATCAGGAAGAGCCCGCGGTTGCGATGGGACACCAGCAGTCCCTCCTGGGTCAGGCGCTGCAGCCCCTCGCGGAGCGGGCCACGGCTGACTCCGAGCTGGGCCGCCAGCGCCGACTCGTGCAACTGGCTGCCCGGCGGGATACGGCCCTGCGCGATCGCCTCGCGCACCTGGGAGGCGATCAGGCTGGGCGTGGACTCCTGCACCACCGGATCCAGTGGACGTATGCCCTCGATCGTGGCCATCAGGATGCCCCCTCCGTACCGCCGGAGGCATCTGCGCCGGTATGGGTGCCGGCGCCGGCGCCGGTGCCGGTGCCGGTGGTGGTGGTGCCGGTGGTGGCGGGGGTGGTGGTGGTGGCACGGCCGAACAAGGCGCCGAAGCCCTCCAATTGTGGGCGCAGGCCGAGTAGGCCGAGACCGTCGAAGACGGTCACCTGGTTCGCGGTCAGGACCGGTGTTCCGGCCACGTGCTCCAGGTCCGGCAACCAGCCCAGTGAGTGCATCGCGGTGTCCGGAACCAGGATCGCCTCGGCGCCGGAACGGCCGGCACCGGCAACGATCGCGCAGACGTCGTCGCGACCGAGGGTGCTCACCTGGGCAGCGGTATGGATGTCGTGGCTGGACATCCCGACGACCTCGATCCCACCGGCCCGGAGGAAGTCGGTGAAGTGCTCCGCCACGTCCCGGGGGTAGGAGGCCGCGACCGCCACCCGCTGCAGGGAGAGGGCCCGGCAGGCGCGCACGAAGGCCAGCGACGTCGAGGAGGATGGTCGGCCGGTGCGCTCGGCGATCTCGGCGGCCTGGTCGTGGGCGCCCTCCCAACCGAACACGAAACTCCCCGATGTGCAGGCCCACATCAGCGCATCGACGCGATCCCGGATCCGGGCGGCGCCCTCCAGGAGGCGTTCGCTCGAGCCCAGGTCGAGCAGGGCATCGACCTCATGGGCGTCGACGCCCACCGAGGTCTCCTCCACCAGCAACTGAACCCCATGGGCAGCCAAGGGCTCGGTCAAGTGGGTGTAATCATCGGCGGCGCTGTCGCCGGGGTACAGCAATCCGATCGTGGGCACCGGAACCTCCACGCGTGTCGATTGTCGACAATCCTACCGTTCCTCGGTCCCTGGGCTACCACCCGCCTCGCCCCAACCGTCCAATTGGGCGCTCGCGGCGGTGGGTGCGGGACCGGTCCCGCCGGAACTGTCCAATTGGGCGCTCGCGGCGGTGCGTCGGGTGGTGGGTGCGCTGGAACTGTCCAATTGGGTGGTTGGGGCGGTGCGTTGGGTGGTGGGTGCGCTGGAACTGTCCAATTGGGTGGTTGGGGCGGTGGGGATCGCGCGGCGGCGGAGCCGGGGAGCCAACGAGCGAGCGGCGAAGTGGCGCGGGGGTGGGGGAGGGGCGGTTAGGTGAGCAGGTTCAGGGCCATCAGCGCATAGGCCCCGGCGGCGGTGGTCAGGTCCTCCAGCGCCACGGACTCGTTCGGCCGATGCGCCTGCTCGGTGACCGAGCCGGGCCCGAGCACCACCACCGGTATACCGGCATCGCGTGCCAGGAACCCGCCATCGCACGCCGCCGTCCAGCCACCCACCGGCAGGTCCGGCCCACCTGCGGCGGGTACCGCGGCGGTGGCGGCCCGCACCAGCGCGCTCGCCGGGTCGGTCTCGAATCCGGGCATGTTCATCGGCATCAGCACATCCACTGCCAGCCCGCGCCGGTCCAGACCCAGGCCCGCGATCCGCTCGCGCACCTCGGCGAGCACCTGCTCGGGGTCCTCACCGGGCAGTAGGCGCCGGTCGGCGCTGATCCGGCAGTGGTCGGGCACCATCGACCCGCCCACACCGCCGGTGACCACGCCCACGTTCCAGGTGGCCGCCCCCGCCAACGGGTGCGCGTCGGCAGCCAGTTCGGCGTGCCAGGCCTCCAGGTCGGCGACGATCGCAGCCGCCCCGTAGATCGCGTTGCGTCCGTCGGCTGGGTTTCCGGCGTGGGCCGCCCGGCCGTGCACGTCGATCTCGATATAACTGGCGCCACGGGCGGCCACGATGGTCTGCAGATCGGTGGGCTCGGCCACCACGCACCCGGCGTGGGTCAGGTGCGCCGGGTCGGTGATGAAGTCCCGGATCCCGATCCCGAGCTCCTCCTCATCGACCACCGCGGCCAGTTCCACCGGCCCGCGCAGGCGCACACCGGATCGGGCCAGGGCGCCCATCGCCACCAGGGCCGCGGCCAGCCCGCCGAGCATGTCCGCCGCTCCGCGCCCGTACAGACGCCCATCACGGACCACCGGTTGATACGGGTCGGTGCGCCATCCGGTGCCGGCCGGGACCACGTCGGTGTGCCCGAGCAGCAACAGTCCGGGTTCGGCACCGGCGTCGGGGGTGATGATCCGCACGTTCGGCCGCTGGGGTGCCACCACCGTACTGCTGGCATCCAGGCCCAGGTCGCGGGCGTGTTCGGACAGGACCCGAGCGGTCACCTCCTCGGTGCCCATCTCGCCCTGCCCGGCGGCGGTGATCAACTCCGCTGCCAGGTCGGCCACCGCCTCCGGTGCGATCCCCTCCAGAACCGCCGCTGCGTCGTCGTCGGCCATCAGGACCGGCCCTGCAGGCGCCGCACCGCAGCGGCCAGGCGGGCCACGCCCTCGCGGGTGCGGTCGGGGTTGGTGGAGGCGAAGCACAGCCGCAGCGCGTTCGGGAACCGTTTGGAGGGGGAGAAGGCGTTGCCGGGGATGTAGGCAACCCCCTCCGCCAGGGCGATCTCGAACAGGGCCTCGGTGTCCACCGACTCATCGAAGGTCACCCAGAGGAAGAAGCCGCCGTCGGGGTCGGTCCACCGGGCGCTGTCGCCGAAGTGCTCCTGCAGTGCCTCCTGCATCGCCTGCTTTCGGCGCCGGTACTCCGCTCGTTGGGTCTGCAGGTGCTCCTCCAGTCCGCCGCTGGTGAGGAACCCGGCGAGCAGACGTTGCGCAGGCAGGTTGGTGCAGGTGTCCATCGCCTGCTTGGCGTTGATGATCAACTGCTGCAGTGAGGGGGCGGCGTCCACCCAGCCCACACGCAGCCCAGGGGCGACCATCTTGGAGAACGTGCGCACCGAGAACACCAGCGGATCACCGTCGGCCAGTTCGTGCAGGGTGGGTACGGCGGCACCGGAGAAGCGCAGCAGTCCGTAGGGGTCGTCGTCGATGATCATCGAACCCCAGGAGCGTGCCAGTTCCAGCAGTTCGTGGCGCCGCTGCAAGGTCATCGTGGTGCCCGAGGGGTTCTGGAACGTGGGCACGGTGTAGATCGCCTTCGGGGTGCGCCCGGTGGCCTCGACCAGCTCCGCCATCCGGGAGACGATCAGGCCCTCGGTGTCGACCGGTGCCTCCAGCAGTTCAGCCTGGTAGGACAGCGCGGTCGCGGAACCGTTGGTGTAGGTCGGCGATTCCACCACCACCAGGTCACCGGGGTCGACGAAGATCTTGCAGGCCAGGTCCAGACCCTGCATCCCTCCCGCGGTGATGGTCAGCCGGTCGCTGGTCGTGGCATCGGAGGTGCCCTCCAGCATCGCCAGCAGCGCCTCACGCAGCGCCGGGTCGCCCTCGGTGGCGGCGTAGTCGAACGCGTCGGCCCGCCCCGCCCCGATCGCCTCCACCCCGATCGCGGCCAGCGCCTCGGTCGGGATCGCCTCGGCAGCCGGGCTGCCCATCGCGAACCGGACCACGTCATGGGTCTGGGCGGCCAGCAGCGATGTGGAGGAGTCGATCACCGAACCCACCAGAGAATCGGCGCGTGCGGCCAGGGGCAGGGTGCGGTTCGCGGTGTTCATGCCTGTGCTACTCCTTCGTGACGACATTCATGTCTTGACTGTCAGCCCTTGCGGGAAGTCGGTCAATTGCTCGACTCCGTCGGCGGTGACCATCACCGACTCGCTCATCTCATACCCCCACCCCTCCATCCACATCCCCATGATGATGTGGAAGCACATCCCGGGGGCCAGCACGGTCTGTTCCTCGGCACGCAGGCTGATGGTCCGCTCGCCCCAGTCCGGGGGGTAGCCCACTCCGATGGAGTACCCGATCCGTGATTCCTTGTAGAACCCGCGCCGTGCGATGGAGTCGGCGAACGCGGCGTGCACCTCCCGGCCGGTGGCCCCCGGGCCCATCACATCCAGGGCGGCGTGCAGGCCCTCGGTGACGGCATCGGCGCAGCGCGCGAGCTCGGCGTGGGGCCTGCCCAGCGCCACGGTGCGGGCCAGCGGGGCGTGGTACCGGCGGTGCACCCCGGCGATCTCGATCGTGGTCGGCTCACCGCGCACCAGCGGGGCGTCCGACCACGTCAGGTGCGGCGTCCCGGCCGACTGTCCGGTGGGCAGCATCGGCACGATCGCGGGGTAATCCCCGCCCAGGTGGTGGGAGCCGAGGGCCTGGGCGTGCTGGATCTCGGCCACCACGTCGCACTGGCGCCGGCCCACCTCGATGGCGTCCATGGCCACCTGCATCACCGTGCTGGCGATCTGACCCGCCACGCGCATCTTCTCCTGCTCGGCCGGCGACTTCACGGCCCGCACCCAGTTGACCAGTTCGACGCTGTCGACGATGGCGGCGTGCGCCAGGCGGGAGTGCAGGGCGAAGAAGCCTCGGGGGGAGAAGTAGTGGGCATCCATCTCCACCGCGATCACGGCACCGGGAACGTCCTCGAACAGACCGAGTTCGCGGGCCTGCTCGGTGATCCAGTCCATCGGGTGGATGTCGGCCCGCTGCACGTAGTGCTCGGGGTAGCCGTGGATGTGGGTGCGTTCCAGGTAGGCCGTCCAGTGTGCCCCCTGGGCGTCCATGGCCCGGGCGAACAGGTGCGGGCTGCCCTCGGCGGGCACCACCAGACACTGGGGGGTGTAGAAGGACCAGGCGTTGTATCCGGTGAGGTAGTACAGGTTCGCCGGGTCGGCCACCATCAGGGCGTTCAGCCCGCGGGATGACATCGCGTGCTGGACGCGCTCCAGCCGGTTGATGTATTCGCTGACGGCGAAGGGACGGGCGTCGAACGGCTCTGGGGTGTGGGGCAGGGTGTAGCCGGGAACTTCCAGGTCAGTCATTCCTCACCTCCGCTCGGATCGGCGCCGACACAGCCGGGGTAGCGGGCCATGACGGCACAGCCGGGGTGGTGGGCTGATGTGTCAGCAGGTGTTGGCCCGGTCCGACCGCGCTCAGCCCGATGGTGCGCAGCGCGGCCCAGATGGTGGCCTGGTTGGCGGTGATCACCGGGATGCCCAGTTCGGCCTCCAACGGGGCGATCAGCGGGCGGGTCGGCAGGTTCGTGCACGAGACGACCACGGCCTGCGGTGGCCGGCCGAGGGTGGGCGATGCGCGGGCGGCGCGGCGGATCAGATCGGCGGTGCGTTGGTACGGCACGGTCCAGATCCTCCCGCTCAGGCCCAGGCTGTGCAGCCCGCTGACGGCGATGCCGGCCTGGTGCAGGAAGGCCGCAAGGCGGGCGGCGATCGGCTCATCGTACGGTGTGGCCACCGCCACCACCTGGGCATCGAGCACCGCCAGCGCCTGCAGCAGCGCCCCGGAGGTGGTGACCGCGTGGTCGAAACCGCCGCCCCGCAGCGCCGAGACGATTCCTGCCTCCCCGGCCAGTCCGCCGACGAAACTGCCCGAGGTGCAGGCGTAGGCCATCACCTCGGGATTGATCGTGTGCAGGTCCTGCGCGCAGCGCGCGATCACCTCCGGGGCCCCGATCAGTTCGGCCTGGGTCAGGTTCACCTGCACCCGCTGGTAGGGGGTGCGCGTCAGGTGCAGGCTGACCTGCGGCGGAATCCACTCCCACAACTCGCGGTCGAGGGCGAAGTCGTAGGGCGCGATCACCCCCACGCCGCGCTGATCCAGCGGCGTCAGGGCCGCCACCGGTTGATCCTGCACCAGTTCCATAGTCGTACCCTAGATTGTTGACAATCAGACAGGAAGGCTTATAACGTCCCGGTGTGTCTGGTTCCGTCCCGGCGATCGCCGTGCTGCTCGATTCCGAAGGCTCGCGCCCGCCGGGTTTGAAGGCTCTGGAGGGGCGCGCGCAGGTGCGCTACGCGGACGCGGACTCCCTCGGTGAGGCGGTTCAGGGAGCTCAGGCGCTGTTCCTGTGGGACTTCTTCTCCACCGCGGTGCGCGACGTGTGGGACCGGTGCGGTGACCTGGACTGGATCCACGTGGCCGCAGCCGGCGTCGATACCCTGCTGTTCGACGAACTGCGCGAGTCCGACGTGATGGTCACCAATGCTCGGGGGGTGTTCGACCAGCCGATCGCCGAGTTCGTCCTGGCCAGCGTGCTGGCTCACGCCAAACTCCTGCACGAGAGTGCGCAGTTCCAGGCCGAGCGCACCTGGGTGCACCGCGAGACGACCCGGGTGGCGGGCAAGAACGCGTTGGTGGTGGGGACCGGGGCGATCGGCCGCGCCTGCGCCCGGTTGCTCGGTGCAGTCGGCATGACCGTGCACGGGGCGGGCCGCAGCGCCAGGGCCGGTGACGCCGACTTCGCCGGAATCCACGCCAGCGCGGACCTGCCCGCCTATGTGGGCTGGGCCGACTACGTGATCAATGCCGCCCCCCTGACCCGCGCCACGACCGGGCTGTTCGACGCACCGGTCTTCGCCGCCATGCGCCCCGGCGCCCACTTCATCAACATCGGGCGCGGAGCGAGCGTGGTGGAGGACGATCTGCTGACCGCGGTGCGTCAGGGGCCCCTGGACGGGGCCAGCCTGGATGTGTTCGGCACCGAACCGCTCCCGGCCGAGCACCCGCTCTGGGACGCACCGGGGGTGCGGATCTCGGCGCACATGTCCGGGGACGTGGTGGGCTGGCGCGATGAACTCGCCGCCCAGTTCCTCGACAACGCCGAGCGCTGGTTGGCCGGTCAGGACCCGGTCAACGTGGTGGACAAGTCCGCCGGATTCGTCCGGTAGCCGGGGTCCGGGCAGGGCCGCAGAAGCGTAGACGAGGGCGAAGGAGCCGGTGGATGAGTAGCGAGTTGGCGATGGCGGACGCCGCCACGCTCGTGGCCGGCTACCGCTCCGGGGACTTCACCCCGGTGCAGGCCACCGAGGCGGCACTGGCCCAGATCGAACGCCTCGACCCCCACGTGCACGCGATGGTGCTCACCGACGCCGAGGGTGCGCTGGCGGCCGCTACCGCCTCCGCCCAGCGGTGGGCCGCGGGGGAGCCCAGGGGGCCGGCCGACGGCGTCCCCACCACGATCAAGGACATCCTGCTGGTCCGGGGCTGGCCGACCCGGCGGGGTTCGGCGCTGTGCGCCCACCTGCCCCCGGCGGATCAAGACTCGCCGGCCGTGCAGCGGCTGCGCGAGGGTGGGGCGGTGTTCCTGGGCAAGAACACCACCCCGGAGTTCGGGTGGAAGGGGGTGACCCATTCCCCCTCCTACGTCCCGACCACCAACCCCTGGAACCCCGGGTTGACCGCCGGTGGCTCCTCCGGCGGTGCCGCGGCCGCGGTGGGCCTGGGGATGGGCGCGTGGTCGATCGGCACCGATGCCGGCGGATCTGTGCGCATCCCCGCCTCCTTCACCGGGACGGTGGCCCTCAAACCCACCTACGGCCGCATCCCGGCCTACCCAGCCAGTCCCTACGGCACCCTGGCCCACCCAGGCCCGATGACGCGCACCGTGGCCGATGCGGCCGTCCTGCTCGACCTGGTATCAGCCCCGGACCACCGGGACTGGTTCTCCCTGGAGGCTCCGTCGTCGTCCTTCACCGTCGGACTGCACGACGGCGTAGCGAACCTGCGTATCGCCTTCTCACCTGATCTGGGGTACGGCGAGAACGACCCGCAGGTGGAGGCGGCGGTGCGCGCGGCGGTGGAGGTCTTCGCTGCGGCGGGAGCGAACGTGGAGGAGGTAGCGCCGATCTTTCACGACCCGGTCTCCGCCTTCCATACGCTGTGGTTCCCCGGGGCGGCCAAAGTGGTCGAGACGTTCTGGACCGGCGAGGGTGACTGGGAGCGGGTGGACCCCGAATTGCGCGCGGGCATCTCCCAGTTCGGGCAGGTGGACGCCTCGGCCTACCTCGATGCCACCGCGGTGCGGATGGATCTGGGCCGCAGGATGGGAGCCTTCCACACCACCTATGACCTGCTGCTCACCCCCACGATGCCGATCGCTGCCTTCGAGGCGGGTCTGGAGGTGCCCCGCGGTTGGGGCCGGCGGTGGTGGACCTCCTGGACCCCCTACACCTACCCGTTCAACATGACCGGTCAGCCGGCGCTGAGCCTGCCGTGCGGGTTCACCGGCGACGGTCGCCCGATCGGGTTGCAGATCGTCGGGCCGCGCCACGCCGACGGGTTGGTCCTGCGCGCGGGACAGGCCTTCACGGACCACACTGACTGGCACACCCGCCGGCCACCGATGGCCATGGAGGAACGATGAACCAGCACCTGCGCATCACCCTGACATCCCGGGGGGTCAGCGCCCGGGCCCGGTTGCTCACCGAGGCCGCACCCCGCACGTGCGCGGCGGTCTTGCAGGCGCTGCCGGCCGGTGGGCAGGTGTACCACGGCAAGTACGCCCGCAACGAGATCTACACCTTGATCCCGCATCCGGGATCGGAGCCCGGGGCGGAGAACACCACCATCACCCCGATACCCGGGGACCTGTGCTGGTTCACCTTCACCGGAGACGACCTGGGCAATCCTGCCTACGGCTATGAAGGCGCCGAGCAGCACCGCGAGACGGGGTCCATCGTGGACTTGGCGGTGTTCTACGGGCGGAACAATCTGCTGATCAACGGTGATCAGGGGTGGGTTCCGGGCAATGTGTTCGGCACGATCGTGTCCGGTCTGGAGGAGTTTGCGGCCGCCTGTCAGGACGTCTGGATGGGCGGAGCCCGGGGAGAAACGCTAACGTTCTCACGCGAAGAGACAGGCTGAGCCGCACCGCCATAGGGCACCGAGGCCGGGCGGAGAAGGGGGATCCGAGGCACCTACTGAATTGATCACCGTAGATCCAAGGAGAAAGTGGGACTCCGTGAACAAGTTTGCTGAACTGCTCGGTCTGCGCACCAGTCCGAGAATCTTCTTCGGCGCCGCCGCGATCGTGATCCTGTTCGTTGTCGGCACCTTGGTCTTTACCGATGCGGTCGGACGCGGCACCGAGGCCGCCTCGACGTGGTTGATGGACAACATGGGCTGGTTCTACGTCCTGGGCGTCACCAGCTTCCTGGTCTTCCTCATCTACATCGCGATGAGCAGGTTCGGGCGGATCAAGTTGGGGCCCGACGACGAACCCGCCGAGCACTCCGGGCGATCCTGGTTCGCGATGCTGTTTGCCGCCGGGATCGGCACCATCCTGATGTTCTGGGGTGTGGCCGAACCGGTGTCCCACTTCGGCGATCCGCCCCGCCAGGGTGTCGAGCCCGGGAGTGTGCAGGCCGCCGAGGAAGCGCTCGCGTTCACCTTCTACCACTTCACGTACCACACCTGGGCGATCTTCGCGCTGCCCGGTCTGGCGTTCTGCTACTTCCTGTACAAGCGCAACCTGCCCCCGCGGGTGTCCTCGATCCTGCAGCCGATCCTGGGGGAGCGGATCCACGGCCGCATCGGCCAGGCGGTCGACGTGCTGGCCATCGTCGGCACCGTCTTCGGTCTGGCCGTCTCGGTGGGTCTGGGCACCCTGCAGATCAACGGTGGTCTGAACCAGCTGTTCGGAATTCCGGAGTCGGATCTGACGCTGATCATCGTGATCGTGGTGGTCTCACTCATCGCGTTGGTCTCGCTGGCCGCCGGGCTGGAGAAGGGCATCAAGCGCCTCTCCAACATCAACATCGTCGCCGCCATCGGGCTGATGCTCTTCGTGTTCGTCACCGGTGCCACGGTGTTCATGACCAAGGGCACGATCGAGGCGTTCGGGAGTTATCTCGCGATGCTGCCGGAGCTGGCGCTGTGGAACGACACCTTCGGCGACACCGGATGGCAGTCCAGTTGGACGGTGTTCTACTGGGCCTGGACGATCACCTGGGCCCCGTTCGTGGGCCTGTTCATCGCCCGGATCTCCCGGGGCCGCACGGTGCGGGAATTCGTCCTCGGGGTGCTGGCGATACCGGCGACCTTCAGCGTGATCTGGTTCGGCATCTTCGGCAGCGGTTCCATCGACATCGAGATGAACGGCGATGGCGGTCTGGTAGACCGGGTCGTGGGCGATGGCGACATCCCCGGTGCGCTGTTCGCGTTCCTGGAGAATTTCCCCTTCGCGATGGTGACCTCGGCGATCTCGATCGTCCTGGTGGTCATCTTCTTCACCACCTCGGTGGACTCCGCGGCGCTGATCACCGACACGATGGCCAATGGTCACGAGGAGGACGCACCGTTGCGCCAGCGTGTCTTCTGGGGAATCTCGATCGCCATGATCGCGGTCATCCTGCTCACCGTCACCGCCGGCGGGGCCGGACTGGAGGCATTGGAAACCACCACGATCGTGGTCGGCTTCCCGTTCTTCATCCTCGCGTTGTTCCAGATGTACAGCGTCTATCGAGCGATGCGTGAGGACGCCGGGGAGTTGCCGCCGATGCGTACCCGTAGTTGGCGCCAGGTTCTCCCGCCGGAGGAGCACGAGCGGCGCAGGGAGGCCGGGGAACTCGAGGGTGAGGTGATCGAACCCCAGGCCCTCACGTCCGTACCGCGCATGCGCGAACCCTATGAGCCCCTGCGCCCGGTCGCAGCAGGGCCGCTGGCGCGCCGAACCGGCTCGGCCCCGTTGGCTTCCAGTCTGGGCCCGGCGGCTCGTGAACTGGCTGCTGAGCAGGCGCGCCGTGCCGGTGCCACCGCTCCGGATGGGGCGGCCGGTGCCACCGGTACGAACCGTTCCGGAGGTGGCGGCATGGCACCTGACGCCGATCCGGAAGCCCGGGGCCGATAGGGGGGCACCGGCGGTAGGTCGTCCGAACCGCTCGCGCCTTCCCGACGTCGGCGAGAGCGACGCGGGTGGTCATGCTCGAGTGTTCTGCCACTCGTCATCGGCTACCGGCGTCGCTCTCGGGCGGGCCGGGTCGGCGCCCGCGGGACGGGGCGGGTCAGATGACCCCGAGGGAGAGCATCGCGTCGGCCAGCGGGATGAATCCGGCCACGTTTGCCCCGGCAACGTAATCGCCCGGGGTGCCGTACTCCTCGGCGGTGGCCAAGCAGCGGTCGTGGATGCCGCGCATGATGTCCTCCAGCCGGGCCTCGGTATGCTCGAAGGACCAGGAGTCCCGTGAGGCGTTCTGCTGCATCTCCAGCGCACTGGTGGCCACGCCACCGGCATTGGCTGCCTTGCCGGGCCCGAACTTCACCCCGGCATCTCGCAGCGCGCGCACCGCTTCGGGGGTGCAGGGCATGTTCGCGCCCTCGGCGACGATCTGCACGCCTGCCTTGATCAGGGCGGCGGCGTCCTGGCCGTTCAGTTCGTTCTGCGTCGCGCTGGGCAGGGCGATCTGGCAGGGCACCTCCCAGACCGAGCGGCCCGGGACGAAGCGGGCTCGACCGCCCTTGGCCTCGACGTAGTCGGAGACCCGCCCGCGACGGACGTCCTTGATCTCGCGGAGCAACTCGAAGTTGATGCCGTCCTCGTCCACCACGT
The DNA here is from genome assembly GCF_049724975.1 of Pseudactinotalea sp. Z1732. Lineage (NCBI taxonomy): Bacteria > Bacillati > Actinomycetota > Actinomycetes > Micrococcales > Cellulomonadaceae > Pseudactinotalea > Pseudactinotalea sp. Z1732. The sequence goes on along the minus strand of NZ_JBMPQC010000008.1, from coordinate 61,535 downwards.
AGCCGGAGGAGTCCGAGCAGGCCACGACGGTGCCACCGAGCTGATGCACCTTCTCGATCGCGTACAGTGCCACATTGCCGGAGCCGGAGACGACCACCTTCTTGCCCTCGAAGGTCTCCCCGCCGGCGCGCAGCATCTCGTTGACGAAGAAGACGGTGCCGTATCCGGTCGCCTCGGTGCGGACCTGCGACCCACCCCAGGTCATGCCCTTACCGGTGAGCGTGCCGGACTCGTACCGGTTCGTGATGCGCTTGTACTGGCCGAACAGGTAGCCCAGTTCGCGCTTACCGACCCCGGCGTCACCTGCGGGCACATCGGTGTACTCACCGATGTGGCGATAGAGCTCGGTCATGAAGGACTGACAGAACCGCATCACCTCGGCGTCGGAGCGGCCCTTCGGGTCGAAGTTGGACCCGCCTTTGCCACCACCGATCGGCAACCCCGTCAGCGAGTTCTTGAAGATCTGCTCGAAACCCAGGAACTTCACGATCCCCACGTTCACGCTGGGGTGGAACCGCAGGCCGCCCTTGTAGGGGCCCAGCGCGGAACTGAACTCAACCCGGTAGCCGCGGTCGATCTGCACGGTGCCTGAGTCGTCCACCCAGGGAACCCGGAAGATGATCTGCCGCTCCGGCTCACACATGCGGCGCAGCACCGCGGTGGTGCCGTTGGCGTACTCGGGATGCTTGCTCACCACGGGACCCAGGCTGCCCAGCACCTCACGGACCGCTTGGTGAAACTCGGTCTCACCGGGGTTGCGTGCGAGCACCTCGGCGTAGATGTCCTGCAACTTCTCGTCCAGTCCGGGCATGGCGACAACTCCTCTTCGTCAGGGCGCGCTACGTTCAGGCGGCGACGTCCGCAGAGGATGTTACAGGTATCGCAATGTGGCGGTCGCGGCTGTGTCAAAAACTGGACAATGCTCGGCCCGCCTGCAGCAACCACGGCCCAGCCAGCACGGCGGTGGGTATCACCAGCACGGCCACGGCCGCCAGGTAGGCGAGCGCGGCCGTCCCGCGGCGCCTGAACCGGCTGGGCTCGGGCTCGGCAAGGCGTTGCAACCGCGCCTGTATCCGGGGGTCATCGGTGGTATCGGCCAGGGTCTCCAGGGCACCGCGCAGTTGCGCCCGGGGCGCGCGGGCCAGCGCGGCATCGTCGGCGAGCAACTCCAGCAGATGGTCGACGGCGTGGCGGGCCACCTCCGAGCGCACCACCGTGGGGAACGCCACATGCAAGGCGGTGAAGGCTTCCCGGACCAGGTCGTGCCGTGCGCGCAAGTGGGCGCGTTCGTGCTCGATCACCGCCTCCACCTCGCCCGGGCCGAGCAGATCGATGGCGGCATCGGTCAGCACGACCCTCGCGTCCTGCCCGGGGACGCAGTACGCCATCGGGACGCCGCCGGCCAGCACGTGTACCCGGCGCGGGTCCGGGGTGGCCAGCAGATCCAGCAGTTCGCGGTGCCGGGCCCGGCGACGACGGGTGTCCAGCCCCAGCCGCAGCGAGGTGAGGCCCAATCGCACCACGATGACGCCTGCCCCGGCGCCCGCCACCGCGAGGGCGACGAACAGCGCCGGGCGGCCGAGCGTGCCGCCGGCGTTCTGATAGGAGCGCCAGGCCTCCTCCGGGATCGCCAGCACCGCCCCTACGGCGGCGAGTACCGCGGCCAGGGCCACCGCCTGCCACAGCGTCACCCCGGCCCGGGGCGCCTGCTGCAACCATCGGGCGCGAACCAGGATCGGTGGGAGCACCCAGGACAGCACGAGCGCCAGCACCAGCAGGGCGATACCGGTCACGAAGGGGTCCTGGACGGCGGAGCGGCGCCCGCCCTCAGTGCTGGGTGTCCAGAGCCGCGCGGATCGCCTCGGCTTCGCGTGGGCTGACCCGCCCGACGAACTGCTGCAGGGCGGCGACCCGCTGGGACGGCTCGGTTGTGCCCCCGAGGGCGTCCAGCATCAGGTCTGCGGTCAACTGCTCCCGGGTGCGGCTGGGGGAGTAGCGGAAAGCCCGGCCCTGGCGCTCCTGGGTGAGGAGGCCCTTCTTGGCGAGCCGATCCAGCACGGTCATCACCGTGGTGTAGGCGAGTGGCCGGTCCGGGGTCAGGGCCTCGTGTACCTCGCGCACGGTGCAGGGGCCGTCGGCGGCCCACAACTGCGTCATGATCGCGCTCTCCAACTCACCCATCGCCATCGTCCCAGGGTACTACGCGGCGCACGTACGACGCCATCTAGTACGACGCTACGCAGTAGTGGGATCCGTCGAATTGCTCGGTCAATTCCTTTTGATAATGAGAACGGGTCCCATTATGTTTAGCGATGTACTTCATCTCCGAGCGGAAGGAACGAGCGCCCCGCGCTCATCACGGCATGAGAAATGAGAACCCCATGGACGAACGAGTCCGGGAACCCCGCAAGAGCCCGCTGCGCGTCGGGAGCGCTCACGCCCCGGTCCTGGCCGCACGCGCCTCCACCGATGACGGGGGCGCCCGTACCCGCCCCGGGGTGGTGACCGCGCTCGGGTTGGCCCTACCCCTGGTACTGCTTGCGGCCTGTGGTCAGAGTGACCCTGATCCAGGCCACGCCGCGACCGATCGGCCAGTCGATACGGACACCGAGGAAGCGACGGAACAGGAGGTTGCCGAGGTGGCTGCGCGTACTCCGCGGCTGGCGATCACCTACGACGGCGGGGTGCAGGTGCTGGACGCCGCCACCCTGGAGGTGGTCTCCGACATCGACCTCGCCGGTTCAACAGGCTCGCCGACGCCGGTGACGGACGGCACGCACTAGTGTCCACCAGCGGCGGCTTCCAGGTGTTGGACCTGGGTACCTGGGCCGAGCCGCACGGCGACCACGCCCACTACTACACCTCCGATGCGGTCCTGACCGAGACCATCTTCCCCGCTCAGGCACCCGGGCACGTGGTGGTCAACGAGGGCCGGACCACCCTCTTCGACGACGCCGGTGGTCAGGTGACCGTCTTCGATTCCGGCGACCTGCGGGACGAAAGCCGTGACGTGCGGGGCTACACCGCCGAGGATCCGCACCACGGGCTCGCACTGGAACTGAGTGATGGCACCCTGGTGGTCTCCCACGGCGACACCGAGGCCCGGACCGGCATCCGTGTGCTGGATGCGGCCGACGCCGAGATAGCCGCCTCCGACGAGTGCCCGGGCCTGCACGGCTCGGCGGTCAGCGCCGCCGAGACCGTCGTGGTCGGATGCGCCGACGGCGCCCTGATCTATGCCGACGGCCGGATCGCCAAAGCGACCAGCCCGGATGAGGACGGCTCGATCGGGACGTTGTCCGGTGCGCCGAATTCCGCGGTAGTGCTCGGTAACTACAGCGAACCCACCCAGGTCTCGTTGATCGACACCGCCTCCGACCAGGTGCACCTGGTGGGCCTTCCTGCGGCGTACTCCGGGACCTCGCTGGCCCGCGGCGATGACGGCGAGGCGCTGGTGCTCGGCACCGACGGTCAGATCCACGTGATCGACCCCGAGACGCGTGAGGTGGTGGCCGCCATCCCGGTGATCGAGGAGTGGAGCGTGCCCGAGGACTGGCAGGAGCCGCGCCCGGGCTTGACCGCACTCGACGGCTCGGTCTTCGTCACCGACCCGGGCACGGCCACGATTCACGCCGTGGACATCCCCACCGCCGAGGTGTGGAACACCGCAGAGTTGAACGTGACGCCGAACGACCTGATTGGCGTCACTGGCGATCTGGTGGCCGAGGTGTCCGAGGACGATCACGCCCACGATGAGGACGACCCCGCCCACGACCACGACCACGACCACGATCACGATGAGGACGATCACGATCACGACGATGAGGACCATGACCATTGAGTCCGGTGGCCGCCGTCAAGGGCACGCGGCCGGCGTCTGCGGCCCGGGCGCGCCGCCCCGGCGCCCGGGCGCGGTCCCGCTCCGGCTGCGGGCTCGCCGTCGTTTCGGCAACGGGTCTGCTGGCCCTGGCAGGCTGCACCCCGCCGGATGAACCGGAGGGCATGCACGTCGTGGCCGGATTCTCCCCGTTGGAGTTCCTCGGCGCCGAGATAGGGGGGCCGGAGGTTACCGTGACGTCGCTGACTGCCGATGGGGCCGACCCGCACAGCCTGGAGTTGTCACCGGTGCAGGTCGGCGAGATGGAGTCGGCTGACCTGGTGATCTACCTCTCCGGGCTGCAGCCGGCGACGGATGAGGCGGTGGACATGGTCGATCCCGCGCATGTTGTCGACGTCGAAGCCGTCGCCCGAGCGCAATTACCCGCCGACGCCGGACCGCCAGACGTTGATCCGGACGACCCACACTTCTGGTTGGACCCGCTTCGCTTCGCCGCGGCGGGCCATGAAGTGGCCACCGAACTCGCCGCCCTGGACCCGGAGGGTGCCGCAGGCTATCGGGCCCGGGCGCAGGCCCTGGAGGCAGACCTGATGGACCTGGACGGGGAGTTCGGCGCCGTGCTGGCCGGGTGCACCGGAGCGACGCTGGTCACCTCTCACGAAGCGTTCGGGTACTTGGCCGATCGCTATGGCCTGGAGCAGGTCGGCATCGCCGGCGTGGATCCCGAGGTGGAGCCCTCCCCGGCCCGGATGCGCGAGGTCGCCGGCGTGATCGCGGACACCGACGTGCTGACCATCTTCTTCGAGGCGAGGGCCAGCCCCCGGGTGGTGGAGGTACTCGCGGAGGAGATGGGTGTGCAGGTCGATGTGCTGGACCCGATGGAGCGCGGTACCGGCGCGGACTACGTCGAGGTGATGCGGGCGAATCTGGAGGCACTGGAGCGCGGCCTGAACTGCCCTGGGTGAGGCGGCGCCGGCTCAGGCCCCGCCGGCCGGTGCCGAGCGCTGCCACTGGGCGCGCCCACCGCGCCGGACGCGGCTGCGGCCCTGAACCACGATGCCGGCGACGGCGACCACGATGTAGAGCACCGTCCACCACCAGCGGTCCGGCCAGGCGATCTCCGCCAGCTCCGGTCCCGGGGGCGCCTCGCCGATCAGGATCAGCACCGAGGCCAGGATGAGTGCGGCGCCGGCCAGCGCCGTCAGCACGATCAGCAGTATCGCGGGCAGGCGCAGGGCCAGCGCCACCAGCGCCAGCACCAGGCCGGCGATCAGGCCCACCACCATGGCCACCACCTCGGAGGCACCCAGGGAGTTCGCCAGCGCGGTCCCGAGTGCGAACCCGAGCGAGCCCAGCCAGATCAGCACGGCCAGCACGTAGAACCAGTACGCCGCCAGCGCCAGCAGAACCGCCGCCGCGATCGCCGCGATCCACCCCCAGGCGTCCCCGAGTAGCGGCTGGTCGGTGAGGCCGGCGGCCAGGGATGCCCCGAGGCTGAATCCGACGAACGCCCCCCACAGCGCCAGCAGGATTCGAGCCAGGGAGCCACCGCGGAAGCACAGCAGCGCCCCGAGGGCGAGACCGAGCAGGCCGATCAACAGGTTCGTCATGTCCCCATCGTCGCAGGGATCGCCCGATGACGCTCGGGGCGTCGATCACCGGCATGCGGCGGCGGGTAGGTACATCGTGCCGGGTGAACCGGTCGCGCCGCCGCGGGCCGGCGGCGGTCTAGCATGAGGGGATGGTGCTGATGAGCGAGGGTGTGCGGGAGCGGCCGGTGGCCTCCCCGCGTCGTCAGCAGATCCTGGACGCCGCGGCCGACCTGTTCGCCCGGCACGGATTCCACGGGGTGTCCATCAACGACATCGGCCGCCAGGTGGGTACCTCCGGCCCGGCCCTCTACCGGCACTTCGCGAGCAAGGAAGCAGTCCTCGCCGAACTGCTGATCGGGATCAGCGAGCGCATCCTGAGCGTCGCCCGGGAGCGACTTTCGGACGTCGAGCCGGGGCGGCAGGCGCTCGCGGTGCTGGTGGACTGGCACGTGCAGATCGCTCTGGACCACCCGGCCCTGATCACGATCCAGGATCGTGACCTGGACAGCCTGGCCGAGGAGGAGCAGCGCAACGTGCGCCGGCTGCAGCGGGCCTATGTCGAGATCTGGGCCGGCACGATCCTGGACGCCGCCCCCGGGGTCGGGGAGGCGACCGCCCGGTCAGCCGCACACGCCGTTCTCGGCCTGATCAACTCCACCCCGCACAGCGCCCGCCTCGGGCGCGCGGCCACCGGCGCCCTGCTGCAGCGGATGGCGTTGGAGGCGTTGAGCCCGCAGTCGCTGGCCGGACCCGGACAGCCCTGAGTGCCCTGATCCCGCGGGCGGCGACGGGGCGTGCTCAGCGGGGCAGTCCGAGTTCGCGGGCGATCACCATCCGCTGGACCTCCGAGGTGCCTTCCCCGATCTCCAGGATCTTGGCGTCCCGGTAGTACCGGGCCGCGGGGAACTCCTCCATGAAGCCGTTCCCGCCCAGTACCTGCGTGGCGGTACGGGCCGCATCAACGGCTGCCTCGGTGGAGTAGACCTTGGCGATCGCGGCTGCCCGGGTGAGATCCCTGGCGGGCCGGCGTCCGGCGTCGCACTCGTCCTTGAGCCAGGCCGCGCGATAAGTCAGCGCGCGGGCCGCCTCGACCGAGACGGCGAGGTCGGCCAACGGGAACGCCACCCCCTGGTTCGCCCCGATCGGGCGTCCGAAGGCCTCCCGGGTGCGGGCGTAGTCGGTGCCCAGGTCCAAGCACGCCCGGGCCAGACCCACCGCGAGCGCGGAGATTGCGACCCGACCGTGGTCGAGCAGGTGCAGGAACTGGCGCAGCCCGGCGCCGCGCTCGCCGACGATGTTCCCGGCCGGGATCCGACAGTTGTGGAATGTGAGCCCGTGGGTGTCCGAGGCGTGCCAACCCAGCTTGTCGTAGGGGGGGTCCACGGTCAGTCCGGGTGTGCCGGCGGGTACCAGCAGCGTGCTGATCTCCGGGCTCCCGTCCGGCATCTCACCGGTACGCGCGGTGATCGTCACCAGGGAGGTGATCGGGGTACCGGAGTTGGTGATGAAACTCTTGGAGCCGTTGATCACCCAGTCATCGCCCTCCAGCCGGGCTCGGGTGCGAGTGGCGCCGGCGTCGGAACCTGCCCCGGGTTCGGTGAGCCCGAAGGCGGCAAGGGCGCGCCCGGCCACCAGGTCCGGCACCCACTGCTGCTTCTGCTCATCGCTGCCGAACCTCAGCAGCGGGCTGATCCCCAGCCCCACCGCTGCCGAGAGGGTGATGCCGATGGACTGGTCCACCCGTCCGATCTCCTCGATCGCCACGCACATGGAGAGGAAGTCGCCCGCGGCGCCGCCGAACTCCTCCGGTGCGGTCAGCCCGAACAGGCCGAGCTCGCCCATCTTCGGGATCAGGTCGACGGGGAAGTGGCGCTCGCGGTCCCATTGCGCGCTGTGCGGAGCGATCTCGGACTCGGCGAAGTCGCGCACCACCCCGCGGAACATCTCGTGGTCCTCGGAAAGTTCGAACATGGTCCCTCTCGGCATTGAGTGTGCCTGCGTCCCAGCGAGTCCCCGGGAACTGGTCGCTTCCGTCCCGGGGCAACGACACGCGTTAGCGATCGATAACAGAGCCGATGTTAGCGCTCGCTAACCTGCGCTGTCCAGAGGGGCCGACGCCGAGGATCTGCTGCTAGTCCCAGTTCGGTGCCGCAGCCAGGAGTTGGCGTGTGAAGTCCTGCTCGGGCCGGGCGTAGACCTGCTCCAAGGGGCCACTTTCGATCACCTTGCCGGCGCGCATCACCAGGACGGTCTCGCACACCCGGCGCACGACGGCCAGGTCATGGGAGATGAAGACCAGCGCCACCCCCTCGGTGGCCTGCACGGTGGTGAGCAGGTCCAGGATCTGTGCCTGAACGGTCACGTCCAGGGCCGAGACGGGCTCATCACATACCAGGACCTTCGGACGGCCGGCCAGGGCCCGGGCGATCGCCAGGCGTTGGCGCTGTCCACCGGACAGTGCGCGCGGGTAGCGGTTCAGCGCCTCCTCGGGCAGGCCCACCCGGGCCAGCAGTTCCGCCGGCGTCCGGCTCGAGCGGGCCCGGTCCAGCGTCCGGCGCAGGATCTGCCCGGCGCGGTGGCGCGGGTCCATGCTGCCCAGCGGATCCTGCGGGATGTACTGGATCTGCCGGCGGCGCGATCGACGGTCTCGTTCGGGAACCCCGCTCCATGCCTCACCGGCGAGGTCCACCTCGCCCTCGTCCGGTTCCTCGGCGGCCAGCAGGAGCCGGGCCAGGGTGGTCTTGCCCGATCCGGACTCACCCACCACTCCAATCGCCTCGCCTGGCCGGACCTGCAGGTCCACTCCGTCCACGGCGGCCAGCGAGCCACCGGACGGTAGACGGAACCGGCGCACCAGGCCGCGTGCGGCGAGCACCGGTGACCACGCCCCGGCCTCGCCGGAACCGGGGTGCTTCGGCCGGGCACCGCCGGCCCCGTCGGGCTGTGCACCTGTGGACGACGTCCCGGCCTTGGGGCCGCGGGGCACCGCCGCCATCAACTCCCTGGTGTAGGGCTGCTCGGGAGCGGTGAGCACCTGCATGGCCGTACCGGCCTCGACCAGCTGCCCCTGGGCCAGCACCACGATCCGGTCGGCCACGCGGGAGACCGCGCCCAGGTCGTGACTGACCAGTAGGATGCCCATCCCCTCATCGCGCAGCCGGGCCAGCAGGTCCAGGATCGTGGCCGCGACCGTGGCATCCAGGGCGGTGGTGGGCTCATCGGCCACCAGCAACTGCGGGCCACCGGCCAGGGCGGAGGCGATCAGCGCCCGCTGGCGCATCCCGCCGGAGAGTTCCGCGGGGCGCTGCTGGGCGCGCAGGTGCGGCTGGTCCAATCCGGCGTCGGTGAGGGCCTGCAGCACCCGCTCGCGGCGCTGCGCGCTGGGTACGCCGCGTACCGCAAGGGTCTCGGCGACCTCGGCACCCACGGTGCGCAGCGGATCCAATGACCCCAGCGCATCCTGGAGCACCATCGCCACCTGGGCGCCCCGGATCCGGCGCCAGTGCCGGGGGGTGAAGGACCGGGCATCCTGGCCGAGGACATCCAGGACACCGGCGCGGATCTGTGCCGGTACACCACCCTCACCGGCCAGACCCAGCGCAGTGCGGGCCAGCACCGACTTGCCCGCACCGGACTCGCCCACCACCGCCACGCACTCCCCGGCGGCCACACTGACCGAGACCTCCCGCAGCACCCGGCCCACGCCGTCGAAGGTCACCGACAGGTCCTGGATCCTCAGCAGCGGGCTCATCGCCGGCCCACCCGACCCACCGCCCGGCCCAGCACGGTCAGCGCGCCGGCGGTGACGGTGATGGCCAGGCCCGGGCAGACAGCGAGCCACCAGGCGCTGGTGATGTGCAACCGTCCGCCGTTGACCATCGCCCCCCACTCCGGGGATGGTGGCAGTGCGCCCAGCCCCAGGAAACTCAGTGCGGCCACCCAGACGATCGCCTGCCCGATACCCAGGGTGATCATCGCCAGCAGCGGCCACAGGGAGTTGGGCACAACATGGCGAAGCAGCACCTCGAACGGGCCGGCCCCCTCCAGGCGTGCCGCCTCGACGTACCCGGCCCGGGCCACCGTGCGGACCCGGGCGCGCAGAATCCGGGCGTATCCCGGTGCGGTAGCCAGGCCCACCGCGATCACCGAGGCCCGCACCCCCGGGCCCATCACCGCCACCAGCAGCAGTGCCAGCACCAGGGTGGGCAGCGCGAACAGTACCTCGATCACCCGGCGCAGGCCCGCATCCAGCCAGACCGGTCCCAGGCCGGAGGCGAACCCGATCACCACCCCCAGACCGACGCCGATCCCGGTGGCGGCGAGCCCGATGCCCACCGACTGCGAGGCGCCGTGCACCACCCGGGCGAACACGTCCCGCCCGGAGGTGTCGGTGCCGAACCAGTACCCCGCGCCGGGCGGGGACAGCGCATCCGCCGGGGCGATCGCGTTCGGGTCGACACCGGTGAGCACCTGCGGCCAGAAGGTGGCCAGGCCGACGACGGCCACCACCACCGCCGCGATCAGCCCGGGCAGGCCGAGCCGGGACAGGGCACCACGCCCCGGGAGCACGCGCGACCTCGGCCGGGACACACCGGACACGCTCATCCGCCCACCGCCGTATCCGTCTGCGGCGTGCGCGCACGCCGGGAGGCCGAGCCTGCTCGCAGCCGCGGGTCCAGAACCCACTCGGCCAGGTCGGCCAGGGTCATCACCACCACGTATCCCAGCGCCACCACCAGCACCGAGCCGATCACCAGCGGTACGTCCTGGCCGGTGGTCGCCTCCATCAGCAACCGGCCCAACCCGGGCCGCCCGAACAACGTCTCCACGACCACCGCCCCGGACAGCAGCGACCCGAAGGCCCACCCGGACAGTGCGATCGCCGGGAGGGCGGCGTGGCGCAGGGAGTGGCGGACCAGCACCCACTGCTCCGAGGCGCCCCGGGCGCGGGACGTGGTGGCGAACGGGGCGGTATGGGCCTCGGCCAGCCCGTCTCGCATCACCTGCCCCAGGAAACCCGCGACGGGAACGGCCAAGGTGATGGTGGGCAGTACCAGCGCACTGGGTGCCGAGGAGGTGCTGGTGGCCGGCAGCCAGCCCAACGAGACCGCGAAGAGGGCGATCAGGACCGCACCGAACCAGAAGTGCGGCAGCACCGAGGCCGCGATCTCCACCCCGCGCAGCACGCTGACCGCCAGCCGGCCCACCCGCCCTCGGGCGCTGACCGCCGCGGTAGCGATGAGCAGCGCCAGTACCCACGCCAGCGCCAGCGCGGCACCGGCCAGGATCAACGTGGCCGGCAGCTGCCCGCCGATCAGATCCGACACCGGCTGGCGCCGGGCGTAGGAGTCTCCGAGTTGGAAGGTGGCCACCCGCCACAACTGGAACAGGTACTGCACGAGCACGGGCTCATCCAGGCCGTACTCGGTCCGCACCGCGGCCACGGCCTCCGGGCCGGCCTGTGAACCGGGCCCACCCAGGATGGCCTCTGTGGGGTCGCCGCCGGCCCCGCGAAGCGCGAAGAAGACCACGGTCGCCACCACCCAGGCCACCAGCGCGGCCGCTCCCAGACGCCCGGCGATCCAGCGCAGCGCGAGCATCACCTCAGTCCAGGCGGGCGTCGATGAAGGTGGGTGTGGCCACGGTGTCCAGCGTCCACACCCCCGAGGCTCCGTTCACCAGGAAGTGGTTCTGCTGGTCATACAACGGCAGGATGTGGAATCCCTCCAGGACCCGGGCCTGGGCCTGGGTGTACAACTCCTCACGCTCGGTCTCGTCGTCGGTGGCCACGGCCCGCTCCAGGAGTGCGTCCAGTTCCGGATCATCGACCTGGGCCAGGTTCGCGAAGTAGCCCGAGGGTGCCGGGACCAGGGAGTCGGAGTGGTACAGGATCCGCAGCACGTCCGGGCCGACCTTGGTGTAGGGCGCGGTTACCGCCTCGTAGTCGTGGGCGGCCAGGTCGCCGTACCAGGTGGACAGGTCCACCGGGTTCAGGATCACCTCGAAGCCCACTGCGCGGGTGTTGGCCTGCACCTGTTCCAGCAACGACTGTTCGGCGGCCACCGACTGGTTGGTGGAGACCGGGATGCGCACGCTCAGGCGCCGGCCGTCGCGGACCCGGTAGCCGTCGTCGTCGAACTCGCTCCACCCGGCCTCGTCCAGCAGCCGTTCGGCGGCCTGGGGGTCGGTGCTGAACAAGGACTCGTCGGCGTAGGCGTAGGGCTCGATCGAGGACAGCGGGGAGAACGCCTGCTCGGCCACACCGGCGTACAGCGTGTCGATGCCCGGGCCGACGTCGGCGGCGCGGATGAATGCCTCCCGAACCCGCTCGTCGTCGAAGGGGGCCTGTCCGCCGTTGAGTTCGAGTCGGTTCACCGAGCCCGGACGGGGCGCGTCGATGTACTCGATGTCCTCGCCCGCCCCGGCGATCGCTTCCGGTTCGGGGTTGTCGATCACGTGCACTTCCCCGGACTGCAACGCTGCGTAACGTGTGGCCGGGTCCGGGATGAACCGCCACGTGATCTGGTCCAGGTGTGCCACGCCGTCGTTTTCGGCCCGAGGCACCCCGGAGGTGTAGTCGGGGTTGCGTACCAGGGTGACGTGCTGCTGGGGCACCCACTCCTGCACCACGAATGGGCCGGTACCGACCGGCGCGGCGCAGTTGGCGTCCATCCCGCGATCGATCCCGGCCGGGGATTGCATCGCGTTCCACGGCTGGGTCAGGGACTCCAGCAACGCCGAGTCGGGCTCGGCCAGGTGGAAGCGGGCGTGATGGTCATCCACCGCCTCCACCCGCTCGACCTTCTCCATCGCCAGGTAGCCGGTGGAAGAGGCCGTGTCGGGGTCCTGTACGTGCTCGACGTTGATCCGGACCGCCTCGGCATCGAAGGGGGTGTCGTCAGTGAAGGTCACACCCTCGGCGAGGGTGAAGTCCCAGGTGAGGCCGTCGTCGCTGACCTCCCAGTCGGTGGCCAGCCAGGGCAGGATGGTGCCGTCGGCGTCCCGGCCCAGCAGCGGCTCCAGGTACTGGGTACTGATCAGGGCCTGGGGGTAGTTGCCGCCCACGTGGGGGTCCAGGCAGGTGGGCTCGGCGTCCCCGGTGGCATAGATCAGGGTGCCGCCGCCGGCGGCATCCTCGGGTGTGGCCGGGTCCGGGCCGGCCCCGTCCTCGGGCTCGGTGGTGCAGGCAGCGATGGTGAGGACGACGGCGAGGCTCACCGCGGTCAGGGCCGGCCGGCCGCGAACGGGGCGGGGGAGGGTAGGCATGAGTTCCTTCACCGGGTGGGCGCGGCCGCAGGAGGCGACCCGACTTGCTGGACGGAGTCCAACAAGTCTATGGCTCTCGGGTACTGCCACTGCCCGGCCGTGATGAACCTCACGGCCACCGCGCCCCTCGTGCCGTAGCAGGTGCGCTCACGCGCCACCCGGCAGCGGACCGCGAGCCAGGTCGGAGCGGCGGGCCAGGAACGCCTGCGTCGGCCATGCTTGGGCGCCGCCGATCCACACCGAGGTGATCTGGTCGTCGTCGTCCCGCTCGTAGCGCACCTGTTCGCCCACGGGACCGAACCCGGAGGCGCTCTCGATCTGCAGGGAGTTCGCACCGGTGGGGGTGACCTGCAGGTAGGCTTCGGTGGGGTCGGGGTTGCTCGGAGTGAGCAGGTACAACTGGTCGCCGGCGCGGGCCACGTCGGTCACGCCCCACAGACTGGCGAACCGTCCGACGTAGCGGTCCAGGTCCACCTCCGGGCCGGGGGCGGACGCGGGTGCGGGCGGGGGGTTCAGGGCCAACTCGATCAGCCGCACGATGCCGGTGGCCAGCGCGTCGGCCGGTCCGTCGATGGCGTTGGTGAGCACGCTGACCACGATCTGATCGGTCGCGTCGATGTAGGTGCGGGTGATCTGACCCGGGTAGCCACCGGCGTGGCCGGCCAGGTCCCGATCGCCCAGCCGGCGCAGGCTCATACCCACCCCGTACCGGGCGGTAGGAGTGCCCGGGCCCTCGATCACCGACTCCAGGCGCTGCATCACGCGTTTGGAGGCATCGGTCAGGAGCGCGTCCGAGCCCAGGAAGTGGGCTGCGCCGTAGGTGGTCACATCCGCGGCCGTGGAGTAGAAGCCGGTTGCCGGACCGAAGGCACGGGAGTCCACGTGGGTGATCGGCTCGCGCTGATCCGACCCGTGCAGCAGCGCGGTGTGGCCGTGGACGAAGTCCGCCGCCCGAGCCGGATCGAACTCCGGGCCGGTGTCGGCCAACCCGAGCCGATCGATCACGTGTTCGCGGACGTAGTCGGCGTAGCCGGTCCCGGAGGCGGCCTCGATCACCAATCCGAGCAGGGAGTAGGAGACGTTGGAGTACTTGAAGTGTTCGTTGCGCTGGTAGGTCAGGGCCTCATCGGTGGCCAACCGCAACAGTCCGGCGCGGTCGGGGAAGGGGGTGAGTCGCTGCCAGAATCCCTTGTCCCTGCCGTCGCGGATGATCCCGCCCTGGTGGCCGAGCGCCTCCCGGACCGTGACCACTGCGATCGGGGCGTCGGCGAGTTCGGGGATGTGCTCGCCCAGCGGGTCGTCCAACCGCAACCGCCCGGCCTCGACCAACTGCATGATCGCGGTGGCGGTGAAGGTCTTGGAATGGGAGGCGATCCGGAACAGGTGACCAGTGGTCAGTTCCTCCCCGGTGCTGGTGTCGGCCACTCCCCATGCGGTGTTGAGCACGAGCTCCTCCCCGACGCGCACCGCCGCCTGGATCCCGGGTATCCGGGCGTGGGCGCCCTGGAAGGCCAGCCACTGCTCGAGATAGTGGGCCAGGGCTCGGATCGTCTCGGTTCGGGCGTGCATCGGACTCCTTCGCCGGTAATGGATTTCGGTGCCGACGCTATCGTCCCCAGTCGTCCCTGACCCGGAGCCGCGCGGGCCTCGGCGCACCGACAGCGAGGTCGAACGGGCAGGCTCGCACCGCCCGCGCCTCCGTCTCGCGCAGTGAGCGCGCGCGGACGCGGGTTGCCGTCCCGGGACTTCTTCGTACGATGGTTCTATGACCCCGCCGCGCCGCTCCGGTCGGCCCAGGGCTTCCTCCTGGGCCGTGCTCGAGGAGGCCGCCGGGGAATTGTTCCTGGAGCGAGGCTACGCGCGCACCTCCGTGGTGGACATCACGCGCCGGGCCGGGGTCTCCCGGAACACCTTCTTCAACTACTTCACCACCAAGTCCGACCTGCTCTGGACCGCCTTCGACTCAACCTTCGGGGAACTGGCGGATGCGCTGGTGCGCACCCGCGGCGCGGACTTGGATGACGTGGTCCGGCACGCCCTGCTCGAACTCGCTGCGGAGCTTCCTCCGGAGAACGTGGCGCTGGCGTACGGTCAGGCCGAGCCGATGGGACTGGATGAGGAACTGCGCCACGCCGCGTCCTTGCGGGTGGGAACGGTCGGTTCGGTGATTCGCAGGCATGCCGTGGAGGCCGGGGTGGAAGGAGTCCGCGCAGAGGTTGCCGGGACCGCCTACGCCGGAGCACTCATCGCGGCGATCGGGGCGTGGTCCAGGGCGGGTGCCTCCCGGCACTCACTGCCGGAGATCCTCACCGAGGCCTGGGAGCCACTGGTGGGACTGCTCAGGTCGGCCTGATCTCAGGGCCGGAACGGCTGGTTCGCCAGCGGCGCAGCCTCGGCCAGGTCCCGTACTGCCGGGTGGTCGGAGGTGGCCAGCACCTCGCGTAACGGGCCGAACGCCACGAACGAGCCCTCGGCCAGGATGAGCACGTTCGGGCACATCCGCTCCACCAGTTCCAAGTCGTGTGAGAGCAGCAACACCCCGGTGCGCAGTTCGGTGACCAACTCGCCGATCTGCGCGGCCATCTCCAGGCGGGCCGCCGGGTGCACAGCGGTGAGGGGTTCGTCCAGGAACAGGATCTCCGGACGGGTGGCCAGCGCCTTGGCCAGGGCCACCCGCTGACGTTCCCCGCCGGAGAGGGTGATCATCGAGCGGCTCTCGAACCTGTTCGGCAGGCCGACCGTGGCGAGCAACTCCTCCACCGAGGTGGCGTGCGTGCGCCCGGCCTTGCGTGCCTCTGCCAGGGCCCCCTTGAGTACCCGGCCGGCGGTGATCTTGGGGTCGGAGATGGTCATCGAGTACTGCGACACCGCCCGCACCGCACCGTTGAACCGCTTCTTGTCCTTGCGGGACAGGCGGTGCACGTTGCGACCGTCCCAGGTGACCTGCCCGGCGTCGGGTCTCAGCGCGCCCAGCAAGGTCTGCACCAGGGTGGTCTTTCCCACTCCGGACGGGCCGACCACTCCCAGCGGGGGAAGTCCCGGCTCGAGTGTCAGATCGACCCCGTTCAGGACCGGCACTCCGGGGTAACTGACGTTCAGGCCGGTGGCGTGCAGGGTTGCGGACACTTCGGGTGGACTCCTTGGGTGGTGAACGTTTCCTTCCGCATCGTATCCGGCGCGGCCGGCGCGCCCGAGGTGGTGCGCTCAGTCCGGGACGGGACCGAGCAGGTGGGTGGCCATCGTCTGGTGGGCCGAGTCTTCCGAGGAGGGATGGAAGATGCCGGCCAGCACGTCGCGGTACAGCCGGGACAACTCGTGGCGGCGGAAGTAGGAGGCGCCGCCGGCGGCCCGCACGGCGTGTTCCACCACGTCCTTGGCGGCCTGCGTGGTCCGCACCTTCAACGAGGAGAGTTTGGCGAACCACGCCGGACCGTGCTCGACCTGCTCGTCCACATCCCTGGCCAGCGCCAGTAGTTGCGTCCTGGCACCCTCCAGGGCGATTCCGGCCGCCGCGATCCGGCGCCGCGGGTCGGGCAGGTGCGCGAGCGTCGTGCCGTCGTGCTGCATCGAGGTACGGGCGCGCACGGCTTCGATCGCCAGGTCCAGGGCGCGCTGGGCGATCCCGACGTACACCGAGGAGGTGAGGATCTCGAACGAGGAGAAGATCCCGAAGATCAACGGGTCGGGGTTGGGCCCGGGGTCCAGGCGGCGCACCACCCGATCTGCTGCGGCGCGGGCCCCGTCGAGCACGGTGGTGTGGGACTGGGTGGCGCGCATACCCATGGTGTCCCAGTCGTCCTTGGTCGCTACGCCCGAACGGGTGATGAAGGCGTAGACGCTCTTGGGCGCATCGGGGGAGGTGTGATCGCTGCCGAAGGTGCCCAGCCGGGTCCACACCGGCGCCAGGGAGGTGAAGATCTTGGTGCCATGAAAGGTGTAGCCGCCTTCGCCGTCGGGCCGTGCCTCGGTGCGCGAACCGAACAGCACCAGGTCATTGCCAGGCTCGGAGATACCGAAGGCGAGCACCTCCCCCTCGGCGGCCTCCCGCACCACGAACTCCAGCGCGTCGTCGCCGCGGTCGGCCATCACCCGGGCCACCGCGAGCCAGACGTGGTGCATGTTCACGGCCAACGCGGTGGCGCCCGAGGCCCCGGCCAGGCGCATCTGTTCGCCGACCATCTGGGCCAGGGAGAGGCCCGAGCCGCCCAGGTCCACCGGCACCAGGGAGCGTAAGTAGCCGGCACCGGCGAGCTCGTCGAAGTCCTCGATGGGGAACTCGTTGCGTTCGTCGTACCCGGCGGCGCGCTCGCGGATCCGCTCCAACAACTCCTCGGTCAACACGCTCATCGTCCACCTCCGGTTGGGTTCGCCTCGCGTCGAGCCTAATCACCGACCTGTCGTGCCGCCCCCTGCGGGCCGACGGACCGGCCCTCCGCTGTGGCCCACGGGACCCACCAACTCGGGACCCGGCCGGCCGGTCGTACACTAGGGACCAACCCGGCGAACCCGGCGAGGTCCCTCGATCCGACGACGGCGCTGCGCGCCGCCCGGGGGATGCGCCGTCGAACTCGGGCGATCCAGCCCCGGCTGGACGGGCGTTCCGTCCGTGCCAGGGACCGGGTCGTTCGGCCCGGCCCCACAGCCTTCCTACCAGAGCAGTCCGAGGTGAACACAGGTGCCAGCGGTTTCTGACGCCACGCGAACCGGGTCACCGGCCACGCAGGGTCGGCGACGGCTAGGCGGCCGGCGTGGCTACCTCGCCTTGATCGGCGTGGCATTGGTGGTAGCGGTGGCCGTGAGTCTGCTCGCCCTGACCACGACCGGTGAGTTGGTTGCCCAGGCGCTGCTGGACCCCGGGGCCGGCGTGCGGTACGGGCTCCCGGTCTCCCGGGCCGTCCATGACATCGCCGCCGCGGCGACGGTCGGTACCGCGGTGCTGGCCGCCTTCGCCCTGCCCGGGAATCCGGACCACCGCGGCGTCTCCGGCATCCACCAGTGGCGCCTGGCCCGCTGGGGCGCCCTGGCCGCCGGGTGCTGGGCACTGGCCGGATTGGGTCTCCTCGTTCTCACCACCGCCCACACCATCGGTATGCCCCTGACCGACCCGGGGCTGTTCGGCCAGGTGGTCTTCTTCGCCACCGAGCTGCAGGCCGGTCGAACCCGGGTGCTATCGGTGGCCCTGGTGCTGGTGACGGTGGTGTTGCTGGCCTTCCCCAGCCGCATCGGCCGGTTGGGGTGGGCCGGCGGGCTGAGCATCGCGGCATTGCTCCCGCTGGCGCTTTCCGGGCACGCCGCCGGCGCCGATGAACATGCCAACGCCGTCAACAGTCTCGGCGTACACCTCATCGGGGTGACCATATGGGTCGGAGGGTTGCTTGCGCTGTGCGTGCTGGCGCCGCGCCTTGGCAGGCACCTGCGCCCGGTGACGCTGCGTTACTCCCGGCTGGCCCTGGTGGCGTTCGCCGCGGTTGCGCTCTCCGGTGTGGTCAACGGACTGCTGCGGCTGCAGGGCCCGGAGGATCTGTTCGCCCATCCCTACGGCCGGCTGCTGCTGGTCAAGATCGCGGCGCTGGCTGTGCTCGGCACGGCCGGCTGGGTGCAGCGGCAACGGATCCTCCCCTCCCTGGACGGGCCCACGGGCACGCGCCGGTTCGTGCGTCTGGCGGCCGGTGAGATCGTGGTGATGGCCCTGACGGTGGGGGTCTCCGTGGCACTGTCGGCAAGTGCCCCGCCGGTGCCCCAGGAGCGGGTCACCTACGACGTCCAGCATGCGCTGCTGGGCTTCGCCCCGCCCCCGCCGGTCTCGCCGGTGAACCTTCTCACCCAGGTGCAACCGGACTGGATGCTGATCGCCGCGGTGCTGCTCGCCTCGATCCTGTACCTGCGGGGGGTGCGCATCCTGACGCGACGCTCGGTGACCTGGCCGATCCACCGCACGATCTGCTGGCTCCTGGCGATGGTGCTGCTGGTCTTCTCCACCAGCGGCGGGCTGGGCGTGTACGGGCGGCTGCAGTTCAGCACCCACATGCTCCAGCACATGAGCCTGATGATGGTGATCCCGTTGCTGTTGGTACTCGGGGCGCCGGTGCTGCTGGCGCTGCGGGCGTTGCCGGTGCGGCGCGACGGCTCCCGGGGCGTGCGCGAGTGGCTGTTGGTGATACTGCAGTCCCGGTACGGCCACTTCATCACCCGGCCGGTGGTCGCGGGAGTGATCTTCGCCGGGAGCCTGATCGCCTTCTACTTCACCGGCTGGTTCGAGTGGGCGCTGCGCGATCACGGCGGTCACGTGGTGATGCAGGCGCACTTCCTGCTGACCGGGTACGTCTTCTTCTGGGTGCTGATCGGCGTGGACCCCGGTCCACGGAAACCGCCGCATCTGGTCCGGCTGCTGGTGCTGTTGGTGACGATGGTCTTCCACGCCTTCTTCGGCATCTCGGTGATGGCCCTCAGTTACGTCCTCGCCGAGGACTGGTGGAACCAGCTGGGCTTCACCGACACGGAGGCGCTGCTGGCCGACCAATCCGTCGGTGGGGCGATCGCCTGGGGCGCCGGTGAGTTCCCGGTGATCATCGCCGCCCTGGTCCTGGCCGCACAGTGGCTGCGCTCGGATGAGCGTCAGGCCCGCCGACTGGATGAGCGAGCCGTGCGCGACGGCGACCGGGAATTGCACGACTACAACGACTACCTGCGCCGATTGCACGCCCAGGACGAAGCAGGTTCCGCGGCAGGTTCTGGCACTGCCACCGCCCTGGGAGGCGATTCGCCGCCCGGAGCCGCGGACGGTGCCAAGGGTCGTTACTGATGTGACACATGTGAGTAATGTGATTGATGTGGAGATTGAACTCGAAAGAATCGGCGAAATCTCGCTGAAAACGAGCGTGTTGGTGCCGATTGCCCCATCGGAGTCGTAGTGTCGTCACGGCGCTACCCAGACGGGTTGCGATCAAGATCGATGAGAGGGAACTTACGTGTCCGTCAACCGCACTGACCTCGTAGCTGCAATTGCCGAGAAGTCTGGACTGAACAAGTCCCAGGCTGACGCCGCCCTGGGTGCCTTCCAGGAGGTTCTGGTGGAGTCCCTGGGCAAGGGTGAGCCCGTCAAGGTCACCGGCCTGCTGAGCGTGGAGCGCGTCGAGCGCGCTGCCCGCACCGGCCGTAACCCCCGCACCGGTGAAGAGATCGAGATCCCCGCCGGATACGGCGTGAAGGTCTCTGCCGGCTCGGTCCTGAAGAAGGCCGTCGCCAAGTGACCCACTCCGCTCGGGTCTGACCCGAGCGGGCTACGAAGGGGCGCGAAGACCGGATGCGGTCTTCGCGCCCCTTCTTTGTCGGCCGGAATCGGTACCGGGGGCGAGGGTGCACGCTACAGATTGACGCCTATCGATGGGTCGTGCCATGCTGCGCGGTGTTTGATCGATGGTCGTCAATGTGAAGGCGACCGTGCGCTGACAAGAAGGGCTCGACGCGTCATGTCCACGACGACGAACCTGCACGGGCAGGTGTGAGGCGTGCTGCTCGCGCTGGTCATCTTCGCCGTCACCCTTGTCCTGGTGATCTGGCAGCCGAGAGGGTTGGGCATCGGGTGGAGCGCCCTGGGCGGCGCCGTGGTGGCACTTCTGGCCGGGGTGGTCCATCTCAGTGACGTCTCCGTGGTGTGGGGCATCGTGTGGAACGCCACGTTGACCTTCGTCGCCATCATCATCATCTGCTCGATCCTGGACGAGGCGGGCTTCTTCGAGTGGTCTGCCCTGCACGTGGCCCGCTGGGCACGGGGCAGCGGTAGTGCGTTGTTCAACCTCATCGTCGTACTCGGCGCGGCGGTCGCGGCGGTGTTCGCCAACGACGGCGCCGCCCTGACCCTGACCCCGATCGTGTTCGGGATGATCATGGCGTTGAAGTTCTCGCCGAAGGTCGCCTTCGGGCTGGTGATCGCCACCGGCTTCATCGCCGACACCGCCAGTCTGCCCTTCGTCGTGTCCAACCTGGTCAACATCGTGATTGCCGACTACTTCGGAATCGGCTTCGCTCGGTACGCCCTGGTCATGGTGCCGGTGGCGCTCGTCTCGGTCGCCGCGAGCCTGGGGATGCTGCGGTTGTTCTTCCGCAAGGACATTCCGGGTCGGTATGACCCCAGCGCGTTGCGGCGTCCGGCCGAGGCGGTGGGCGATCCGACGACGTTCCGAGCCGGCGTCGTCGTGCTGGTGATCGTGCTGATCGGCTACTTCGCTGCCGATGCCGTCGGCATGCCGGTTGCCGCCGTGGCCGGGCCCGGCGCGTTGGTGCTTGCGCTGATCGCAGCCCGCCGGCCACGGGCGTTGTTCCGCCGGGTCGGTGCCCGGGCACGCCCGTCGGGTCAGGACGAGGACCTCGCCGCACTCCCGGCGACCGATGCCCACGTGCCGGACGCCGGGGACGAGCGGCAGGAGGGGGCGGCGCCGGCCGTGACGGACCTTGCCCGGTTCGGTCAGGGCGGGGCCGGACTGAGCCGGACGGCGCCGCTCACCTCGGCCGAACCTGCGATCGCGGTGTGGTCGGTGGTGCGGGGCGCCCCGTGGCAGATCGTGCTGTTCAGCCTGGGGATGTACCTGGTGGTCTATGGGCTGCGCAATCAAGGCCTCACCGACCACCTGGGGGAGTTGTTGGCGGCGATAGCCCAGCATGGCGACCTGGCCACGGCCACCGGTACCGGTTTCCTGGTGGCCGGGATGTCGTCGGTGATGAACAACATGCCCACCACCTTGATCGCCGCCCTGGGCATCGAATCAGCCGGGGCTACCGGGCTGACCGAACAGATGATGGTCTACGCGGCCGTGATCGGGGCGGATCTGGGGCCGAAGATCACCCCGATCGGATCCCTGGCGACGCTGCTGTGGTTGTCGGTCCTTGATCGCAAGGGCATGCACATCGGATGGGGAACCTACTTCAAGATCGGGATCGTGCTCACGATCCCGGTACTGGCCGTCACGCTGCTCGCACTTGCCGGGTGGTTGACGATCCTCGGCGCCTGAGACCCCTGACGGTAGGGCCTGGCCATCCGGCAGCGAGGCCTCCCGGGGTGGCGCGGGTTGACACCGTCGCATTACTCAATCACTATTGACTCAATGAGTGATGAGGGAAGTTCGATCGAGCGGCGAGCCCGGTTGCACGCCGCCCTCGCCGACCCAGCACGGCTGCGGATCCTCGACGTGTTGGCCCTGGGCGATGCCTCGCCCTCCGAACTCGCTGAGACCCTGGGTGCGCCGTCGAACCTCGTGGCCCACCATCTCGGTGTGCTGGAGCGTGAAGGGGTGCTGAGCCGGAAGAAGTCCGAGGCCGATCGACGACGCAGTTACGTCCAGATCGTGCCCGGGTCGTTGGACGAACTCACGCCCTGGGACCATCGCCGGGTCGTGCGGGTGGTGTTCGTGTGCACCCGAAACTCCGCTCGCTCCCACCTCGCCGCCGCACTGTGGCGCGTCGCGAGCCAGGTTCCGGTGATCTCGGCCGGTACCCACCCGGCTGACCGGATCTCCCGCGGGGCCATCGAGGTCGCCCGCCGTCACGGCCTGGACCTGCCCCTGGTGCGGCCCCGGCACCTCAGCGACGTGCTGGCGGAGGGTGACCTGCTCATCAGCGTCTGCGACCGGGCCCACGAGGAACTGGCCTTGCCCATCGACATCCACTGGTCGGTTCCCGACCCCGTCACCCGCGGGGACGACGGCGCGTTCGACGAAGCGCTCGATGAACTCACGCGCAGGGTCCAGACTCTCGCGCCCCGACTGTCCCCGATGCCCTAGAAGGAGATCACCAGATGGCTCACCCTCCCAGCGTCCTGTTCGTCTGCGTCCACAATGCCGGTCGTTCCCAGATGGCCGCGGGTCTACTCACCGCCCTATCCGCAGGGCGGGTGGAGGTGCGGTCGGCCGGTTCGGCGCCGAAGGACCAGATCAACCCCGTTGCCGTGGAGGCGATGAAGGAGCTCGGCATCGACATCTCCGCCAATGAGCCCAAGATTCTCACCCCGGATGCGGTGCAGTCCTCCGACGTGGTGGTCACGATGGGCTGCGGGGATGCCTGCCCCTACTTCCCGGGGGTTCGGTACGAGGACTGGGAGCTGGAGGACCCTGCGGGCAAGGACATCGAGACCGTCCGCCGGGTACGTGACGACATCCAGGTCCGGGTCCAGAAACTACTGACGGAGTTGCTGCCCGCGGCGGCAGCGCGATGACCTCCGCGGGCGTCGACGGCCGCGCCCCGCATGAGGCTCACCCCCGGGACGACACAGCCGTCCCGGCGGTGCGGAGCGAGGGCGGGGGGTTGTCGGGACTGCTCCGCCCCGACCGGGTCCTGGACCGGATCGCGCAAGACCTCGCGGAACGGTTCGCCAGTGTGTTCAGTCCCGAGACGGTCGACCGTTACGTGGTGGAGTCTCATGCCGCACTAGCGCGGACGTCGAGGGTCCCCACCCACCTGCCGGCCCTGACGGCACGGTTCGCCGCGGACCGGTTGCACGCCCTGGCCCGGGCCGAGGCAGTGGTGCCGCGCGATGTGCCCGAGGTGCTGTTCGTCTGCGTCCAGAACGCCGGGCGTTCCCAGATGGCGGCCGGTCTGCTCAACCGGCGTGCGGCCGGCCGGGTGCGCGTGCGTTCAGCGGGTTCCGCACCGGAGGAAGCGATCCACCCGAGCGTGGTGGCCGCGATGGCCGAGGTGGGCGTCGACCTCACCGCGGAGTTCCCCAAGCCGCTGACCGACGAGGTGGTGCGAGCCGCCGACGTCGTGATCGCGATGGGCTGCGGAGATGCCTGCCCGGTCTATCCGGGCAAGCGATACGAGCACTGGCCCCTGGAAGACCCGGCGGAGGCCACGGTCGAGGAGGCCCGGCGGATCCGGGACGTGGTCGACGCCCACGTGCGCCGACTCATGACCGAACTGCTCCTGGAGCCCTGATGGCCTGCGGCCCCGCCGATGTGCCCCCGCCGATCCGGCGCGGCGCCGGGGCTAGGATGGCGTGCCATGACCCCCGCCCCGGCTCGGCGCCCCGCGGATGCCGAGCCGGCACCTGCGGCGTTGCAGCCGGCGATGAGCCGCGAGGAGGCGGAGAGCACGGCCGGCCTGCTGAAGGTCGTCTCCACTCCGACCCGGTTGCAACTGCTGAGCCTGATCCACCACAGCCCAACCGGCGAAGCGTGCGTCACCGACCTCGCCGCGGCTCTGAACTTCCGGCAGCCGACGATCACCTACCACCTCAAGGTCCTCGCCGAGGCCGGGATCATCACACGCACTCCCCGCGGCCGGCGCGTCTGGTGCTCGATCGTCCCGGAGCGGTTGGCCGCCATCGGGGACCTGCTGAGGTAGTCGGCTCCCTCGGGAGCAATGGGTGACCCGGCTGCGCGCACGTCGGCTCGCGGTCATGGCCGACCCGGCACGTGTGCAATTGCTCGACCTCATCCTGCACCGGTGGGACGTCACGGCGCTGACGTTGGCCGGCCGTCAGATGGACGTCGCCGCGGTGCAGGCTCATCTGGACGCGATGGCCGACGTCGGGCTGCTGGAGCCTCGTCGGCTCCACGAAGGGGAGCGTTCCTACGCGCCGACTGCCGATGCCCTGGCCATGTTCGGCGGGCAGGTACTGGACCGGCGGGAGGACCGGAGGGCACGCCCGGTGCCACGCCCTACCGGGCTGGTCGAGGCCCTCGCGCGGGACTTCCAGGGGGTCTTCGCCAGGGAAACGATCGAGCAGTTCGTGGTGGACAGTCACGCACTCCTGGCCGCCCGGGCCAGCGTCCGGGCCCACCTTCCGGTCCTGACTGCCCGGTTCGCGGCCGATCGTCTGGCCGCACTGGCCCGGGCAGAAGGGCGCACTCTGCGCACGAGCACCGACGTCCTGTTCGTCTGCGTGCGCAATGCCGGACGGTCCCAGATCGCCGCAGCCATCCTGCGCAGCCGCGCCGGACCGCACGTGCGGGTGCGGACCGCCGGCTCATTGCCCGGGGCCCGGATCAACCCGCACGTCGCCACGCTGCTGGAACGTCGTGGTCACGCCACCGTCAATGAGTTCCCCAAGCCGCTGACCGAGGAGGTGGTCCGCGCCTCCGACTACGTCATCACGATGGGGTGCGGAGACGCCTGTCCGCTGCACCCAGGGCCGACCTACCTGGACTGGCAGGTGCTTGATCCATCCGGCCAGCAGGAGTCGGTCGTCGAGGCGATCATCGACGAGGTCACGCACCGTGTCGAAGGCCTGCTGCGCACCCTGTCCGGACCCGCGGCAACGGCGGGCACGCGCGGCAAAGCATAGAGGTACGTCGATGTTGTGCCGGAAGTCGGCCCTCGTTCACCCGGGATTCATATAGAGGGGCTTCTATGTGTCTCGACGCCGTGGTTGCAGCCCGCGGCCACTCACCTCGAGACGAACGGAGACCCTATGGCGCACCGGCCAGCGCCGACCCCGACCGACCAGCGCCCTGAGATCGACCAGCGGCCTGAGATCCAGATCGAGTTCGGCCGTGATCACACCCCGGCGAGTCGTGGGAACACACCGCCAGAAGAGTTCGAGGCTCCTGTCTTCGAACTGGATGATGCCTCGGTCAGTTACGGGTCTTTCGCGGCCATCAAAGACGTCAGTATGACCATCCCGCGGCGCGAGATCACCGCGCTGATCGGGCCCAGCGGCTGCGGGAAATCCACCCTGCTGCGCTCATTGAACCGGATGAACGACCTCATCCCCGGCGCCGGCATCGGTGGATCCTTCCGCTACAACGGCGAGGACATCTACGCCCCCGGCGTCGACCCGGTGGAGGTGCGCCGGCGGATCGGGATGGTCTTCCAGAAGCCGAATCCGTTCCCGAAGTCGATCTACGACAACGTCGCCTTCGGGCCACGCCTGAACGGTCACCGGGGCAGGATGGACGACCTCGTCGAGGAAGCGTTGCGCAAGGCGTTCCTGTGGGATGAGGTGAAGGACAAGCTCAAGGACTCCGGGTTCTCCCTGTCCGGGGGGCAGCAACAACGGCTGTGCATCGCCCGCGCGATCGCGGTGAGCCCCGACGTCATCCTGATGGACGAGCCCTGTTCGGCGCTCGACCCGATCGCCACCCTGCGCATCGAAGACCTCATGCGCCAGATGCGCGACGAGTACACGATCGTCATCGTCACGCACAACATGCAGCAGGCGGCCCGGGTCTCGGACCGCACCGCATTCCTCACGGTCGACATCGACGACGAGGCCGGCGAGCGGAGCGGCGCGCTCGTCGAGTACGACCTGACCAGCACGATCTTCGCCAACGCGTCCGACCAACGGACCGAGGACTACATCACCGGCCGCTTCGGCTGACCGAGTCCACTTCCCGCACCGACCCACACCCACCCCCAAGGAGACGGAAGACACCATGACCAGCACCACCCTCACCAAGCCACGGGCGGCCTCCGCGGCAGCCATTACCGCACTCGCGCTCGTGCTCGCATCCTGCGCAGGTAGCCAGGGCCCGGCCGACGCCGCCCCGGGCGACGACGCAGAGCCGGCCGAGGAGATCAGCGCCGACGACCCCGACGACGCCGACGACGACTCGGCGAGCGCCGGCCTGAGCGGCGAACTGGAAGGAGCCGGTGCGAGTTTCCCCAACCCGGTCTTCCAGGACTGGGCCTTCGAGTACTCCAGCGAGGTCGAGACCGGGGTGCAGATCAACTACCAGTCGATCGGCTCGGGCGGTGGGATCGAACAGTTCCTGCAGCAGACCATCGACTTCGGTTCCTCCGAGCGCTACCTGCGCGACGAGGACCTCGAGGCCGGGGCCGCGGCACGTGGCTGCGCGGCCATTCAGTTTCCGGTGCTCTTCGGTGCGGTGACGCTCGCATTCGGCGACGACGAGATGGAGGGCCTGGTCCTGGACGCAGAGACGATCGCGGGCATCTTCCAGCGGGAGATCACCCACTACGACGCCCCGGAGATCGCCGAGCTCAACCCCGACCGCGATCTGCCGAACACCGAGATCATCCCGGTACACCGTTCCGACGGCTCCGGGACCACCTCGGTGTTCACCACCTACCTCGAGGACGCCGCACCGAACTGGACGCTCGGTTCGGGCACCGAGGTGCAGTGGCCGGCCGAGACCCTCGGCGGCCAGGGCAACGAGGGCGTCACCGCAGGAATCGAGCAGAACCCCGGTGGTATCGGCTACGTGAACCAGGCTTACGCCATCGTCAACGACCTCGCTACAGCGGCGGTGGTGAACGAAGACGGACATGCGGTTCAGGCCACCCTGGAGGCCACCACTGAGGCCCTCGAGGTGCTGGAGATCCCGGACAGCTTCCAGTTCGACATCCTTGGAGTCGGGGGAGAAGGCTTCCCCATCGTCGGCGCCAACTGGATCTTTGCCTGGGAATGCGGGTATGACGACGACACCGCCGAGATGCTCAAGCACTACTGGACCTGGGCCACCCAGGACCAGGTGGCCATCGACCTGGCCCGGGACCTCGCCTACGCGCCGCTCGGCGACGGACTGCGCCCCCGGGTGCAGGAGGCCATCGACCTCATCAACAGCCAGGAGTAGACCGGGTCGCAGGGCGGGCCGCAGCCACGCCCGCCCTGCCCCCGATCTTCACCACCGACCCTCAGTTCCTGATGAGCAGATCGGCCACCAATGACTGTGACCAAGCCACCCGGGCGTAGTGCACTGCACAGCCACGGGGCCGGGCGGTACTCCGACCGGATCTTCACCGCGTTCCTGGCGCTTGCCGGCGCCAGTGTGCTGCTCGTGCTCGGGGCGATGCTGCTGCGCACTGTCTTCGACGCCTACCCGGTCTTCGTCTACCAGGGCTTCTTCGAGTTCGTCCTCGGGCCGGAGTGGCACGCCGGGTTCGCGCGTCACGAGTTCACCGGGACCTACGGTGCGATGCCGTTCATCCTCGGCACGTTGTACACCTCGGCGATCGCGGTCGCGATCGCACTTCCGCTGGCGATCTGCGTGTCACTGTTCATCACCTTCTACGCCAGCAGGAGGTTCCGCACCCTGCTGTCCTACAGCGTGGAGATCCTCGCCGCGGTGCCCTCGATCATCTTCGGCCTGTGGGGCCTGCTCTGGTTCGTGCCGAACGTGTTGCACCCGATCTCCCGGGCGATCAACACCACTCTCGGCTCGGTGTTCCCCTTCGTCGGCGGTTCGGTACCGAACACCAACTACTTCCACGCCGGGGTCGTGCTGGCGATCATGATCCTGCCGATCATCACCGCGATCACCCGCGAGGTGATGGCCGCCACCCCACCGGAGGAGGTCCACGCCGCCTACGGGCTCGGGGCGACCAAGAGCGAGGTGCTCGGAAGGATCGTGCTGCCCCGATCCTTCGGAGGCATCGTCGGAGCGACGATGCTGGGTCTGGGCCGCGCACTGGGGGAGACGATCGCGGTGCTGATGCTCATCGGAGGTTCACAACAAGCCGGGTCCAGGCTGTTCTTTCCCGGGGACTCTCTTGCCGCCCACATCGCTGCGACGTTCCAGGACGCCTCACCCGAGACGCTGACGGCGTTGATGGGGATCGGCGTCGTGCTGTTCCTGTTGACCATGGTCGTGAACGTCCTTGCACGTCTGATCGTGTGGCGATTCGCCCGGACCGCTTCTGCTGGAGATGCCCTGTGACGCACACCCTGACCCGTCCGAACGAGAAGTCCGGGCCCTCTGCCCCCGCACCTCTCACGTCCCGGACCGGCAACGGCAGACGCCGCAAGCGTTTCGATGCGGCTACCCGGGTCGTGTTGACGTTCCTGATGGTGTTGGCCGCGATCCCCCTGCTACTCATCATCATCGAGGTGGTTCGGATGGGGGCCGGGGTGATCTCCTGGGAGTTCTTCACCGAACGGGAGCACCCGCCGGCACGGGAGGGCGGCGGGTACGCCGCCGGCTTCATCGGCACCGGGATCATCATGCTGATGGCGATCGGCATCTCGGTACCGCTCGGCCTGGCCGCTGCGGTCTATCTGGTCGACTACGGCACAGGGTCGTTCGCCACCCTGATCCGTTTCGTCACCGACGTCATGACAGGTATCCCGTCGGTGTTCATCGGGTTGGCCGTCTACGCGATCCTGGTGCTGGGTACCGGACAGGTGGTCGGATTCGGGGCGTTCACCGGCGCGGTCGCGATCGCGATCGTGATGCTGCCCATCGTGGTGCGCTCCTGCGAGGAGGTGCTCAAGACCGTCTCAGCGGACATCCGCCGCGGATCCTTTGCGCTGGGTGCGCGCAAGTGGCAGACCACCACCCGTGTGGTCCTGCCGGCTGCCGCCCCGGGCCTGACCACCAGCGTGATGCTCGCCATCGCCCGCGGCGCGGGGGAGACCGCCCCGCTCATCCTCACCGCATTCGGCAACGTCAACATCGTCTACGCCGCCTACAACGTGGCGATCAGCGCCGTGCCGTTGCAGATCTACAACGGCGCCCGGCAACCGTTCGATCCGGGGATCGAACGGGCCTGGGGTGGGGCGCTGGCCCTGCTGGTGGTGGTCCTGGTGCTCACCGTCGTCGCCCGGTACGTCGGAGCACGCGCCTCGAAAGCCCACCGCGTGTGATGGTCGCTGCCCACGTTGCCCCGGACCCGGCGACCGACCGAGCTACCGAGGTGCGCTACCTGGACACTCTGCGCACCTGGCAGCGGCATGGGCAGGTCAACTCGGTGTCGTTCCTCGACCCCGGGCTCGACTGCGAGGCACCGATCATCAAGGATCTGCGCGGAATCGGCCTCGCGGTCGCGGTGCACACCGAACCGCACCGAGCGCTGCTCGCCTGCGGCCGTGACCAACCCGACGTCCTGGTGCTCTCCACGGCCGTGCCCACGGCAGAGGCGATCGGTGCGGTGAGCGCGATCCGGGACGAACTGGGCACACCGGTACTGCTCGCACTCGGGACGGATGAGACCGAGGCCGCCTCGCCCATCATCTTCGCCGGCGCCAGACCCATCCTGGAGCACCCCTACCGGCTCGACTCGGTTCTGACCGCACTCGCCGGGATCGAGGGGAGCACACGGACCACGCGGCCCCTCGAACTCGGCCCCCTGTGGCTCGACCCGGCCGCGATCGAGGCCCAGGTGCACGGCCGCGTGGTCCGCCTCAGCCTGAGGGAGTTCAGGCTGCTGTACGCCCTCGCGGGCCGTGCCGATGAGGTGATCGGCACCGCGGACCTGATCAGCATCGTGGGGCCGGGGCGTGGCGGCGTCCCGGTGGCGCTCACCCCGATGGTGAAGCGGGTGCGTGAGAAGCTGGTGCGCGCGGGTGTCGACCCGGTGGAGAACGTCCGAGGGCTCGGTTACCGGCTGGCCGTAGCACGGCTGTCGTCTGCGCCCTGAACCGCTGGACACCGGGTCAGGCGCGGGGCGGACGCTTCGGGTGCGATGCGGAGAGGACGAAGAGGCAGGCATCGGCCACGACGGGAGTGCGGGGTGGTGGAGCCCGGTTGAGCGGGCTCGTACACTGGGGGCATGACCGAGCAGAATCCGCCGACGCAGCCACAGGAGACCGAACGCCTCTCCGGTGGCGCTACCTCGACAGACGTGCTGGAGCGCGAGGAGGTCCGGGACAAGACCGACGCCGGTGATTCCGAGCGGTACTCCCATTACGTACGTAAGGACAAGGTGACCGCCTCGGCCGTCTCCGGTGGGCCGGTCGTGGCGCTGTGCGGGAAGGTCTGGACCCCCAGCAGGGATCCGAAGAAGTACCCGATCTGCCCAGCGTGCAAGGAGATCTACGAGACGATGGGCGCCGGGGGCGACGGGGACGATTCGGGTTCGGGCAAGGGCCGGGGCTTCTTCGGCTTCGGCTCCAAGAAGTGACCGGCGGGCATCACCAGGCCGCCCCTCCTCACCATCCACAGCACGACGCGGGTCCCGTTCGCACCGGGTCGGCCGACGTGCCGGGGTCGACTGCGGCCGCCTCCCACCTGCCTCCGGCCTACCCCGACCGCGCTGCGTGGGGGACAGCGGAGCGGCTGCGTGCGTGGCAGGCCGCGGCGTTGGATACCTACCTGCGTGATCAGCCTCGCGACTTCCTCGCCGTGGCCACGCCCGGGGCCGGTAAGACCACCTTCGCGCTGCGTGTGGCCACTGAGTTGCTGCAGCAGCGCGTGGTGCGCCGGATCGCGGTGGTCGCTCCCACCGAACACCTGAAGACCCAGTGGGCCGATGCTGCCAGGCGGGTCGGCATCGCCCTGGACCCCACCTTCCGTAACGCGCAGGGCCGTCACGGCGCCCAGTTCGACGGGGTGGCCCTGACCTACGCCCAGGTGGCCGCGAACGCCGCTCTGCACCGGGCCCGCACCGAGGCGGCGAGCACGCTGGTGATACTGGATGAGGTCCACCACGGCGGGGACGCGTTGTCCTGGGGCGAGGCGATGCGGGAGGCGTTTGAGCCTGCCACCCGGCGCTTGTCGCTGACCGGCACCCCGTTCCGCTCCGACACCGCAGCCATCCCGTTCGTGGACTACGAACCCGGACCCGACGGCATTCGACGCTCCCGGGCCGATCACACCTACGGCTACGGCGACGCGCTGCGCGACGGTGTGGTGCGCCCGGTGCTGTTCCTGTCCTACTCCGGGCAGATGCGCTGGCGCACCCGCACCGGAGAGGAAGTCAGCGCCCGGCTCGGGGAGGCCGCCACCAAGGACATCACCGCCCAGGCCTGGCGGACCGCCCTGGATGAGCAAGGGGAATGGATCCCTGCGGTGCTGGCCGCTGCGGACCGGCGCCTGACCGAAGTGCGCCGGCACGTCCCGGACGCCGGCGGGCTGGTCATCGCCACCGACCAGACCAAGGCCCGCGCCTATGCGGAGCAGTTGCGTCAGATCGCCGGCGAGAAGCCGGTGGTGGTGCTCTCCGACGACGCCGGGGCATCGGGTCGGATCGAGGAGTACGCCACCGGCGACCAGCGGTGGATGGTGGCGGTGCGGATGGTGTCCGAAGGAGTGGACGTGCCCCGCCTGGCCGTGGGGGTCTACGCCACTGCCACCGCGACCCCGCTGTTCTTCGCCCAGGCGGTGG
The DNA here is from genome assembly GCF_049724975.1 of Pseudactinotalea sp. Z1732. Classification (NCBI taxonomy): domain Bacteria; kingdom Bacillati; phylum Actinomycetota; class Actinomycetes; order Micrococcales; family Cellulomonadaceae; genus Pseudactinotalea; species Pseudactinotalea sp. Z1732. The sequence goes on along the minus strand of NZ_JBMPQC010000008.1, from coordinate 29,843 downwards.
GCCGCTTCGTGCGGGCCCGGCGGCGCGGGGAGACCGCTTCGATCTTCCTGCCCTCGGTCCCGGTGCTGCTGGCGTTGGCGGGTGAACTGGAGACCGAGCGCGACCATGCCCTGGACCGGCCGGTGGCCCAGGGTGAGGAGGTCTGGCTCGACGACGACGCGCTCGCCGGAGCGAACCGCACGGAGCAGGCCTCCGATGAGCAGATGCTGCCCGGCTTCGCCGCCCTGGACGCCCAGGCCTCCTTCGACAAGGTGCTCTTCGACGGCGGTGAGTTCGGCACCGGCGGGGACCTGGGATCGGATGAGGAGCAGGACTTCCTCGGACTGCCGGGGCTGTTGGATGCCGATCAGGTGGCCACGTTGTTGCGCAGCCGCCAGGCCGAGCAGCTCGGCCGGCACAAGGCCCCGCGCGCCGGCGCATCGGCTACCGACGTGGTCGACCATCGCCGGCTGACCGAGTTGCGCAAGGAACTCAACGCGCTGGTCAGCGCCTGGGCGCGGCGCAGCGGCACTCCGCACGGAGTGGTGCACACCCGGCTGCGTGAGCACACCGGCGGCGGGGAGGTGGCCCGCGCAAGCGCCGAGCACCTGCAGGCACGCATCGCCAAGGTGCGCGCCTGGTTCGTCGGCCGGCGCTGACCGGGTGCCGCGGCAACGGACGCACCCACGGCACCGTCTCGATCAGACCCGCGGATTCGGGCGGTCGGCCTGCCTGGCCTCCCTGGCCGAGGCGACGTCGTCGACGATCACCGCGATGTGCTCCATGCTGGTGATCAACGAGCCGTACACGGGCCAGTCGGCCCCGGGCAGCTGCCCACCCTCGGTCAGCCGCCCGGCCAGTGCCCGGAGCCGGTCGTGCACCGGTTCCACCTGGGCGTCGGGATCCTGGATTGACCGGCCGGCATCACGCACGATCGCCACCCAGGCCTGCCGGAACATGTCATCCCAGCGGCTCTCCGCGATCGTGGCCTCACGTAGCGTCCGGGCCAGATGCCGCAGATGGGAGACTCCCTCACCGATCCGTTCCAGGAGCTCCTCGTAGGAGGTTGGCTGCCCGGCTCGAGCCCGGTCCTTGCGCCGCTCCCGCACACGGGGCCGCGCCGGGGCCAGCAACCGCGGGTTGGCGCGGCGGCTCTCCCGGGCGAAGGAGACCCACTGCGAGGCGTGCTCGACCTCGGCGGTGATCGAGACCGTCTCGCTGACCCAGGCGTCGGCGCGCGCGGTGTCCCAGGACGTCTCCAGCTCCTCGGCGATCTCGATGAGCACCTGGCCCATACGGCGGTTCACGCTGTCCACGTACCGGGCGGCCCGCCCCTCCCAGAGCGGTGGCACGAGCACCAGGTTCACCACCACGCCGACAGCCACCCCGAGGGCCACCTCGAGCAGACGATCGTCGAGCAGGGGAGCCTGCTCGCCGAAGCCACTACCGAGCACGAAGATGGCGGTGGTGGCGATGGCCACGCCCTCGTCCCTGAGCCAGCGCAGACGGGCAGCCACAAGCCCCACCAACAGCGCCAGCCCGAACGTCCAGAGCGTGACTCCGAGGTAGGCGCCGATCACGAACGACAACCCGATGCCGACCGCGGAGGCGACCATCGTCTGCAGGCCCCGGCTCAGGGACCGGTAGACGGTTGCGTGCACGGTGAGCAACGCCGTCCAGGGAGCCAGGAACGGGAGTTCGGTCTCGAAGACCGCCACGGCCAACCACCAGGCCGCTGTGGCCGCGATGGTGCTCTTGAGCACCTGGATCCCGGTAGTCACGAACTCCGGGGAGCGCACCCTGTTGACGATGCGGCGCCACACTCGACCCTTCACGGTCCCCTCCTGTCTGCTGCTCGGGCCCTGCCGTCGCGCGCCCTGGGAGGCTTGTCCGCGCTCGAGGGTATGTCACCCACGGCCGGGCCCGCGCGTTGAGACACGGCGCCCCATCGGACCGGAGGGCGCTCAGAGCATCTGGTGCACCGTCTCCAGGGCCGGATCGCCGGCGGACAGCCGCCGGGCGTAGGGGGAGAGCTCGGCCCGTGAGGCTCGGTGTCGTTGCGAGGCGGCATGCACGCCCGAGGTGCCGGTGAAGGACCTGTGCACTTCGCCGTCGAGCACCAAGGGCACCTGCAGGACGCGAAGATCCTCCTCGCCCGGGGCCCACTGCGCCCCGGCGCCAGCCACCACGACCTCCTGTTCGGCCCGCCCGGCGGGGTCCAGGCGCCTGGCCGCGTTCTTGCGTCCGCCGACGCTGGTCTTGGCCGAGGAAGCCTTCTCCACCGACTCCATCTGGCCGCTCGCGCCCTCACGGGAGACCAGTTTGTACACCATCCCGCAGGTGGGTGCGCCCGAGCCGGTCACCACCGAGGTGCCCACCCCGTAGGAATCGACCGGTGCCGCCGCCAGTGAGGCGATCGCGTGCTCATCCAGATCCGAGGACACCACGATCTTGGTACCGGGCGCACCGAGGGAGTCCAGTTGGTCCCGGACCTCCCGGGCCACCACGCCCAGATCGCCGGAGTCCAGCCGCACCGCGTCCAACTCGGTGCCGGCGGCCTCGATCGCCCGGCGCACGCCCTCGGCGATGTCATAAGTGTCCACCAGCAGGGTGGTGTGCGGGCCGTAGGCGGCGATCTGCGCCGCGAAGGCGGCCGGTTCGTCGTCGTGCAGCAGTGTGAAGGAGTGGGCGGCGGTGCCGATCGTCTCCAACCCGTACCGCCGTCCGGCCTCCAGGTTGGAGGTGCCGGTGAACCCGCCCACCACCGAGGCCCGTGCGGCCGCGACCGCGGCCTGTTCGTGTGCGCGCCGCGATCCCATCTCCAGGCACGGGCGCGAGCCGGCGGCCGAGGTCATCCGGGAGGCCGCTGAGGCCACAGCGGAGTCGTAGTTGAGCACCGACAACGCCAGGGTCTCCAGCAGCACCCCCTCGGCGAAGGTGGACTCCACCACCAGTACCGGGGAGCCGGGGAAGAAGACCTCGCCCTCCGCGTACCCGTAGATGCTCCCGGTGAAGCGGTAGTTCGCCAGGTAGTCCAACATCTGGGTGTTCGCGACCCCCTCGTCGCGCAGGTGCTGCAGCTCGGCGTCGGTGAACCGGAAATCGGTCAGCGCCTCCAGGAACCGTCCGGTACCGGCCAGGACCCCGTAGCGGCGCCCGGGGGGCAGCCGGCGGGTGAACACCTCGAACACGCAGCGGCGCTCCGCCGTCCCGCTCGCCAGGGCGGCCTGGACCATGGTGAGTTCGTACCGGTCGGTCAACAGGGCCGTGCTGGGGGCGTGCGGTTGCGTCATAGCGCCCGACCCTACTGACTTCACCGCAGCAGAGACAGCGGGTGCCTCCGTGGCCGGGCCGCCGCGGGCGGGCACCGGATGGGCTGCTCGGCACTCGGGGCCTACCCTGGTGGCATGACCGCCGCACCGGACACCGACACCGAGGTGGGCATCGGCGCGCGCACGGAACCGGACAAGGTCTGGCGCACCATCGTGTGGAACGACCCGGTGAACCTGATGAGTTACGTGGCCTACGTGTTCCGGTCCTACTTCGGCTATTCCGAGCAGAAGGCCACCGAGTTGATGCTCCAGGTCCACCATGAGGGCAAGGCGGTCGTGGCCTCCGGGGCGCGGGAGAAGATGGAGGCGCACGTGCAGGCCATGCACTCCTACGGCCTGTGGGCGACGCTGGACCAGGAGGGGGCCTGATGCGCGCGTTCGTACGCCGTCGTGGCCGTTATGTGGCCGAACTCGACCCAACCGAACGCTCCATCCTGGCAGGGGTGATCGCCGACACCGCCACGCTGCTGGGCGATCCTCCCCGGGACCTGGCACCCGGCGGCCCGGGGCAGGAGGCCGACGACGGGGCTCACCACGGCCCTGCCGGTCCCGATGCCGGTGCCGGACCGGGAACGGGCGAGGGGTCCCACCCGGATTCCGCAGCGGTCTCCGGCGGTGGCGGCGGCGCGGCCACGAACGGGCCGGAGGATGCCGGAGCCACGGGGGATGAGGACGACGCGGCCGAGGGTATGGAGGAGCAACTGGCCCGGCTCGGCCAGGACGTGCCCGAGCCCGCCGACCCGGCCCTGGCCCGGCTGCTGCCCGCCGCCAGCCGTGACGATCCCGAACTGGCCGCAGAGTTCCGTCGCCTTACCCAGGATGAGTTGCGCAACGACAAGATCGCCCGGCTGCGGATGGTCTGGGCGGCGCTGCGTGCCCCGGGCATCAAACTCACCGTGCCGCCGGAGGAGGCGATGGACTGGGCGGCCGCGATGACCGATGTGCGCCTGGTGCTGTCCGAGCGGCTGGGGATACGCTCCGATGCCGACGCCGAGGAGATCTACGCGCTGTCCACCACATCGGGCCGTCCCGGCAGCAGCGAGGAGGAGGATCTGCGGCTGGCACTGGCGAGTGTGTACTCGGCTTTCACCTGGTTGCAGGAGTCCCTGGTCCAGGTGATGTTGCCTACACTCCAGGACTGACGCTCCTGCGACCCCGGTCGCCGGGCTAAGCTGGGGGCGATGAAGCAGGCACCGATCGGGATCTTCGACTCCGGCGTGGGCGGGCTGACCGTGGCCCGCGCCGTACTCGACCAGGTGCCGGGGGAGTCGGTGCGCTACGTCGGCGACACCGCCCACGGCCCCTACGGCCCGCTGTCGATCGCCCAGGTTCGTGCGCACGCGCTGCGGGTGATGGACGATCTGGTGGACTCCGGTGTGAAGATGTTGGTGATCGCCTGTAACTCCGCCTCCGCGGCAGTGCTGCGCGATGCCCGCGAGCGCTACACCGGCAGCCGTGGCATCCCCGTGGTGGAGGTGATCCAGCCGGCCGTGCGCCGGGCGGTGGCGATGACCCGCAACCACAAGGTGGGTGTGGTGGCCACGCAGGCGACGATCACCTCCCAGGCCTACGAGGACGCCTTCGCCGCAGCGACGCACCTGGACCTGACCACGGCGGCGGCGCCTCGCTTCGTGGAGTTCGTCGAACGCGGGATCACCGCCGGTGGTGACGTGCTGGAGGCTGCCGCGGAGTACCTTGCCCCGTTGCGCCGGGCGCAGGTGGACACCCTGGTGCTGGGGTGTACCCACTATCCGTTGCTGACCGGGGTGCTCCAGTACGTGATGGGCGATGACGTGACCCTGGTCTCCTCCGCGGAGGAGACCGCCAAGGACGTCTATCGGGCGCTCCTGGCCCATGACCTGGTGCGTGATGACGGTGCCGCCCCGGTGCACAGGTTCCTCGCCACCGGGGACACCGATGCCTTCGATGACCTGGCCCACCGATTCCTGGGACCGGAGGTCGGCTCGCACAGCGCGGTGGAGATCACCGGTGAGATCCCGAAGATCACCGTCGCCGCGGGCCCGGGAGCGGAGCCGGTGCCCGGGGTACGGACACGAGGGGGAAGTGGGGCACGGGGATGAAACTGACGGTCGTGGGCAGTTCCGGGTCGATCTCCGGGCCGGAGTCGGCGGCCTCGTGCTACCTGCTGCAGGCCCACGACGGCGACCGCACCTGGCAGGTGCTGCTGGACCTGGGGCCCGGAGCGGCGGGGCAGGCGATGCGCTACGTGGACCCCGCGCAGGTGGACGCGGTGCTGGTCTCGCACCTGCATGCCGACCACATCGCCGACCTGGCCGGGCTGGAGGTACTGATCCGCTACGGCCCGGGCGCCCCGCGCCCCCCGGTGCCGGTCTATGGCCCGGCAGGTACCCGCGCTCGGATCGCCCAGTTGTGCGGGGAGTCCGGCAATCCCGATCACGCCTTCACCGTCACCACCTGGCAGCCCGGCACACCGGTGCACCTGGGTCCGTTCGTGATCGAACCATTCGAGGTGGAGCATCCCGTCCCCGCCTACGCCATGCGGATCACCGGACCGTCCGCCGAGGGCGCTGGGCCCCGGGTGCTCACGTACACCGGGGACACCGACCATTGCGCCGGCGTGACCCTGGCCGCCCGCGACGCCCACGTGCTGCTGTCCGAGGCCGCCTTCCAGGAGGAGCGCGACCAGGTGCGCGGGATCCACCTGACCGGGCTGCGCGCCGGACAGCTGGCCACCGAGGCGCGCGCCGGGCGCCTGATTCTCACCCACATCCCGCCCTGGACGTGCGCCGCCACCGTACGCACCGAGGCGACCGGCACCTACGCCGGACCGATCGAGGTCGCCGAACCCGGTGCTACCTGGTTGATCTGACCGGCGCATCGGTTGTCTGGCGGGGTGGCCGGTGATGAACTGTGCGTTCCTGACCGGTCGGGGTGATCGGCGTCACGCGTTCTGGGTGATTTCCATGCCATTGGGTAACCGTTCATGAGACGGCGTACAAGGAAGGCCCAAGAACTCGTTACGCTTTCGATCATGTCGATCAGACCCGAGACACCAGCCACGGACGTCAGCACGTCGGCCCAGGACGCCGAGAGCGCAGCCACGCCGGCCGAGCACCTGGCGTCCGGCTCCCGGACCGGAGCGGCGATGGAGGTGCCCGAGGCACTGCGAAACGACGTGCGGATGCTGGGCGGCATGCTCGGCACCGTGCTGGCCGAATCCGGTGGGCAGGATCTGCTCGATGACGTCGAGCGGCTGCGTGAACTGACCATCACCGCCTACTCCGAACCCGGCTCGGACGCCTTCACCCAGGCTGAGGAACTGGTTGACTCCTTCACGCTGGAGCGGGCCGAGGACGTGGCCCGGGCGTTCAGCGCCTACTTCCACCTGGTGAACCTGGCCGAGGAGTTCCACCGGGTCCGGGTGCTCCGCGAACGCGACCAGGTGGGAGGCTCGCCCACGGCCAGCGGCCGTCCGCCGGAGGACTCGATGGCCCAGGCGCTGGAGTTCCTCACCGACCAGGTGGGCCGGGAGGAGGCCTTCGCCCGAGTCGAGGCGCTGGAGTTCCGCCCGGTGCTGACCGCCCACCCCACCGAGGCCCGGCGGCGCGCCGTGTCCTCGTGCATCCGGCGGATCAGCGAACTCGTCGGGCAGTGGGATGACCAGCGGCTGAGTGCCCGCGAACGCGGGGACGTGCAGCGCGCGCTGCTGTCGGAGGTGGACACCCTGTGGCGCACCTCCCCGCTGCGGGCGGACAAGCCCACCCCGCTGGATGAGGTCCGCACCGCGATGGGTGTGTTCGACCAGACTCTGTTCAGCGTGTTGCCGCAGATGTACCGGCGGCTGGACGATCTGCTCGACGGGGACCACGCGGTGAGCCGTGAACCTCGATCGCGCGCGTTCGTGCGCCTGGGTTCCTGGATCGGGGCGGACCGGGACGGTAACCCCAACGTCACCTCCGGCATCACCCGAGCCGCCGCCGCGATCGCCAACGAGCACGTGCTGCTCGGGTTGGAGCGGGTGGCGCAGCGGATCGGACGCGGTCTGACTCTGGACTCCCACACCACCCCGACCACCGCGGAGTTGGAAGCGCTGTGGAACCGTCAGCGCCGCCTCGCCGCGGAACTGACCTCCGACATCGCAACCCGGTCCCCGGACGAGCCCTACCGCCGGGTGGTGCTGATGATCGCCGAGCGCATCGCGGCCACCCGGCAGCGCGACGCCGATCTGGCCTACGGCGACGCCGATGAGTTGCTCGCCGACCTCGAGGTGGTGCAGACCTCCCTGGCCCAGGTGGGAGAGAAGCGCAAGGCCTACGGCGAGATCCAGGAACTGATCTGGCAGGTGCAGACCTTCGGGTTCCACCTGGCTGAACTGGAGGTCCGCCAGCACGCCAAGGTGCACTCGGCGACCCTGGCCCAGATCGACGCCGATGAGGAACTCAGCGAGATGAGCGAGGAGGTGCTGGAGACCTTCCGCTCCATCGGGGCGATCCAGGACCGCTACGGGGAGTTGGCCGCCCGGCGCTACATCGTCTCCTTCACCACCTCGGCCACCGACCTGGCGAACGTGTTCCGGCTGGCGGTGGCCGCACTGGGCTCGGAGCAGGAGGCGCCGGTGTTGGACGTGATCCCCCTGTTCGAGACGCACCAGGACCTGAAGAACAGCACCGAGGTACTGGACGAGATGATCGAGCTGCCCCAGGTGCGCGCCCGCCTGGAGGCCACCGGTAGACGCTTGGAGGTCATGCTCGGGTACTCGGACTCCTCCAAGGACGTCGGCCCGGTCGCGGCCACCCTGGCGCTGTATGAGGCGCAGTCGCGGATCACCCGGTGGGCCAAGGACAACGACATCACCCTCACCCTGTTCCACGGTCGTGGGGGCGCCCTGGGCCGCGGTGGCGGACCGGCCAACCGGGCCCTGATGTCCCAGCCGCCCGGGTCGGTGGACGGCCGGTTCAAGCTCACCGAACAGGGCGAGGTGATCTTCGCCCGCTACGGGGACCCGGTGATCGCGGCCCGGCACATCGAACAGGTGGCGGCGGCCACGCTGCTGGCCTCCACCCCGCACATCGAGCAGCGCAACGCCACCGCGGCCGAGGACTTCGCCGACGTCGCCGCCACCATGGACCGGGTGTCCCGGGACCGGTTCTTCCAGCTGGTGCACGCCGAGGGTTTCCCGGGCTGGTTCGCCGAGGTGACCCCGCAGGAGGAGGTCGGCTGGCTGGCACTGGGTTCGCGCCCGGCCCGGCGCGGCCTCAGCGTGGAGTCGCTGGAGGACCTGCGCGCGATCCCGTGGGTGTTCGCCTGGACCCAGGCCCGGATCAACCTGACCGGCTGGTTCGGGCTCGGCTCGGCGCTGGCCGCGGTGGGGGACCTGCAGCGGCTGCGGGAGGCCTACCGGCGCTGGCCGCTGTTCACCACCATGATCGACAACGTGGAGATGTCCCTGGCCAAGACCGACGAGCGGATCGCCCGCCGCTACTTGGATCTGGGCGACCGGGAGGACCTGAGCGAGTTGGTGATGGAGGAGATGGTCCTGACCCGCCAGTGGGTGGTGGACATCACCGAGCAGGACCGGTTGCTCGCCGGCCACAGCGTGCTGGGCCGGGCGGTGCAGCTGCGCAGCCCCTACGTCGACGCGCTCTCGCTGATCCAGCTCCGTGCGTTGCGGGCGCTACGCGCCGATGAGGGGGAGGACGTGGACGACCAACTGCGCCGGGTCATGTTGTTGTCGGTGAACGGAGTGGCCGCAGGCCTGCAGAACACCGGCTGAGTGCCCGCCGCCGCCGAGCGTGCCTACCGACGGCGAGCGTGCCTACCGACGGCGAGCCCTGCGGGTATCGCCCTGAGCGCGCAGGCTCGCCCTCGAGACCCGCAGCACGGCTCGTCATGCCGTGAGCGTGCTGCTGCCGTCGCCGTCGCCGGTAGGGGTGGGCCGGACCACCGTGATCCCCGGAGCCGGGTCCCGGTCCATCCGTGCCAGCGCCCGGGGAACCTCGTCCAGCGTGATCTGGCGGGTGACCAGGTCCGCCGGGCGCAACGTCCCGGCGACGACCAGGCCCAGCATCGGCCCGTACTGGGCGGCGGCCATTCCGTGGGAACCCAGGAACGCCAGTTCCCGCGCGATGATCGCGCCCACCGGAAGCGATGGTTCCTCGGCGAACAGACCGATCTGCACGTGCCGTCCGCGGGGAGCCAGACTGAGCAGTGCAGCACGGGTGGTCTCCGCCCGGCCCAGGGCTTCCAGGCTCACCTGCACCGGACCGAACCGGCGCACCTGCGCGGCGAGGCCCTCCGGGTCAGCGGTTCCGGCCAGTACCGTGTGTGCCGCTCCGGCGGCCCGGGCCAACGTCAGCGCTGCCGGGGCCCGGTCCACCGCGATCACCTCGGCACCCAGGGCCGCGCCGATCATCACCGCCGAGAGCCCCACCCCACCGGCGCCGATCACCGCCAGGCGCTCACCGGGCCGCACCTGGGCACGGTGATGCAGGCCGGCGAAGGCGGTGGCGAACCGGCAGCCCAACCCCACCAGGGCGAGCGGGTCCAGGCGCTCAGGGACGACGACGGCGTTGAAGTCGGCGTGCCGCACTCGAACCTGCTCGGCGAAGGATCCCCAGTGGGTGAACCCGGGCTGGGTCTGGTCCGGGCACACCTGCGCTTGGCCATCGGTGCATTGGGGGCACACCCCGCACCCGCACACGAACGGGGCGATGATCCGCTGACCCACCTGCACCGACGCCACCGCTGCGCCGGTAGCGACCACGCGCCCGACGAACTCGTGGCCGGGCACGTGCGGCACCGCGATGTCACGGTCGTGACCGGCCCAGCCGTGCCAGTCGCTGCGGCACAATCCGGTCGCCTCCACCGAGACCACCGCGGCGTCGGGCTCGGGCTCGAGGTCCGGAACCTCCCGGACGGCGGGCATCTGCCCGAATGCCTCGTAGACGACAGCGCGCATCTGCACAGTGTGGGCCATCCGGGGTCCGTTGTGGACCGGGCACCGCCGAACGTGCTTTAGGGTCGGTAACCATGACAGTCCAGCGCACCGAAGGTCGATCTACCACCGAGTTGCGGCCGGTGCGGTTCACCCGGGGCTGGTCGGATCAGGCCGAGGGCTCGGTCCTGGTCGAGTTCGGCGGCACCCGGGTGTTGTGCACCGCCTCTTTCACCGAGGGTGTGCCCCGGTGGCGCCGGGGGTCGGGGAAGGGCTGGGTGACCGCGGAGTACGCGATGCTGCCGCGATCGACCAACACCCGCTCGGACCGGGAGTCGGTCCGGGGCAAGATCGGGGGACGCACCCACGAGATCTCCCGCCTGATCGGACGCTCGCTGCGCGCCATCATCGACACTGGCGCGCTCGGGGAGAACACCATCATGCTGGACTGTGACGTGTTGCAGGCCGACGGCGGCACCCGGACCGCGGCGATCACCGGCGCCTACGTGGCATTGGCCGACGCGGTCGCCTGGGGCAAGCAGAACAAGGCGATCTCCACCAAGACCACGGTGTTGACAGACTCGGTCTGCGCCGTCAGCGTGGGTCTGGTCGACGGAGTAGCGATGTTGGACCTGGACTACCCCGAGGACGCGCGGGCGGACACCGACATGAACGTGGTGGTGACCGGGTCCGGCGGGTTCGTGGAGGTGCAGGGCACCGCGGAGCGGGAGCCGTTCAGCCGTACCCAGCTCGAGGAACTACTGGATCTGGCCGCGTTGGGCTGTGCCGACCTGACCGACCGCCAGCGCCAGGCGCTGTCCGCTGACGTGGCCCCTCGATCGATCCCGGGCGTCCTGGGCCGGTGAGCCGGCCCCGCGTGGTGATGGCCACGCACAACCAGCACAAGGTCGGTGAACTCCGGCAGATCCTGTCCGGGCTGCTCGAGGCCGGCGATGTGATCGGGGCCGGTGAGGCTGGCGCCCCGGACGTCGCCGAGACCGGGGTCACCTTCGCCCAGAACGCACTGCTGAAGGCCCGTGCCGTCGCCGCGCACACCGGCCTGATCGCCGTGGCGGACGACTCGGGCCTGGCTGTGGACATCCTCGGCGGGGCCCCGGGTATCTTCTCCGCGCGCTGGGCCGGTCGCCACGGTGACGACACCGCGAACCTGAACCTGCTGCTGGATCAACTGGCCGACATCGCCCCGGAGCACCGCCGCGCCCGGTTCGTCTGCGCCGCGGCTCTGGCCACCCCCGAGGGCACCGACGTGGTCGAGCACGGCTACCTGCCCGGGGTCCTTCTCACCGAACCGCGGGGCAGCGGAGGGTTCGGATATGACCCGATCCTGGTCCCGGATGGGCAGGACCTCTCCTGCGCGGAACTGAGCCCCACGGAGAAGAACGCGATCTCCCACCGGGGGCAGGCATTCCGGGCCCTGGCCACCCACCTGGGCCCGTTGCTGGGCTGAGCCCAGCCCGCCCTGATCGCGTCGCAGGGCCCGAGCGCGACCTCAGACGATCCGGCCGGCGTGGGACAGGGCCTGGCGGACCAGCGCCCCGTGCCCGTCGACCATCTCGGCCTGGATGCCGGGATTCAGCGCCTCCTCCGGGCTGAGCCAGGTGATGTCGAGCACGTCCTGCTGGGGCGCGCAGTCGCCGTCGACCGGCACGATGTAAGCCAGCGATACGGCGTGCTGGCGCGGGTCGTGGTACGGCGTGATCCCCGGGGTGGGGAAGTACTCGGCCACGGTGAAGGGCACCAGGGACACCGGCAGCCGGGGCAGTGCCATCGGCCCCAGGTCCTTGTCCAGGTGTCGCGACAGCGCATCGCGCAGCCGCTCGTGATACATCACCCGCCCCGAGACCAGTGATCGCTGGATGGTCTCATCGCGCGGGGTACGCAGTAGCAGCGCCACCTGCTGGATGGTGCCGTCGGCGTCCACCCGCACCGGCACCGCGTCGACGTACACGATCGGCAACCGACGCCTGATCCTCGCCAGTTCATCGGGCGCGAACCAGGTGTTGATGTCATCCGATGCGATCTCGCTCATCACGTCCTCCGCCTTGGGCTTCTGCTGCGTACTTGTGCTGCGACCACGCTAGCGCCCCGGCGGCCGGCTGGTGGACGCCGGTTCCGTTCCGGTCGGCACAGGTGTGAGAATCCAGATGTGCACGAATCTCAGACCCACGGGCCGGGGGCCCGGGCCGAATCCGCCGGGCTCGGCGGAGCAGCCGGGCAACTCGACCCCCGCGAGCCGCTGGTCGAGCGAGCCGAGATCGTCCGGGCCGCCATCGCCCTGGCCATCTACGCTGCCGCCTTCGGGTTGTCTTTCGGTGCCGTATCGGTGGCTTCGGGACTGAGCGTGGCGCAGACGATGCTGTTATCGGCGGTGCTGTTCTCCGGGGCTTCCCAATTCGCCTTCGTCGGTGTGGTGGCCTCCGGTTCTCCCTTCGCAGCGATCCCGGCGGCCCTGTTGCTCGGGGTGCGCAACACCTTCTACGGCGTCACGATCGCCCAGATCCTGCGTCCGAAGGGGTGGCGCCGGTTCCTGTCCGGGCACCTGTCGATCGACGAGACCGCCGCGATGACGATCGCCCAGCGCAGCCCACGGGCCAAACGGTTCGCCTTCTGGGCAAGTGGCGCGGCGATGTTCCTGCTGTGGAACGCCGGCAGTGCCGCCGGGGCGCTGCTGGGCAGCGTGCTGGACACCGCCACGTTCGGTCTGGACGCGGCGGCCCCGGCGGCATTCCTGGCGCTGCTGTGGCCTGCGCTGCGAACCGCGCGGGCGCGTTGGGTGGCGGCCGGGTCGGTGGCGCTGGCCCTGGTCCTGATCCCCTTGGTACCGCCGGGGGTGCCGGTGCTCGCCGCGGTCGCGATCGCAGTGCTGGCCGGCTTGGCTGAGGTGCGCAAGGACAAGGCACACCATGGTGAGGGTGCCGCTCCGGCGAGCACGGGTGAGGAACCCGGCACGGAGTCCGGGGGAGGCCGGCGATGAGCGCCTTGTGGATCGCGACGATCGTGGCCGCGGTGGGGTGCTACCTGTTGAAACTGGCCGGGACCGCGATGCCGGAGACGGTGCTGGAGCACCCGCTGGTGCAGGCGATCTCACGGTACCTGCCGGTTGCGATGCTCTCGGCCCTGATCGTCACCGAACTCGCCGCCGGGGACCGCTCCTTCGACGTGGACTGGCGGGTGCTCGCCGGTGTGGGCGCCGCCATGATCGCACTGTTGCTGCGGTTCGGGTTCCTGGTGGCCTTCGCGGTGGCGATCATCGTCACCGCGCTGTTGCGCCTGGTCACCTGAGGGGCCGAGTTGCGCGTCCATCCGATGGGCTTAGCGTGGACGGATGAGCCGAGTCGTCGTCGTAGGAGCCAGTGGCAACGTGGGAACCGCCGTGCTGCGGGCCCTGAACAGCGACCATGAGATCGGTTCCGTGCTCGGCATCGCACGCCGTCCACCGGTCACCGACGCCGAGCCGTACGGGCAGGTGGAGTGGGCCGCCGTCGACATCGCCGAGGGCGAGCACGTCGTGGACGAACTCACCGAGTTGTTCACCGGCGCCGATGCGGTGATCCACCTCGCCTGGCAGATCCAACCGAACACCCGTCGGGACCAGTTGCGTGAGGTGAATGTGGATGGCACCCGGCGGGTGGCCGAGGCGGCCGGGCGGGCCGGGGTGGGCCAGTTGCTGGTGGCCTCCTCCTGGGCCGTCTACAGCCCGGACCCGGACAAGCAACGGCGTGATGAGACCTGGTCCGCCGGTGGGGTGCGCTCCTCCCACTACAGCGTGGACAAGGCCGCCCAGGAGCGCGTTCTGGATGACTTCGAAGCAACCCATCCCCAGGTTGCCGTGGCGCGGATGCGCACCGCCCTGGTGTTCCAGCGCGAGGCCGGGGCCGCGATCACGCGGTACTTCATCGGCCCGTTCATCCCCCCGCAGGTGTTGTCCCCGCGCACGTTGCCGGTGGTGCCGCTCCCGCAGGGACTGCAGGTGCAGGTGATCCACGCCGAGGACGCCGCCGAGGCCTACCTGACCGTGTTGCGTGCCGGAGAGCGCGGAGCGTTCAACGCCGCCGCCGAGCCGGTGCTGGACGTGGCCGCCTTGGGCCGCCTGGTGGGCCGCGGACGCACCGTGGAGGTGCCGTGGGGTCTGGTGCGGCCGCTGCTTGCGCTGGGCCACAAGGCGCGACTGGCCGCTGCCGATGAGGGGTGGGTGGATATGGCGCGGGAGTTGCCGATGATGGACTCCTCCCGGCTGCGCGGCCTGGGTTGGCAGCCACGCCATGGCGCCGAGGAGACGTTGACCGAGATGTTGCGCGGCTTGGCCGGATCGGAGGGCACCCCCACCCCGGTCATGGTGCCCGGCGTGCGAAGTTTCGGGCACATGGAGGAAGCGGCGGCGACCACGATGACACCCTCCCGGCCGCGCCCGACATTGCCGCAGGAGGCCGGACGTGACGGTGTGCCGGACCACATCAACGCACCGCTGCTGAGCCTGTACCTGTCCGACCACCTGACCGGTGCGACCGCCGGACGGGACCGGATCGGCCAGATGGCCCGCCAGTACGCCACCACCCGGCTCGGGCCGGAACTGGCCCGTATCAGTGCCGAGATCGAGGGTGAGCACGCCTTCCTCAGCGACGTGGTGGACACCTTGGGCCTGCACCAACGAAGCCCGCGTAAGGTCTTGGCGGCCGTGGGGGAACGGCTGGGCCGACTGAAGATGAACCGGCGGGTCCTGCAGACATCCCCGATGACGCCGTTGCTGGAACTGGAGTTGATGCGCAGTGCCGTGATCGGCAAACGCTCCGGCTGGCAGGTGCTGGCCACCTACGCCGACGACCTGGGCCTGCCCGAGGAACTCTTCACGGACCTGGCCGAGCTCGCCGCCCGGCAGGCCGATGATTTGGAGCGGTTGCACGAGCAGGTCCGAGTCCAGGCCTTCGCACTCGAGGGGCAGCACGTGGCCTGAGTGGCCTGGGCCGGTGGGCCCGCAACTGTCCCATTCGCTGCGCACCCGCGCCGGAGTGAATACGCTGTGGTGGATGCGAACCCTGGTCCTGACAGATTTCCACCACCTGACCATTGACGAACGTCCCGCCCCGCGGGTCGTTGACGGCGACGACGTCGTGATCGCCCTTGCCTATACCGGGATCTGCGGCACGGATCTGCACGGCTATACCGGCGAGAACGGTCGGCGCGTGCCCGGGCAGGTGATGGGTCACGAGGCGGTCGGGCAGGTCCTGGACGCCGGTCCGGCCGCCAGCGCCGCAGGGCTGGCGATCGGCCAGGCGGTCACCTTCAACCCGGCGCTGAGTTGCGGGGAGTGCCCCGCGTGCGCCCGGGGCGCCGAACAGCACTGCGTTTCGGGCAAGGTGATCGGGGTGGCGCCGGAGATCGTTTCGGCCTATGCCGAGCAGATCGTCGTACCGGCCGGCAACGTGCTGCCGCTGCCGCAAGGGGTCCCACTCGCCCACGGAGCCCTCGCCGAGCCGCTGGCGGTGGGCGTCCAGGCGGTGCGCCAGGGCGGTATCTCCGGGGGTAGCACGGTGCTGGTGACCGGTGGTGGGCCGATCGGGCAGGCCGTGGTGCTGGCAGCGCTGCGCGCCGGTGCCGAGCACGTGGTGGTCAGTGAGCCGGTGAAGGGTCGGCGACAGTTGTGCGAGCAACTGGGCGCCACCACCATCGACCCGGCCGAGGGTCCGGCGAGCGAGCAGGTGCTGGAGATCCTGGACGGGCCCGCCCAGGTGGCGGTCGACGCCGTCGGCGTGGATGCCACCCTGGCCGACTGCCTGCACTCCGTGGGGCCGCAGGGCACCGTGGTGCTGGTGGGCATGGGTACCCCGCGAGTGAGCATCCCGGCGTTCGCGATCAGCACCGGCCAGCGCCACCTGGTGGGGAGTTTCTGCTACAGCCGGGAGGTGTTCGCCCACGCGGTGGACCTCCTCGGCCAGGCGGGCATGGACGCGGGCAAACTGATCAGCAGGGAGGTCCCGCTCGCCCAGGCACCTGAGGTCTTCGCCGAGATGGCAGCCGGGCAGATGGACCCGGGCAAGGTGCTGCTCCGGATGGGCCGCGACGCCGTCTGAGAATCGCGCGCGACTGCAGGCCGTAGGCGGCGATGACGCAAGCCGGCGGCGATCCCTGACCGCCGACGGTCGGGCCCGAGCCCGGGAACGTGCCCTCCTCAGGCGCGGTCCTGCACCTGGTCCTCCCCGCTCCCACGGGCGCAGTGCGCGCAGCAGTAGATCACGTCGTCGGCCTCCACCCCGTGGCCCAGGATCCGCACACCGCAGTGTGCGCAGGTGGGTGCCATGGCGTGGATGGCGCACTCGAAACTGTCGAACACCCCCGAAGAGTCGTCGCGGGTGATCGTCATCGTCTTGTCGTAACTGTTGCCGCAGGTGTCGCAGGTAGCCATGATGCGCTCCCTTATGTTGCCGATGTCGGTCCGTTTCAGGATCACCCAGCAACCGGCCCGGCGCGACCCGAGTCGCTCCGACGTGCAGCCGTGGTGGACCTGACCTACGTTGACAACCCCCGATGCCAGCGGATCCGGGGCGGGGCCCACCCGTAGCACCTCTGACCCAGGGAAGGTCGTGATCCTTCGATGCGCGCAGTCGTCTGGCAAGGCAAGGAGAAGGTCGGCGTCGATGAGGTGCCGACGCCGCGGCTACGGGAGCCCACCGATGCGATCGTGCAGGTGACCTCCACCGCCGTGTGCGGCTCGGACCTGCACCTGTACGCGGTGCTGGGCCCGTTCATGACGCAGGGTGATGTGATCGGCCATGAGGCGATGGGCGTGGTCACCGAGGTGGGCGCGCAGGTGGAGCACATCAAACCGGGGGACCGGGTGGTGATCCCGTTCCAGATCGCCTGTGGTCACTGCTGGATGTGTGACAACGGGCTGCACACCCAGTGCGAGACCACGCAGGTACGCGAGCACGGCACCGGTGCCGCGCTGTTCGGCTACAGCGCGCTGTACGGCCAGGTGCCAGGGGGGCAGGCCGAGTACCTGAGGGTGCCGCACGCCGACTTCGGGCCGATCAAGGTGCCCGACGACGACGAACCCGACGAGCGGTACCTGTACCTCTCCGATGTGCTTCCCACCGCATGGCAGGCGGTGCAGTACGCGCACATCCCCGCCGGCGGCAGCGTGCTGGTGCTGGGGCTGGGACCGATCGGGCAGATGTCGGCCCGGATCGCCCGCCACCTCGGGGCCGAGACAGTCCTGGCCGCGGACCTGGTGCCGGAACGGCTGGCGATGGCCCAGCGGCACGGGGCGCACGTCCTGGACCTGCGCGACATCGACGACCTCGGTGCCGTGGTGCGTGACCTCACCCAGGGGCGCGGACCGGATTCGGTGATCGACGCCGTCGGGATGGAGGCGCACGGGTCACCGGTCGCCGGGGCCGCGCAGAAAGTGGTCGGGTTGTTGCCCGACGCCGTGGCGGCGCCTCTGCTGAAGACCGCCGGCCTGGACCGGCTCGCCGCCCTGTACAGCGCGATCCACACCGTGCGTCGTGGAGGAACGATCTCCCTCTCGGGCGTGTACGGCGGCACGGCCGACCCGATCCCGATGCTCACCGCATTCGACAAGCAGCTCACCGTGCGGATGGGCCAGGCGAACGTACGCCGATGGGTGGATGACCTGATGCCGCTGGTCACCGACCCGGCCGACCCCCTGGGTGTGCTGGACCTGCGCACCCATCGGCTGCCTCTGGCAGAGGCACCGCACGCCTACGAGATGTTCCAGAAGAAGCTCCACGGCTGCATCAAGGTCGTCCTGGATCCGATGGCCTGAGCGCACTCGCGGTCCAACGACCGGGACAAGCAGTAGGAAACCCCGACGACGAACACGGAGGAACACATGGCCACCGACCAGCTCGAGTTCACCAACCCGGTCGAACGATTCGCCTCGATCAGCCCGCCCGAGCAGCGCCAACCCGAACCGGGACTGGAAGCGGAAATGGACCCGGTGCCCGACATCGGCGAGCACACCTACCGCGGCACCGGTCGGCTCAAGGGGCGCAAGGCCTTGATCACCGGCGGCGACTCCGGGATCGGGGCCGCCACCGCCGTGGCGTTCGCCCGTGAGGGAGCGGACGTGGCGATCGCCTACCTCCCAGCGGAGGAGACCGACGCGGCCAACGTGGCACGCATCATCACCGAGTCAGGTCAGCGGGTGGTGCAGATCCCCGGCGACTTGATGGACCCCGAGTACCCCAGCCGGGTGGTGGAGGAGGCCGTTCGTGAGTTGGGCGGACTCGACATCCTGGTCAACAATGCCGCCAAGCAGGTGGCGATCGAGGGCCTGGCGGACCTGTCCGATGACCAGCTCGAGGAGACCTTCACCGCCAACATCCTGTCCATGTTCCGCCTGACCAGGGCAGCACTCCCGCACCTGCAGCCGGGTTCCAGCATCATCAACACCACCTCGATCCAGGCCTACCAGCCCTCGCCCACGCTGCTGGACTACGCCGCCACCAAGGCCGCGATCAACAACTTCTCCAAGGGTCTGGCCGAGGAACTCGCCCCGAAGGGCATCCGGGTCAATGCCGTGGCGCCCGGGCCGATCTGGACGGCCATCCAACCGAGTGATGGCCAGCCGATCGAGAAACTGCCCGACTTCGGCAAGGACGTCGGGCTGGGCCGGGCCGGGCAGCCCACGGAACTGGCGCCCGCGTATGTGTTCCTGGCCTCCTCCGAGTCCAGTTACGTGCTCGGGGCCACCATCCACGTCAACGGTGGCCAACCCACCCCCTAGCCGGACCGCCACACGCGCGCAGCCCGGGTCGGCCGCGGACCTCAGGTGCGGTTCTCGGCCGGCCCGTTCCCGGCCGGCCCGGTTTCGTCGTCGACCGGCTCCAGGCCGGACGTGGCCGGACCTTCGATCAGGTCGCCCGCGGCGGTGAACCGGGACCCGTGCAACGGGCAGTCCCAGCTCTGCTCGGCGTCGTTCCAGCGGACCAGGCCGCTCATGTGCGGGCAGGTCGCCGAGACACTGCGGGTGCGGCCCTGCACCGTCGAGGTGGCCACCGCCTGCATCCCCTGGCGGGCCACGCACCCGGCGCCCTCGGAGGGGTCCTCCTGCCGGGAGCGCAGGAACGCGAGCCGGTCGGCGGCCAGGGTGCCCGCCACCTTGACGTTGTGAGTCACCCCGGAGCGGGCACCGGAGAGTTCGTGGGTGTGCCAGCTCCGGTACGCATCCGCCCACTCCGGCACCGCGCCGCCCAGGTGGCCGGCGATAACCGCGGCCGCGGCCGGGGCGTTCGTCAACCCCCACTTGGCGAACCCGCTGGCCACCAGCACCCGCCGGCCGGTCGGGGTCAAGGGCCCCACGTAGGGCAACTCATCCACCGGGTGGTAGTCCTGGGCGGACCACCGGTGCGCCGGGTCCGCACCGAAGTGAGAGCGGGCCCAGCCGGTCAGGTCCTCCAGCCGGGCGGCCTCGGACTCGGCATGACCCACCTCGTGGGCGTACCCCCCGGCCAGCACCCACTGGCCCGTCTCCGCCGGTGCGGTGCGCACCGACCAGCCAACGGTGTCGACCGCCAGGTACATGTCCATCTGCCCTGCCGACGGCAGGTGCGCCGCCGTCAGGTAGGAGCGCTGCGGCACCACCCGCGCGAAGAAGCCGCCGCGGTCGGCGATCGGGATGCCGGTGGCCAACACCACCCGATCGGCGTTCACCTCTCCCTTGGTGGTGGCCAACGTCGGGTCGCGGTCGCTGCCCACCGAAACCACCCGGTGCCCGGTGGCCAGGGTGATGCCGGCGGCCTCGGCAGCCGAGGTCAGTGCCGCCAGCAACTCCACCGGGTTCACCTGGGCCTGATCGGGCAATCCGGTGCCGCCGGCGAACGGGAACGGCACGTCGTCCTCATCGCGCCAGAACGGGTCCAGGCCGTGCTCGGTGAGCAACTCGTGCTCGCGTTCCACCTGGCCCAGCCCACCGGCGTCGGCGGCGTAGGTGATGCCCGCCGGGTGTTGTACCGCCACCTCGTGCTCGGCACAGAACCGCAGCAACCAGTCCATCCCGAACCGGTTGCCGCTGACGTACTGGCCCAGCGTCTCGGCCGGATGCTTGCCCGCGATGGAGGAGAACCGGGTGCCCTGCACCAGCGAGATCTTCGCATTCGAAGCCCCCGTGGTGCCGGCGCCGATGGTGCGCGCCTCCAGGACGATCACCCGATGCCCCAACTCCGCCAGCAGCACGGCTGTGGCCAGACCGGTGATCCCGGCGCCTACCACGGCCACCTCGTAGTGGGCCGACAGGTCGGGATCGTCGAAGGTGGGGAGGGTGCGTTCGGCGAACCAGAGCTGGGTCATAGCGGGTCCTTCCGTGGCCCGGCGGCAAGAACTCTCAGCGTATGGGTGGGACGAACAGGCGCAACCGGTGGCCGCGAACCCTCCGAGGGCACCCCGGGGACGTCGATCCGACGGGACCTCCGCGGCCGACTGAGCCGCGCCGGGCGGTCGAACCTAGACCGAAGCCGACCTCGTCTGGGAGCCACCTGCCCGGCCACGGGGCGCCCCGGAGCGACTGTGCCCGCGGGACCTACGCCGCCGGCCCGGCCCGGAGGAGCCACCGGCGCCCGAACTGGACCCGCCGTGAGGGGCCCCACCACGACCACGGCCACCGGAGCGACCACGCCCTGCGTTGGCGCGCTGCTGTGGCTGCGCCGGTGCCGGTGGCTCCACATAGGCGGCGACCTCACCCACGAGGGCGGTCACCGCGCCCGAGGTGGCCGTGACCGATTCGGGCTTGACCGAAATCTTGGCCTTGCGCATCAGTTGATGGGTGTCCCGGCGCTGTTCGGGTAACACGAGGGTGAGCACACTGCCCTCGGACCCGGCCCGGGCAGTGCGTCCGCTGCGGTGCAGGTAGGACTTGTGTTCCGCCGGCGGGTCCACGTGCACCACCAGTTCCACATCGTCCACGTGCACACCGCGGGCGGCCACATCGGTGGCCACCAGAACCGATGAGGTGCCGTCTGTGAAGGCCTTGAGGTTCCGGTCGCGCTGGTTCTGGGAGAGGTTGCCGTGCAGGTCCACGCTGGGGATGCCCGCGGCGGTCAGTTGGCGGGCGAGCTTCTTGGCCTGGTGCTTGGTGCGCATGAACAGGATCCGTCGCCCGGTGCCCGAGGCCAGCGCCTGGACCACGTCGCGTTTGGTGGTCACGTCGGCCACCTCGAACACCCGGTGCGTCATCGCCGACACCGGGGAGTTGGCGCTGTCCACCGAGTGACGCAGTTCGTCCTTCAGGTAGCGGCGCACGAGTGCGTCCACACCGTTGTCCAGGGTGGCGCTGAAGAGCATCCGTTGGCCCCCCGACGGGGTGCGGTTCATGATCCGGGTGACCACCGGTAGGAAGCCGAGGTCGGCCATGTGGTCGGCCTCGTCCAGGACGGTGATGCTCACGTCCCCGAGGTTGGCGTGGCCCTGGTTCATCAGGTCCTCGAGGCGGCCCGGGCAGGCGATCACGATGTCCACACCGGCGCGCAGCGCGCTGACCTGACGGTTCTGGCTGACACCACCGAAGATGGTCGTGACGGTCAGGTCATAGGCACCGGCCAGGGGTTCGAACACCGCGGCGATCTGGGTGGCGAGTTCGCGGGTGGGAGCCAGCACCAGGCCGCGGGGATGGCCCGGACGGGTGCGACCGGAGCCGTGGCCCCGACCCCCGGCCGGTTGCCGGCTCGCCTGGGCCAGGCGCGTCACCAGCGGCAGCGCGAAGGCCAGGGTCTTTCCGGACCCGGTCTTGCCGCGGCCGAGCACATCCCGGCCGGCGAGCGTGTCGGGCAGGGTGGCGACCTGGATGGGGAAGGCTGAAGTGATCCCGGTGGCGGCGAGCCGCTCGACCAGGGGGGAGGGCACGCCGAGCGCGCCGAAGTCGTTCTGGGACAAGTGTTCGTCTCTCAATGCTTTGGGCCGGCGTCATGCCGGTGAGGGCCCGGGGGCCCGGTGGCGAAGGTGGCAGTGGCCACATCCGTTCGCCGAAGAAAGTCACTCGCGGGCCGGTGTTGCTTCGCCCAGCGTGATGAGGGAGCGTTCTGCGACGCAGGAGAGGCGGTGATCCGCCGCTCGGTGTCTTCGAGACTAGCACCTAAACGAGGCGACGACGTCGAAGCCCCGGTTCATCCGGCGTGCCACGGTGGTGCCCGGGCCGGTCAGGCGTCCAGCGGCACCACCGCAGGCAGCCGCGTAAAGTCGCGACGGAGACATTCGCCATCGAGCCAGGAGGCAGGAGTGGGAGACCCGGTCGAGATCGACGCGGAGCACACGTGGACGGACCAGCGGGTCATCCTCGATGAGATGCGGGAGCAGTGCCCGGTGGCTCACACGGACGGGAACGTGATGCTCCTGCGACACGCCGACGTCGTCGCCGCGGCTACCGACCCTGCGACGTTCTCCAGCACGGTCTCCACCCGACGGGTGATCCCCAACGGGCTCGACGGTCCCGAACATGCGCACTACCGGGCGATCGTGGACTCCTACCTCGGCCCGGAGGAGGTGGCCGACCAGGAGGGTCAGTGCCGCGCGACGGCCACCGCGATCGTGCGGGACCTGCCCCGCGGCGAGCTGGTCAGGACCATCACCGACATCGGCGTTCCCTACGCGGTGCGCACCATGTCGGCGTGGTTGGGCTGGCCCAGCGAGTTGGAAGCGGACCTGGTGGCCTGGATGGCCAGGAACCACGCTGCGACCAGATCGGGGGAGCGGGCCCGCACCGCGGCGGTCGCCGAGGAGTTCGACGACATGATCCGCTCCCTGCTCGCGGAGCGCCGGACCGGCCCGGTTACCGACGTGACCGGCGCGCTGATGCGTGAGCAGGTGGATGGACGTACGTTGACCGACGCCGAGGTCGTCTCCATCCTGCGCAACTTCACCGCCGGAGACTTGGGCTCGCTGGCCACCTCGGCGGGCGTGATCGTGCACTACCTGGCCTGCCACTCCGAGATCCAGCGTTGGCTGCGCGAGCAGTTGAGTACCGCATCCCCGGCCGAGTTCGAGGACGCGCTTAACGAGATCCTGCGCATCGATGACCCGTTCGTCTCCAACCGCCGACGCCTCACCAGACAGGTGCAGGTGGGTGGAACCACCCTGGACGCGGACACCCAGGTGCTCTTGAACTGGACCGCCGCGAACCGGGATCCGCGTGTGTTCGATGACCCCGATGAGTACGACCCGGCTGGTCACGCCGAGGCGAACCTGGTGTTCGGGATCGGCCCGCACGTGTGCCCCGCTCGCGGGCTGACGTTGATGGAACTGCGGGTGCTCACCGAGGTCCTGCTCCAGGAGACCACCTGGATCGAACTGGACGCCCATGAACCGGCCGTGCGCGAGATCCCTCCGGTGGGCGGCTGGGCCCGGGTGCCGGTGGTGCTGCACTGAGGCTCCTCGGCCGTTCGAGGGGCGGGGAGGCCGCCCCGAGCCGATGGCCGACGGCCCGCGTAGCCCCGAGGTCGGGATCAGGTCCGTCCGCGGGCGAGAACACGTTCGGGCCCGCCGCGCTCATGTGGCGGTCAGCAGGATTCCGCCGATCGCCACGGCGGTGCAGGCCACGATCATGCCCGGGCCGTGGAGCAGCGCCGCGGCGCGGCGTTCCTGCCGGAGAAGTTCCAGGCACTCCAGACTCGCCGTGCTGAACGTGGTGTAGCCGCCCAACAGGCCGACGGTGAGTACCGGGGCCCACGTGTGGTCGAGCAGCATCCCGGTGAGCACACCGAGCGCCAGCGAACCTGTGAGGTTGACGATCATCGTGCCCCAGGGATACCGGTCCCGCGCGCGGGTGGGCACGGCGCGATCGGCGAGGAATCGCAGCGCCGAACCCACCCCGCCGGCGAGCGCGACGACGAGGGCCGTGCCGAGCCCACTCATCGCCGCCCTGCCCGCGGGTCTGCGACCCGTAGACCGGCCCAGCTCGCCCCGAGACCGAGCAGGAGGGTGGCGCCGCCGTATCCGATCGCCTCGGCGTAGCGCTGCGCTACCAGGAACTGGGCGATGTCAGTGGCGAGCAGGCTGTAGGTGGTGTAGCCGCCGAGGAGCCCGGCGCCGAGCAGCAGGTGCAGTCGCCGGCGGGTGCGGCCGAGGTGAGAGCTCATGGCAAGCCGCTGCACGAGCACACCCAGCAGGAAGGCACCGGTGAGGTTGACCGCCAGGGTTGCCACCGGGAAGCCGGCCGGGCTACCGAGCAGTGCGTCGATGGCGTAGCGCGCGGGAGTTCCGAGTGACCCGCCCGACGCCACGATCAACGCGTCGCGCAGCACCGGCGCGGCGCTACCCCTGGGCGCTGTCGACCGTGGGGTGCTCATGGTGAACCTCTCGACCTCCGGCGCCCGGCGCCGTTTTGGGACGTACGTGAACGGGACGTGCCTGCGCCCGTCGGCGAACCGCTCGGCAGACTACCAATCCGGGTGTTGCTGCCTCAGGTGCCCGGTCATGGCATCGGACGGCGTTCATCGATAACCTGGTTCGATCTCGAGGAGGAGGTGGCACTATGACCGAGTCCGCACCCGCAGCAGAGTCCACGGTCAGCAAGTTCTTCGGGGGTCGGTACGGGCGATTGATCCTGCCCGGGGTGATCCTGCAGTCGGTGCTCATCGGCGGTGGTTATGCCACCGGCCGGGAGATCGTGGAGTTCGGCGCGACCTACGGCGCCATGGGTTGGATCGCCGGCGTGGCGATCATCATCGGCTTCGGGCTGATGGCGTTCCTGATGTTCGAGATCGCGCGCCGCTTCCAGGTGTTCGACTACCGGCGGCTGTTGCGCGTCCTGATCGGGCCGCTGTACTGGCTCTTCGACATCGTCTACATCATGCTCGCGATCCTGATCATCGCGATCATGGCTGCGGCCACCGGTGAGATCGTGCAGCAGACCATGGGGTTCAATTACTGGGTCGGCGTGATCTTCATGATCGTGGTGGTCTGGCTGCTGATCTACTACGGCGAGGGCCTGATCGAGAAGACCAAGAGCGTGGGCACCACCGCGCTGTACCTGGGATACATCATGTTCGCGATCCTGGTGATCAACCGCAACTGGGATCAGGTTGTCGAGACCTTCCGCACCGTGGATCACTCCCTGCACCCGGACATCTCGTGGATGGCGGTGCTGTGGGCGGGAGTCCTCTATGTCGGATACAACCTCGCCGTCTACCCGGCCGCACTGTTCACCGCCCGCCGGCAGACCCGGCTGCGGCACGCCCTGGTCTCCGGAGTCGTGGCCGGATTGTTCATGACCCTGCCGTGGTTCCTCACCTATATGGCCCTGATGGGCTTCTACCCCAGTGCGGAGGTCTTCGATGCCACCGTGCCCTGGCTGGTGATGCTGGGACCGGAGGCGGTCTGGGTGGTCGTGCTGTTCGGGATCGTGGTGGGTTGGACGCTGATCGAGACCGCAACGGGCATGATCTACGCCCTGGTCGCCCGAGTGGACCAGAACCTGGTGGACGCCAAACGCCGGCCGATGAACCGCCGTACCGGCGGCTTCATCGCCGTCGGCACCCTGGTGCTGGCGCTCCTCCTGGCCCAGGTGGGCATCATCGACCTGATCGCGGTGGGTTATACCGCGATGGCCTACGCCATGATCGCGGTGTTCGGTATCCCGCTGCTGGTGCGTGGTGGCTACCTGATCATCACCCGCAAGGGGCAGGCGTTCAGTGCGGCGACCGATCCCACGGAGCGACGCACGGAGCCGGTCGCAAACCAGCGGGACTGAAACCGCTGGACCGAACGGGTAGCGCCGAGGGCCGGGACAGTCCCTCAGGCTTCGGTGAGGACGGCGTACCGGGTCTGCCCGAGGAATCCCCGGATCGTGTCCCGACTCCTGGACAGGCAGTCGATCCTGCCCTCGATCTCGGCTAGTTCCCGTGCCAGTTTCTCCGCGACGTCCCGGCTGCAGGTTGCCACCAGCTCCTCGCACGGCAGCGCCTCCAGGTCCAGGATCGCCCGGACGAGCCGGGTGGGTAGGCCGGCTCGGATGAGGCCGGCCACCCGTTCTACCTTCGCCACATCCGCATCGCGGTAGGTGCGGTAGCCGTTATCGGCCCGCTCGGCACTGATCAGGCCCTGCTGTTCGTAGTAGCGCAGCAGCCGGGGGGCCACTCCCGTGCGCCGGGCCAGTTCCCCGATTCGCATCGACAAACCCCTCACGCCTTGACATTGACATTAATGTCAAACTTTAGCATCGGGCGCATGAACCGAGAGATCATGGACGCCCGAACCGAGGAGACCTCCGAGCGCGGCGACGTAGGCGTGGTACCCGTGCGGACGACCGGCCGGAGTGACGATCGGCTTCCGTGGCTGGCCTTGGTCACCATGACACTGACGACCTTCGTCGTCGTCAGCGCCGAGATGATGCCGGCCGCGGTGCTTCCGGACATGGCCGACGGGCTTGGTGTCTCCCTGGCGCAAGCGGGCCTGCTGGTCTCGGCCTGGGCTGCCACGGTGGTGGTGGCGAGCCTGCCGCTGGCGCGCCTGACCGCGCGGCTCGAGCGTCCCAGGGTGATCGCGGCGGCGCTGGTGGTGGTGGCGCTCGCAACGGTGGTGACGGCCTCGGCCGATACGTACGGCACCGCAATGGCCTCACGGCTGGTCGCTGCGGGCGCCACCGGTCTGCTCTGGTCGCTGATCAACGCCCACGCGGCCGCTATCGTGCCGCAACGCCACATCGCCCGGGCAGCGGCGATCGTGCTGTTCGGCGGCACCATGGGTACTGTCGTTGCGATCCCGGCCGGTAACGCCATCGCCCAGGTCGTCGGGTGGCGGGTGCCGTTCCTCGTCCTCGCGGTTGCGGCGCTGGCAGCGGCCGTGGCGGTGGGTGTGGTACTGCCCCGGCATCGTGTGCACACCGCCGTCGTCGTGACCGGCATACAGCGCACGGCCGCGCCGGTGCGGTTGTGGCCGGTGCTGGCCACCGCCGGGCTCGGCGGACTCGTGCTGTCCGCGCACTTCATGGTCTTCACCTTCGTGGCTGAGGTGCTGGCGCCCAGTGCGGTTCCGACGCCGCTGTTGCTCGTGGTCTTCGGCGCGGTCGGGGTCGGCGGCCTGGTGCTGGTGGGTCTGACCGGTGACCGTTACCCGACGATCGTGCCCGTGGTGGTCTCACTGGCGATGGCTGCCGGCGTGTGGGGCTTGGTCGGCCTCGGCCGCCACGCCGTGCTGGACGTGGTTCTGGTCGCAATGTGGGGCGTGGTGCTGGGCGGGGTGGGCCCGGCGGTGCAGGGCAGGGTGATGAGCATGGCCGGCAGCCGGCACCGGGCCACGGCGGGATCCCTGATGCCGATCGCGATGAATCTGGGCATCGCCCTCGGCGCGGCAGCGGGCAGTGCGGCGGTCGACCTGTGGTCGCCGCAGACACTGCCGGTGCTGGCGCTGGTCCCGCTCCTTGCCGCAGCCACGGGTTTCCTACTGCTGGCCCGGCACGCCCGCCACGGCGGGCTCGGGGCGACGGGTGCGCGAGGTGGGACTCGAACCCACACGCCCGAAGGCACAGGAACCTAAATCCTGCGCGGCTGCCAATTACGCCACTCGCGCTCGCGGACAAGCCTACGTCCGCCACGGCCTCAGTCGATACCGAGGTCCCGGCGCAACTTGGCGACGTGCCCGCTGGCTTTGACGTTGTACTGGGCCAGGGCCACCGAGCCCTCCGGGGCGATCACCACGGTGGAGCGGATCACACCGGTGTAGGTGCGGCCGTAGTTCTTCTTCTCACCCCAGGCACCGTAGACCTCCAGGGTGGCGTGCTCGGGGTCACTGAGCAGGGGGAACGTCAGCGACTCCTTCTCCACGAATCCGGCGAGCGCCTCCTCTGAGTCGGGGGAGACCCCGACGACGGCGTAACCGTGGGAGGTCAGGCTCGCGAGGTTGTCCCGGAAGTCGCACGCCTGCTTGGTGCACCCGGGGGTACCGGCAGCAGGGTAGAAGTAGACGATGACGCCGTTCGTCGCCTCGGCGAGATGGTCGGCCAGCGACCAGGACGAGCCATCGGCTGCGGTCAGGGTGAAGTCGGGGGCTTCGTCTCCGGGGGAGAGGCGATTCACAAAAGGCTCCTTGCGTCAGGGATCTCGATCTCGCCAGCCTACGCGCGGTGGCTGGCGTGGGCAGGGGTGTGGGACTGGTCACGAGCAGCCGTTCGGGTTCGCCGCACCGGTCCGGCTGCTGCTAGCATCACTACCCGCTACTTACGCGCGCCTCTAGCTCAATTGGCAGAGCAAGTGACTCTTAATCACTGGGTTCCGGGTTCGAGTCCCGGGGGGCGTACTTCGTTACCGAACCCAGCCGGATGAGTTCCAGCGGGCCCCTCTTCGCGGGTACTGCCTCAGGCCGGTGAGCACCTCTCGTGCCGCAGTTCCCACGCGCTTCGCCTTCCACATGCGCGATGGTGAGAGCTGTGCGACTCTCGTGCTACGAGACCGCACCGATGGTCATCTGGCCCACGGGGCCACGAATCCCGAAGTACCGACACACAGACTGGGGTCCGAGATGGACACATGGAAACCTGACTTGGCTCAATTTAGTGTGCCCCTTGATGGACCGCCTTGAGCGCGGCGGCGAGGTCCTCGGGGAGGGGGTCAGCGGCGGTTATGTCCTGGCCGCCTGCGCGGATGGTGACGGTCTTGTAGCGCCGGGCGGTGGTGATGAACTTCTTCAGTGACCAGCCGGTGAGGTGTTCCAGGCGACGTGCGACGGCCAGGGCGGCGAAGACCACGGTCAGGTGCGCCTCGATCGAGTCGTGCAGCCGGTGGTATATCGGGCGGGCGGGCAGGTCGTGTTTGGACATCCGGAAGGACTTCTCGATGTGCCAGAGCCGATGGTAGGCACTAATGATGAACTCCGCGCTGGCGCGCTCGGGTAGCAGGTTGGTGACGTAGCCCTTATAGCCTGCCAGGGCGCGGGCCTTGGCCTCCAGTTCCCGGTTGACGTAGCGATCCTCATCGATGAGGGTCAAGAACCGGTTCCGCTTGACCTGAGCCCGCCCGGCCGCGGCCCGTTCAGCTTTCGCGACCTGCTCATCGATCCCGCGCAGCGTCCGCCGGGCCCGCCTGGCGCGGTACTGGTAGTAGATGCGCCCTTCCCGGCGCGCTCCGGCCGGACCGGAGAAGGTTTTGGCGGTGAAGACCTGCCCATCCTCAGGCCCCTGGTCGGGGTGGTTCTCCATCCACTTGGCGATCACGTAGGGGATCTCGGGGATGCGCTGGCCGATGATGTAGGACAGGCCTGCTGCGTCG
Organism: Pseudactinotalea sp. Z1732; assembly: GCF_049724975.1. Classification (NCBI taxonomy): domain Bacteria; kingdom Bacillati; phylum Actinomycetota; class Actinomycetes; order Micrococcales; family Cellulomonadaceae; genus Pseudactinotalea; species Pseudactinotalea sp. Z1732. Next base: position 387 of record NZ_JBMPQC010000008.1, on the reverse strand, counting down.
ATGGCTTTGCGGTTGTCGTGGCTGAGCATGCCCGCATCGGCCACGACCGTGACATCGGATAACTCGTGTGCGACCTTGAACGCCTCGAGCACCGGCAGGATTGTTTTGGTCTCACCCTCGTTGCCCTTGAAGGAGTTGACCATCAGCGGGAACCCGCTGGCATCGGTGAGTAGTCCGATGAGGATTTGCGGGTCTATGCGACGCTCCTTGGAATAGCCTGGTTCGCGAAACCCGTCGGCTTCATCGGCCTCGAAGTAAAGCGTTTATGCCGACCTTCTGGTTATGCCGATGTTTGGGGTATCGGCCCAGGTCAGGGCCTTGTCGGTGGCCTGAAAGGTCGGCATATTCATAGGGTCGCGAGCCAGGCGAGGATGTCGGGTTCGGGCT
>NZ_JBMPQC010000007.1:0-185815 GCF_049724975.1 Pseudactinotalea sp. Z1732 | reverse complement strand
TGAGGGTGTGGCAGTGGTACATGTAGGGCCACTGGGTGCTGGGGTAGTCGGTGAAGGTCATGATGAGCCGGATGTGTTGGCCTTCGGGTAGCCACACGGTGTCTTTCCAGCCGCGCAGATGTGGTGGCGGCTCCCTGCCGTCGATGTCGAGGATCTGGAACTGGACGTCGTGGATGTGGAAGTTGTGCGTCTGGCCATCGAGGTTGGTCACGTTCCAGATTTCGGTGTCTCCCAGGATGATGACCTCATCGATGCGTGCCATATCCATCTCCTGGCCGTTGATGGAAACCCCCGACAAGTCGAAGTCTCGTGTCCTGGCTGCAGTGGATTCATCGATGCGGGGCATCTCGACCAACTCCCTGGGGACATCCTGGACTCCGCCGAGGTGGTCCCCGGCACGGAACTGGAGGATGTCGAGGTGGTCGGCGCCCCCGGCGAGGCGATCCCCGGTGTCGCTGGGCCCGGATTGGAGGCGGACCTGTTCGCCGGGTTCGAACGCCACGACGATCTCGGCGCGTTCACCGGCGGAGAGTTGAACCTCGTGCAGGTCCACTGGCGCATCCAGTAGCCCGCCGTCGGTGCCGATCAGGGCGAAGGCCCGGTCGTCCTCGAAGGCGAAGTTGTAGGGGCGGGTGTTGGAACCGTTCAGGATCCGTAACCGGACCGTGTGCGTGGTGACGTCGAAGTAGGGCCCGGGGGTGCCGTTGACCACCACCGTGTCCCCGGTGATCCCGGCCGACTGCATGAACGAGGTGGAGGAATCCAGGGTGGCGTCGTCGTGGAACTTCTTGTCCTGGACGATCAGCGGGAGGTCATCGACACCGTAATCGCGAGGCAGGTCAAGGCCCGCCTCGTCCTGGTCGTCGATGATGAACATCCCCGCGAGGCCCTGATAGACATGCCTGGCGGTCTGCCCGTGCGGGTGCGGGTGGTACCACAGGCTCGCCGCCGGTTGATCGATCCGCCAGTGCGGGGTCCAGGTCTGCCCCGGGGCGATCATCTGGTGCGGCCCACCATCCATCTGCGCGGGCAGGTGCATCCCGTGCCAATGCAAGGTGCTGGCCTCATCCAGCCCATTACTCACCCGGACCTGGACATCCTCGCCCCGCTCGGCCCGCAGGGTAGGGGCCAGATGGGTGCCATTGATACCCCACGTCGGCGTCATCGAACCCTGCCCCAAGTCCGTCTTCCCAGCCTGCATCGTCAGATCGAAGGTGCGTACCCCGCCCTCGACGCGAGACTCCGCTAGCGGGGGAACGTGGAGAGCGCGATCGAAGTCGACCCCATCGACCGTGTCGAGGGCCATGTTGAAGTAGGACACCGCAAACCAAGTGAAAACTGCAGCGGCGGCCACGAGGCCGGCCGCCCCGATCCCGGCGATCCACGTCAGTGCCCTCGTCGTCGGTGATCGAGCGTTCTTGCTGGCAACAGCAGAGTTATTCATGAGCTTTCTCTCGTGGGGCCCGGTGAGCGGGCGGGTTGGGAACGCGATAGCCGTACTGTTCTGCGGTGGCCTTGGCGCCGATGCGCAGGAACATCGGCAAGGTGAGGTCGCGGAAAACGTTGCCGGCCGCCGAGGAGACCTTGCGGTCGCCAACCTGACGGCCGAAACGCGCGATCTTCTCCGTTCGCGCCTTCCGTTCTTCGGTGAACCCGGCGAAGGCGGCGCCGGGGCGGGTCTCGTGCTGCATCCAGCGGGCGAGGACCGCGGCGTCTTCGATGGCGAGGCTGGCGCCCTGGCCGGTGGACGGGCTGACCGCGTGGGCGGCGTCACCGATCAGGCACACCCGCTCGTTGTGCCAGTTGTCCAGGCTGGACATGTCGTAGAGCGGCCAGGCACCCAGCGTGTGTCGCGCAGCATTGAGGATCGCTTGGACCGGAGCGGGGTCGAGTTCGTGAAGTCGGCGGATGCTCGCCATCCAGTCGTCCTGGTCGAGGTCGGTGAGTTCGGACCGGCCCGGTTCGTAGTGCCGAGGCACATTGGTGAACCAGAAGGCGACCTTGTCGTTGACTGTGTAGCCGAAGAACGCCCGATGTCCGAAATACATCTGCTGGCGGGCCGTGTCAGGCAAGTCGACCTCAGTCCAACTGCCGCAGTCCACAATTCCGGTGTAGGAGGGTCGAGGGGCTTCGGGCCAGGTGAGCCGTCGCACCGTCGACCAGATCCCGTCCGCCCCGATCACCGCGTCGGCGATCAGCGTGCGTCCGTCTGCGAAGACTGCTTCGACTCCTTGCGGCACCGTGCGCAACTCAACCAGCCGGGCGTTGAACAGGAACGTCGCCCCGGCGGCCTGTGCTCGTTCGGCGACTTCGGCGTGCAACCGCGCCCGCCGCAGCACCACACCACGCGCTCCGTACCGGGCCAGGTCCTGTTCACCGGCAAGTTCGGCGATCTTGCGTCCGCGGGCGTTGTGGAAGTCCAGACCGTACGCCTCGAACCCCCGGCGGCAGCAGCGAAGTCCCCGAGTCCGATCGCGGCCAAAGCGTTCACACCGTTCGGCGCGAGGTAGAGGAAGGCCCCGACGGTATCGCGCTGACTCTTCCGGGCTTCAGCGACCACGGCCTCACGCCCCGCGCGACGCAGAGCGAAGGCAAGTGACGATCCTGCGATGCCGCCGCCGATGATCAGGGTCTTCATGGGCCCTCCTCGTTTGGGTTCTTGCGTCAGTGAAGAGTGGGGACGGGCGTAAGGTCCGCACACTCCGCCTCGTTCGGTCGTGCGAACGAACGAGCGTGAAGGTAGCATGGGTTTCGTGAACCGGGCAAGATCGAAGGAAGCCAGCCGTGATGAGGTGCTCACCGTGCTGGCGGCTTCCGGCCGTGAACTCAGCACAGCGATGATCCAGTTCCACACGAACCTGTCTCGGCGCGTCGGTCTCGGACCCACGGAGGAGAAGGTTCTCGAACTCGTCCACAGACACCAGCACGCAACCGTCGGCGAGTTGGCCAAGCACGCCGCCATGCCCAAGAACTCCCTCAGCGACATCCTCGACCGGCTAGAAGAAAAGGCATTCATCCAACGGCAGCCGCACCCCAGCGATGGGCGCAAGGTCTCCATCGTCGGTACCGACGCCGGCGCCCGACGCATCGGTGCGCTCTTCGACGGTCTGATGTCCCGACTCGCCGAACTCAACGGCGACTACTCCACCGAAGAACTAGCGGTCATCGCGGACTATCAACGTCGCGCCGCTGAGATCCAAGGGGCCGAAGCACGAGCCCTGGCCACCGATGCCGCCGTCCTCCGCGGTGGGGCATGACGCCGGAAAAGGAAGCGGCCTCTGTCCGCTAAGGGGGCGTTGACGGGTGGGGCACGTTTGGCCACGGCGGATACACAAAACCCCCGCCAGGCTGGGCCTGACGGGGGCTCTGGACCGCTGTCTCAAACGATGCGCGCCCGGAGGGACTCGAACCCCCAACCTTCTGATCCGTAGTCAGATGCTCTATCCATTAAGCTACGGGCGCTGGGCCGGCGTGCCGCCGACGCCCCACAATACCTGCAAGCACCCGGGTGGGGAAATCCGCCCTGCGGTGAGGTTGCACACCTGCTCCTCGCGGGCCCCGCCGACGGGGCTACGTCGTCGACGGCCTGCGCCGCCGCCCCTGACCTCAGGAGGCCTCGTTGTCGGCCCGCCGGGACAGGTGACGTGCCAACACCGCCCCGAGGATCAACTGCAGCTGGTGGTACATGATCAGCGGCACCACGAGCGTGGCCAGGGTGGCCGCCGGGAACAACACCGCACCCATCGGCAACCCCGTGGCCAACGACTTCTGCGAACCACCCAGCATGAACACGATGCGTTCGGGCAGCGCCAGGCCCATCCGCGGACCCACGAACCACAACAGCCCCGAGACCCCGGCCAGCAGGGCCAGGCTGAACGCACCCAGGGTGATCAGCATCGACCAGTGCACCTGGCTCCACACGCCCTGGGCGGTGGCGGCCGAAACCGCGTTGAACAACATCACGGTGATCGCGATCCGGTCCACCAGCATCGTCAGCAGTTTGCGCCGGCGGATCCAGCCCCCCAGCCAGCGTGAGCACACCTGACCCAGCACGAACGGCAACAGCAACTGCAGCAGCACCGAACGCATCCCGCTCACGCCCGTGGTGGCCACCGATCCCATCAGGGCCAACACCAGCAGCGGCGTGGCCACCATGCCCACCACGTTGGAGATCGTGGCGGCACAGATCGCCGCCGGGATGTTGCCGCGGGCGATCGAAGTCAGCGCCACCGACCCCTGCACGGTGGAGGGCAGCACGGACAGGAACAGCACACCGGTGGCCAGGGCCGGACCGATCAGCGGGGCCATCGCCCACGACAGTGCGATTCCGACCAGTGGCCACAGCACGAACGTGACGCCGAGGATCGACCCCTGCAGCCTGAGGTTGCGCAAGCCCGCCAGCACCTCCTTGGTGGGCAGGCGCAGACCGTAGGTGAAGAACAACACCATGATCCCGGTGCGCGCGATCGTGTTCACCGGGGCGCGGGCGGCCTCAGGTACGGGGATGAGCAGGCCCGCCAGCAACGCGGTCAGGAGCAGCAGCACGAACGGGTCGATCCAGCGGCGCAGTGCTTTCACGCGGCTGCCCCAGCGAATCGGCCCGCACGAGCGGTGGGGACAGAGCAGGTGGCGGGCACCGGACCAACCTACTATCGGCGCCGCAGGCCGTGCCCGCACGGTCTATGGTGGTGCTGCTCGGGCAAATGACCGCCCGCGCCCCCGCGTGCGGACGCCGGTGCCGATCGAGGCAGGCTTTCGGGCGGGACTTTCGAGCCGGAACACATCTCGTGCACTCCTCCCCCTTCGGCGCCCTGGCCCACTTCAGAATCCTGCCCGCCATCTCCTCCGGACCCGCGATGGCTCTGGCGGTAGCGGCCCGCGCCCCCTACGCGATGGTCCCGCTGGGCACCATGACCGCGATCACCGCCTCGACCGGGTCGGTGGCCTCGGGCGGGTTGGCGACCGGCCTGGTCGCGATCGCCACCGCGGTAGCCGCCCCACTGATCGGGAGGTGGGCCGACCGTGCCGGGCAGCGGTTCGTGCTCACCCTGCTCACCCCGATCAACGCGCTGGCCCTGGGCGCCCTGCTACTGGTGGCGCTGTGGGCCTGGGACGGACCGGCGCTGTGGGCGGCGTGCGTGGGGGTGGGCGCCACCGCGATCCCGGTCGGTGCCTTCGCACGAGCGCGCTGGGTGCAGTTGACCACCCGGCCACGGGATCTGGCCGCAGCGTTCTCCTACGAGTCCACCGTGGACGAGTTGACCTTCGTGCTCGGCCCGGCGCTGGTGGGCATCGCTGCCTCGACGGCCACCCCGGCCGCGCCGATCGCCCTGGCGGCGGTGCTAGTGGCCCTGGCGGGGATCCCCTTCGCGCTCACCGCGCCGCGCAAAGGCGGCACACCCCGCGCCCCGCGCAGGCCCGACGACGGAACTGCGCCGGGTGTGCGCACCGCACCTGAGCGGGTGGCCCCGATCCCGGCGATCATGTGGGCGGTGGCGCCGGCGGTGCTGGTGATGCTGTGCATCGGGGTGTTTTTCGGTGCGGTGCAGGCCGGGACCACCGAGCGGGCGGTGCTCCTCGACGTGCCCGGTCAGGCGGGGTTGGTCTACGCGCTGATGGGGCTGACCTCCGCGGCCACAGCACTCCTGGTGGTGATGGTGCCGGAGTCGGTTCGACCGCCCACCCGAGTGCTGATCGGCGGCGCCGGAATGGCGGTCTTCATCACGGCCGCAACATTCGCCAGTGCGCTGGGCGCCACCGCCGTCGCGCTCCTGGCCACCGGCGCCTTCCTCGGCCCCGCACTGGTGACCGCGTTCTCGATCGCCGAGCGCCGCAGTCCCGCCGGCGGGATCGCCGTCTCGATGACCTCGATGCAGTCCGGAGTCACGATCGGGGTGGCGATCGGGTCCGCCGCCGGCGGCGCACTGGCGGCCTCGGTAGGCCCGGAGGGCGGGTTCGGCCTCGGTGCGCTGGCCTCCGTCGTCATCGGCCTCACCGGTCTCGCCCTGCTCGCCGCCGGGCGGCAGCGGCGCGGGCCCGCCCTTCAGGAATCCGGAAAGCCGTAACTGACAGCACTCGGCAGCGGCGGGCCACTGAGGCTGGCCACCACCATCCGCTCGTACCCGGGTATCGGTTCGGGCAGGTCCGTCAGTGGGAACCAGGCAAGATCGGCGCATTTGGCCGGCTCCCTGATGACGGGCACACCGTCCCATGACTCGGCCGTCCAGAACCATTCGATGCGCTGCTCGATCGGGGCGTCGGTCCCGTCGGTGCGGTGCATGACGGTTATCAGCCGCAGATCCTGGGGACGGATCCGGACGCCAATCTCCTCCTCGGCCTCGCGCACCGCTGCGGCCACCGCGGTCTCGCCGGGTTCGAGGTGCCCGGCAGCCCCGGCCACCCAGTGCCCGTCCATGTATCCGGTGTTGGCTCGTCGCTGCAGCAGGACCTCCTCACCGCGGCGCAGGTAGAGGTAGGAGGCCGGAATCAGCGCGAAGGAAGCAGGCATCTCTCGCCACCGTAGCGGCAGAGCGGCGGATGCGCCGAGATTCCCAATGGGCGGAGACGGTGGGATTTGAACCCACGGAAGGATTGCTCCTTCACGGCCTTAGCAGGGCCGCGCACTAGGCCAGACTATGCGACGTCTCCAGATCAACGGCAAGCGTACCTGCCCTGCGCCGCAGGCGCCAAAACCTGTGCCTCAGGGCACGCCGTCCGCCTACTCCGCATCGGAACCGGGTCAGGGCACCAACAGGATCTTGCCGAACACGCCACCGGCTGCCATGGCGTCCTGCGCTTGGACCGCCTCATCGAGGGGGTACTTGGCGTGCACCACGGGGCGGATCCGCCCCTGCTCCACCAGAGGCCACACCTCGCGGCGCACCTGCGTCACGATCGCCTCCTTCTCCTGCGGTGGCCGGGCCCGCAACAGCGTTCCGTGCACGCTCTTCCACCGCATGAGTGCCGCCAGGTCGATCTGTGCGGTGCCACCACCGGCCATCAACCCGATGATCACCAGTTGACCGTGCCTGGCCAGCACCTGCACATTGCGCTCCAGGTACTCAGCCCCGACGACGTCCAGGACCAACGGCACCCCGCGGTCCTCGGTGTGCTCGCGCACCACGTCGGCGAAGTCCTGTGCATGGTGGTCCACCACCACCTCCGCACCGAGTTCTCCGCACCGGGCCGCCCGCTGCGGGCCGCCTGCGGTGGTGATCACCCGTGCTCCGAACCCGGCCAGAATCTGGATCGCCAGGGAACCGATGCCTCCTGATCCCCCGTGCACCAGCACCCATTGGCCCTGCAGGTCCGCCGCGCTCATCCCGCCCGGACCGGTCACGTTGGACCACACGGTGCACAGACCCTCCGGCAGCGCGGCCGCCTGCACCAGGTCCACGCCGTCCGGCACCGGGAGCAGCCCGCGCACGGGGACCACGACCTGCTCGGCGTATCCCCCGCCGTCGAGCAGGGCACAGACCCGCTGGCCGACGTGCCAGTCGGCCACACCCTGGCCCACGGCGGTGATGATGCCGGAGGCTTCCAGGCCGGGCCATGGTGGAGCCCCGGATGGTGGGGGGTGCATGCCCCGGGTCTGCAGCAGGTCGGCCCGGTTCAGTGCTGCGGCGGCGATGTCGATGACGACGGTGCCCGGGTCCGGCCGCGGGTCGGCCACCTCCTGCACGCGCAGTACCTCCGGTCCGCCGCGCTCGGTGATCACCACTGCTCGCATAAGCCCCACACTAGGGCGGCCCGGAAGCGGTTTCGACCTGGCGGGCCCCGATGGGCCACAATGGTGGGCGCACGTTGGAGGGTTGACAGAGCGGCCGAATGTGACGGTCTTGAAAACCGTTGTGGGGAGACTCACCGTGGGTTCGAATCCCACACCCTCCGCCAAGGAGGCAGCGTTCCTGCGGGAACGACCGGACTCCGGCCGGCGTCGAAAAGGACCGCCGGCGCCATAGGATCAGACCATGACGGACTCAAGCGAACCGGGCACGAACTGGACGATGAGGGGGGTCCACACGTCGGCCGAGATCAACGGCGGCGTGCTCGTCGGTGATGATGGCTCGGACGCGGCAGTGCGCGCTGTCGAATACGCCGTCGAGGAGGCTGCGCGCAGGGGGACAGACCTCCACGTGCTGCGGGCGTGGACCATCCCGACGGCGGTGCGCCCACCCGACCTCCCGTTCGGCGTGACTCCCTCGATCCTCGAGTTCCAGGAGGCCACGAAAGCACAGACCCTCGGGCGAGCCACTGACGCCGGTGCCGATCATCCCGACCTGCAGATCCACGCCCACACCGTCTACGGCCGCGGTGACCAGGCACTGATCGGCGCGTCCGCCGGCGCCGACGTCCTCGTGGTCGGCTCCCGGGGGCTCTCCAGGATCGGGAACTTCCTCATCGGTTCGACCGCGGCGGCCTGCATCCGCCAGGCACCGGTGCCCGTCGTCGTCGTCCGCTGAGGCCACCCGCCCATCCCGGCCGAGTGGCCCCGCCACCGGATCACCACCCCATCGGGGTCACGCGGCCCGCTCGTGGCGGGCTGCGTCGAATCCGGCGGCAGGGCCGACTCGCCTGCCCGGTTACTCCAGCAACTCCAGGATCGTCCCGGCTTGGCCGACCAGGTCGGCTCGGGCCGAGTCGGAGACGGTGTCCGGGCGGTTCGGGTTCTCCAGGTGGTGCACGAACCGGTTGAGCGCGGCCACCGCCGGTGCGGTGCGGCCGGATTCCAGGTGCCCCTGCGCCTGCTCCACCGCGTTGGTGAGGCGATTGACGATCGGACCGTCCACGTCCCTGGCGTCGACGTACTCGGCCAGGGAAGCGCCCAGCGCGGCCGCAGCCTCCTTCGCGTCACCGTCACCCGGGTCCTCGCCACCCCCGTCCTGGGCATAGAGGCGGTAGTCGTCGGCCAGCGCGTCGAAGGCCGCGATCTCACCGGACCAACCGGCGATGATCTCATCGGGATCGACGCCGTCCTCCAATTGCATCCGCACGTCCCGGGTGCCGGTCAGTCGGTCGATCCAGCAGATGTCACCGGGGGTGCTGCACTGCTGGTCGGGGTAGACGGTGCCCTCGCGCCAGTCGATGCCGTCGGTGTTGTACAACGCCTCCAGCACGTGCAACCCGGTGCGCACCGGTATGAAGGTGGAGGGGTCGGTGACGTGGATCTCCACCCCGCCGGAGAGCCGTCCCTGCTCCTTACTGGCGGTCGGGTTGGCGAACATCGGGCGGAAGTGAACGCCCGACAACTCCCGGCTGTTCAGGTCCTCGGCCAGGGCGTAGGCGCCGACCTCGTCGATGTCACCATGGCCGGCCCACAGGAACGGCTTGGTGGTGCCGCGACCCTCGGAGGCGTTCAGCGACTCGATCAGCCCCATACCGGCGTAGACCCACGCGGTCTCGATGGTGGGGATGTTCGGTGAGGGCAGCACCCAGGGCAGGTTGTACCCGTCGACGAAGTCGGACGGGTCATAACCCTCCAACTCCACCACGTGCAGGTTCTGCACCGGGTCGTCGAGGAACTCACCGTTGAACAGGCTGGCGAGTTCGCCCACGGTCAGCCCGTGCTGCATCGGGATCTCCCGTAGCCCCACGAAGGAGGACAGCGCCGGATCCAGCACCGGGCCATCGATCCGGTCGCCCAGCGGGTTGGGCCGGTCCAGCACGATGAACTCCTTGTCGAACTCCGCGGCGGCGTCCATCGCGTAGTACATCGTCCAGATGTAGGTGTAGAACCGGGCCCCGATGTCCTGGATGTCGAACAACAGCACGTCGACGTCCTCGAGCATCTCCGCGGTGGGGCGCTGGGTCTGGCCGTACAGCGACCACACCGTCAACCCGGTCCGGGGGTCGACGTAACTCTCCACGTCCGCGCCGGCCGGCGCGCCACCGAGGATGCCGTGTTCGGGGGCGTACAGCGCCGTGAGTTCGTACCCACCTGCCTCCTGCCCGGCGATCAGCAGGTCCATCGAGTGGGTCAGGTCCGAGTCCACACCGGTGGGGTTCGTGATCAACCCCACGCGCTTACCTTCCAGCAGCGCGGTCTCCTCGGGTGAGTTCAGCAACCGTTCGATACCCAGTTCCACGGTGGCTGCGTGCCCGGGAGCCGGCCCGGGCGGGGGGAACACCGGCGCGGCATCGTCGAACGCGTGCTGCCAGGAGGACTGCGTGCGGCCCTCGATGAAGTAGCCGTCCGCAGCCTGGGCCACCACGGTCACTGTGCCGGAACCGGCGTGCTCCCCGGGCTCGACCACGTCACCGTTCACCAGGTAGGTGACTCCCTCCACCTCCGGGATCGTCATCGAGTCGGCCTCGAAGACCGGCTCCTGCGGTACCACGGTGGTCCCGTAGTCCAGGCCGTGGCCCAGCGGGTAGACCTCACCGGTGCCATCGTCCTGCGGCACCACTACGGGCAACTCACCACGGGGGTTGATGTTGCCCGAGACCACATCGGCGATGGCCTGCAGCGAGACCGGGGCGTATCCGTAGGAGACCATCGCGGCCTCGGTCGGCGCGGTGAAGGTGCTGTCATAGGGGTTGCGTACGGCGACCTCGATGACCTCGGTCTCCAGTTCGGACAGGGCCGCGACCAGATTCTGCTGGTTCTGCGGGGTTTCGAACGCGGTGGACTGTGTCAGCACCACGACGGCATCACGATCGGTGGCGTCGCCGACGATGATGTCGATCACAGCCTGCGTCGGATTATTCGCGCGCAGCATCCGGACCGTGTGTCCGTCGCGGATCAGTTGATCGGCGATGACGTTCAGCCGCCCGCTGTCCCCCCAGCCGGTGACCAGCACGTTCGACCCATCATCCAGTGGCAGCACGCCGTCGTTGCTCAGCAGGGTGATGGAATCATCGGCAATCGCCTGGGCGCGCTCACGATGCTCGACGTCGTTCATCACCTCATCGACGGCATCCAGATCGGGCAGCGGGTCAGCCAGGACGCCGCGGCGCTCCTTCTGCCCCAGGATGCGCCGCACCGACTCATCGATGCGCTCCTCGGTGATCTCGCCGTCGGCCACCGCGTCCATGACGCCGTCATAGGCGACTCGCAGATCCGGGGGCATCAGCATCTGGTCGGCACCGGCCAGAATGGCCTCCACCGGGACCCGGTCGTCGCCGAACTCCTCCTGCACGCCGTCCATGGCCAGGGAGTCGGTGACGATGACTCCGTCATAGCCCATCTCGTCGCGCAGCAGACCGGTCAGGATCGGCTGGGACAGTGTGGCCGGGCGGCCGGAGTCGTCCAGAGCCGGGATCACGATGTGGGCGGTCATCATCGAGTCCACGCCCGCCTCGATCGCCGCCTGGAACGGCGGCAGGTCCTCGGCACGGAAGTCCGCCTCGGACTTCTCGATGATGGGCACCCCGTAGTGGGAGTCCACGTCGGTGTCGCCATGCCCCGGGAAGTGTTTCACCGAGGCCGAGATCCCGCCGTCGTCCTGGAAGCCGTGCACCTGGGCGGTGCTCAGGGCGGAGACCAGTTCGGTGTCGCCTCCGAAGGCGCGCACCCCGATCACCGGGTTCAACGCGTTGGAGTTCACGTCCGCGATCGGTGCGTAGTTCTGGTTGATCCCCAGCGCGCTCAGTTCGGTCGCGGTGATCCCCGCCGCCTCACGGGCGTACTCGGCGCTGCCGGTCGCCCCCAGGGCCATCGAGCCGGGCATCTGGGCCGACGGCTCGGGCAGCCGGATGACGACGCCCTCCTCCTGATCGATGGACAGGCTCAGTGGGGGCGCGCCGGCATCCAGGGCGGTCTGCTGGATGTCGTGGGAGAGCTGGGCGATCTGCCCGGGCGAGTTGAGGTTGCCCGACCAGCCGAAGTAGATGATGCCGCCGGGGTGGAACTCCTCGATGATCTTCTCGATGGTGTCCACACCCTCACCGGCCATACCCTCGTTGCCGGAGTGGGCCTGGTCGATCTCCTCGCCGTAGACGAAGGGCACGAACATCTGACCGACCTTCTGCTCCAGGGTCATGCCCTCGATGATCGCGTCGATGTCTGTCTCGTCCTGGTTCGGCTGGGCCATCGCCACCGCCGATCCCAGGACCAACGCGGTAACGGCACCGGCCCCCACCGCAGTCAATCTTCTTCGCTGTCCATGACGCCCTGGCATCGTTGCCCTTCGTTCGGGGAGCGCAGCGGTGCGCTCGCATCGGTCCGTGTGGGCCTACACTCTGCCGCCGATTGTCCGATTGGTCAATGGTTTCCAACTGTGAACCCAGGCTAGGTAAGTGAGTTACCAAGGTGGAGCACCCCGGTTCTCCGGTCAGGATCGGTTCGGTTACCTGCGTACTTCGTGGGCGAGCAGGTCGTACCGGACGTGGTCCACCACCCGGTCATCACGCAGCCGCACCACGGAGCGGTCCCGGCCCACCTCCCGCATCCCGGCGTTGGTCGCCACCCGGCGTGAGGCGGCATTGGGATCGGCGGCCAGCAGGCTGAGCCGGTCCAGTCCCCCTCCACCGTCCCGGGTGGGGGTGAAGGCGTACCGGATCACCAGCCGCAGTGCCGCCGTCATCGCACCTCGCCCCCGCGCCCGCGGGTGCATCCAGTACCCGACCGCGCCGGTGCGGACCGTGTCGGCATGGGTCTCCATCCGCACATCCAGTGCTCCGATGCACTCATCACCATCGGCATCGGCGACGCAGAAGGCCCAGCGAGTGTCCGGTTCGGCTTGCTGGCAGTCGCTGATGTAGGTCTCGGCGTCGACCACCGTGTAGGGGTCGGGCAGCGGGAGCCAGAACTGGGTCTCGGGATCGGTGCACGCCTCCACCACTCGCCCGGCGTCGGCGTGACGCCAGGGACGCAGCCGGATCCCGCTCCCGGCCAGCGTGGGCACGTGCCGGTAGGGCCTGCCCTGTAACGGGACGCCGGCGCCGTCGGCGAGCAGCTCGAAACGGACCATGTCGTACTGCCCGCCACCGGGCTCGTACACCATCGCGCGCCGCTCGGTGCCGCACCATACGTACCCGGCCTTGCGCAGCACCGCCTGGGAGGCGAGGTTGCGATGGTCGGTCATCGCCCACAACCGGTGCAGGCCCAACTCCGCCGCCCCGAAGGCGTAGTCGCGCACCAGTCGCAGCGCCTGGCCGAGTGCGCCCTTGCCGCGCGATTCCGGGAGCACCCAGTAGGCCACCTCGGCCGAGCCGTGCTGATAGGGCTGGTTGATGCCGAGCAGGCAGATCCAACCGAGCGGGAGGTCGGTCCCTGCCTCGGCGATACACCAGGACAGCGCACGCCGATCCGCCCACTCCTGGTCCTGCAGCGCCAGCCACGCGGCGTATCCGTCCGCATCCGTGCCGGGCAGGCTCGGGCCCACGAACGCCTTGACCGGCTCATCGAAGGTCAGGTGCTCGCGATCCTGTGCCCGCCAGGCACGAAGAACCACGCGGTCCCCGGACAGCACCGGTACGTCGCTGGGTTCGCTGATCGCATCGTTCGGCGACATGACGCCTAGTGAACCAGGTCTGCTCAGCCGTCGAGTAGTCCGGCCGCCAGTGCGGGGGCGAACATCGGGGTCAACGGTAGCCGCGGCATCAAGGTGGCCTGCAGAGCATGGTAGATGTCGGGCTTTCCGGCCCACACGGTCTCGCTGGGCCGGTTGGCCGAATCGAGTTCGTGCACCCAGGAGCCGCGCTCCTCATCGATCAGGTGGATCGCCGCGTACTCCCACCACATCTGGTACCACCGGACCAGGTGTGGGTCGGGATCAACCCGGTACAGCGCCGCGGCGGCCGCGAGCCCCTCGGCGAGGACCCAGTGCATCCGCTCGCGCACCAGCGGCCGGCCGTCGAAGGTCACGGTGTAGACGAACCCGTCGGCACCGTCCACGCCCCACCCCTCACGCACGGCGGCGTCGAAGAGCTCCCGGGCGGCTTCCAGCATCCACTCCGGAGCGTCCTGGCCGCGTGCCTGCAGGCCGGCGCGCACCTGCAGCACCAGACGGGACCATTCCAGCCAGTGCCCCACGGTGGCCCCCGCGGGACGGAACTGGTGCGCGGGGGTGTCGGCGTTGTACTCCAGCAGCGGCTCCCACCGGGCCGTGAAGTGCTCGGGGATGCGCCAGAAGTGCTCCCGGGCGACCGTGACGACGCGCTCGCAGATCCTCATCGCACGCGCCAGCCAGACGTCCTCCCCGGTCACGTCCGCGGCGGTGACGTAGGCCTCCACGGTGTGCATGTTGGCGTTGACGCCGCGATAGTCCTCCAACTCGGTGAAGGTGCGGTCCCAGGACTCAGCGACCATGCCTTCATCCTCGCGCCAGAAGCGCTGCTCGGAGACGCCCAGTGCCTCAGCCAGCAGGTCCGGGCCCCCGGGTCGACCGGCGGCCGTCGCGCTGGCCCCCGCCAGGATCACGAACGCGTGTGCGTAGGCCTCCTTGGCATCGGAGGCGCCGGCCCCGACGGCGGAGAACCAGCCACCGTGCTCGTCATCGTGGAAGTGCTGCGCCAGCGTGCTGATGCCGTGATCGACCATGGTGGCCGCACCGGGCCGGCCCAACAGGACCCCGAGGGAGTAGGAGTGCGCCATCCGGCAGGTGATCCACAAGGGCAGGCCCTGCTCCTCGATCACCTGCCCCGCGCGGTCCAGGTACCCGAATCCCTGGGTCACCATCGAACCGGCACCGAAGGCGAGAAGCTCGTCGGACTCACGTTCCAGCCAGCGGGCGTGGGCGGCGCTGTTCAACCAGGTCATGGCCATCACTGTAGGGCCCATGCGCAGACAGTCCGGCCACCTGCGCACCTGCCGTGCCCGTACCGACGGGTGCGCGCCTCAGCCCTGACGCAGGTACAGGTCTCGCAGCAGGGCGATCTCGGCCATGTGGTGGATCGCCTCCCGGTGGATGTGCAGCACCAGGGCGATCATGGGCTCCTCGGCGAAGTGCCCCTCCGCCTCGCCCACCGGGCGGGCCAACGCCTCGTCGTCAAGACCTGCCACCGACCCGATCCAGTGGGCGTAGACCTGGTCGAGCTGGGCCAGCGCCTCGGCCGCGGTGCCGGCGTAGTCGAAGTCGAAGTCGAAGTAGTCCATCGGCGGACCGGCGAAGTGGGAGTGGTTGCGCGTGCCGAAGACCCCCACGATCACGTGGCCCATCCGCCAGGCGATCGTGGTGACCGGCGCGGGCTCGGGTTCGGGCACCGCGAACTCGATCACCCAGTCGCCGCGGCCGCCCTGGATCGGCGCCTCACTGCTCCCGCGCGGGCGCACGCTCCACATCTCCTCCACCGGCTCCCAGAGGTACTCGGCATCACTGAGTCCGTGCAGGCGGGGCCGGGCTGCCGTCTCCCAGTGGAACCGCAGTTGCTCAGCCAACTGGTGGGCCAGGTCGATCGACCGCTCAGGCATCGAGGTCTCCTCCGACGGCGGGTTCAGATTCCCGGCTCGATCAGCGCTAAGTGAACCCGGGACGCTCACGGGGTGGGGTGTTGGCATGATAGACCCATGACTCCCGAGCAGCACCAGCCCCAGGACCCCGCTTCGCCCCAGGATCATGACGGCGCTGATGCCGCTGATGCGCACCCCGGCCGGGCCGACGCCCAGGATGGCGCAAGGGACCCGGAGACTGACACCGGATCGCGTGACGATGAGACCACCGAGGATGACCGGGACGAGGCCAACCCACGGATCGTCGTGACCAGCCCCAGCGGACTGGGCATCGCCGAGACCGACGGCGACCAGAAGGCCGACCCCACCGCGGCGGTGGAGGAACCGGCCAAGGTGATGCGCCTGGGTTCGATGATCAAGCAACTGCTCGAAGAGGTACGCAGCGCTCCCCTGGATGAGGCCGCGCGGGACCGTCTGGCCCGCATCCACGAGCAGTCGCTCAAGGAGTTGGAGTCCGGGCTGAGTGAGGAACTGGTGGGCGAACTACACCGGATCGCGCTGCCCTTCGACCACGATCGGACCCCCTCCGACGCCGAACTGCGGATCGCGAAGGCGCAGCTGGTCGGGTGGCTGGAGGGGCTCTTCCACGGCATCCAGACCGCCCTGGTGGCCCAGCAGATGGCCGCGCAGAGCCAGTTGTCGCAGATGCGCAAGGCGCTCCCGCCGGGTGTGGCTCCCGGTCAGATGCCCCCGGGCCTGGTGGTGAACCGGCCGTCGGAGGACTCCGAGCACCGCGGCACCGGTCAGTACCTCTAAGCCTGCCGCCGACTCTACTCTTCGGGCCCCTGCGCAAGGTCTCGGACTCAACGCGCACATCGGCTGGGACCGACCTACCGTGGATCACACCGCACGGAGAGCCCGTGTCGATCGATCACCCGAGGAGGACACGATGACGGATATCCGCCCAGAGACCGGTGACGTGACCGGAACCAAGGACAAGGACTACAACCTTCTCTGGTTCACCGAGGCCTGCCTGTCCAACGCCCTGCGTCTGGAACAGTACATCGCCGACGCCGAACGCGACGGCGACAACGAACTCGCCGAGTTCTTCCGCAAGGCCCAGGCCGACAGCACCAAGGGCGCCGAACTCGGCAAGCAGATGCTCGCCGCCCGGCTGGCCTGAGCAACCCTTACCGTCAACACCGCCTCACCGCACGTCCCGTGTGGTGGGGCGGGCCGCGCGCAACGCGGCCGAGCGCCGGGCGCGCACCCCGGACCCTCAGCGCCCACCCGGACCGGCGACCGCCTGCAACAGCGGCACCACCCCGTCCTGACTCACCCCCGCGGCGGTGACGTCGGCGGCCGCGACGGTGTCGCCGTCGGCCCCTCCCATCGCCACCCCGAGGCCGGCCCAACCGAGCATCTCGATGTCGTTGCGTCCATCACCGGCCGCAACGCTGGCACCGGGGGCCACCCCCAGGTGCGCCCGCACCTGCTCCAGCGCGCTGGCCTTGGACACCCCCTCGGGGTTGATATCCAGCCAGGCGGTCCAACCGATGGCGTAGGAGACCCCGTGCAGCCCGGTACGGGCGACCAACTCGTGGAAGTGGTCGACATCAAGATCCGGGGCACGCAGGGTGACCCGGGACGCCGGTGCCGCGCAGAGTTCCTCGAAGTCCACCACCCGCACCGAGCCCTGCAGCTCCCCGGCGGGGAAGGGGGCACTGACCTTGAACCCCTGGCCCAGGTCCTCTACCGCGAACAGCCCGTCGGGCAGGTGCCCGCGCAGCGTCCGCAGCGGCGGCTCGGGGTCGAAGGTGATCACCTCGGCCAGTTCGTACCCTGATGCCGCGCCCGGGTCCAGCCGGGCCGTGACCGCTCCGTTGGAGCACACCGCCCAGCCGTGCCGCAGGCCCAGTTGTTCCAGCACCGGGGTCACCGAGATGATCGAACGGCCGGTGGCCAGCACCACGTGGGCGCCGGAGGCGTCCACGTCGGTCACCGCCTCCCGCACCCCCTCGGACAGGGACCCGTCATGGCCGAGCAGGGTGCCGTCGATGTCCAGGGCCACGAGCAGGTCCGAGCCTCGCGGCAGGTGTGCGGGCAGGTTCTCGAAGGCCGGCCGCTCCGCCACCGCGGACCCGTCGAAGCCGACGGCACCGACCGGCCCGAGGGCTTGCGAGCCCATACCCGCCACCTTCACGCCACCGGGTCGAAACTGGTCATCCCGCCCAGGTAGGGCCGCAGCCCCTCGGGCACGTGCACAGAACCGTCCGCGCGCTGGTGGTTCTCCAGGATCGCCACGATCCACCGGGTGGTCGCCAGGGTGCCGTTCAGGGTGGCCACCGGGCGGGTCCCGTTGGGTCCCCGTTCGCGGACAGCCAGGCGCCGGGCCTGGAACGTGGTGCAGTTCGAGGTGGACGTCAGTTCCAGGTACCGCTGCTGGCTGGGCAGCCACGCCTCGCAGTCGAACTTGCGAGCGGCCGAGGAACCCAGGTCCCCGGCGGCCACGTCGATCACCCGGTACGGCACCTCGATCAGGTCCAGCATCTCCTGCTCCCAGCCCAGCAGCCGTTCATGCTCGGCCTCGGCCTGATCGAGGGTGGTGTAGGTGAACATCTCCACCTTGTGGAACTGGTGCACCCGGATGATCCCGCGGGTGTCCTTACCGTAGGAACCGGCCTCTCGCCGGTAGCACGCCGACCAGCCGGCGTACCGCTTGGGTCCGGCAGACAGGTCCAGGATCTCATCGGCGTGGTATCCGGCCAGGGCCACCTCGCTGGTGCCCACCAGGTAGAGGTCCTCGGCCGGCAGGTGGTACACCTCGGCGGCGTGATCGCCCAGGAACCCGGTGCCGGCCATCACGTCCGGCCCCACCAGGGTCGGGGTAATCATCGGGGTGAATCCGGCCTGGATGGCCTTGTCCATCCCGGCGTTCAGGATCGCCAGCTCCAGCCGCGCCCCCACACCGGTGAGGAAGTAGAACCTGGACCCGGAGACTTTCGCACCGCGCTCGGTGTCGATGGCACCCAGTGCCTCCCCCAGGTCCAGGTGGTCCTTGGGCGCGAAGCCCTCGGCGGTGAAGTCCCGCGGGCTGCCGTGGGTGGAGCGGACCACGAAATCGGCCTCACCACCCGGGGGCACCCGGGGGTGGACGATGTTGTCGAAATCATCGAGCAACCGGTCCAATTCGCTCGCAGCCTCCGCGGCGGTGTTCTCGGCGGTCTTGACCTGCTCGGCAAGTTCCTTGGCGCGGGCCAGGATCGCCGGACGCTCCTGCGGGTTCGCTCGACCGATCGTGCGGGAGAGCGCCTTGTGCTCTGCGCGCAGCGACTCGAACTCGTTCAGCCGGGCGCGGCGCTGTTCATCAGCGGCCAGCACCCGGTCCACCAGCATGGGGTCGGCCTGCCGGGCGATCTGGCTGTCCCGGGCGGTCTGGGGATCTTCACGCAGTTGCTTGAGATCAATCACACCTCAGACCCTAATGCCGCCGGGAGTGCTATCGCCCGTCCCGGGCGCTACGTTGACGGCTATGACATGGGAGCAGTGGGTCAGCATCATCGCTCTGGTGCTCGCCCTCGGGGCCGTAGTGGTCGGGGTGATCGTGCTGCGGCACATCCGGGCGCGTGGTGCGAAGGTACCTTCCCTGGGGGAGTCGACCGAACGTTCCGACGACGCCCAGGACGGCCCGCCCGCGTTCGTGGTGAACCCGATCAAGACACCCAACCCGGAGCGGTTCCGGACCACCGCTACCCAGATCTGCCGGGAACTGGGTCTGGGCGAGCCACTCTGGTTCACCACGACGGTCACCGATCCCGGACTGGGGCAGGCCGAGCAGGCACTCGAACAGGGTGCCTGCGTGGTGGTGGCCGCCGGGGGCGATGGCACGGTGCGCGCGGTGGCGACCGCCCTGGCCGGTTCGGGTGTGCCGATGGGCCTGGTGCCGATGGGGACCGGGAACCTGCTGGCCCGCAACGTGGATCTGCCGGTGGAAGGCACCCAGGCGCTGATCCACACGGCCCTGACGGGCGTGGACCATCCGATGGACGTGGGGTGGATCCGGCCCCGGGAACTGCTCTCGGCCGAGGAGGCCCGGGCCAGGGGGGCGATCGGGGACACCGAGGCAGCGCAGGTGCGCGCCGCAAGCGGCCAGGAACCAAAGGCGGCCGACGACGAGCCGGCCGGCTCCGCGCAGAAGCAGCCCCCCGATGCCCTCACCAGACGCGGTGAGCACCTGTTCCTGGTGATGGGTGGGATCGGGTTCGATGCGGCCATGGTGGCCGGGGCCGATGACAACCTGAAGGCCAGAATGGGCTGGTTCGCCTACTTCGTGGCGGGGGTGAGACACCTGCACGGGCGCAAGATCCGGGTGCAGATGCAGATCGGGGACGCCCCTTGGCACCAGTTGCGGCTGCGCACCCTGCTGTTCGCCAACTGTGGGCGCCTACCCGGGGGGATGGTGCTCTTTCCGGACGCCGAGATCAACGACGGCTGGTTGGACGTGGCGGCGATCGACACCCGCCAGGGCATCCTGGGGTGGGCCTCGCTGTTCGGCAAGGTGGTACTGCAGGGCATCGGGTTCCGCCGGGACCTGCCCGGCAGCCCGTCCTCGATCACGTTCTGGCGGGGGCGCGATATCCACGTTCGGCTGCAGCGGCCCGGACCACTCCAGGTGGACGGGGACCTCATCGGTGAGGCGCAGGCGTTGAGTGTGCGAGTGGATCACAAGGCCCTGGTCGTCCGGATCCGCAGTTGAGCGGTGAGCCGGGGCACGGGCGGGCGCCTCTGCTGGGCAACAGGGGGGCGTGGACCGGCTCAGGGTTCGCCCAGCGGATGGAAGCGGCGGGCGTAGTACACCACCGGGCTGGAGGCGCGCCCGCGATGGACCTCGAGTACCTCGCCGACCACCAATTCGGAACCACCCACCGGCACGGTCCGGATGGGACGGCAGCGCAGTGCCGCACGCGCGCTGGGTAGGTAGGGCTCCCCGGTGGCGAGCTCGGACCAGCCCTGCCCGGCGGTGAATCGCTCGGTGCCGGAGCGAGCGTAGACGGTGGCGATCTCTACGTCGTGCCGGTCGAGCAGGTGCACCACGAATGTGCGGGCGGACAGGATCGCTGCGGCACTGGTGCCGGCACGGGTGAGGGAGAAGGACAGGGCCGGCGGATCGGGATTGACCGAGGCCACGCTCGATGCGGTCAGGCCCACCGGACCGGTGGGGGTAGCGGCGGTGATGAGGGCGACCCCGGCGGGGTGCACCCGGAAGATGTCCTTGAAGTCCCGGGCGGTCGGGGCCGACGCACCCTGGTCGTCCGGGGGCGGCAGCCCGGTGCCGGCGACTGTCTCCGCACGGGCGGGCAGGTCCACGCGGCTGTTCACTCGGTCACCTGCAGCGGCAGCGCGGCCACGATCGGATGGTCCCCGGCGATGGGACCGGTGATCGCGGCGCCGCCGGGGGAGCCGATCTGGTCGAAGAAGTTCACGTTCGCCTCGTAGAAGTTCGCCCACTGCTGCGGAACGTCATCCTCGTAGAAGATCGCCTCCACCGGGCACACCGGCTCACACGCCCCACAGTCCACGCACTCATCGGGCTGGATGTAGAGCATCCGGTCGCCTTCGTAGATACAGTCCACCGGGCACTCGTCGATGCAGCCCTTGTCCTTCAGGTCCACGCACGGCTGCGCGATCACGTAGGTCATGACTCCACCTCACCACATACGGACACAGACACCTGTGACCGTAGAACCTCAACCCTACTTGAGGTCAACTCGGTACCTCAGTCGGTGGGGTGCACACCCGACCGCAACTGCTCCACCCATTCGCGGCCCGCGCGGAACTTCTCGTCGCTGAAGCCGGCCGGCACGCTACCCGCCGTTCCGCCGTCGGCCCGGGGGTAGGACCCGAGGAACCGCACGAGCGGGCACACCTGGTGCAACCCGACCAACGCGGCAGCGATACGTTCGTCGTCGATGTGGCCCTCGGCGTCCATGGAGAAGGAGTACCGGCCCAGGGCGTCCCCGATCGGGCGCGACTCGATCCGGGACAGGTTCACCCCGCGGGCGGCGAACTGTTCCAGCATGGTCAGCAACGCGCCGGCCTCATTGTCCGGCAGGTGCACCATCAGAGTGGTCTTGTCAGCACCCGTACGGGGCGGGATCGGCCCGGGGCGAGAAACCAGCACGAACCTGGTCACAGCGTTCGGGTTGTCGCCGATCCCGGCGGCCAGCACCTCCAAGCCGTACTGTTGGGCAGTCAGCGGGGCAGTGATCGCGGCCTGGAAGTCCACCGGCTCCTCCCCGGCGAGCATGGCGCCCCCGGCGGCGGTCGAGGTGGCCGGCACGTGAACGGCCTCGGGCAGGTTCTGCTCCAGCCAGCGCCGGCACTGGGCCCAGGCGTGGGGATGCGTGGCGACCTGGCGCACCTGGTCCAGTGTGGTTCCCGGACGCGCCACCAGTACGAACTCCACGTGCACCAGCGCCTCGCCGACCACCACCAGCGGAACCCCGGAACTGAGTGCGTCCAGGGTGGCGCTGACCCCGCCCTCCACGGAGTTCTCGATCGGCACCATCGCCCGGTCCGCGCTTCCGTTGCGCACCGCCTCCAGTGCGGCGGGCACGCCGGCCCGCGGCAGCAACTCATCGGTGCGGGGGTCGGCAACCTGCAGCAGCGCGGCCTCGGTGAAGGTACCGGCCGGGCCGAGGTAGGCGTAACGCATCACGTTCCTCCGTGCGGATCAATGAAGTGATGAACGGGTGTGGCCCCTGTGAAATCGCCCCACAGCGGCCGATGCCGAGCCTAGCCGCGCTTAGGCTTGAACAGTGATGAGCCGAACGGACCGGGCGCTGCCGCGGACGATCATGGCCGCACTGGCGGTCCTGGTCGCCGTCCTGGTGCTCTCCATCGGCCTCCCGGCCGTCGCCTCGGGCACGCCGGCCACCCCCCTGGCCCAGGCACCTGAGGACCCCGGTTCGCAGGAGGACCTCGAGGGCGAGACCCCGGAGAACGTCGCCCATCGCCCGGTGGTGCTGCTCGGCGTGGCCGGCCTGGCATGGGAGGACATCACCTCGACCACCCCGAACCTTGGCCTGCTTGCGCAGGAGTCGAAGGCCTCCCTCATCGTGCGTTCGGTGCGCGCCAGCGCCTGCCCGGCCGATGGGTGGCTGGGCCTGTCCGCCGGGAACCGGGCCGGGGACCTCGACGGCCGCTGCCGCATCCTCACCGAGCCCGGGGAGGACGGCGTGGTGCCGGGCTGGCAGGACTACCTGGACTCGGCCGCCGAACTCAGCTACCGGGCCCGCCCGGGCACGTTCGGTCAGGCGCTGGCCGACCAGCAGATCACGGCCACCGGCATCGGCCCGGGCGCGGCGATCGCGCTGGCCGACCCCGAGGGTGTCCCCGCTGACCACCGGGCGCGGGCGGGCGCCGGGGGGGACCTGATCGACCAGGTCAGCGAGGCGGTGGCCGCGACGGACCTGCTGGTCATCGACGCCGGGTCGCTGCGACCGTTGCCGACCGAACGCAGGGAACGCTTTACCGACGAGAACCAGCCGATGATCAACCCGATGGACCCGGAGGTGTACCGGGCTGAGCAGTTGGAGTTGCTCGATCGGCGGGTCGGCTCGGTGCTGACCGGACTGGACCGGGCCGGGGTGGACCCGATCGTGGTTCTGGCCGGCCTGGCCGACGACGGCTCGGCGGGCCTGCGGGTGCTGTCCATCACCGGGGCGGACGGCGAGGTGGGCCTGGGCATCAGCGCGGCCACCCGGCAAAGCGGCTACGTGATGGTCACCGATGTGTTCCCCTCGCTGCTGTCGATGCTCGACGGCGAACCGGTGGGCGGGGACGTGATCGGCTCGGCACTGCGCATCGAGCCGACGGACCTGGATGCCACCGAGCGCCGCGAGCAGCTGATCGAGCAGGCCGTCCACGCCCAGGCCGTGCGCCCGATCACCCCCACCTACTACCTGGTGCTGGTGCTGATGAACCTGGCACTGTTCGCGGCCCTTGCCGTGGGCCTCAAGCGTCCCGCGGCCGAACGGGTGCGCGAGTTCCTGCAGCGCCGGGTACCCGCGGTGGCCGCCCGGCTCACCGCCTTCACCGTGCACCGGCGCAAGGTGTTGCGCGGTCTGCGGATCGCAGCCCTGAGCATCGCGGCTCTCCCGGTGTCCTCGTTCCTGGCGAACATGATGCCGTGGTGGCGCAGCACCCCACCGGCACTCGGATTGGTCGCCTACATCGCCCTGTTCGTGGCCGCCATCGTCACGATCGCCCTGGTGGGGCCGTGGCGCCGGCACGTGCTGGGCGCCCCCACCGTGGTGGCCGGGATCACCGCGGCGGTGCTCACCGTGGACATCGCGACCGGCGCCCGGTTGCAGGTGGATGCGGTGATGGGGGTTTCCACGCTGGTGGCCGGGCGGATGTACGGGATGAACAACACCGCCTTCACACTGTTCACGGTGTCCACGCTGATGGTCACGATCACACTGGCCAATCACCTGGTCCAACGCGACCGACGGGTGCTGGCCGGGGTGATCACCGGCGTCCTCGGAGTGGCGGCGGCGATCTTCGACGGCGCACCGGGCCTGGGCGCGGACTTCGGCGGACCGCCGGCACTCCTCCCGGCCTTCGCCCTGCTGGCGCTGATGGCTGCCGGGATCCGGTTGTCGGTACTGCGGGTGGGGGTGGTGCTGGGAGGTTCGGCGGTGGCCACGATGGCCTTCGCGTTCGTGGACTGGTTGCGCCCGGTGCAGGACCGGACCCACCTGGGCGCCTTCTTCCAGACAGTGCTCGACGGCGGCCTGTGGGACGTGGTCTGGCGCAAGCTGGGCCAGAACCTGGCGATCCTGTTCGGAAACACCCCTTTGACGCTGCTGGCCCTGAGCGGGGTGCTCACGGTGGTGTTCGTGTTCGCCCGCCCGATCCGCGGAGCGATCCGCGACCCGGGGATCCCCGACTCCCTCTCCCGCGGCACCCCGCTGGCGCATATGGCCAAGGCCGCCCCGATGTTGCCCGCCGGGATCATCGCGATCGCGGTCGGGCTGGGTATCGGCATGGCCGTGAACGATTCCGGTGTGGCGATTCCCGCGGTCGGTGTGGCGGTGAGCGTGCCCCTGCTGGTCGCGGCGAGTTGCACCTGGATGCTGGGCCTGTCCAGCACCTCGCGCGTGAAACTCGGTGCCTACGTGGGAGTGCCCGCACCCGCCACGACGGCCGAGGAGGACGCCGGCGGCACCCGCGACGCGCTCACGCCGGACTCACGCCCGAGGACGACGTAACCGGCGAAGGCGAAGGCCTCACCCGACCGGGGCGGCGCTCCCGGGGACCGGGGGTGGGCTGTTCAGTTCTGCCCGGGCCCGCCGTGACCGGTTCCGGGGTTACTCGGCCTTCGCGCCTTCATCCCCGTGCGCCGCGCCATCGACGCTCTGCGGCGCGCCGTCGTCGGCGCGGTCCGTGCCCTCGGCCTGGGAAGAACCGGCCGTCTGAGCGGCGTCCGCCGCGGTCTCACCGACATGCTCGGTCATCTCGCCGTCACCTTCGGCTGGTTCGGAGACGTCGGCCACCACGGCCTCCTCCGGGCGCGGCCCCGACTGCACCGACGTGGCGGTCACGATCCCGCCCTGAGCGGTCTCGGCGGTGTCGATCTCGCGCACCACCTTCTGCTTGTAGTGCCGGAACCGGCGGGTGGCGATCGCCACCGCCACGTCCCGGTACTGGGCCGCGCGGTGCAACTGTCCGCGCAGATCGTTCCCACTGGGGCGGTGACGTAGGTCGCAGGGCACCTCCACCACGGCGAAGCCCTGCATCAGCACGTCGATGCTCATCCCCACCTCCACCCCCCAGCCCCGGGCCAACGGGGTGGCGGCGTCGAAGGCCTCACGCGTCATGCAGCGTTGCCCGGACAACGGCTGCCGGGGAGTCCACCCGGTGGCGCGCTGGATCGCCTTGCGGGCCCGGCCCGTCACCAACCCCCGACCCCCGGCCCCGGCCTGCGGCGGCAGCACCGCGATCGACATATCCGCCCGACCGGCCACGATCGGGGGCACCAGGGGCGCCACGTTCACAGCGGTGGCACCCAGATCCGCATCGACGAAGAGCAGCAACCGGGCCGGCCCGTCCTCGAGGTCGCGCATCGCGACCACGGAGGCACCTGTCTCCATCGCCGAGGCCTTGCCCCGGTTCTGGGAGTGCCGCACCACCACCGCCCCGGCCGCGCGAGCGGCATGCTGGGTGTCGTCCTCGCTGCCGTCATCGACCACGAGCACAAGGTCCACGTACGGGATGGCCCGCACCGCGTAGACGGTCTCGGCGATGCGCTCCGCCTCATCCTTGGCGGGGATCACCACCGCGACGCGTTGCTCGCGGGCTTGACCGGAGGCTTCTGCACGCGCGGCACGTCCGGCCGTGCGTCGTCGGATCACGCGCAGGGGCCGTCGGCGCTCGCTCGATGGTTGCTCCCCGCTCACGAATACCAGCCTAATGGGCTAGGGCAGGCAATGCAGGATGACCTGCCGGGGGGCGGGAGTTCAAAGGCGCGCGTGCCGCACACCATGGAAAGGTCAACGGAACGAAAAGGTAGCGTCGCTGGAATGCCCGGTAGGCATCAGCGATTCCGCGGCGTACGTCGGTGCCGGGCCGGCTCGCCCGGGTGCGGTGGTGCGAGCCGGGTCTACCGCAGCGTGACCTGGCGCGAGACCAGGGAGGCGCGGGCGCGGCGCTCATCCGGTCCGAGTTCACCGGTCCGGGCCAGTGCCTCGGTGAGCCGCTCCTGGAACGGGGGCAGCAGTGGCCCCAGCTCATCGGCTTCGCTGCCCCGCACCAGCTCCCACACCGGGATCACCAGAGCACAGGAACGGAACGTACCGATCAGGCGGGTGCCCTCCTCCAGCACCGACTCCCCGGTGGCGTGCAGGCGAGCGAGCGCATCGAGCAGTTCCTCCTCCGGTTCCGGCCGGGACCAGCGCAGGTACTCCCGCCCGCTCATCCGGCACCAGTAGGCACCCTCCACACCCGCCACCTTGACCGTGGGCACGATCGACTCGGCGAACTGCTCCAGCGCGTCCTTGACCTCGCCGGTGATCTCCTCCTCGGGGTCCAGGGCGTAATCGAAGTTGTCGTGCAGGGTGACCTCGAAGTCCACCGAGGGGTCCAGCACGTCCTGCAGCCTGGGACCCTCGGGATCCAGGTCCACCTGGGTCAGGGCGGTGCCGGGCTCGGCCTCGAGGGCAGCCAGCAGCGCGGTGGCCACGTCGCGGCTGGCGTCGGCGGAACTGGACGGCGTCTGCAGCGCGACCAGGATCTGCCCGTCCTTGCGGTGCATCGCGGCGAGCAGGCCGGGCAGCAACGTGACCACCGTGACGTCCCGGGACCCGTACTCGGCGGTGGTGCGCGCCGTGGCCGTGGCCGCGGGCACCACCTCCCGCAGCGCCACCCAGTCGACCTCACCGGGCAGTCCCTCGAACGCGCGCAGCGGGCGACTCACCTCACCCTGCTGGAACGCTTCCTGCGCGGCTTTGCGCGCAGCACGCCGCGCAGCCACCTTGGGGTTGACTTCCTTGGACCGTCCTTTGGAGCGTTTCGCCATAACCCCACACCCTAGAGCAGCGCTGGCCCGCGCCCGCCCGGGGGTGGCAGGATCGATCCATGCATGAACGCGCCGGAACCGTGGCCCTTCCCGAGGACTTGATCGACGTCGACGCGGTGGTGAGCGCGTACTTCGACGTCACCCCCGATCCGGGCGAAGCGAGCCAGCAGGTGTCCTTCGGTACCTCCGGGCACCGCGGCTCCAGCCTCGACGGTGCCTTCAACGAGGACCATATCGTGGCCATCACCCAAGCGATCGTGGAATACCGCGCCGACCAGGGCATCGACGGCCCGCTCTACCTGGGCCGGGACACCCACGCCCTGTCGGATCCGGCGGCCCGCACCGCGCTGGAGGTGCTGGTGGCCGGCGGGGTAGACGTGCACATCGACGCCCGCGACTCCTACACCCCTACCCCGGCGCTGTCGCACTCGATCCTGCGGCACAACGGTGCCGGGAGCTCCGAGGGGGTGCGGACCCGCGGCCCGGGACGGGCGGACGGCATCGTGGTGACCCCCTCGCACAACCCGCCGCGTGATGGCGGCTTCAAGTACAACCCACCGCATGGCGGGCCCGCCGATTCCGATGCCACCGGCTGGATCGCCGATCGTGCCAATGAACTCCTTCGCAGCGGTATCGGCAGCGTCCCCCGCGTCCCGTACGAGCAGGCCAGTGCCGGCGAGCGGGTGCACAGGCACGACTTCATGCTCGCCTACATCGACGACCTGGAATCGGTGCTGGATATGGAGGCGATCCGCTCCTCCGGAGTACGCATCGGGGCTGACCCGATGGGTGGTGCCTCAGTTGAGTACTGGGGCGCCATCGCCGAGCGCTACGGACTGGACCTGACCGTGGTGAACCCCCAGGTGGACCCGCGGTGGGCGTTCATGACCCTGGACACCGACGGCAAGATCCGGATGGACTGCTCCTCACCCGACGCGATGGCCTCCCTGCTGCACACCATGGCCGCCGGTGGGGGTTCTGCCCCCTATGACATCGCCACCGGCAATGATGCCGACGCCGACCGGCACGGCATCGTCACCCCCGACGGCGGGTTGATGAATCCCAACCACTACCTTGCCGTGGCGATCGACTACCTGTACCGTAACCGCCCCGACTGGGCGGCGGGCACCGGGATCGGCAAGACGCTGGTCTCCTCGGCCCTGATCGACAAGGTCGCTGCGAGCCTGGCACGAGACATGGTGGAGGTTCCGGTCGGGTTCAAGTGGTTCGTGCCCGGCCTGCTCGCCGGCTCGCTGGGATTCGGGGGGGAGGAGTCGGCCGGCGCCTCCTTCCTGCGCCGTGACGGCTCGGTGTGGACCACGGACAAGGACGGCATCCTGTTGGCGCTGCTGGCCGCGGAGATCCACTCGGTCACCGGCCGGTCCCCGTCCCAACTGCACGAGGAACAGGCGGCCATGTTCGGGGAGAGCTGGTACGCGCGCGTGGACGCCCCGGCCACCCGGGACCAGAAGGCGACGCTCGGCCGGCTCAGCCCGGAGGCGGTCACCGCCACGGAACTGGCCGGTGACCCGATCACGGCCCGACTGGTGCGCGCCCCGGGCAACGACGCCCCGATCGGGGGGTTGAAGGTCACCACGGAGAACGCCTGGTTCGCCGCCCGCCCCTCGGGCACCGAGGACGTGTACAAGATCTACGCCGAGTCCTTCGTCTCCGCCGACCACCTGGAGCAGGTCCAGCAGGCCGCGCGCGGCGTGGTCACCGACGCGCTGGCCACCTGACACCTTCCGCGGTCCGACGTAACGTCGTCTGCCCCGGGTTCAGGTGCTCAGGCTCTGCCCCGGGGCCAGCACCATGAACTCCCCGCCACGCTGGGCGGCCACCTCACCGAGGCGGTCATAGACGATGCCGCGACCGGGCTCTGAGGCATGCACCTCGTGGATCGGGATCACCCTGGACGCCTGCGCGGCGAGCACGTAGTCCATCACCTCACCCAACTTCAGCCAGGGGCCGCTGATCGGCGCGGCCAGCACCGCCACCGGCCCGGTGGGTGCCTCCAGGCTGTCTCCGGGGTGGTAGAAGTCCTGGCCGACCCGCACCGTCAGGTTGTCCACCTGCGGGATGCTGTGGTGGATCGGCGCGTGCAGCCCGCCCCCGAAGGTGACGTCGAACGGCCCGAACCGGCCGTTGGTGCCGGGCTGGACCACCTGCACCTCGACCGCGGGCAGGGCCTGGGCGGCACCTTCCGGACCAAGGATCGGTGCGCCCGGGTTCGCCTCCTGCAGTGCCTGCAGATTGTCGGTGCCCGCGTGGTCGGGGTGCTCATGGGTGAGGATCACCGCGACCACGCCGGTGAGTTCGGGAAGCGTGGTGAACGAACCCGGGTCGATGACCAGTCGGGCGGCCTCATCCTCCAGCGCGACGCAGGCGTGTGCGTACTTCGTGATCTTCATCGTTCACCCCACTCATCCCGTCGGCCTGGGCCGGACCGCCCGGCCCGGCGGTATGCGCTTGTCTGCCTACAGGGGGACCCTACTGCCTGTGCTTGCGCCGAACCGCCGGATGTGGACCAGGTCCGGTGCGCAGATGCTGCGGACTCAGGCCCAGGCCGAGCGCACGTCACCCTCCGTGGACTGGTAGGTCTGAGCGGAGGCCTCCACCCTCCCGGCCAGCACCCCGAGCAGATCCACCATCTCGGTGATCTCGATGTCCCACTCTCGTTGCCGCCCCTGGTAGGCCTGCGCGGCGGCACCGGTCCACTCCGTTTCCAGCGGACGCAGCTGCGCCACCATCCCGTCGAGGAGTTCGCGCATCGCGGTGGTGGCGGCCTCGAGGTCGTCCGCCGCCTGGTGCACCACATCGAAGGTGACGACGATCGGCTCGCTCATTCCGTGCTCCTCCTCACTCCGGGCCCAGGCCGCGCAGTTGCTCGGCGGCGTCGGCGGCGCGCTCCATGCTGGCGCGCAGGTCGGCGAAGGCCTCGTTGAGTTCGGAGAAGCGCTCGCCACCGGTGGCCTCATCGTGCTCGGCCATCTCGGCGGTGATCGTCACCAGGTTCTGGGCGGTCACGTCCTGGATCCGCTGGGCCAGTGGGGAGTCGTCCTCTCCGGAGAGCACCGCGGCCAGGGTGGTCTCCCCCCGGTCGATCCGGCCCTGCAAGTCCTGCCAGTCACGCCCGTGCTCCCCACGCCGGGCAGCAGCCGCCCGCTCGGCATCCATCTGCCTGCTCTCCTGGGCGAACCGCTCCCGCTCGGCGGCCTGCTCCTGCGCGGTCTGGCGGGCGTCCTCGGTGGCCGCGCGGATGTCGGCCAGCAACTCGTCGATCTCACTGCGGTCGAAACTCATGGTTGGACTCCGAATGCCGTGGCGGTGGCCGCGTCTCCGGCGGCAACCGTGCGTACCCGGTTGACGTGGGAGATGCTCTGCGCGATGAGCTTGATCAGGTAGGCCAGGCGGGTGAGCACCACGATCACGCTGCGGAACCGCTCCACGGTGTCCACCACCGTCTGGATCAGCCGGATGCCCTGGTTGATCTTGCGGATAGCGGTGGCCGAGCTGATCACGCCATCGATGGCCCCCACTGCCCAGCCCACCACCGGTACCGCCATCTGGGCGGCCGCGCGGGTGAGCCAGTCCCCCAGGAAGCCCAGGATGCCGGCGATGGCCTCGGCGGTGGACTTGGTCAGTTCCACCAGCGCCCCGGTCACCTCGGCCATCGCCGCGCAGCCCTCGCCGTACTGGGCGAAACTGTCCCCGATCTCCTGCATACGCCCGGAATAGGCTTCAGCGGCCTCCCCCGTCCAGCCGGCCGGGTTCGCCGCCGCGGCGAAGTTGCGGCCCACCGCCTCCGAAGCGTGCTGGGCGTGGCTCCACGCCTGCTCCCCCGAGGAGAGACCCACCCAGTCGCCGGCGATGGGCTGCACGAGACTTCGGATCGCCGAGGTCCCGGTGAGTTGTTCCAGCAACCAGTCCAACCCGCCCAGCAACGGTCCGGCCTTCCACCGCAGCCCCTCGCCGAAGTCATCCGTGGAGGGGGTGGGGCTGACCAGGCCCAACGAGGCGTTTTCGAGTTCGCGTACCGTCATCGGTCCTGTGCCCAATCGTGAGAGGCGGTGTTGTCCGGCCCACCGGCCGTAGCGCGCACCGTCTGCAGGGACTCCCCCGTCTCCATCGCGGCATTGACCGCGTCGTAGGCCCCCCGACTCTGTCCGTACAGCCCGGCCACGTCCTGACCCGCCTGCCAGGTACGCACGCTCATGTTGTTGTCCACCCAGGAACTCGCGTACGGGGCCTCCGGGGCCCTGCTCGTGGTGGTCAGGCCGCTGTCGTAACTTTCCCCCCACGCGGCGTACTGGCGTTGCTCGAACCGGTCCCGCAGGCTGGAGGTGGCACCGTGCTGGCCCCAGCGGTCGTCCGCGGCCTCCCAGGCAGAATCCACGGCGTTGTTCATCATGACGTCGAAGGGGCGGCGCACCCGGAAGTTGTCGAAAGCCTGCACCCCACCGGGTAACTCAGTGCGCGGCATTACCCGGTTGGCGTAGCCGTCGGCACCGGTCTTACCGGCACCGTCGACCAGGGAACGCGTGGTGTCGATCGAACTGACGGTGTGCTCGCGCAGATTGGACCAGATGCCGGAGCCCTCCGGCGCCTCACCGGGGCCGATCACTCCGGTGGCCGGAGGCAACTCCACACCGGAGCCCGGAGGCGGTGCGGCCGGGACGTCGATTCCGGAGCCCGCGCACGCATCCTCCAGTCCGGCCCGGCACTCCTCATCGGCGTCCAGGTAGGCCTGCCTGGACTCCTCGGCCACCTGGGCGACGGCTTCGCACACCGCCTTACCCTGGGCGAATCCCTGTACCGCGTTCTCCCGCCCGGAGTCATACATCGGTGCCAGGAAGGCCATGATCAGCCCGCCTACGTCGTTCAGCGTGGTGTGGCTCTCCAGGTGGCCCCTGATCGCGTCAACGTGCTCACCCTGGCGTTCGGCCAGTTGTCTGATGAGTTCGAGCGTGTCGGGATCGACCATGAACTCCGTCATTCAAACCTCCGGTCACCACAGGGAACTCCCCGCCACAATGGTTCGCACGCTACTGCGGGCGCTACCGGCGCGGAATGGGGAGAGGTACCCATCAGCACCGCGATCGCTACAGTGCGTTCCCATGCGCACGGTACGGAGCATCGGCAATGCCGCCTTGGCCGTGTGGCTGGCACTGGCGCTCACCGTGGCCCGGATCGCCCCGATCGCGCTGATGTTCGCGCTCGTCGCCGTGCCCTACCGGGTGGCGGGGACGTTGGTGGTGATCGTCGGCGTGGTGCTGGTGGTGCACACCGTCTCGGCGGCCCGCGCAGCCGTGCTGGATCGTGGCGACCACCAGGCCCTTCCCGACGACGACTACGTGGTGCAGGTGGCCGAGGAGGCCCGTGCACAGGGCCTGCCGGTGCCCACTGTGCTCCACCTGGAAGGCCGGTCGGACCGCGCACAGGATCCCGTGACCATCCGCGGATGGCGCTGGTGCTTCGTTCTCACCCCTGCCGGGGTGGACCCGCGGGACCTGGTCCATCAGGTGGGCCCCGACCTGCGCGATGGCACCGCCAGGATCCGGGTGCTGCTGTGGGCCTTCGATCTGGCGGTCACCGACTGGCGGGTGGTCCTGCGGATGATGGCCACCCCGTTCCGCAAGGGCGTGCGCACGGACCTACGCCTGTACCTGTTCCCGCTCCTGCTGTTGTCGCCGCTGGCCCTGACCGGGTACCTCATTGCTCGGGTGCTCGGCGCGGTCACCGGGATGCTGCTGCCCCGCCGGTTCCGCCGCGCCATGCCCGCGCCCGTCTCGGCCGGTGTCCGGGCCGAGCCCGGCAGCCATGATCCCGCCCTGCCCGAGGTCGGGCCCAGCACACCGAACTGGCGGCGCGTCCCCGACCTGCGCCCGATCGAGTCCCTGCTGGGTCCCAGCGCCCGCGTGATCATCGCGCTGCTGGTCACCCTCCCCGGGACCTACCAGGGCCTGGGTGTCCTGCCCGCTGAACGCACCGCATGGGCCTGGGAGGAGGGCCCCGCGTGGGCGGAGGTGGTCGATGTGGTCCATACCGAGCGCTCCGACGGACTGTTGGAACAGTTGGGGATCCGGCACAACTCGACGTGGCGCCCGCAGGTCGCCCTGCCGGACGCCTCACATGTGTGGCTGGCGGAGGGCACCACCCCGGTGGAACCGGGTGAGTCGATCCAGGTCATGTCCTGGACAGCCGTGGACGGTGAACACCACCGCCACCCGCGGCAGACGTCATGGACCCGGTACATCGTGATGAGCCTGCTGATGCTGGGGGCTTCGGTAGGCCTCTCGCTACCGTTCGCGACCTCCTTCCCCACGCTCCTCGGGCTAGCGGGCAACATCAGGCTGCGCCGGCTCGACCATGACCAACGCGTGCTGACCGGCCGCCGGCACCGTCGTCGCCGGCCCTGGAGCCGCCTCGGCAAACGGTTCGCAGACCTGCTGTGAGCGCCGAAGCCCGCCGGGATGGCCGGCGCACCGATGTCGCGACCCCGGGTAGCAGTCCGGGGCCGCGGCACGCAGACTGCTGGGTAGGGGAAGCAGCGCCGCACCGAGGCAGGACGGAGTGATCCATGGGCTGGGACCGCGAGCAGGCACGGCAGGTCAAGGCGCAGGCAGCCGACTACGTGACCGACCTGGTCGGCCATCTGGACGTGACGATGGCCCACCGCTACGGAGGGTCCACGATCGGGACGATCCCGGGGCCGGCCACCGTGGGGATCGCACTCGGCCTGGCCCCGGCCGCCGACGGTTCCTACCGGTTGGCGCTGCGGTACCGGCTGGGCACCCCGACGGCCAGGATGGCCGCCCGCCGCCTGAGCGAGCAGTTCGGGCCGGACCTGGACGTGCGGCACACCGGCAGGGTTCGTGCGTGGCCCGGTCCCGCACTGGCCGGGGTGGGGTTGCCCCGGTCGATCGCAGCCGAACTGACCGAGCGCACCCGGCCGTTACGGCCCGGACTGTCGGTTGCGCACACCGGTGTCAGTGCCGGCACGCTGGGGGCGTTCGTGCGCCACGAGGGGGCTGTGCACGTGCTGTCCAACCACCACGTGCTGGTCGGGGAGGCCGGAACGCTCGGTGATCCGGTCGTGCAGCCCGGCCCTGCCGACGGCGGCACGGATCCGGCCGACCGGATCGGCGCCCTGGCAGGGCTGGTCGACCTGGTGCCCGGTCAGGTCGCCACGGTCGACGCCGCCATCGCCGCCCTCGAGCCGGACCTCGCAGCAGAGGCTGTCACCGCCTACCCCGGTGGTGAGCTGACCGGCACCACGCAGGTGGACGGCGGAGAGCAGGTGGCTAAGATCGGGCGCACCACCGGGCTCACCCACGGCGTGGTCACCGCGATCGAACTGGATGGTCTGCTGGTGGACTTCGGCCCCGGCCTGGGCACGCTGGCCTTCGACGGCCAGATCGAGGTGGAGGGCACCGGGGCGGACGCCTTCTCCGCCGGCGGGGACTCCGGATCGCTCGTCTACCTCATCGAGGAGACCTCAGCGGTGGGGCTGCTGTTCGCCGGCAGCACCGGCGGGGGGAGCGCCGGGCAGGGGCTGACCTTCCTGAACCCGATCCAGGAGGTCCTGACCCGTCTGGATGTCTCCTTGTTCGCCAGGGACGACGGCGCACAGCCAGCGGCCCCGGACCGGCACCGTGGAGAGGGAGCGGGACCGTGACTACCGGATCGCCCCGAGGCGACGAGGCGCCGGCCGGGGTCCCTCGAGCGCAGGCGCACGAAGCGAAGGAAGCGCTCGGGGCCGCCTTGGCCGATGAACCGGGTGTGTGCGGGCTGGGCCTGGGCCGGGCCGACGACGGCGGGTGGGTCGTGGTGGTCAACGTCGCCGGCGTGGAGGTCGGTTCCCGTATCCCCAGCCGCGTCGGGGCGACCCCGGTGCTGACCCGGGTGACCGGCACGATCCGCGCGGCCGGCGAGCCCGGCCGCGCCACCACGTGCGGGAACAGCGACGAGTGACCGCCGGTGGGCGATCCGCGCGGGCCGGAGAGGCGGGGGTTTGAAAAAGTCCGGGCCGCCGGTGGCGGCGGTTCCGTACGCTGGACCGTGTGAGTGACTCCGCGATGTACCGCCTGCGCACCCGGCTTGCTCGGTGGATCGACCCGGACACCCTTCCCGCTCCGAGCAGTTCGGGGACCGTATCCCCCGGCTCCGCCGGCACCGGCACCGCCCTGGTCATTGCCGGCGGTGGAGCCCGGTCCAGTTTCGAGATCGGCGCACTGAAGTACCTGTACCGGCATCAGCAGTTGGACCCCGTGGTGATCAGCGGCACCTCTGCCGGCTCTATCCTGGCCGCGGTGCTGGCCCAGCACTCAGACGCCGCGGACCAACTCCGGGCGCTGGAACAGATGGAGGAGATCTGGGCGCAGATGCGTCAGTCCTCGGACATGTTCGCCGAGCAGGAGTGGTTCACCGCTCTGCGCGAGCACATCCCCACCTGGCGCAAGGTGGTCGAGTTGCGTCAGCGGCGGGCCAACCGCGCCTCCCTGGCCGCGGGCCTGGCGGACCTGCTCGCCAAGCCACGGGAGGCGGTGGCCCGGATCACCGGAGACCGCGAGAACGGGGAACAGCCGTCGCACGCTCACGGCACCCACGGTCCCGGCCGCGGCCAGGTCGCCGAGGCTGCGGCCGTGGAGGTGGCCGCTGCGGCGAGGATCACGCCCGCGGCCGGCACGGAGGAGGCCGCACCGGCGACCGAGATCAACACCGGTACCGACACGCCACCTGAGCACGAACGGCACTGGAGCCCCGCGCACGCACTGGAGACCCTGAGCACCCTATGGGAGGCCGGCCGCTCGAGCACCGATCTGGAGTTCATCCTGCGCGGCGCCCAGCAGCAACGCTCCGCCTTCCGCCCCGGCACGATCGTGGACCGGCTGCTGGACCCGGAGGTGTTCTCGGCCGAGCGGCTGGGCCGATCCGCACTGGACCTGCGCGTAGCGGTGGTCGGCCTGGAGAGCGGGGAACTGCGGTACATCGACCAGCACGGGCGCCTTCGGGACAGGTCCGACGCCGTGCTGGCCGACCTGCAGCCGGTGGGCATGTTCGAGGCGGTGCTGGCCTCCTGTTCGATCCCCGGGGTCTTCCCCCCGGTCCCGCTGGCCGGTGAGCACTACATCGACGGCGGGGTACGCGAGAACGTGCCGGCCGCCATCGTCCTGGACCGCGGGGACGTGGACCAGTGCTTCGTCGTCGTCGCCGCTCCCGAAGGGGTGGCCACCATGTCGGACTTCGCGCAGAAGGACCTGATGGAGATCCTGATGCGGTCCACCGCGCAGATCGGTCCTGATGAGATCCAGCGTGACGAGGTCCGGTACGCCCGCGAACGCGGGGCGGTGGTGATCCAACCGGAACTGGACATCCACGACATGGTCACGATCGACCCAGGGCTGGTCTCCATCGCGATCGACTACGGCTACCTGCGCGCTGCGGACGTCTGCGAGGCGGCGGAACCGGCCCGGCAGGAACGCACCCGCAACGTGATCCAACTGCGCCGACTGATCTGGACCAGTGAGGACGAGGCGTTCGGACCCGACGCCACCGGCGAGCCGACCATCGAGGACATCGCGGAACTGAAGATCCAGTTACGGGACCTGATCGCCGATCCCGGGTCGGCGCACCTGCCTCCGTCCGCCGACCAGTGGTGGCGCACCTGGGAGCGGCACCCGTTCGCCATCGAGGCCACACCCACCTGGTCCGGCGCACTCCGTTAGGCACCCGGCGTTCCAGGGCTCGCGTGAGGCCGTGAGCCACCTCACGCAGGCGGGGACTGGCCCTCGATCGCGTCGGGCGCTCCTGCGCCGTGCAGCGGCAGTTCGGCGTGCACGCTGAAGCCTCCATCGGACAACGGGCCGGCGTGCAACCGGCCGCCGGCGAAGGTGGCCCGCTCGCGCATCCCGCGTAGCCCGAAGCCACCCGCACGAACGTCGGCCGAACCATCGCCGGGCGGATCGGACGGAGCAGGACTCGATGCGGCGAAAGTACCGGGCCGAGGACCGTGGACCACCGATCCGGGGTTGCGCACATCGATCACCAGCACGTCCTGCCCGACCTCGATCCGCACGTCCACCGGCGCGCCGGGAGCGTGCCGCACGGCGTTGCTCAGGGCTTCCTGCACGATGCGGTAAGCACTGATTCCGGTCACGTCCAGGACCGCCTCATCGTCCAGATCACCTTGGACGTCGAACGACACGACGGCGGCACTGCGCCGGACGTTCTCGATGAGTTCGGGGACCCGACTCAGCGTGGGCTGCGGTGCCAACTCCTGCTCGGCGTCCTCCTGCCGCAGGACCGCGAGCAGGTCGCGCATCTCGACCAGGGCGGTGCGGGCGGACTCGGTGATCTGATCGAGTTCGGTCCGTACCTCCTCGGTGACTCCCTCGACCCGGTAACGCAGGGTGGAGGCCTGGATCGAGATGATGGACAGGCTGTGCGCCACGATGTCGTGCAACTCCCGGGCGATACGTGTGCGTTCCTCCACCAACTGACGCCGTTCCTGTTCCGCAGCGGTGCGCTCCTGCTGCGCGAGCAGTTCGGCCCGGCTCATCAACGACTCCCGGATGAGGACCCCGAAGGTGGTCACCAGGGCCAGGACCGAGGCAGCGGTGAGCAGGTTCGGAAGGATCGGTCGCCACTCGTCGCGCACCAGCGCCACGACCGTCGCGCACAGTCCCGGCACCACCACGGCGAGCAAGCTGCCCACCATCGCGTAGGGCCAGCGCTCCCGCAGCGCCAGGATTGCGCACAGCAGCGATGTGATCACCAGCGAAACCACCGGGATCGGCCAGGGGAACACCTCCCGGCCCATCGTCAGCACTGTGGTGCCGCCGAGGGCGATGGTGGACAGTGCCACCGCAACCTTGGGGCGCTTCAGCGCAACCGGCAGGCTCACCGCGTGCAACATGGAGGCCACCAGGGTGAGGGGGACGAATGCACGGTACAGCGTGGGCATCGTCGCCGCGTTGACCGCCAGGGCCACCAACCCGGAGAGCCACACGAAGATGGTCAGCCACTGGCTGGAGAGCAAGCGCGAGCCCGGGTGCGGGATCGCGCTGTCGAACCACCGCGGAACCACCCGGTCCTTGTTGGGCTCACGCGTGCCCGTCCACCCGTCATCGAGGGAACGCTGGGACGCCGATTCCTGCTCAGTCATGGCCGCTCTACGCTACCGCTGAACCAGCAGCGCCCGACTACTCACCGCATCGAGGGACACCAACAACCGCACCAGGGCCGGCGTGGTCAGCAGCAGCACTGCGCCCAGCACGCCGTGCACCAGGGAATCGGCCAGGTGTGCGTGGAAGGGCACCTGCGGCGCCAGGAGCGGCAACAGTAGCGAGGCCAGACCCTGATAACCGGGCACAAACACCGACCACAGCCAGGAAGTCACCCCGCCGACGCCGGCCGCCAACCACGAGGCGGCGACGACGACGGTCGCCGTCCGCAGCGGCAACGCCACCACGACCGCATGCGTCATGTCCCGCCATAACTGCGGGTCGGCCACCATCCGGACCAGCCGCACGGGCCCGGTAGCCGACTGCCGGTACCGGGGGGCGGGGAACGAGTCCCCGGTGGTCCGGTCCAACAAGTCGCGCCCCTCCCGCGCGAAGCCGCTGGCGAGAAGCAGCGTGAAGCCCAGGATGGGGACCCCGGCCCAGGTCACCGCGGTGGCCAATCCGAGAGCGAACAGCGGCACCAGCAGGACGAAGCCCAGTACCGACAGGACGAAGGCGGTCAGGAGGTGGGCAAGGCCCCGAAACGTCCCCGTCCACGAGAACCGCGCCCACGCCGGACGGGCTGCCGGTGACGGCGCATCCGGAGTGGTGCCGTGTACCGGGCTGAGCGGAAGTTCGGTCTGAAGGGTCTGCACATACCGAACGTACGAGTAGGGGGCGTCGATGGCATCACCCTACGGAGCCACATCCCTGCTCATCCTCTGGGGTGATCGCCGGATACAGTCGACCCATCCCAACCGATCGGAGGACGGATGGCCACCGCCGCGATTCGCGTGCTCATCATCGACGACCAGGCGATGGTGCGCGCAGGCTTCGGCGCCCTACTCGATGCCCAGGACGGGATCGAGGTGGTCGGTGGGGCAGATGACGGGATCTACGCCGCCGACCTGGTCCGCGAGCACGACCCGGACGTGGTGCTGATGGATGTTCGGATGCCCAGGGTCGATGGTCTGGAGGCCACCCGGCAGATCGCCGCCCTGACCGACCACCAACCCCGGATCATCATCCTGACCACGTTCGACCTGGATGAGTACGTCTTCGACGCCCTGCGGGCCGGTGCCAGCGGATTCCTGCTCAAGGACGCCCCGGCCGAGGATCTGATCCACGCGGTGCGGGTGGTGGCCGGCGGGGAGGCCCTACTGGCTCCCTCGATCACGCGATCGTTGATCGCCGAGTTCGTCTCCCGACCGGCGCCCTCGGGCCCCGACGTCAAGGAACTGGCCGATCTGACCGACCGGGAACTGGAGGTGATGAGGTGGGTGGCGCGCGGTCTGTCCAATGGCGAGATCGCGTCCGAGATCTTCGTCGCCGAGCAGACAGTGAAGACCCACGTCAGCCGGATCCTCACCAAACTAGGGTTACGCGATCGCACCCAGATCGTGGTAGCCGCCTATGAGTCCGGCGTGGTCCAGCCCGGCTCCTGATCCGACCGGGTCACTCCGGAGTATCCCCTCGCGCCGCGCACGGCCTGACCGGCGCCGCGGCGCCCGTCAGTGCCGCGGCGACACGCCGAGGCACCGGCACGCCGGGCCCACTTTCGAAACCACCCGTGGTGGGCGATAGCGTCAGGGACATGGCAGTCTCCCCCTCATCGCTGGCTCGGTTGGGCCTACCGGTGTCGATTCGCGCGGCCCTGTTCGATATGGACGGCGTGCTGACCCAGACCTCAGCCCTGCACCGCAGCGCCTGGAAGGCCACGTTCGACCCGATCCTGGCCGCGGCTGGGCAGGAGGAGTTCACCGAGCGGGAGTACGCCGCGCACGTGGACGGACGGCGACGGTATGACGGGGTGCGCGCGTTCCTGAGCTCCCGCGGCATCAGCCTGCCCGAGGGTAGCCCCGCCGACCCTCCCGTGGCGGAAACCGTCTGCGGCGTCGGGAACCGGAAGAACGTTGCCGTCACCCGTGCCCTGGCAACCGAGGGTGTGCAAACCTTCCCCGGCACCGTGGCCTACCTCGAGGCCGTGCGCGCCGCCGGGCTCGCCACGGCTGTGGTCACCGCCTCGGCGAACGGGCAGGCTGTACTGGAGGCCGCAGGGCTGGGCGGACTGCTGGACGGACGCATCGACGGTGTGATCGCGGCGGAGCGCAACCTGCCCGGCAAGCCCGCTCCGGATACCTTCCTGGCCGGTGCCGACCTGCTGGGGGTCGCGCCCGAGCACACCGTGGTGATCGAGGATGCCATCGCCGGAGTGCAGGCCGGGCGTGATGGTGGCTTCGGCTACGTGATCGGGGTGGACCGGTTGAACCAGCGGGCCCAGCTGTCCCGGGCCGGCGCCGACGTGGTGGTGTCCGACCTGGCCGAGTTGATGGAGCAGGCATGATTCAGCACACCGCGCCGAACCCGTACGAGATCGACCCGTGGCGGGTGACCTACCGCGGCCTGGACGTGGACAACCTGGGCCAGTTGGAGTCGCTGTTCTCCCTGTCCAACGGGCACATCGGGTTGCGCGGGTCCCTCGACGAGGGCGAACCCCAGCACCTGCCGGGCACCTACATCAACGGCGTTCACGAGGAGATCCCGCTGCCCTACGCCGAACGGGGATACGGCTATCCCGAGGTCGGTGAGACTCTCCTCAACGCCACCGATGGCAAGTTGATCCGGCTGATGCTGGGGGACGCCCCGTTCGACATCCGCTACGGGCACCTGCTCAACCACGAGCGCACCCTGGACATGCGCGCCGGCACACTGAACCGGAACACCACCTGGGTGTCCCCGAACGGCAACACCGTCAAGGTCAACTCCCAGCGGTTGGTGTCCTTCACCCAGCGCTCGGTGGCAGCGATCTGCTATGAGGTCACCGCCCTGGACGAGGACCTGGTGGTCGCGCTGCAGTCGGACCTGTTGGCCAACGAGCCCGGCGCCACCGCCTCCCGTGACCCGCGCGCCGGTGCACTGCTGGAGCGCCCGTTGACCGGGGTGCTCGCCGCCGCCCGTCAGGCCCGGGCCACGCTGGTGCACACCACGAACCGCTCGGAACTGACGTTGGCGACAGCGATGGATCACATCATCGAGGTGCCCGACGAGTCCCACGAGACCATTGAGGCAGCCGGGGATCTGGCCCGCTACTCGGTCACCGCCCGCCTGCCCGCCGGTTCCACCCTGCGGCTGATCAAGTTCCTCGGCTACGGCTGGTCCCACCGCCGCTCCGCGCCGGCGCTCCGCGACCAGGTCGAAGCCGCGGTGTCCGTGGCCCGGCTGACCGGCTGGAAGGGCCTGCTCGCCGAGCAGGAGGAGTACCTCGATGAGTTCTGGAACCGGGCGAACGTCGACATCGAAGGGGACACCGGCCTGCAGCAGGCGGTGCGCTTCTCCATGTTCCACGTGCTCCAGGCCGGGGCCAGAGGTGAGGGGCAGGGCATCGCGGCCAAGGGCTTGACCGGCCTGGGCTACGACGGGCACACCTTCTGGGACGCCGAGACGTTCGTGCTACCGATGCTGACCTACACCGTGCCGCACGCGGTGCGCGACCACCTGCGATGGCGGCACACGATGCTGGACCAGGCCCGGGAACGAGCCCGGGAGTTGAACCTGGACGGGGCAGCATTCGCCTGGCGCACCATCACCGGGCGGGAGTGTTCGGGGTACTGGCCGGCCGGGACCGCCGCTTTCCACATCAACGCCGACATCGCCGATGCCACCGCCCGTTACCTGGCAGCGACCCAGGACGTCGACTTCGAGGCCGAGTTCGGTGTGGAACTGCTCGTGGAGACGGCACGGTTGTGGGCCTCGCTGGGGCACTTCAGCGAGGACGGCTTCCACATCGACGGGATCACCGGGCCGGATGAGTACACCGCGGTGGTCAACGACAACTTCTTCACCAATGCCATGGCCCAGCGCAACCTGCGTGAGGCCGCCTCGGCGTGCGAGCGCCGGATGGAAGTGAGCGCCCTGTTCGGGGTGACCGAGCAGGAGCGGGAGGCATGGCGCCGCGCCGCGGACCAGATGGCGCTGCCCTACTCCGAGGACGCCGGCGTGCACGAGCAGTCCGAGGGCTTCACCGATGGTGACGAGTGGGACTTCGAGGGCACCAAGGCGTCCCAGTACCCCCTGATGCTGCACTTCCCGTACTTCCAGCTCTATCGCAAGCAGGTCATCAAGCAGGCCGACCTGGTGCTGGCCATGCACCTGCGCGGTGACCTGTTCACCCCGGAGGAAAAGGCGAAGAACTTCGCCTACTACGAGGCGCGGACCGCCCGGGACTCCTCGCTGTCGGCCGCCACGCAGGCGGTCATGGCCGCCGAGACCGGCCACTTGGAACTGGCTTACACCTATTGGTCCGAGGTGGCGTTCGTGGACCTGGGGGACCTGCACGGGAACGCCCAGCAAGGCCTGCACATCGCCAGCATGGGCGGGGCGTGGCAGGTGGCGGTGGCCGGTTTCGGGGGGATGCGCGATCACGACGGCAAACTCACGTTCGCGCCCCGGCTGCCGGAGAAGCTGACCCGGATCCGGTTCCAGATGACCTTCGCCGGGCGGGTGATCCAACTCGACACCCGTCGAAACGGTTCATCCTCCCCGGAGGAGACCACATATGAACTGCTCGAGGGCCCGGCGATGCGCACCTGGCACCACGGGGAGAAGGTCCGCCTGGAGGCGGGGCGCCCCGTCACCCTGCCCGTCCCGCCCCCACCCCGGGTGGAGCCCGTGCGCCAACCCTTCGGCCGCGAGCCGCTGCACCGACGCGAACTCAACCCCCGGCCGGAGATCTGAGCGCACCCGGCGCCGGGCCGGCTACGGCGCCGGCCGGTACTTTGGCCGGATGAACCTGTCCCACGACCCCCACTGGCCCAGGGCCGGCCGGTGGGGCCCGCCCGAGGGCGATTGCGACGTCGTCATCCTCGGCCTGGGCACCCACCGCACGTCCCTCTCCCCTACCGGTGCGCACGCCACCCCGGCAGCGGTCCGCGCCGCATTGCAGCGCTACAGCACCGCCCTGGCCGATGGCACCGACCTTGCTTCACTGCGCATCGCCGACGCCGGCGACGTCCCCGAGCCCGACGGCGAGGGGGAGGCCGAGGCGGTGCGCGCGGTGTCCGTGGCGGCCGGGCAGGCACGCCTGCTGATCGCCCTGGGTGGGGACAACGCGGCCACCGTCCCGGCTGCACTGGGAACGTGGGGCAGCCGGGCCGGAAGCGCCGGACTGGTCACCCTCGACGCCCATCACGACCTGCGCGACGGGGTCTCGAACGGGTCCCCGGTGCGGCGCCTGATCGAGGAGGGTGGCCTGGACGGGCGGCGCGTGGTCCAAATCGGTATCTCCGACTTCGCCAACTCCGCCTACTACCGAGCGCGTGCGAGGGAGTACGGCATCACCGTGATCGACCGGGACGAACTGCACCACACCCCGATGGCGGAGGTCATGGACAGGGCGCTGACCATCGCCTCCGGTGGCGCCGGTCCGGTGCACGTGGACCTGGACGTGGACGTGTGCGACCGGTCGGTGGCACCAGCGTGCCCCGCCTCGGTGCCCGGCGGTATCAGCGCCCACGACCTGCGCGTCGCGGCCCGCTCGGCGGGGGCCCACCCAGCCGTGCGCTCGGTGGATATCACGGAGGTCGATGCGACCGCGGACACCACCGACCAGCGCACCGTGCGCCTGGCGGCCCTGTGCGTGCTGGAGTCCGCCGCCGGGTTGGCCGCCCGACGGCGGGGGGTCTCGGCGTAACCGCGCTGCGTGCCCGGCCCGGACGGACCGGCTCAGGTCGAGCCGCCCGCCAGGGCGGCTTCGAAGTGCCCCAGGACGTCCCGGCTGAACAGCACGAACCGCACCTGGGTGATGGCGTCGTCGTCGGCCAGGAACGCTCGCACCGCGCTCACGCCGACCCGGGCCACCTGCTCCGGATCCCACCCGTACACACCGGCGCTGATCGCCGGGAAGGCCACCGAGGTGGCGCCCACGCCCGCCGCCTGGCGCAACGAGTTGGTGAAGCAGGCGGCGAGCAGATCCGGGTCCCGCTGGCCGCGGTGGCGGTTCGGGCCCACCGTGTGGATCACCCACCGGGCGGCCAGGTTCCCGGCACCGGTGACGACCGCCTCCCCCACCCCGAGGCCGTCGGGGAGAGCCGTGTCGCGAAGCCGGCGGCACTCGGCGAGCAGGTCCGGCCCGGCTGCGGCGTGGATCGCGCCGTCCACCCCACCACCGCCCAGGAGTGAGGAGTTGGCTGCGTTCACGATGGCGTCGACGTCCTGCGCGGTGATGTCCCCGTGATGTGCACTGAGCATGGTGAGCGACCTCCCGGTACTGTCGGCGATGGGACCAGCGTGCCAGGACCAGCACCGGCGAACCAGCGGCCGCCGCGGCCCGGGCGCACCACCGGAGGCGGCCGAGGTGATCGGCTTCTGCGCGTCGAGCACGCCGGTTGCAGCACCGGGCCGAGATCATCGCACGGCGGTTGGAGCATCACGAAGGAACCGGGCCGGTCGCCGCCAGGAGAAGTGACGCAGC
This sequence comes from Pseudactinotalea sp. Z1732, assembly GCF_049724975.1. NCBI lineage: Bacteria > Bacillati > Actinomycetota > Actinomycetes > Micrococcales > Cellulomonadaceae > Pseudactinotalea > Pseudactinotalea sp. Z1732. The sequence continues at coordinate 141,209 of NZ_JBMPQC010000007.1, read as the reverse complement.
GAAGGAGAGATGGATGGTCGTCCGCGTAGGCGTGGTCGGTTACGGATTGCGGGGCAGCATCGCCAGGGAGGCCCACCGCCCCGGTGCAGGCTCGGTCGTCACCGCGGTATGCGACCCCAGTGAGCGCGCGCTGGCCGAGGCTGCCGAGGCGTTCGGCGAGGTGCTGCTGACGGCGGACCTGGAGGAGTTGCTCACCTCCGACGTCGACGCCGTCATGGTGCTCACCCCCGACCACCTGCACACCGCCCCGGTGCTGGCGGCGTTGGAGGCGAAGCTGCCGGTGTTCTGCGAGAAGCCGTTGACGGTGGACCTGGCCGAGGCCGATCAGATGCTGGCGACCGCCCGCCGCACCGGGACACGGCTGTACGTGGGACACAACATGCGACACCTGCCGGTGATCACGCTGATGCGCTCCCTCATCGAGCAGGGCCGCATCGGTGCGGTCAAGGCGATCTGGTGCCGGCACTTCGTCGGCCACGGCGGGGACTACTACTTCAAGGACTGGCATGCCGACCGGTCCAGGAGCCACTCCCTGCTGCTGCAGAAGGGCGCCCACGACATCGACGTGATCCACTGGCTCGCCGGCGCACCGGCCACCCGGGTGCAGGCGATGGGGGCGATGAGCGTGTACGCACACAACCCCGACCGCACCGATCGCAGCGGGCAACGGATGACCGACTGGTGGTCCCTGGAGAACTGGCCGGCCACCGCCCACACCGGACTGAACCCGGTGGTGGATGTGGAGGACCTCTCGCACGTCCAGCTCGCACTGGGCAACGGGGTGCTGGCCACCTACGACCAGTGCCACTACACCCCCGACTACTGGCGAAACTACACGGTGATCGGCACGCACGGACGCATCGAGAACATGGGCGACACACCTGGTTCCCAGGTGCATCTGTGGAATCGACGCCACCAGGGCAGCGCACCACCCGATGAGACGTTCGAGGTGCCCGCGGCCGGGGGCGGTCACGGCGGGGCGGACCGCCTGCTGGTCGATGAGTTCCTCCGGTTCGCCGTCGAGGGTGGCATCACCTCCACCTCCCCGGTCGGCGCCCGCGATGCGGTGGCCGCCGGCATCATGGCCACCCGGTCGCTGCGCGAGGGTAGCGGCGTCGTGGAGGTGCCCGCCCTCGATGCCGAACTGGTCGACTACTTCGCGGCCGGGCAGCCCGGTCCGGCGGGAGAGTAGGCGAAGTGACCGGCCGCCCGGGCCGGCGAGCGGCGGACTCGCCCACGCAGGTGGCCGGGCGTGATGGGATAAGCCCATGCACGATGCACCCATCGCGAACGCGGTCACGCTCGGCACCATCCCGCTGAGCGTTGACGACGTGGTGGCCGTGGCCCGCGACGGCGCCCCGGTCCACCTGCCGCCCGAGGTCCTGACCGAGGTCGCCGACAGCCGCCGGCACGTGGAGTCACTGGTGGACGCCGAACGGCCCCACTACGGGGTCTCCACCGGGTTCGGGGCCCTGGCCACCACCCACATCCCACCCGAACGGCGCACCCGGCTGCAGCAAGGGCTGATCCGCTCCCATGCGGCCGGCACCGGACCGGAGGTGGAGACCGAGGTGGTCCGTGCGCTGATGCTGCTGCGCCTGGCCACGCTCGCCTCGGCCCGCACCGGCGTGCGCGAGAGCACCGTGCGTGCCTTCGCGGACCTGCTCAACGCCCAGTTGACGCCGGTGGTGCACGAGTTCGGGTCGCTGGGCTGCTCCGGCGACCTCGCCCCGCTGGCCCACGCGGCGCTGGCCCTGATGGGCGAAGGCACCGTGCGCACCCGGGACGGCCACGCCCATCCGGCACGCACCGCACTTCTGCGCGCCGGTCTGGCACCGGTCGAACTGGCCGAGAAGGAGGGCCTGGCGCTGATCAACGGCACCGACGGGATGACCGGCACACTGGCCCTGGCCTGTGCCGACCTGAGGCACCTGCTCCAGGTCGCCGACGTCGCGGCGGCGATGAGCGTGGAGGCGTTGCTGGGCACCGACGCAGTCTTCGCCGCGGACCTGCAGGCGTTGCGCCCGCACCCGGGACAGGCGGCCTCGGCCGCGAACCTGCGCACCCTGATGGCCGGCTCCGGCATCGTGTCCTCCCACCGCGGCCCGGACTGTTCCCACGTGCAGGACCCCTACTCACTGCGATGTGTTCCCCAGGTGCACGGGGCCGCCCGGGACACCCTGTCCCACGCGCGGGGTGTCCTCGAGGTGGAACTGGCCTCGGTGATCGACAACCCGGTGGTGACCCTGGACGGGCGGGTGGAGTCCAACGGGAACTTCCACGGCGCCCCGGTCGGTTACGTGCTGGACTTCCTGGCGATCGCCGCCGCCGACGTCGCGTCGATGAGCGAGCGGCGCACCGACCGCTTCCTCGACACCGCCCGCAACGCGGGCCTGCCGGCGTTCCTGGCCCAGGATCCGGGCGTGGACTCCGGGCTGATGATCGTCCAGTACACCGCCGCCGGGATCGTCTCCGAACTCAAACGCCTGGCCGTCCCGGCCAGCGTGGACTCCATCCCCTCCTCGGCGATGCAGGAGGATCACGTCTCGATGGGATGGGCCGCGGCCCGCAAACTGCGCCGCGCCGTGGACGGCCTGCGCCGGGTGCTCGCGATCGAGATCCTCACCGCCGCACGCGGCATGGACCTGCGCCGGCCGCTGCAGCCGGGCCCGGCCACCGGTGCAGCCAGAGGCGTACTGCGGGCCGCCGGCGTCAGCGAGCCCGGCCCGGACGAGCATCTCAGCCCCCAGATCGAGGCGGCCCACCAGGTGCTCCTGGACGGTTCCCTGCTCACCGCAGTGAGCGAGGTCACCGGTTCCCTGGCCTGAGCACCTCCGGCACGGCTTCCCACCACCGTCTAGTAAGGTTAGCCTTACTTAAGACATGACCAGTCGGGCCCCCGATCTCAGGAGAACAGACGCGATGCCTCTCAGAGCACCCATGATGCGCACATGGCTGGCACCGACCGCGATCGCCGGACTGGTCCTGGCCGGGCTGACCGCGTGCGGCTCCGGTGACGGCTCGGACGAGGAGTCCCTGACCCTCTACAGCGGCCGAAACGAGGCCCTGGTGCAGCCGGTGCTGGACTCCTTCACCGAGGAGACCGGGATCGAGGTCTCGGTGCGGTACGGCGGGACTGCGGAGATGGCTGCCCAACTCCTGGAGGAAGGGGACCGCAGCCCCGCCGATGCCTTCCTCGCCCAGGATGCCGGCGCGCTCGGGGCGCTCGCTGCCGATGGACTGCTGGCGCCGCTGCCACAGGACACGCTCGACCTGGTCCCCTCCGCCTACCGCTCCGCCGACGGCACCTGGGTCGGGCTGACCGGCCGCTCCCGGGTGCTGGTCTACAACAAGGACGCGGTCAGCGCCGAGGAACTGCCCGAGTCCGTCTTCGAACTGACCGAGGAGCAATGGCGGGGCCGGGTGGGCATCGCACCGACCAACGCCTCCTTCCAGGCGTTCGTCACCGCGATCCGCCTGATGGAGGGCGACGACGTGGCCCGGCAGTGGCTCTCGGACCTGGCTGCGAACGACCCGCAGCTCCGCGAACGCAACGGCATGATCGTCGCGGACGTGGACGCGGGGGTGTTCGACGTCGGGTTGGTCAACCACTACTACCTCTTCGAACAGGCCGAGGAGGAGGGCGTGGAACCGGAGGACCTGGATGTGGCCCAGCACTTCTTCGCCGGCGGTGACGCCGGCGGCCTGGTGAATATCTCCGGGATCGGCGCGCTGGGTGGGGAGCCCTCACCGGCCGCCCAGGAACTCATCGACTACCTGCTCAGCCCCACCGGGCAGGAGTACTTCCGCGACCAGACCCACGAGTACCCCATGGTCGAGGGCATCGAGGCCGACGAGGAGTTGCCGCCCCTGACCGGTCTGGACCAGCCCGGGATCGACCTGAACGACCTCGACGACCTGCAGACCACCGTCGAGATGATCAGTGAGGCGGGATTGTCCTGACCCAGCGCGCACACCCAGCACTGACCGCGGCCGCCCTGGTCGCCACCGCGGTGGCACTGGTGCCGCTGGCCTATCTGATCGCGCGCGTCGCCGGGGCCGGGCCCGATGCCTGGCTCGCCGCGGTGACCCGCCCGCGGGTGGGGACACTGGCAGCCACGTCCATGCTGCTCGCCCTGGTCGTGGCGATCGGGTGCCTGGCGCTCGGCGTCGGCAGCGCCTACCTGGTCACCCGCACCGATCTGCCCGGGCGGCGCCTCTGGGCGGTGGTGGCGGCACTGCCGCTGGCGGTGCCCAGTTACGTCGCCGCGTTCAGCTGGTCGGCGGTGGCGGACCTGTGGTCCTCAACCGCCAGGTTCGAGGGGTTCTGGGCCGCCGCCCTGGTGCTGACCCTCTACACCGCGCCGTACGTGTATCTGCCGGTGGCCGCGGCGCTGGCCGCGACAGACGCCGGGCAGGAGGAGGTGTCCCGCTCCCTGGGCCGGGGCCCGTGGCAGACCCTGATGACCGTCACCCTCCCGCAAGTGCGCCCGGCCATCGCCGCCGGTGGCCTGCTCGCCGTGCTCTACGCGCTGTCGGACTTCGGAGCGGTGTCGCTGCTGCGGGTGGACACCTTCACTCGCGCGATCTTCACCGCCCTGGGTTCGGGCTTCGACCGGATCGGCGCACTCAGCCTGGCCAGCATGCTCGTGCTGCTCACGCTGCTGATCCTGGCGATCGAGCACAGCACCCGCCGCCGTGGCGCCCGGTACGCCCGCACCGGCAGCGGGGTGCGTCGCTCCGCCCCCATGCACCAACTCGGGAAGTACGGGCGCTGGGTCGCCTACGCCACCATGATGGGCACCGCACTGGTCGCCCTCGGGGTCCCGGCGGTCGCGATGGCTCGCTGGTCCGCCCGCGGTCTGTCCCAGCCCGGCTCGGTCAGGGAGGTGCTCAGCGCAGCGTCCGGGTCTATCGGGCTGGCCCTCGCGGGTGCGCTGGTGACCACGGCGCTGGCGATCCCGGTGGGGCTGTACGCGGCCCGTCACCCCGGACGGCTGGCCCGGGCGCTGGAACACGCCGCCTATCTCGCGCACGGCCTGCCCGGAGTGGTGGTCGGTCTGTCACTGGTGTTCCTGGGCGTGGCCGTGCTGCTCCCGCTCTACCAAAGCGTCTGGTTGCTCGCCGTGGGGTATGCCACGTTGTTCCTGCCCCTGGCCCTGGCCGCGGTGGCCGGGGCCGCCGCGAAGGCACCGCCCGGACTGGAGGAAGTGAGCCACTCCCTCGGGGAGGGCCCGGGGCGCACCTGGGCACGGGTGACCCTCCCGCTCACGCTCCCGGGTGTGCGCGCCGGAGCCGCGCTGGTGTTCCTGGCGTGCATGAAGGAGTTGCCGGCCACGTTGCTGCTGCGGCCCACCGGGATGGAGACCCTGGCCACCCGGCTGTGGTCGGCCACCGAGGTGCAGCGCTACGCCGAGGCCGCGCCCTACGCCGTGCTGCTGGTCCTGGTCGCCGCGCTGCCCACCTGGCTGCTGACGGTCCGCAGCGGGATCCGCGGGGCCGGCGTGAGCAGTGAGAAACCTCACCCCCAGGTGGCGCCGGAGAGTGTGAGGGTGGAACCGTGAGTGCTGTCGAAGTAGTCCAGGTGCACAAGGCCTTCGGCCAGGTGCGGGCCCTGGACGGCGTGGACCTGAGCCTGGGCGCGGGCAAACTGCTCGCGGTGCTCGGGCCCTCCGGCTGCGGCAAGACCACACTGCTGCGAGTCCTCGCCGGGTTCGAGGAGATCGACGCCGGCCGCATCGCCCTGGAAGGTCGGGCGGTGTCCCTGCCCGGGGTGCACCTGCCGCCGCACCGGCGCCACGCAGCCATCGTGCCGCAGGACGGCGGCCTGTTCCCGCACCTGTCGGTGGCGGACAACATCGCGTTCGGCCTGGGCCGGCGCAAACTGGGCCGTCGCGGCACCCGGGACCGGGTCGCTGAATGCCTGGACCTGGTCGGCCTGTCCGGCCTCGGCAGCCGGATGCCGCACGAGCTCTCCGGCGGACAACAGCAGCGCGTGGCGGTCGCCCGGGCACTCGCGCCCCGGCCTCCGCTGGTGCTGCTGGATGAACCGTTCAGCGCCCTGGACGCCACCCTGCGCACCGAGGTGCGCCAGGTCGTCCGCCAGGCGCTGGCCGAGGACGGGGCCACCGCGTTGATGGTCACACACGACCAGGCCGAGGCGTTGTCGATGGCCGATGAGATCGCGGTGATGCGCGCCGGGCGGATCCTGCAGGCGGGCCGTCCCGCTGAGATCTACCGCGCGCCGGTGGACCCCTGGGTGGCCGGGTTCGTGGGCGAGGCGCAGTTGCTGCCGGTCCTGGAGCGCGACGGGCAGCGGGTGCGCACGGTGCTCGGTTGGTTGGGTGTCACCGGGACACCCGGTCCGGGGCAGACCCAGGTCATGCTGCGCCCCGAGCAGGTCACCATCCACCCCACCGAGGGTCCCGGCGCTCCGGCCACCGTGGTGTCGGTGGACTACTACGGCCACGACGCCCTGGTGATCCTACGAGCCGGGGATCACACCACGGTGCTCTCCCGGGTGGTCGACGGCCCCCAGGCGGCACTGCAACCAGGCACGCCCGTGACGGTGGCGGTGCTGGGCAAGGCCCGGTGCTACGCCGGTAACTCCGAGACCGGGGCCGAACCCGTCGTCGGGGATCCCACCGGACATGACGCGCCCGGCGCCGGCGATGCCGGCACCTCCGGCTCCGCCCAGCCGCAGTACCACTGACACCCCGGGCCGCGTCCCGGGGCCGGCGGTTCAGGCCGTTCGATCCCGGGTGCGCCGCGGCCCACTTCGGTACCGTCGTGGCCATGAGCAGTCACGACGTCGTCCGCTCCCCCACCGGGACCGCCCTGACCGCCAAGTCCTGGCAGACCGAGGCACCCCTGCGGATGCTGATGAACAACCTCGACCCAGCGGTGGCCGAACGCCCCGAGGACCTGGTGGTCTACGGCGGCACCGGTAGAGCGGCGCGCGACTGGCCCAGCTATCGCGCGATCGTGGCCACGCTGACCGGCCTGGAGGCCGATGAGACCCTGCTGGTCCAGTCCGGTAAACCCGTCGGTGTGATGCGCACCCACGAATGGGCACCGCGGGTGCTGATCGCCAACTCCCACCTGGTGGGCGACTGGGCCACCTGGCCGGAGTTCCGGCGCCTGGAGCAGCTCGGGCTCACGATGTACGGACAGATGACGGCCGGCTCCTGGATCTACATCGGAACGCAGGGCATCCTGCAGGGCACCTACGAGACCTTCGCCGCGGTGGCCGCAAAGAGGTTCGGCGGCACCCTGGCCGGGACACTGACCCTGACCGGCGGGTGCGGCGGGATGGGCGGTGCGCAACCCCTGGCGGTGACGCTCAATGGCGGGGTGTGCCTGGTGGTGGACGTGGACGGGGCTCGGCTGCGCCGTCGGGTCGGCACCCGGTACCTGGATGAGGTCGCAGAGGACCTCGATGCCGCCGTCACCCGGGTGGAGACGGCCCGGGCTGCGCGCGAGGCGGTCTCGGTGGGTGTGGTGGGCAACGCCGCGGACGTGTTCACCGAACTGCTCCGCCGGGACGTGGCCATCGATGTGGTCACCGACCAGACCTCGGCGCACGATCCACTCTCCTACCTGCCCCAGGGTGTGGACCTGGCCGACTGGCACGACTACGCCGCCGCCAACCCCGAGGAGTTCACCGTCCGCGCCCAGGAATCGATGGCGGCGCACGTGGAGGCGATGGTCGGCTTCGCCGATGCCGGCGCGGAGGTGTTCGACTACGGCAACTCCATCCGCGACGAGGCCCGCAAGGGCGGGTACGACCGGTCCTTCGAGATCCCCGGGTTCGTCCCGGCATACATCCGTCCGCTGTTCTGTGCGGGCAAGGGCCCCTTCCGGTGGGCGGCGCTGTCCGGGGACCCCGCCGATATCGCCGCGACCGACGAGGCGGTCCTGGACCTCTTCGGCGAGAACGACCACCTGCGTCGGTGGATCCGCGCCGCCCAGGAGCGGGTCAGCTTCGAGGGGCTGCCCGCGCGGATCTGCTGGCTCGGTCACGGCGAACGCGATCGCGCGGGCCTGCGGTTCAACGAGATGGTGGCCGATGGCACCCTGCGCGCTCCGATCGTGATCGGCCGGGATCACTTGGACTGCGGCTCGGTGGCCTCCCCCTACCGCGAGACCGAGGCGATGGCCGACGGGTCCGATGCGATCGCGGACTGGCCGATGCTCAACGCCATGGTCGCCGCCTCCTCCGGGGCCACCTGGGTCTCGCTGCACCACGGCGGCGGGGTGGGCATCGGGCGCTCCATCCACGCCGGCCAGGTCAGCGTGGCCGACGGCACCGACCTGGCCGCCCGGAAACTGGCGCGCGTGCTCAGCAACGACCCGGCGATGGGCATCATCCGGCACGTGGACGCGGGGTATGAGCCCGCCGAGCAGGTAGCCCGTGACCACGGCGTCCCGATCCCGATGCACACCGCGCCCGGTTCGGAGACCTGATGGCCGCCATCGCGATCACCGGGATCGCAGAACTGGTGACCGGTGACCCGGCGCTGGGCACCGGCCCGCTGGGGGTGCTCGAGGACGCCGCCCTCGTCATCGAGACCGACGACGACGCAGCCTCGGCGGGCGGTCTGCCCGGGCCCGGCGGGTCTGCTCCGGTGGCCGGTGACGGCGTCAGCCGCCCGCGCGGGCGGGTCGCCTGGGTTGGCCGGGGCCGGGCGACACCCGCGGCCGACGCCCGCATCGACGTCGACGGGGCATGCGTGCTGCCGGGGTTCGTGGACTCCCACACCCACCTGGTTTTCGCCGGGGACCGCTCGGCGGAGTTCGCCGCCCGGATGAGCGGGCAGTCCTACGACGGCGGCGGGATCGCCGTGACCGTGGCGGCCACCCGGGAGGCCTCCACGCGAGTGCTGCGTGAGCGGCTCCGGGCGTTCGTGGCCGAGGCCCGCGCCCAGGGCACCACCACGATGGAGGTCAAGTCCGGTTATGGCCTGGACGTGGCCAACGAGGTGCGCTCGCTGCAACTGGCGGCGGAGGTGACCCCGGAGGTCACCTTCCTGGGTGCGCACGTGGTACCACCGGAGTTCGCCGGGCGGGCCGACGCGTACGTCGACCTGGTCAGGGGGCCGATGCTGCGCGAGTGCGCCCCGCACGCCCGGTGGGTGGATGTGTTCTGTGAACCGGCGGCGGCCTCGGCCTTCGACGGTGAGCAGTCCCGGGCAGTGCTGGAGGCGGGCGCCCGGGCGGGCCTGGGTCTGCGCGTGCACGGCAACCAACTCGGGTACGGGCCCGGGGCACAACTGGCGGTGGAACTGGGGGCGGTCAGCGTGGACCACTGCACGTACCTGTCCGATGAGGACGTGATGGCCCTGGCCGGCTCGGACACCGTGGCCACTCTGCTGCCCGGGGTGGAGTTCTCCACCCGGTCGCCCTACCCCGATGCGCGCAGGTTGCTGGACGCCGGGGTCGCCGTGGCACTGTCCACCGACTGCAACCCCGGCACCTCCTTCACCTCCTCGATGCCGCTGTGCATCGCCCTGGCGGTGCGGGAGATGGGGATGAGCGTGGACGAGGCGATCCAGGCGGCCACCACCGGTGGCGCGGCAGCGCTGCGGCGCGAGGACGTGGGGCACCTGGGGGTCGGGGCGCGGGCGGACCTGGCGGTGCTGGACGCCCCGACCCGGACGCACCTGGCCTACCGGCCCGGAGTGCCGTTGGCTCGGACGCTGGAGTGGGGTGAGCACGCCGGGGGTTGAGTCGGCGGCGACCGCCCCGGGTCGGAGTGTGGCGGAATCGACTCCTACAGCCGGTAGGATCAAGTCGGCCATCAGCCCCGAACCGAGGCAAGATCCGTGATTACCCTGACTCTGCTCGTGTCCATCGCCCTGATCGCCACCGGCGCCGTGGCCTACATCGCCACCGCTGCCGCCAGCATCACCGCGCTGATCCCCGCCTTCGTGGGGGTGCTGCTGCTGGTCTGTGCCCTGATCGCACGCGGGACGAAGGCCCGTAAACCCGCCCTGGTCGTGGTCCTGGTGCTGGCGCTGCTGGGGGCGCTGGGCTCCCTGCCGAACCTCATGGACCTGGGCGACCTGTTCGCCGGGGATGCTGACAACCCCGGGGCGATCATCGCCAGCACCATCATGTTCGTGTTGCTGCTGGTCCTGGTGGTGGCCGGGATCCGCTGGTTGCTCGCCTCCCGCGCTGCGCGCTGACTGACGCGCACGCGCCGAGTGCGCGCCTGGCCCGGGACGCCTCACTCGGGCGGGCTCCGGCCGGCCGGTGCCCGCCGGCTCAGGCGGGACCGTATGTCCACCGACCGGCGACCATGGTCGCCCAGACCGGCATGGTCCGCAGCGCCTGACCGTCCGCGGTGTGGGGGTCGACGTCGGTCAGCACCAGGTCGGCGTCCTGGCCCGCGCGCACACTCCCCTTCCCGCGCGTACTGGCTGCCAGCGCCGTCGAGACCGGTAGCGCCTGCTCGGGGTGCCACGGCTCCCGGCCGTCCCGGCTGCGGGTCACCGCGGCGCTGATCGTCACCCACGGGTCCAGTGGCGCCACCGGCGCGTCCGAACCCAAGCGGATCGTCGCGCCGGCCCGGGCCAGGTCCGCCAGCGGGAAGCACCACCCTGTGCGCTCGGGCCAGTACTGCTCGGCCAGATCCCGGTCATCCATGGCGTGCTCTGGTTGCACACCGGCCACCACGCCCAGGGCGGCGAACCGCGCATGATCGGAGGGGTGCACCAACTGGGCGTGCTCGATCCGGCCGCCGGAGCCGGTGGCCTCGAAGGCGTCCAGTGCGGCGGTGACAGCCAGATCCCCGATCGCGTGCACCGTGGCGGTGATGCCTCCACCGGCTGCCCGCCGGACCAGTTCCACCATCTCGCTCACGTCGTACTCCCGGTACCCATAGCCCCCGCCGGGAGCCCGGTCCACCTGGGCTGATCCCCGGTAGGGGTCGCGGCACAGCGCGGTGCGGGTGTTCAGCGACCCGTCGGAGAGGATCTTCAGCGGTCCCACCCGCACCAGCCCACCGGTTCCGGGCACCACCTGGCCACTGCGCCAACCCTCGGCCAGCGCCGCCGGGAGCCGGTCGGGGTAGATCCCGGCCTCCACCCGGACCAGGGCCGGCACGGCGGCGCTGAGCCGGGTGCGCCAGTCGCTGATGTTGTCCGCCCACTCCAGGTCCACCACACCGACCACACCGCGGGCCGCCAACAGCGGCAACGCCTTGGCCAGGGCGCCTTCCGCCCCGGCTACGGTCGCAGCGTCCAGCCGGGGCATCGCCTCGAACCACGCGCCCTCACGGACCAGCCCGTCGGCCCCGACCGTAACCTGCAGCAGGTCCGCGCCGGCGGTGTTCACCCAGGCGCAGTGCAGGTCACCCGAGACGAGCACCACGGGCACCGAACCGGCTACCTGATCGAGGAGATCCCGGCTCGGAACGTCGGGCCACAGCGCGTCACGGAATCCGTAACCCACCACGGGGCGGTCCGTAGGCAGGGCGGTGCGCACCAGGTCCATCACCTGTGCCGCCGAGGTCGCCCCGCTCAGGTCCAACCGGGACATCGCCAGGGCCCACTGCACCATGTGGGTGTGCTCATCCCACAGGCCCGGCAGCAGGAAGCGGCCCTCGGCGTCAATCTGGTCGGACCCGGCCGGTGCCTCCAGGTGCCCGGTGGGGACCATCCGTACGACCCGACCGTCCGCGATCGCGGCGTCCCACACCTGCTCGCCCGGGCCGCCCGCCACGGCAGGGTGACCATTCCCGGCCCGGCCGGGTACGCCGTCGTCGGCTGCCACCGGCCCTGGCAACCGCACCCTGCGGATCACGAGCGGCGCATCCCCGGTGCGCTGCTCCCGTTCGATCGCTTCCATGCACACTCCTTCCCGCAAGGAGGGTACGTGCCCAGATGCCCTGCCGTGGCACCACGGGGCGAGGTGTGCACAAGCGTGGCCGGTGCAGGAATGCGACATTCCCCGGTGCCGGGAGCGGCATGTCCAGGCGCGGGTAAGCCGGGGACCGCGAGCCACCCACCACATGGGACTAGGGTTCGGGAGGTGATCGTCGACCTGACCCGCGCCGAGGCGGTGACCGGCGCCGACGAGGTCACCACCCTCTACGCCGCCGCGTTCGGCTACCCGGCCTCGGTCACCCGGCAGTTCACCGACACCTACACCCGGTGTATGCGCGAGTACCACGGCGCGCGGCTGCTGCTGGCCCGGGTGGACGGAGGGTCGGTGGGCTTCGCTTTCGGATTCACCTTCGAACGCGGGCACTGGTGGCCCGAACAGATCGGTCCCACCCTGCAGGCGGCCGACCATGCGGATTGGATGCAGGACGCCTTCGAACTCGCCGAACTGGTGGTGGCCCCCGAGCACCAGGGCAGGGGCACCGGGGGCATGCTCCTGCATCACCTGTTGCACACCACCCGGCACCAACGCGTCCTGCTGGCCACGGCCCCGACGAACCCGGCACGCCGGCTGTACCGGCGGGCCGGGTTCGTCGAGCTCCTGCCGGACTTCCGGTACGGCGACAGCGGCCCGGCCGCGGTGATCATGGGCCGGGACCGGGACAGCACCGGGCCGCCGGCCTCACCACAACGTGGTGTCGGCGCGGGGAGTTAACCGACCCGGGGCGAGCGGTTCGGGTTCGGGGACCTCCACCTGGTGGCTGTGCACCAGAAAGTTGTCGATCCGGTCCTTACGGATCATCACCTTCAGCGCCCGGGCATCGCCGCTGGGCTGGCGGCCCTGGGCGAAGTCGCCGAGCACGGTGTGGAAGTTGCCGGTGTTGACCTCCAGCACCTTCATGGAGAAGAACCGGACCGCTTCCTTGAACCGGCCGGCGTAGGACAGTTCGTTGAACCCCTTCCGGGCCACGTACCCGGCGTCCCGGCGCCACCTGTTCCATTCGATCGTGGCGGCGTTCTGGTTGTCCTTGGCCTTCCAGGTCTGGTGCTCATAGAGCACGAACCAGAACTTGCCGTACTCCTGCACGCACGCCCGCACCGAGGCGGCGTCGTTACCCGGGGCCTCCTTCTGCACATGGTCGGAGGCCTTCAGGTCCCCGTAGTGGGCGACGGTGGGACCGTCACGGAACTGCAGGTCGTAGTCGAACCCGCCGGGGGTCTTGTTCTTCAGGTGCCGCACCCGGTCGGTGTGGCCGCCGGCGTGGAGGAACTCCTCCAGCCGGTACTCCAGGTAGAAGCCGGGCCACTCGCCCTGGAACCTGTCGGGCCAGGCGGCCCGGTGCATCCGCTGCACCGCGGTGCTGGACATGGTCAGTTGACCGTCGATGAATACCTCGTTGAACTGCTGCAGGACCTCCAGATGCGGATCGGTCCCCACGTCGCCGGTGCGCAGATAGTGCGCGAAGGAGTCCGCGCGCACGCTGGTGAGCCGGTTACCGTTCCGGTCCCGACGGCTGAAGGAGCCACGCGCCTGGGCCTGGAACAGATCATTGGAGGACACGTGCGCGGCGGAGTTGTTCGCCTTCCGCGCCACGTAGGTGTCGGGGTCGAAGTCCACGAAGATCGTGGTGCCTTCGTAGTGGTAGAGGCCGACGAAGCGCGGCCGCAGCCCACCTTCCCGGAGCAGGTGATGGATGCCGATCCACTGGTTCGGTATCTGGATCCGCTTCTTGAACCCTGGCCAGGGATGGCCCAGATGGTGCACCTGCCGCACCAGCAACGCGTTGTCCCCGGCTATCAGCACCTTCTCGGAGCCCACCTGCTGCACGTAGACCTCCGGCAGATACCGCCCCAGGATCGCCACGCGCTCGGCCGGGCGGATCCTGGCGTCGGTGTCCTGGACCACCGTGCCGTCCGGGCCGAGCTGGTCGACCACCTGTGCGCCCATGCCTGGTTCTCAGGCGACGCCGGACTGCGCCAGGGCCGAGCCGGGCGCCATCGCCACATCGGGGTTGGCCGGCGCCTGCCGCACCGCGCGGGCCAGGCCGGGTGAGCGGTCCTCGACGTCATCGATGGTGCGCAGCAGGTGTTGGCGCAGCACGTAGTAGGCGGCCCCGACGTTCACCCCGTTGCCCATCTGCCGGTAGGAGGCGGCTGCTGGCTGGTCGCCGAAGGTGAACTCATCGGGCAGGCCCTGCAACCGGGCGGCCTCGCGCGGGGTCAGCCGGCGCCGTTTGTCCCCCAGGATGGTGGTCTGGGTGATCGCGACCAGGGCCGGCACGTAGGTGGGCTTCTTGGCTCTGATCCCGGAGGGCCGGAAGTGCATGATCGTGGACCCCAGCGACTCGGCGTCCTGGGCCTGCCACTCGAGTTTGCGTCTCGAGGCCGGGAAGTGGGCCAGGTGCTGATGCCGCTGCAGCCAGCCGTCCAGCACCCGCTGGTGGCTGCGGTAGAACTCGGCGTTCTTCCGCAGGAAGTTCGCCTTCCACAGCGGGGTCCCCTGCGTGATCTGCGGCTCGGGCAGGAACGCATCGGCCCAGATCGGAAAGCCCGGCAGCGTGGCCACCCGCGGGCGCATGATCTGCACGAACTCATCCCACACGCTGATCCACTCGGTCTCGGTGGGGCTGAGCCGGTAGCGCTGCAGGTCCGGGATCTCCTCCTCGCTCAGCAGCGGTAGATCGGACCGCAGATCCCACCGGTGCGGGTCCCAGAGGCCGCCGTCGGGCCGGGCCACCGGCCGGTTGGGCACCACGGGCTCGTCCCAGGACTGCGCCCACGCCCGGCGCGGCCCCACGTAGGTTCCGGTGATGAAGACCCGGTCACGCACCTGCGGGCGTCCGCCCAGCTCGGGTGGGAGCAGGTGCGGGGAGAAGATCGTGGGGGTGGTCGAGACCTGGTAGCCCAGGTCCCGCAGGGTGCGGATGATGGTGGCCCAGGTGTCGCGGTGCCGCGGCCCGGCCAGGTTGCGCACGTTCTCCAGCAGGATCGCGGTGGGCCGGCGTTCTTCCAGCACCCGGGCGATGTTGAAGAACAGCGTGCCGCGGGTCTCCTCCATCCCCTTCTGGAAGCCGGACTTGGAGAACGGTTGGCAGGGGAAGCCGGCGGCCAGCACGTCATGGTCGGGCACGTCCATGCGTTCGGCGGTGAGCGGGATGATGTCCCCGTGCACGCCCATGTTCCAGTTGTCGCGGTACACCCGGGCGGCCCCCGGGTCGATCTCGGAGGCGAATGTGGCCCGCCCGCCCAGGGCGCCGAGGACGGCGTGGAACCCGCCGACGCCGGCGAAGAGGTCGACGAAGTCGAACGCCGCCTCACCACTACCGCCCAGCATGCTGGCCAGCTTACCCCGCTCAACGGCCGGTCCCGGCTCGCCCACGCCCACGACACCCGACGACGGCGCAGCCTCCGCCCGTTCACGCTTCCCCCCGGGCGGGCAGGACACAGCGGTCATCGACACTCCTCGGCTTTCGTCAGCAACGAGATCGACCGTATGCCCCAACTGTGACATCGCCGCCGGCGAAGTCCCCGGCGAATCCGCTGTCGAACGAGCGGCTGGTGATCCGGTGGCTCATCCCGGGGACCCCGGCGCGGTGGACGCGGGATCAGTACAGGAAGTAGGGGAAGAAGTCCGGGTTGTGGGAGTGCACGATCGCGAGGAAAACGATGACGTCGAAGAGCAGGTGCACGATCACCACGTAGGTCAGCGAGCGGGTCTTGGTGAAGATGTAGCCCTGCAGCAGCGCGAACGGTGCGGTCAGCAGCGGGCCCCAGTGGGTGTAGCCCAGTTCGTAGAGGAAGGAGACGAAGATGATGGCCTGCAGGATGTTGGCCGTCCACATCGGAAAGTGGCGGCGCAGCAGCACGAAGCAGGTGCAGATGAAGAACAGTTCATCCCAGGTGCCCACGTAGTTCACGCCGATGAAGAAGCGGACCAACTCGCTGGTGTCGGTGATGGCCGGCCAGTTCTGGTACGCCCCGGATCGGATGAAGTAGAACGGCAGGATCAGCCAGCCCAGGAACGGGACCAGCAGCATGTATCCCTTCTGCACCGGGGTCCATTTGCGGTGGCCCCGCCAGGGGAACCGGATCGCCTTGCGCCGGTAGATCAGCCGGTCGATCAGGAACGGGGTGGCCACCGCGAGCGCCAGCACGATCCCGATCGTGAAGAACCGGTCCCAACTCACGTCGGCCGCCACCGATGTGGTGGACACGATCGTGATACCCACGCCGATCAGCAGCAGGTCCTTGGCCAGGCCGCGGTCCACCAGGTAGGCCGCCCCCAGGCTGGCGATCAGCACCGCATGGCCGGGCCAACCCACCTCGACGCCGAAGAGCAGGAACGCCGACAGGCTCACCCCGAATGCCGGAAGCAGTTTGCGATGCCAGCCCGGCGGTACCACGTCCATGTCATGGACGGCATCGGCGGCGGTCGCGGGCCGACCGTCGGCGCTCCCGGCACGGTCGGTACCCTCGTAACCGGACGCGGTCACCCGATCACCGTCGCGGCGAGGACGCACGTCCGCCTCGATATCGGTGGAGCCGTGGTCACCATCGGGGTCCGATACCGCGGGCGAGGAAGGCACGCCCACAGTCTGCCAGGGATCGGGCATGCCGCCAGACCGGCACAGGCGACCTCAGGTGAGCCCCGCCGTCGTGCATCCTGCACGCGGGGTGCACCTCGTCGTCGTCCGTGCTGCCGGCAGGCCGACCACCCCCTACCCGGCTATTCCACCCAGCCGAGTTCGGCCCGCAGGGCGGCAGGAAGGATGTGGTCCACCCGGTCCAGCACATACGTGGGCCGGTGGGCGGGTTCGGTGTCGGCCACCTCGTCGGCCGTGGAGTCCCCGGTCAGCACCATCGCCGAAGGCATGCTGGCGTCGGCCGCCATCCGGATGTCGGTGTGCAACCGGTCCCCCACCATCAGGGCGTTGACAGGGTCCACATCGAGGCCGGCGAGCGCGGCGGTGAGCATGTCCGGATCCGGCTTGCCCACGTTCTTGCTCAGCTTCACCCCGGTGCACGCCTCGATCGCCGCGACGATCGCGGCGGCGTCGGGTTCCCCGCGTCCGCCCGGGAAGGGGCAGTACCGATCCGGGTTGGTGGTGACCAGGATCGCTCGGCCGTGGAACCACAGCGCATCGAAGGCGATCTGCAGTTTGGCGTAGGTGAAGGTGCGGTCGTAGGAGGCGATCACGATGTCGATCTGGGCCGGATCGTCGGTGATCGCGATACCGGCCTCACCCAACGCCCGCACGAGTGGCTCCTCGGCGATCGGGAAGACCTTCGCCTGCGGGTGATGGGTCTGCAGCCACCGTGTCATCGTCACCACGGTGTTGACGATCTCGTCCTCGGCGGTGGGCAGGCCGAGCCGGTCCAGTTTCTCGGCGTACTGCCCCGGGTCCTTGGTGGGGTTGTTGGACAGGAACCGCACCGGCAGTCCCCGCCGGCGCAGTTCGGTGATCAACCGGGTGGCCCCGGGCAGCATCTCCTCACCCAGGTAGACCGTGCCGTCCATGTCGAAGATGTAGGCCTCGAAGAGGCCGGTGGGGGCGGGTCCGGGGAGGACTGGGCCGGGCATGGGACTCCTTGGTCGGCGGGGTGGCCACGTTGCTCGGCAGGGCGGCCGCGTTGCACAAAGGGTGCGATTAGGAGAAACATAGGGCACAGTCCGGCCCGGGGTTGCGTGTACCCCGGGCTCGTGTCCGTGCGAGCCGTGGAGGAACTGCCTTGTTCTCAGCCTTGACCCCCCGAAGCAGGGCTGATGCTCTGGCCGCGCTGGGTACCGAGCAGTTGGACGTGCTGGTGATCGGCGGTGGGGTCACCGGCGCCGGGGTCGCGGTGGACGCCGTCACCCGGGGCCTGCGCACCGGGATCGTGGATATGCAGGACTGGGCCGGCGGTACCTCCGCCTGGTCATCGAAACTGGTACATGGCGGGCTTCGCTACCTGTACAACCTGGATTTCAAACTGGTTGCCGAGGGGCTGCGGGAGCGCGCGCTGCTGCTGACCACCACCGCCCCGCACCTGGTCCAGGCCCAACCGTTCCTGTGGCCGCTGAAGCGCCGGGTGATCGAACGGGCCTACTCCGCGGTGGGGGTGGGCATGTACGACGCGATGGCCGTGGCCGGATTCCGCGGGCGGGCGGTGCCGCTGCAGAAGCACTACTCCAAGCGGGGCGCGCTGCAGTTGTTCCCCGACATCCGCCCGGACGAACTCATCGGTGCGATCCGCTTCTACGACGCCCGGGTCGATGACGCCCGGCTGGTCACCACCCTGGTCCGCACCGCCCAGTCCTACGGTGCTCACGCCGCCTCGCGCACCCAGATGGTGGACCTGATCAAGGACGGCCCCCGCGTGGTCGGCGCCGAGGTGGTGGACCTGGAGACCGGTCAGCGTCACCGCGTCTACGCCAAGCACGTCATCAACGCCACCGGGGTGTGGACCGAGGACACCGAGGCCCTGGCCACCGATGAGGCCAAGGTGCGGGTGCTGATGTCCAAGGGCATCCACATCGTGGTGCCGCGCCACCGGATCCGGGGCAGGGCCGGGATCTTCCTGCGGACCGAGAAGTCGGTGCTGTTCATCATCCCCTGGCAGCGGTACTGGATCATCGGCACCACCGACACCCCCTGGAGCGAGGAGCCGCTGCGGCCGGTGGCCACCCGCCCGGACGTGGACTACCTGCTCGAGCACGCCAACGGGGTGCTGCGCTCGGAGTTGACCTTCGAGGACATCATCGGTGTCTACGCCGGGCTGCGCCCGCTCGTGCAGCCAAGCGAGGACGCCGCCTCCACCAAGATCTCCCGCGACCACACCGTGCTGGAGGTGGCACCGGGGATGACGGTGATCACCGGTGGCAAACTCACCTCGTACCGGCTGATGGCCGAGCACGCGGTGGATAACGCGATCGGCCCCGAGCGTGCCAAGGCCCGCCCCTCGGTCACCGCCCGCACCCCGCTGGTGGGCGCCAGCGGGCTGGAGGCGATCACCGCCCAGGCCGGCCGGATCGGCGCCCGGCACGGGTGGACCGGTGACCGGTTGCAGCACCTGCTGGGCCGTTACGGCACCGAACTGGCCCAGATCAGCGCAGCGGTGCAGGACGACCCGGGCCTGGGTGAGCCCCTGGCCGCCGCGCCTGCGTACCTGCGCGCGGAAGTGGCCTGGGCGATCACCCACGAGGGAGCCCTGCACCTGGAGGACATCCTGCAGCGGCGGGTCCGGCTGTTCTATGAGTCCCGCGACCGCGGCTTGGCGGCGCTGCCCGAGATCGCCGACATCGCCGCCCCGTTACTGGGTTGGGACGCCGAGACCAGGGCCGCCGAGATCGACTCCTACCGGGCACTGGCCCGGGCCGAGGAGGAGGCGCTGTCCACCCTGGCCGACGACGACGCCGTCCGGGCCCGCACCCAGGCACCCGAGCGGGTGCCGCTGGCCCCGATGGGCCGGGAGGGCTGAGGCTCTGATGGTGCGTGCGGACCTGGCAGATCTGGCGGGCCTGGCTGCACCGGATGCTCCTGGCCGACTGCGTGGCGGCGCTGGCGCGCACCTTGGAACTGTGCTGAGCGACTGAGTCGCAGGGCCGGCCCCGGCGATCGCGTGCAGAATCACACCGGTGACCAGGCCGGTGTGGCCGGCAAGAACCGCCACCACGCAAATCGAGCGCCGGCCGGCAAGTACGGCATGAAGTTTCGGGTTTTCACGGTGTTCATGCTGCTCACCCGGTTCCGGAAGGCGATGGGGCCCGCCGTGGGGTTGCAGATCGCCCTCGATGCCGATCTGGAGAACCCACACCTTGAGGCGGACCCGACCAACCCCACCGGCGCCAGCGGTCGTACAAACCTTGGGCAACGCCGCAAATAGCATGGGACGGTGGGGCGCGGCACACATGGTGCGGCATCACCTGAGGCACAGCCGCCGGCCCCGTGGCCGCGGCGCGACGCAACGGAGGCGAACGTGGTGGAGAACGTCCCGCAACCAGATCTCGCCGGCGGGGTGCGCAATGCGCTGACCGCGCTGGTCCAGATCGCCGAGCCCTGGCAGCCCCATCGGCTCGCCAGCATCAATGACTACGACCTCAAAGTGGTCAAGATCATGGGGGAGTTCGTCTGGCACAGTCATCCCGCCACGGACGAGTTGTTCTACGTCCTGTCCGGGGAGTTGACGATCAGTCTGCGCGATGGCGACGTGCGTCTGGGGCCGCACGACACCTTCGTCGTCCCCGCCGGTGTGGAGCACCGCCCGTACGCGGAGCAGGAAGTGCTCGCCATGCTCATCGAACCCCGGGGCACGGTGAACACCGGTGATGCCGGCGGAGTGATGACATCCGCGCTGCGCGAACTCCGGTGATGAGTCGGTCGCGGCTCCGGCCGATGACGAGGCGGACGGGGCCGGCCACGCGCGAGACACTGTCACCATGCGTGGGCTGAGGCGACGTTTCTTCGGGCGGGTCGGGCTGCTGTACCGGCGCTGGGCCAGGCGGCGGATGGTCACCGACCCGCGGGCGATGGTGGACCGCGCGTGGGGCATCGTGCGTGCCAAGCGCTACTGCCTCATGATCACCGAATCCCCCGGCGGCCCGGTCGCCCGCGTCATCGAGCCGGTCGCCCGGGCTGCCGACGGCACGCTCTGGTTCGGCACCGATCCCGGTTCCCGCAAGGTCTCCCATATCCGGCGGTCAGCGAGGTGCCTGCTGGTGTTCCAGGACGATCGGCGCCGGGCGTGCGTGACGCTGGAATGCGACGCCAAGATCGTCGGTGCGGACGCACCCATCCGGTTCCGCCACTTCTTCCGGGCGTTCTGGCCCGGTGGCCCCGGACCGGACTACGTCAACGTGGTCTGCACCCCCACGGCCATGGAGATCTGGGACGGGCTGGCCGTGATCGCGCCGGAGCCCTTCGGCCGCCGCCAGGCCCGGCTGGAGTTTCGCGACGGTCGGTGGGAACTCATCCCGGCGCCGGCACCACGGTAGGCGGCAGCAGCGCACAACTCCCGACCGCTGCGCATCCCGATCGAACACGGGGGCTCAGAGCTCGGGCGTCGGACGGGCGATAATGGAACGGTGACCACCCGATACCTGACCCTCGCCACCGACGGTGAGGCGGAGATCGAGGTCAAGCGCTCCCGCTTCCTGTGCACCCTGGCCCGGGTGAGCACCGAGGAGGCGGCCCGGACCGTCGTCGAGGGGCTGCGCAAGCGGCACTGGGATGCCGCTCACCACTGCTCGGCGTTCGTGCTCGGTCCCGATGCGGGCGTGCAACGGTCCTCCGACGATGGCGAGCCGGCCGGAACCGCCGGGGCACCGATGCTGGAGGTACTGCGGGGCCGGGAGGTCTCCGACGTGGTGGCGGTGGTGACCCGCTGGTTCGGCGGGGTGCTGCTGGGCACCGGAGGCTTGATCCGCGCCTACTCCGACGCCGTCCGGGCGGGCCTGGACGAGGCCGGGCTGGTGGCCCGGGAACTGCTCATGGAGTACACCCTGGAGCTGGACCACGCCACCGCCGGGAAGGTGGAGGCGGACCTGCGGGCCCGGGGTGTGCAGGTACTCGACACCACCTACTCCGCCGCGGCCACGCTGCGTCTGGGAGTGCCAGGGGAGCGATCCGAGGGGCTGGGCGCCCTGGTCGCCGAGCTCACCGGTGGAACGGTGGAACCGGTGCCGGCGGGCTCCACCTGGGTGGACACCCCTGCCTGAGTAAGCGTCCTGGCCGGCGGCCCGCAACCCCGGCACCTGAGCACGGCAGCCGTCGCCGGCCTCCGCCGGCGCCGCCACCCCCTTCGGGCTGCCGACATGCTGATCAGCGATAGGCTCCACAGGTACACCGAAGTACACCGATCAGGGGTAGAAGATGAACCAGTCGATCCTGCGCGAACCTAGTCCCGATCGGGACGAGATCCTTCGCGGTGCTGCTGATCTGGCGGCCGAGCAGGGGCAGGACCACGTAGCGGAGGTGTTGCCGCGAGTACTGGAGCACGTGGCTCCGGAGGACCTGGCAGAACGTGAGCCGGCGAACCTTGCCGGGGCGGTGCAGTCGATGTACGAACTCGCCGGCACCCGCCGGCAGGGGCAGACCCTGGTGCGGGTGCTGTCCCCCCAGCGCGAGGCCAACGGGTGGACCTCCCCGCACTCCTCGGTCCTGGTGTGCACCGACGACATGCCGTTCCTGGTCGACTCCCTCACCGCAGCCGCGGCCGGGGAGGGCCTCTCCGTGCACCTGGTGGTGCACCCCCAACTGATGGTGCGGCGCGACCGGGACGGGAACCTGACCGAGGTACTCAGCGAACGCCCGCCCGCGGATCAGGGCATCGCCGAGTCCTGGATGCACCTCGAGGTGGACCGGATCACCGACGCCGACCGCCTCGACCGCCTGCAGCAGAGGGTGGAGGAGGTGCTCGAGGACGTCCGCAAGTCGGTACAGGACTGGCAGGCGATGCGGCAGAAGTGCCAGCAGATCACCTCCGACCTGGTCCGGAGTGTGCCGCACACCGTCGACTCCGCCGAGGTCGGGCCCACCCGGGAGTTCCTCACCTGGCTCGCCGATGACCACTTCACCTTCCTGGGTTACCGCGAGTACAGCCTGGACACCGTCGACGGTGAGGACGTGCTGCGCCCGGTACCGGAGAGCGGGCTGGGCATCCTGCGCGGGGAACCGGAGAAGCCCTACACCCGGCTGCAGCCGCAGGCCCAGGCCACCGCGCGCGAGCCCCGGTTGCTCACGATCACCAAGGCCAACTCTCGTGCCACCGTGCACAAATCCACCTACCTGGACTACATCGGTATCCGCACATTCGACGAATCCGGTGCGGTGACCGGGGAGCGGCGCTTCCTGGGCATGCTCACCTCATCGGCCTACGCCGAGTCGGTGCTGCGCCTGCCGATCGCTGCCGACAAGGTGCGCGAGGTGTTGCACCGCAGCGGGTTCAGCGCCCACTCCCACTCCGGCAAGGATCTGCTGCAGGTGCTGGAGAACTTCCCGCGCGACGAGCTCTTCCAGACCGACGTGGCCACGTTGGCCGAGGTCGCCCAGGAGGTCCTGTACCTGCAGGAACGGCGCCGCTCGAAACTGTTCCTGCGCACCGATGAGTTCGGCCGGTTCGTCTCCGCCCTGGTCTTCATCCCGCGCGATCGGTACAACACCGCAGTGCGCCTGGCGATGGAGCACGTGCTGCGCAAGGCCTACCGGGCCGAGACGGTGGAGTTCACCACCCGGGTGGCCGACTCCCCGCTGGCGCAGTTGCACTTCGTGGTGCGGGTGCGGCACGGACGGGCGCTGCCCGAGGTTGATGTGGAGCAGATCCAGTCCGAACTGGTGCGGGCCACCCGCACCTGGGAGGAGAAGGTGCTCGAGGCCGCCCTGGACCGGGTACCGCAAGAACAGGCCTACGACCTGGTCGCGACCTACACCGGCCGGTTCGCCGAGGCATACAAGGAGATGGTCTCCCCGGACGCGGCGGTCTCGGACCTGCTCGCCCTGGAGGGGTTGGCCGACGACGACGACACCGCCTTGGCGTTGTACCGCCCGGAGGAGGCCAACCCGGGTGAGCGACGCCTCAAGGTGTACCGTCGCAGCCCGGTGTCCCTGACCGAGGTGCTGGGCACCTTCACCGACCTTGGTGTGGAGGTCCTGGACGAGCGCCCCTTCCGGGTCCGTGCCACCGACACCCAGGCGGAGGCGTTCGTGTACGACTTCGGCCTGCGGGCCGGCAGCGAGGATCTCTGGGTCACCGATGACCGGGAACACCGCTTCACCGAGGCGTTCCTGGCGACGCGAGCCGGGCTGGCCGAGAGCGACGTGCTGGGTCATCTCGTGCTCAGCGCCGGGCTGGACTGGCGCGAGGTGGTGGTCCTGCGGACCATCGCCCGCTACCTGCGCCAGGTTGGCTCGATCTTCTCGGTGGAGTACCTGGAGGCCGGGCTGGTGGCCAACCCCGAACTGGCTACCAAACTGGTGCGCCTGTTCGAGGCCCGGTTCGACCCGGACCACCCCGCGGGCACGGACATGACCGCCCGGCGGCAGGCCGAGGAGACACTGACCTCCGAGATCATCACCGCCCTGGACGACGTGCCGAGTCTGGACCACGACCGGATGGTGCGCGCCTACATGGGTGTGATCGGCGCGACCCAGCGCACCAACTACTTCTGCACCGACGCCGAGGGCAACCCGGTCGGGCACATCTCCTTCAAGATCGACTGCGCCCAGGTGCCCGGCATCCCCAGCCCGGTGCCCACCGCGGAGATCTGGGTCTACTCCCCCCAGGTGGAGGGGGTGCACCTGCGATTCGGTAAGGTGGCCCGCGGCGGGCTGCGCTGGAGCGACCGCCGGGAGGACTTCCGCACCGAGGTGCTCGGGCTGGTCAAGGCTCAGATGGTCAAGAACGCGGTGATCGTGCCCGGCGGCTCCAAGGGCGGCTTCTACGCCAAGCAACTACCCGACCCGGCAGCAGACCGGGACGCCTGGCTCGCCGAGGGCGAGGCCTCCTACCGGGCGTTCATCCGCGGCATGTTGGACGTGACCGACAACCGCCGCGGCGACGACGTAGTGCCACCGGAGCGGGTGGTGCGCCACGACGATGACGATCCCTACCTGGTGGTGGCTGCGGACAAGGGCACCGCCACCTTCTCCGATGTGGCCAACGAGATCTCCGCCGAGTACGAGTTCTGGCTCGACGACGCCTTCGCCTCCGGTGGCTCGGCCGGGTATGACCACAAGGCGATGGGCATCACCGCGCGGGGCGCCTGGGAGTCGGTCAAGCGGCACTTCCGCGAGCGGGGGATGGATACCCAGTCCGAGGACTTCACCGTGGTGGGCATCGGGGACATGAGCGGGGACGTCTTCGGCAACGGGATGCTCCTGTCCGAACACATCCGCCTGGTGGGCGCCTTCGACCACCGGCACATATTCCTGGACCCCGACCCGGATGCCACCACCTCCTTCGCCGAACGCAGGCGACTGTTCTCCGAGGCCCGCACCACCTGGGAGTCCTACGACACCGACCTGATCAGCGACGGGGGTGGGGTGTACCCGCGCACCGCCAAGTCCATCGAGATCACCCCGCAGGTACGCGCCGCGTTGGGACTCGGTGAGGACGTGACCGAACTGGCCCCGACCGAGCTGATCAAGGCGATGCTCCTGGCGCCGGTGGACCTGCTCTGGAACGGCGGGATCGGCACCTACATCAAGTCCTCGGCCGAGTCCCACAGCGACATCGGCGACCGCGCCAACGACGCGATCCGCGTGGACGGGCGGGACCTGCGCGTCAAGGTGGTGGGCGAGGGCGGCAACCTCGGGGCCAGCCAGTTGGGCCGGATCGAGGCCGCGATGAACGGGGTGCAGATCAACACCGACGCGATCGACAACTCTGCGGGCGTGTCCAGTTCGGACCTTGAGGTCAACATCAAGATCCCGCTGCGGGAAGTGATGCGCGATGGGGGTCTGGACCGATCCGAGCGCAACGAACTGCTGGCCTCGATGACCGATGAGGTCGCCGAGCTGGTGCTGCGGGACAACTACGAACAGAACGTGTTGCTGTCCAACTCCCGCGCCCAGTCCGCGCAGATGCTCGGGGTGCACCGCCGGTTGATCCAGTGGTTGGAGAAGCGTGGCGACTTGGACCGGGAGCTGGAGTTCCTACCCGATGAGGAGGAACTGGACGCCCGGGCCGAGGCCGGGCACGGGCTCACCCAGCCGGAGTTCAGCGTGCTGATGGCCTACTCCAAGATCGCCCTGAAGGACGACCTGGCCCAGACCTCCATCGCCGATGGCTCCTGGTTCAGCAAGACCCTGGCCGAGTACTTCCCCACCGCCATGCGCGAGAAGTACGCCGAGGCGATCGAGGCCCACCCGCTGCGCTCCGAGATCATCATCAACACGGTGGTGAACTCGATGGTCAACCGCGGTGGCATCAGCTTCGCGTTCCGGGCTGCCGATGAGACCGGCGCCAGCAGCGAGCAGGTGGCGCGGGCCTACGCAGCCAGCCGGGAGATTTTCGATCTGGTCGAGTTCACCAGCGCGGTTGAGGCGTTGGACACCAAGGTGGACGCCGGCACCCAGGCGGAGTTGTACCTGTCCTTCCGCAGGTTGCTGGACCGGGCCACCCGCTGGTTCGCCCACCAGCGGCACGACCAACTGGACGTGGCCGCGGAGGTCGAACGCTTCTCGGAGCGGGTCACGGCGCTGCGCGCCCAGTTGCCGCAGTTCCTGCGCGGGGCGGAACTGGAGCGCTTCCACGCCCGTGCCGAGGAGATGCGGCAAGCGGGGGTCCCGGAGGAACTGGCCGAGCAGTTCGCCGGGTTGTTGCCCAGCCTGTCGCTGCTGGACGTGGTCCAGCTCGCCGATGAGGCCGGGTGCCCGCCGGAGCGGTCCGCGGAACTGTACTTCGCGGTCTCGGAACGGTTCCGCATCGACGATCTCCTCATCGAGGTGGCCGGGTTGCCGCGAGACGAACGCTGGGCCACCCTGGCCCGGGCCTCGATGCGCGATGACCTCTACGCCACCGCCGAGTTGCTCAGCGCGGTGATCATGCGTGAGACCGAGGACGGTGAGGCGTCGGCTCGGATCGAGAACTGGGCCGAGCAGATCGGTGCCGCGGTAGGCCGGGTGGAGGAGTCCCTGACGGACATCCTGGCGATCGACTCCCCCGGCCTGGCACCGCTGTCGGTGGCCCTGCGCGGGGTGCGGAGCCTGTTGCGGTAGCCCCAGCGACCAGGCCGCGCCCCGACCCCCTCGGCAACCCGGGGTGCGCCAACCGCCAGGTGAGACAGAAGCCGGATCCGGTGCGTCGTCGTCGGCCCCTGCCTACGGTGGCCGCTATGAACGCACCCGTACCGACCCACTTCGACCACCTGGTGTACGCCGGACCGGACCTGAACGCCGCGGTGGCCGAGTTCACCGAACGCACCGGCGTGGCCCCCGCGCCGGGGGGCAAGCACCCCCGCGGTACCGCGAACCACCTGGTCGCCTTCACCGTCGACGGGCAGCGCACCCGCGGCTACTTGGAGATCATCGGGCCGGACCCGGACCGCCCGTCCACCGAACCGATCACCACGTTCGGCATCGATGCGTTGGACGACGCCCGCCTGGTCACCTTCGCTGTGCACCCGCCGGACCTGGAGTCGGTGATCGAGCGGGCCCGGGCCGATGGGTACGACCCAGGCCCGATCGAACCACTGTCGCGGCGCACCCCGGAGGGCACCGAGTTGCACTGGCGGCTCTCCCGCCCCCGGGCCCATTCCCCGGCGGTTCCGTTCCTGATCGACTGGGGCAGCACCGACCACCCGGCCCTGGGCGACCTCCCCACCGTGGAACTGCTCGGCGTGCAAGCCACGCACCCGGAACCCGATCGGGTGCGCGGCGTGCTGGACCTGCTTGGGGTGGACCTGAGTATCGAGTCCGGGGCGAGCACCACCCTGCACGCCCGGTTGCAGACCCCGAACGGGCCGGTGCACCTGACCTGACCTGCGTCAGGGCCCGCGAGCGGGCCCGTGGCTCTGCCCGCGCGCGTACCCTGGTGGCATGATTCTGATCGGCGGGGTGAAGCCCTACCGCACCGTGCTGGCCACGGTCACCCTCATCTGCGGGCACTGCCAGAATCCGGCGGCGCACCGGCTGATCGAGGACATAGGCAAACTCACCCTGTTCTTCATCCCCACCGTTACGGTGTCCACCCGGTATGAGGTGGAGTGCGTCTTCTGCGGTGCCCGGAACCCGATGATCAAGGCCGAGGCGCACACGCTGCAGGAACGCGCCCGCGCCGCCGGCGCCACCCCCGGGGCGGTGCTGGGCACGGTCAACCCCGGACGACGGCGGGGCACGCCCGGCGAGTGAGCCGCACCCCCCGGGTCGGCCGGCGATGGCGGAGTTCACCCGGCGCGTGACCTGCGCCCGGACTGACCGGCGGAGGACGCGTGCCTCGTCCCGACATGCCGGACCGGTCAACCTGCGCCACCATGGTGTCGCGCCCTCGCGCGCCGTGCGTCGAGAACCGGCGCCGAAACGAAGGAGAGGTTGGCAGATGAGGATCGGACTTGGAGTCTTCCTGTTAGTGGTCGGAGCGATCCTGGGCTTCGCCGTCAGGGACAACATCAACGCGGTGGACCTGACCATGATCGGCTACATCTGCATGGGTGCCGGTGTGCTGGCGATCGTGCTGTCCCTGGTGCTCCAGGGCCAGCGGGCCAACACCTCCCACCGAGAGGTGGTGGAGCGTCGCGACGAGGGGCCCCCGCCGGCACCACGGGCCTGAGCCGGCGGGCTCGGACGGACGCCCTGCGCACGGAGATCGCATGCCAGCGGGTACCCATGTTGCCGCCGCCGTCGAGGACGCGCTGAACCGTCGACTGATCCACTTCCTCCGCAACCGCGGGTGGCGCCCCCGCACCATCGCGCACACCGGGTACGGATCGCCGGACTTCGTGCGCATCCTGGGCCGGGTGGTGATGACCCGCAACCCGCTGCCGGAGTCCGACGCCGAGGCCGACGCACCGGCCAAGCCGGTACGCGGTTGGCGCCCGTACGTGACGGCGCCGGTGGGAATGATCCCGGTCACGGTCACCATCGACGGCCGGGACCACCACACCCGTGCCGACCGCGGCGGCTACATCGACCTGTCCGTGCACGGCCACGGCCTGGCGCCCGGCTGGCACCAGGTCACCCTGCGCGCCCGGGCCAGCACGCCGGTCCCGGCCCGGGTGCGCATCATCTCCTCCCGGGCCCGGGTCGGCCTGATCAGCGACATTGACGACACCGTGATGATCACCGCCGTACCGCGCCCGTTGATCGCGGTCTGGAACACGTTCGTGCGCCACCACAGCAGCCGCCGGGTGGTTCCGGGGATGGCCCGGTTCTACCGCCGGGTCGAGGAGCAGGTGTCCGACCTGCCGGTGTTCTACCTGTCCACTGGTGCGTGGAACGTGGTGCCCGCGATCGCGGAGTTCCTGCACGAGCACGACTATCCGTTCGGCCCGAAGTTGATGACCGACTGGGGCCCGACCAATACCGGCTGGTTCCGTTCCGGCCGGGAGCACAAGGAGCGCACTCTGCGGCGGCTGCACACCGAGTTCCCGCACGTGCGCTGGGTGCTGGTGGGCGATGACGGTCAGCGCGATCCGGCGATCTACGCCGAGTTCGCCCAGGAGTTCCCCGGGGCAGTGGCGGCGATCGCGATCCGCCAGCTCACCCCCGGCGAGCAGATCCTGTCCCACGGCACCCCGGTGGCCCTCCCCGACGCCGACCGGCGCCGCGGGATGCGGGGCGCGCCCCAGTTCCTGGGTGGGGACGGTGTGGCCCTGGCCCCCCAGGTCCTCAACGCCCTGGCGGACGCAGCGCCCCCGGACTGAGAGAGCGGACCTTTCGGCCGCTCAGCCGATCACCGCACCGAAGGCCAGCCCCAGCGCGTAGGTGACCGCTGCCGCACCCCACCCGATGCCCAGTTGCCGCAGCGCCCGAAGCCAGGGCGAGGATCCGGACAGCAGGCCCACGGTCGCGCCGGTGACCACCAGCGCAACCCCGACCAGCAGCGCGGCCAGCAGCACCGCCAACAGCCCGTTGGCCCCGAACAGGTAGGGCAGTACCGGGATGATCGCCCCGGTGGCGAAGAAGAAGAAACTGGCCACCGCCGCACCCAGGGCCGAGCCGAGCTCGACGGGTGCCGAGCCGGCCCCGAGTGGTTGCTGGCGTTGCGGGTCGGCCACCGCAAGGCGCTCGGCGGCCCGGGCCTGCGCCTCCTGCTCCGGCATCCCCCGGGCGCGGTAGATCAGGGCGAGTTCGTTGGCGTCGACATCCAGGTGCTCGATCACGGTATGGGCCGACGGGCTCGGGGCGGAGGCATCGACGAGTTCCCGCTGGGACTGCACCGAGACGTACTCCCCCGCCGCCATCGACAACGCCCCGGCGAGCAGCCCGGACAGCCCGGCCAGCAGGATGACGTTCGTGGAGGTGCCTGCTGCGCCGATCCCCAGCACCAGAGCAAGGTTGGAGACCAGCCCGTCGTTCATCCCGAACACCGCGGCCCGGAACGAGCCGGACATCCTGGCCCGGCCCCGCACCGCCAGCGAACGCACCACCTCGGCATGGATCCGCTCGTCAGCGGCCATGGCGTCGGTGGCGTCGTCGTCCTCGGCATAGGCCGAACGCGACTCGGCACGCTGGGCCAGGGCGAGCACGAAGACCGAGCCGAACCATCCGGCCAGCAGGATCAACAGGCGTGACCGCAACGAAGGGCCGCGGGCGCGGCCGGGGTAGTCGGCCAGCAGTTGCTCCCAATGCGCGGCATGACGCGCTTCGGCATCGGCGAGGGCGTTCAGGATCTGCGCCTCCTCACCACTGCGGCGCTGCGCCAACGCCCGGTAGACCTTGGCCTCGGCCTGCTCCTCGGCCAGGTACCGGCGCCACCGGCGCACCTGGGTCCTGCGCGGGGAAGGGTCGGACATGGGGACCAGTGTTGCGTATCCCGGGGCACTCCCGATGACGGCGCCGCGCCCGTGTCCACAGCGTTGCCCGGGGCGATCCCGGGGTCCACACCAGACTCGGCGGCGCGGGCCCGGGCCGGGTGTGCCCTGTGAGGCTCCTGGTGGTGAACAGACTGGCGGAACTGCTGGGGTGGGAGCCCGGCCTGGTGCGGCGGGTGCTGCACGCCGTCGCCGTGGCGGTGCTGTGCGTGGTGTTCGCGCTGGTGGCCCCGACGTGGTGGGCGCAGGTGACCCCGGCCCCGGCGTGGACGGTCCCACCCGAGCGGGTGCAGGCCGCGACGGAGGCACTGACCCGGCTGCCGGTGGTGGGCGAGCCGCGGATGCTGGCCGGCTATGACCGCGATCACTTCGGTCCGCCGTGGTTCGATGTGGACGGCAACGGCTGTGACACCCGCAACGATCAACTGGCCCACTGGCTCGCCGAGGTCACCTACGACCCGGTGCAACCGTGCGTGGTGGTGGCCGGTGTGCTGCACGACCCCTACACCGGGCACCGGATCGAGTTCGAACGCGGCCCGGACACCAGTTCAGCGGTACAGATCGACCACGTGGTGGCCCTGGCCGATGCGTGGAGCAAGGGGGCCGATTCCTGGTCGCCGTCAGTGGCCCTGGCCTTCGCCAATGACCCGGGGAACCTCATCGCGGTGGACGGAGCGGCCAACCAGGACAAGGGCGCCTCCGATGCCGCGCACTGGCTGCCCTCCGATGAGCGGTTTCACTGCGCCTACGCCGTCCAGCAGGTACTGATCAAGGACGCCTACCGCCTGGGCGTGACCCCGGAGGAACTGGGCGCGCTCACCGAGATCGTCACGGCCTGCCCGGCCGGCTGACGACGCACAGCCGGCCCGGGCGAGCCACGGCGAACTCTGGACGACCTCAGTCGTGCGGGCGCGGTGCCGGCGGGTAAGGCTCGGCCGGGGCCTGAACGTCCTCGGAGCCCACGGAGGAGTCGGAGCCGAACTTGCTCTTGACCGTGTCGGTGATCTTTCCCGCCACGTGCGAGCCCTGCTCGCGCATGACCTCCCCGACCTTGCTCTCCGCAGCCGAGACCTTTTCCTGCACCGTCGGGTTCTCCCAGACGTTCTTGGCCTGCGCCTTGATCTTGTCGTAGTGCTCCTGGCCGGCGCGGGTACCCAACAGGTATCCCACGGCGGCGCCCAGCACGAACCCGACCTTGCCCTTCATAGCATCCACTCCCTCGTTGTCTTCGTGCCTCCACGCTAGCGCTGCTCGCCGTGATCGCACGCCGGGGAGTGCGGTTGGAGCCGCTCCGGTGCGAACCCCGGCCGGATCAGGCCTGCACGATCGCGCGCGCCTCCCTGGCCGCGGCCACCAGATTGCGCAGTGAGGCCGTGGTCTCCTCATAGCCTCGGGTCTTCAGCCCGCAGTCGGGGTTGACCCACAACTGGTGCGGGTCCACCGAGCCCAGCGCGATCCGGAGCAGTCCGGTGAGTTCGGCGGTGCTGGGCACCCGGGGTGAGTGGATGTCGTAGACCCCCGGCCCGATCCCCCGGGCGAAGGAGGAGTCGGCGATGTCCGGGACGATCTCCATCTTGGACCGGGCCGCTTCCACCGAGGTCACGTCGGCATCGAGGCCATCGATAGCCCCGATGACCTCACCGAACTCGGAGTAGCACAGGTGGGTGTGCACCTGGGTGGCGTCCCCGGCGCCGGCGGTAGCCAGCCGGAACGCGTTGACCGACCAGTCCAGGTAGTCCTCGTGTTCTTCCTGGCGCAGCGGCAGCAGTTCCCGAAGCGCCGGCTCATCCACCTGGATCAGCCCGATCCCGGCCGCCTCCAGATCCGCCACCTCATCGCGCAGCGCCAGGGCCACCTGGTTGGCGGTCTCACCCAGCGGCTGATCATCGCGCACGAAGGACCAGGCCAGGATCGTCACCGGACCGGTGAGCATGCCCTTGACCGGCTTGTCCGTGCGGGAGGCGGCGTAGGTGGACCACTGCACCGTGATCGGTTCGGGCCGGGACACGTCACCCCACAGGATCGAGGGCCGGGTGCACCGGGATCCGTAGGACTGCACCCACCCGTTCTGGGTGACCGCGAAACCGTCGAGGTTCTCGGCGAAGTACTGCACCATGTCGTTGCGCTCGGGCTCGCCGTGCACCAACACATCCAGGCCCAGTTCCTCCTGCAGCGCGATCACCCGGTCGATCTCGGCGCGCATCGCCGCCAGGTACTCCTCTCCGGTGATGTCGCCGCGTCGTGCCTTCGCCCGGGCGCGCCGCACCTCGGCGGTCTGCGGGAACGACCCGATCGTCGTCGTCGGCAACTCCGGTAGGTCCAGCGCCGCCCGCTGGGCGGCCTGCCGGGTGGGGTAGTCGCTGCGCGCGAAGTCGGCCTTCGACAGCCGGCCCGTGCGCTCACGCACCACGGGCACCGTGACCCCCTCGGCGCCGGCCCGATTGGCCCGCACCGCGCGGGAGGCCTCGAACGCGTCGGCGGCCCGCTCGGGCCCGGCCGCCAGGGCCCGGACCTCACCGACCTTCTCATCGGCGAACGCCAGCCAGGACCGCAGCTGCGCGGGCAGCTGGGGTTCATCGGCCACGGTGTGCGGCACGTGGAACAGCGAGGTGGAGGTGGACACCGCCACGGTGGCCTCGGGCCCGGCAGCGCCGCGCAGGGCGGTGAGTTTCTCGTGGGCGGCGTCCAGGTCGGTGCGCCACACGTTGTGCCCATCGACCAGCCCGGCCACCAGGGTCACCCCGGACAGGTCCGCACCCGCCACGTCGTCGGGGACGTCCCCGCGCACCAGGTCCAGTCCGATCGCCTCCACCCCGCTTCGGGCCAACGGGGTGAACGCGCTGCCCAGCCGGTGGTAGGGCGCGGCCACGAACAGCGCCGGTCGCTCACTCGCCCCGGCCAGGGTGGTGTAGACCCGGGAGACCAGTTCGCCGAGTTCGGCCCGGGAGATCGGCCAGGTGTCGGAGACCAGCCCCGGCTCGTCCAGCTGCACCCAGGGAGCACCGGCCTCGGCGAAGGCGGCCAGCCACCGGGCGTACACCGCGGTCAGGTCATCGATACGGTCCAGCGGGCTGAAGCCGTCCGGGGCCGCCTCACTGGCCTTGGACAGCAGCAGGAACGTGATCGGACCCACCAGCACCGGGCGGGTGATCACGCCGTCCTCGGCGGCCTCGGTGAACGCTGCCACGCTGGGGGTCTCAACCAGATCGAAGGCGGTCTCCGGGCCGATCTCGGGCACCAGGTAGTGATAGTTGGAGTCGAACCACTTGGTCATCTCCAGCGGTGCCCGGTCACCCTCCCCGCGGGCCACGGTGAAGTAGCCGGCCAGGTCCAGCGATCCGTTCTGATCGCGCAGGTCGTCGAACCGCGCCGGGATCGCCCCCACCTGTGCGGCCACCGAGAGCACCTGGTCATAGAAGGTGAAGTCGGAGGGGATCGAGGCGTCCTGGGCGTCCAGACCCAGGCCACGCAGGCGGGTGCGCAGATCCGCACGCAGCGCGCGTGCGGATGCGGTCAGTTCGGCGGCGTCGGTGCGGCCGGCCCAGAAGGACTCCACGGCTCGTTTGAGTTCGCGATCCGGGCCGATCCGGGGGTAGCCCAGGATGGTGGCGGCGGGGAACGGGGTGTGCTGTGTCATGAGACTTCCTGTTCGGGTGCGGTTGAAGATCAAGCCGACGACGGCGGGGCCGGGTGGGGGCGCTCCTCGCCGGGGCTCAGGCCAGGGTGGGAACCGGGCGCAGCCCGGACCCGTAGAGCAGGTCCAGTGCCGGCGTGGCGGTGTTGAAGGTGTACACGTGCAGGCCGGGTGCCCCGAGGGCGAGGATGTCGTTGACCAGCGAGCGGGTGGCCTGCAGACCCAGCCGGTAGGCCTCCTGCTTGGAGGCAGCTCCATCCAGCGTGTCCAATAGACCCTCGGGGGGGCGTACGCCGGTGAGTTGGTGCAGCTTGCGCAGCCGGCGCGGGTCGGTCAACGGGATCACCCCCGGCAGGATCGGGATGTGCACCCCGGCCGAGCGGGCCTGTTCCAGCAGCGCGGCGTAGTGCCCGGCGTCGTAGAAGATCTGGGTGATCGCGAAGTCGGCACCGGCCTCCTGCTTCTCCACCAGGGCGGCGATGTCACGCGGGTCGACCACCGGGTTACCGGTCTTGTCGCGCAGTGCGCCGGGATAGGTCGCCACCGAGATGCTCAGCGGGTTCACCTGCCCGGTGGTGGCACCGGCATCGCCGAACCGTTCGGCCTCGATGGACCGCAGCAGGCGCACCAGTTGGCTGGAGCGGGTCAGCCCCTGCGGGTGCGGCTCCCAGTCCGGTTCGCCCGCGGGCGGGTCCCCGCGCAGGGCGAGGAAGTCGCGCACCCCCTCGTCGAGCAGGTCCTCGATCACCCCGCGCAGTTCCCCCGCGGAGGCCCCCACACAGGTCAGGTGGGCGATCGGGGTGACCTCGGTCTCGGTGACGACCCGCCGGATCAACTCCCGTGAGGTCTCCCGGGTGGAGCCGGACGCGCCGTAGGTGATGGAGAAGAAGTCCGGTTGGGCCGCGGCCAGTTCCGCGAGGGTGCGCACCAGGGCGCGCTCGCCCTTCTCCGAGCGCGGGGGGTAGAGCTCGAAGGAGATGGTCGGTCGGTCGGAGGGCACACGAAGAAGGCTAGCCGTGCTCATCGGATGCGCCCGTCGGGGGATGCCTGCATGAAGAACTCCATCGGTCCTGGCGTGAGCACCCTTCCCGCGGGAGGCTTCCGTTGGGGGTTGCTGCGGCGTCGTGGAGCCAGGTCTCTCGGCCGCTCTGGATGGTCGGTAGCCAGACTACGGGCCTGCTGCCGGGCAGGCACAAGAGTAAAGTCCGCCCGTCTCATCCCCTGAGATTCCGGTCTGGCTGGCGCCGTGACGCTCGTGAGGTGTCCGCAACGCCCCGGGACGCACTCGGCTTGCGCCGTAGGGTGGTCGCGTGCGCGCCGACCG
Organism: Pseudactinotalea sp. Z1732; assembly: GCF_049724975.1. Taxonomy (NCBI): domain Bacteria; kingdom Bacillati; phylum Actinomycetota; class Actinomycetes; order Micrococcales; family Cellulomonadaceae; genus Pseudactinotalea; species Pseudactinotalea sp. Z1732. Next base: position 105,921 of record NZ_JBMPQC010000007.1, on the reverse strand, counting down.
GGACCCGATCCATCAGGCCCATCAACAGTGGGTCCGGCACGGCTGGGCTGAAGCCGCCGACGGCATGGCCCTGGTCACCTCGATCGTGCGGGTCAACCAGTTGCTGGCCGAGCGCATCGATTCGGTCCTGCGCCCGATGGAGTTGACCTTCGCCCGGTACGAGGTGCTCCGGTTACTGTCGTTCGCCGCCGGAGGGGAGATGGCGATGTCCCGGATGGGCTCCTTGCTGCAGGTGCACCCGACCAGCGTGACCAGCCTGGTCGAGCGGCTGGTGCGGCAGGGCTACGTGGAGCGGGTGCGCAGCAACTCCGACGGCCGGGTCGTGCTGGCCTCCCTGACCGTTACCGGGAGGACGGCCGTGGAGGAGGCGACCAGCGCGCTCAACGCCGAGGTCTTCATCCGACCCGGTCTGCCGCCCGAACAGGTTCGGGAACTGACGAAGTTGCTGGGCCTGATGCGCGCCGACGGCGGCGATCAGGTGCAGCCACCCCCTATCGAGGAATAGTTGGATGTCCTAGTATCTGGAGTAGTCGCACCCGACGGTGAGCCGAGGACGCCATGACCGAACAAGCACGACCCCTGCATGTGCCGGAGCACCCGGTCCGCGTCGTCACCGCTGCCAGCCTGTTCGACGGGCACGACGCCTCGATCAACATCATGCGCCGGATCATGCAGTCCCAGGGCGCCGAGGTGGTGCACCTGGGCCACAACCGGTCGGTGCAGGAGGTCGCCGAAGCCGCACTGGAGGAGGACGTCCAGGCCGTTGCCGTCTCCTCCTACCAGGGCGGGCACGTGGAGTACTTCGAGTACCTCGTCGACCAGCTCGCCGAACGCGGCGCCGGCCACATCAAGGTGGTCGGCGGCGGGGGCGGCGTGATCGTGCCCGAGGAGATCACTCGGCTACGCGAATCGGGAGTGACGATCTTCTCCCCCGAGGACGGTCAACGACTCGGACTGCCGGGGATGGTCAACCAGGTCATCGAACAGGCCGACGTCGACCTGTGGGAACTCGGCGGAGCCGACGTCCACGCCGTCCTGGCCGGGGACCGGACGGCGCTGGCCCGGGCGGTCACCGGCGCCGAACTGGGGCGCATCAGCGAGGCCGACCGAGGCCGGTACGTCGAGGCCGCCGGGCGGCGCACCGTCCCGGTGCTCGGGATCACCGGCACCGGCGGTTCGGGCAAGTCGTCCCTGACCGATGAGGTGCTGCGCCGCTTCCGGGTGGACCAGGGCGACCGGTTACGCATCGCGGTGCTGGCCATCGACCCCACGCGGCGTAAGGGCGGTGGTGCGCTGCTGGCCGACCGGATCCGGATGAACGCCCTGGGCGGTGAGCAGACCTACTTCCGGTCCATGGCGACCCGCGGGGACAGCGAGGTGCCCGAGGCGGTCCCGGCCGTCCTCGACATCCTCAAAGCGGCGGGTTTCGACCTCATCATCGTCGAGACCCCCGGGATCGGGCAGGGTGACGCGGGCATCGTTCCGCTGGCCGATGTGTCCCTGTATGTGATGACGCCGGAGTTCGGAGCGGCCAGCCAACTGGAGAAGATCGACATGCTCGACTTCGCCGACGTGGTCGCGATCAACAAGTTCGAGCGCCGCGGAGCGATGGATGCGCTGCGCGATGTGGGCCGCCAGATGGTGCGCAACCGGGAGGCCTTCGGTTCCAAGCCACAGGACATGCCCGTCTACGGCACCTCCGCGGCCACCTTCAACGACGACGGCGTGACGGCGCTGTACCAGGAGCTGCGCGACCGGCTCGGCGAACACGGACTGGAGGTGGGCGCGGGCGCGTTGCCCAGAGTCGACGTGCGGTACTCGTCGATGATCACCCCGGTGGTCCCCGCGGCCCGGGTGCGCTACCTGGCCGAGATCGCCGAAACGGTCCGGGGCTACCATGCCGACACCGAGACCTACGCCGATGCGGCCAGCCGGGTGCAGCACCTGGAGTTCACACTCGAGGAGTTGTCCGCGGCAGGCAAGGCGCACGACGACGTGGCCCGGCTTGCCGAGGACGCACGCCGGGCGTTGCCGGCCGAGGTGCTCGAACAGCAGCAGCAGTGGCCGGCGACGGTGCAGGTCTACTCCGGGACCGAGCACACGGTGCGAGTGCGCGAGCGTGACATCACCACCCGCCTGACCCGGGAGTCCCTGTCCGGCACGAAGGTGCCCCGGGTGGCACTGCCGCGCTTCCGCGACGCCGGGGACATGGTGCGCTTCTGGCGCCGGGAGAACCTGCCCGGGCGCTTCCCGTTCACCGCCGGGCTCTATGCGTTCAAGCGGGCCGATGAGGATCCGACCCGGATGTTCGCCGGTGAGGGCGACCCCTTCCGCACCAACCGGCGGTTCAAGCTGCTCTCCGAGGGCCAGCCGGCCACTCGGCTGTCCACCGCGTTCGATTCGGTCACCCTCTACGGTCACGACCCTGCCGCCCGGCCCGATATCTACGGCAAGGTCGGCACCTCCGGTGTCTCGATCGCCTCGCTGGAGGATATGAAGGCTCTCTACGACGGCTTCGACCTGGTGTCGCCGGCGACCTCGGTGTCGATGACGATTAACGGGCCGGCACCCACCGTGCTGGCGTTCTTCCTCAATGCCGCCATCGACCAGCAGCTGGACGCCTTCCGCCAGGACGAGGGGCGCGAGCCCTCAGCCGCCGAAGCCGAGGAGTTGCGCGGGCACGCCCTGGCGAACGTGCGCGGCACCGTGCAGGCCGACATCCTCAAGGAGGACCAGGGGCAGAACACCTGCCTGTTCACCACCGAGTTCTCGCTGCGGATGATGGGCGACATCCAGCAGTGGTTCATCGACAACGGGGTGCGCAACTTCTACTCGGTCTCGATCTCCGGCTATCACATCGCCGAGGCCGGGGCGAACCCGCTCAGCCAGTTGGCGTTCACGTTGGCCAACGGGTTCACGTACGTGGAGTCCTACCTGGCACGGGGGATGGACATCGACGACTTCGCACCCAACCTGTCCTTCTTCTTCTCCAACGGGATGGACCCGGAGTACTCGGTGATCGGGCGGGTGGCCCGCCGCATCTGGGCGGTGGCGATGCGGGAGAAGTACGGCGGCGGCGAGCGCAGCCAGAAACTGAAGTACCACGTGCAGACGTCGGGTCGTTCCCTGCACGCCCAGGAGATGGACTTCAATGACATCCGCACCACCCTGCAAGCCCTGATCGCCATCTACGACAATGCCAACAGCCTGCACACCAACGCCTACGACGAGGCCGTGACCACCCCGTCGGCCGAGTCGGCGCGCCGGGCGCTGGCGATCCAACTGATCATCAACAAGGAGTGGGGACTGGCACTGAACGAGAACCCCAACCAGGGCTCGTTCATCATCGATGAACTCACCGACCTGGTCGAGGAGGCCGTGCTGGCCGAGTTCGACCGGATCTCCGAACGCGGTGGTGTGCTCGGCGCGATGGAGACCGGGTACCAGCGCGGCAAGATCCAGGACGAATCGCTGCTGTACGAGCACCGCAAGCATGACGGCACGCTACCGATCATCGGCGTGAACACCTTCCGCCGTCCACCCTCGGAGGAGCCCGAGGACGCCACGGTGGAGCTGGCCCGCGCCACCGAGGCGGAGAAGCGCTCCCAGTTGGAGCGCGTGGCCGACTTCCAGGACCGCCACCGCGAGGAGGCCACCGAGGCGCTGGAACGGCTCAAGCGTGTGGCGGTGACCGGCGAGAACGCCTTCGCCGAACTGATGACCGCCGCCAGGGTGTGTTCCCTGCAGCAGGTGACCGAGGCATTCTTCGAGGTGGGTGGCCAGTACCGGCGCAACGTGTGAAACAGAACGCTTCCGGGCGGAGTGTCGGTGCCGGGGTGCATGCTGAGCGGGTGCGACATTGGAGGCAGATGGCATCGGCTGGACACCGGCGCCGATCGCCCGCAGATGCGGAGGAGATCATGACACAGCACACCAGGGAGAACACCGAGACCACCGAGGCCGAGGCGCGCGCCGAACGCGACGCGGTCCTGCACCTGATCGGCGGGGACGAGGACGGCCTGCGCGCCCGGCTGGACGGCGAGGGCCTGACCGGATGGGAGTGGTCGCTGCTGAGCGAACTCGAGCAGTGGGATCAGCGCCTCGGCGCCTGAGCCATCCCGCCCGGGCCGAGGTCCCGCCCGAGGGACACGCCTTGAGCGAGAGACACCCCCAGCCGATTCAGTTGGAGAATCGGTCCGCAGGTGGGTGGCACACCCGACTTCGAGCCCGAGGTTCCGCCATCCGGTCAAGGTCGACACCCTAAACATCGGATGACTAGGCTTTGGGCTGGCATCTGGGAGCCCCCGGCAGCCCCGACAACACCACACCAGAACAGGGAAAGAACACCATGCGATTCGGGCGAGTAGGACCGGCCGGGGCTGAGGTCCCGGCAGTACTGGACGGCGACACCTGGCGCGACCTGCGCACGGTGACCGAGGAGATCGACGGCGAGTTCCTCGGCCGACAGGGTGAGGTGGACTGGGCCGGTGTGCTCGGGGGCCTGACGCCGCTGGAGCCCGGCCGCATCGGCGCCCCGGTCGCACGGCCCGGCAAGGTGGTCTGCATCGGCCTGAACTACCGCGATCACGCCGCCGAGTCCGGGATGGACATCCCCGCCGAACCGGTGCTGTTCATGAAGGACCCGGCTACCGTCGTCGGCCCGGATGACCAGGTGCTCATCCCCCGCGAGTCGGTCAAGACCGACTGGGAGGTCGAACTCGCCGTCGTCATCGGTCGGACCGCCCGGTACCTGCCCGACGAGCAAGCGGCTCTGGACTGCGTGGCCGGGTACGCCATCGCCAACGACGTGTCGGAGCGGGAGTTCCAGCTCGAGCGCGGCGGGCAGTGGGACAAGGGCAAGAGTTGCGAGACGTTCAACCCGCTCGGCCCGGTACTGGTCACCGCCGATGAGGTGGCCGACCCGGGCAACCTGAACCTGCGCCTGTGGGTGAACGGGGAGCTGCGCCAGGACGGCACCACAGCGGACATGGTGTTCGGCGTCGGGCACATCATCCACTACCTGAGCCAGTTCATGGTGCTGCACCCCGGTGATGTGGTGAACACCGGCACCCCGGCGGGGGTGGCGATGGGCCTACCCGGCCAGCCCTACCTGCGCGCCGGTGACGTGATGGAACTGGTAATCGAGGGCCTGGGCCGTCAGCGCCAGGAACTGGTGCAGGCATGAGCGCCCCGGCACAGGACCTCGCGGGGCTGGTGGCCCTGGTCACCGGCGGTGCTTCCGGGATCGGAGCCACCACCGCCGTCGAGTTGTCCGAGCGTGGGGCGCGGGTGGCGCTCCTGGACCGTGACGAGGGCGCGCCACCGGAGGGGCTGCCCCTGTACCGGGCCGATGTGCAGTCCGATGACGAGGTCAATTCCGCGATCGAGCGGGTCGTTGCTGATCTCGGCGGCTTGGACATCGTGGTCAACAACGCCGGGATCGGCGCCCAGGGCGATGTCACCCAGAACTCCTCCGCGGATTGGCTGCAGGTACTGGACATCAACGTGGTCGGCATCGCACGGGTCAGCGCGGCCGCCATCCCGCACCTGCGCCGCTCCCGGGCAGCCGCGATCGTCAACACCTGCTCCATCGCCGCGCTGGTGGGGCTGCCCCAGCGGGCCGTCTACACCGCCTCCAAGGGCGCGGTGCTGGCGCTGACCCGGGCGATGGCGGCCGATCACGTCGGTGAGGGCATCCGGGTCAACTGCGTCTCCCCCGGCACCGTGAACACCCCGTGGGTACAGCGGCTGCTCGCCTCGGCGGAGAACCCCGAGACGATGCTCGCGCAGTTGCGTGCCCGCCAGCCCACCAATGAGCTGGTCGAACCGATCGACGTGGCCCGTGCGATCGCCTACCTGGCTTCGCCGCTGTCCGGAGCGGTGACGGGTATCTCGCTGTCGGTCGACGGCGGGATGAACGACCTGCGCATGCCTTCCTGAGGCCGGTACGTTCAGCGCGGTACAGCCCCTGGCGAACCCGCCCCTCACTATGCTCAGCGCTATGGCAGTCACCGACCACGCGATCACCAAAATCAAGTCGATGATCATGAGCGGTGAACTGAAGCCCGGGATGCGGCTGCCGCCGGAGAAGGAACTGAGCGAGCGCCTGGGGCTCTCCCGCTCGTCGATGCGCGAGGCGGTCAAGGCCCTGGAGGTGATCCGGGTGCTGGACGTGCGCCGCGGCGACGGCACCTATGTGACCAGCCTGGACCCGACGTTGCTGCTCGAGGCGATCTCGTTCGTGATCGACCTGCACGACGACGCCTCGGTGCTGGAGATCTTCGAGGTGCGCCGGGTGCTGGAGGAGGCTGCCGCGGCGCGCGCCACCAGCCGGATGACCGATGAGCAGATCGCCGCGCTGCGCGCCGACCTGGACCAGGTGGCCAAGGCCGCGACGGTGGAGGAGCTGGTCGAGCACGACCTGCGATTTCACAAGGGCATCACCGACGCGGCCGGGAACAACTACCTGGGCAGCCTGATCGACTCCATCTCCAGTGCCACCGTGCGCGCCCGGATCTGGCGCGGCATCACCCAGGCCGGCGTCGTCGAACGCACCCTGGCCGACCACACCGCCATCCTGGACGCGATCGAGGTGCGCGACCCGGACCTGGCCCGCGCCCAGGCGGCAGCGCACATCGCCGGTGTGGAGCACTGGCTGCACGGCGCCGCGCGCCTCACCGGGGACTGAGTCATCACACTCGTGGCGGTCCCGTCCTAGCCCCAGGCGCTCGGGTCGCCGTCACCGGGGGGGTTCATGCGGGGTTTCAGACGGACCTTGGGCATCGGCGGGGCCGGCAGGCGCTGCACCGACCCGGTATAGCCCTGGACCCGTCCGAATCGTTCCGAGCCCGCCTCCCACTCCGTGCGGTAGTCGACGATCTCCTCGTGGGTGCGGCCGATGAAGTTCCACCACATCATCACCGGCTCCGGGAACGGTTCACCGCCCAGCAGCATCACCCGGGCGGGCCGATCGGTCAGGTTGGTCAGCCTGAGCCGGTCATGGCCCGGGCCCAGGTAGCCGAGTTCGCTCGGTTCCAACTCCGTCTGCTGCAGGCGTACCGGCCCGGCGTCCACCAGCACTCCGTGCTCGAAATCCGGCTCGACGTCGAGGACGATCTCGGTGTCGGGATCGAGCAGCAGTTCAGCACCCAGCAGCGGGCTGTAAGCGGGCACCGGGGAGGTATGGCCGGCCAACGACCCGATCAGCACCCGCGCCTCAGCGCCCTGGAGGGCGAGCGGTTCGGGGACGTGGTGGGTGAAGTCCCGGGTGGAGTGCCGGGAGGCCTCGGGCAGCACGGTCCACAGCTGCACCCCGTGCAAGGTGTCACACCCGGGGGTGGAGACCTCCGAGTGGGCCACGCCGTGCCCGGCGGTCATGATGTTCACTTCCCCGGGCCGGACCAGGGCGTGGGCGCCGGTGGTGTCCCGATGTTCGATCTCTCCGGTGAACAACCAACTGACCGTCTGCAAGCCGGTGTGCGGGTGCGGCGGCACGTCCATCCCACCAGTGCTCGAGACATCGTCGGGGCCGTAGTGGTCCACGAAGCACCAGGCGCCGATGAGCGACCGGGCCCGCTGCGGCAACGTCCGGCGCACCCGCATCGCCCGCGGCCCCCCGAGGGGCACCTCCCGGCTGGTGATCAACTGCACATCGCCCATGCCGTTCACCCTGGCACAGACGGAAGGGGGCGGCAGTCCCAGCGGCGGCGACCGGCCTTGCGCTGAGACCCCCGCGTCACCTCAGCGCAACAGACCCCGCTGCAGCAGGTTGCGGTAGAAGTCGTCGATCCCCATCGTCCACGGCTCGGCCTGGTGGCTGTGCGTGACCCGGTTCACCAGCGACCCGAGACCGGGCTCACTGATGGTGACGATGTCGCCCAGGGCGTGGGTGAAGCCCGAACCACCTTCCCCGCGGTCCTGGGTGGGGGCGAACAGCGTGCCCAGGTACAGCGCGAACCCGTCGGGGTACTGGTGATGGTCACCGATCACGTGGGAGACCAGGTCCTCCGGGTCCCGGCTGATCTTCGACAGCGGGCTGTTGGCCTCCAGCCGGAACCCGTCGGTGCCCTCGATGGTCAGCGTCACGTCCGCTGCGCGCACCTGGTCCATCCGATAGCCCTCGTCGAACAGGCGCAGGAACGGGCCGATCGCGGCCGAGGCGTTGTTGTCCTTGGCCTTGGGCAGCAGCAGCGCGGAGCGACCCTCCACATCGCGCAGGTTCACGTCGTTGCCCAGCGTGGCCCCCACGACGCGCCCGGTGGAGGAGACCACCAGCACCACCTCGGGCTCGGGGTTGTTCCAGGCCGAGTCCGCGTGCAGCCCGATCTCCACCCCGGTGCCCACACTGGCCAGCACGGGTGCCTTGGTGAACACCTCGGGATCCGGGCCGATGCCCACCTCCAGGTACTGGCTCCACCAGCCCCGCTCCACCAGCATGTCCTTGACCCGGGCCGCTTCCTCCGAGCCGGGCTTGAGGTCCTGCAGCGACCCGCCCACCACCGAGCCGATCTGCTCACGGATCTTCGCCGCGGCGCCGGCGTCGCCATGGGCACGCTCCTCGATGACCCGTTCGATCATCGACACCGGGAAGGTCACCCCGGCGGCCTTGACCACGTGCACATCCACCGGCGAGAGGAACCCGGGCAGGGACGCATCCCGCCGCTCCGGCGGGGTGTTGGCCACGATGGCCGACGGCGACCCCAGGCTCGGCCCGTCCAGCCCGGCCGCGTAGCCGGCCGGGTCGGGGTGCTCGGTGATGTCGCGCACCGTGGCCACCGAACCGCTCAGGTCGATCACGTCCTCGGCCGTCACCCGCACCACCGAGGGCCCCCCGGCGGCCGGGTCCCAGACCCGGCCGATCAGGGTGGCGTCGCCGACGTCGTCGGGCAGCAGTTTCGCGGTGGTGAGGGCCTCGTTCAGGTCCGCGCTCATCGGGACGTCTCCATGGGGTCGGTGTCGGTGTCGGCACTGGAGTCGGCGTGGGCGCGCGTGGCACCGGTCACTGCCGCCCTGCCGGCGACCTCCTGCCATCCGGGGCCGTCGGGGAAGGTCCAGCGCTGCCGCGACGCGGTGTGCATCTCGGCGCCGATGCCGGGCTGTACGGGTGCCTGGTAACGGCCGTCGCGGACCCGCACCGGTTCCACGAAGTGCTCGTGCAGGTGGTCGACGAACTCAATGTATCGGTCCTGCTGGGAGGTGGACACCACCGCGTAGTCGATGAAGGAGAAGTGCTGCACCAATTCGCACAACCCCACCCCACCGGCGTGCGGGCAGACCGGAACCTCGAACTTGGCGGCCAGCAGCAGGTTCGCCAGGTTCTCGTTCACCCCGGCCACCCGGGTGGCGTCGATCTGCATGATGTCGATCCCACCGGCCTGCAGCAGTTGCTTGAACACGATCCGGTTCGCCACCGCCTCACCGGTGGCCACCTTCACCGGCGCCACCTCGGCGCGGATCCGCGCATGCCCCAGGATCTCATCGGTGCTGGTGGCCTCCTCGATCCACCACGGGTCGAACTCGGCCAGCGCGTTCACCCACTCGATCGCCTCGTTCACGTCCCAGCGCTGGTTGGCATCGATGGCCACCCGAAGGTCCTGGCCGAGTTCGCGACGGACCAGGTCCATGCGCCGCCGGTCGTCCTCCAGGGAGCCGCCCACCTTGAGTTTGATCAGGTCGAACCCGTCGGCCACGGCCTCCTTGCTCAACCGGATGAGCTTCTCATCGGAGTAGCCCAGCCAGCCCGGGGTTGTGGTGTAGGCGGGAAAGCCCTCGCGCTGGAGTTCTTCGATCCGTTCGGCCTTGCCTTCCTGGCCCCTGCGCAGGATCTCCAGGGCCTCCTCCGGCGTGAGCGCGTCGGTGATGTGGGTGAAGTCGACCGCACGCACGATCTCCTCCGGCTCCATTTCCGCGACGAACCGCCACAGCGGTTTGCCGGCGCGGCGGGCGGCCAGGTCCCACAGGGCGTTGATCAGCGCCCCGGCGGCCATGTGGCTCACCCCCTTCTCCGGGCCCAACCAGCGCATCTGCGAGTCGTGTACGAGCAGTTTCGCCGCCGCGCCCAGGTCCGCCAGCAACTCATCGGTGTTCTTGCCGATGAGCAGGTCACCGTAGGAGTCGATGGCCCGGGCCACGATCTCGTTCCCGCGCCCGGCGGTGAACACCAGGCCGTGCCCGCTCTCCCCGGACTCGGTGGTGATCTGCACGTAGGCCGCGGAGTAGTCCGGGTCCACATTGACCGCGTCGGAGCCGTCCAGCTCCAGGGAGGTGGGGAACCGCACGTCGTCGGTGCGCACCGAGGCGATGGTGGTCATGAAGGTCCTTTCGGTTAATGGGCGGCTACCCGAGCACTCCGGGCAGCCAGGTGGTGAAGAACGGGATGAAACTGATCAGCAGGAGCACGGCCACCAGCGGCACGTACACCGGCACCACTCCGCGGATGATCCGTGAGACCGGTATGTCGGTCACGCTGGACAGCACGAACAGCACCAGGCCCACCGGTGGGGTGAGCAGGCCCAGCATCAGGTTGAAGATGATCACCGAGCCCACGTGCAGCGGGTCGAGCCCGTACAGGGTGGCCACCGGAGCCAGCACCGGGACCAGCACCAGGATCGCCGCGGTCGGCTCGATGATCGCCCCGATGATGAACAGCAGCACGTTCAGCAGCAGCAGGAACACGATCGGGTTCTCGGTCAGGCCGAAGATGAACTCCCCGGCCAGCTGCGGGACCCGTTCACGGGCCAGGACCCAACCGAACAACGCCGCTGCGCACACGATGATCAGCACCGACCCGGTGGTCTCCACCGTGTTCTGCAGCACGCGCCTGACGTTGTGCCAGTTCATCGCGCCGTAGAAGATCGCCAGTACGGTCATGTAGACCACGCCGATCCCGGCGGCCTCGGTGGGGGTGAAGATCCCGCCCAGGATCCCGCCGAGCACCACGATTGCCGCGCCCAGCGCCGGCAGGGCTTTCAGTGACAGCGTCACCTGGTCCCGGACACTGGCCTTGGCCAGGCGCAGGTCGTTGCGCTTGCGCAGGGAGACGAACACCGTCACGCACAGCACCGTGAGCAGCAGCAGCGCGGGCACGATCCCGGCGATGAACAGCGCACCCACCGAGATCCCGGCGGTGACGGCGTAGATGATCGCCGGGATCGACGGCGGCAGGATCGGGGCGATCAGCGATGAACCGGCCGTGATACCCAGCGTCAGGCCCTCGGGATAGTTCCGCTTGAGCATCGCCGGCACCTGCACCCGGCCGAGCGCCGCGGCGTCACTGATCGCCGCGCCGCTCATCCACGCGAACCCGAAACTGGTGAACACGTTGACGTAGCCCAGGCTGCCGCGGAAGTGACCCAGCAGCGCGGTGGCCGCGTTGAACAACCGGTCGGAGATGCCGGAGACGTTGGCGATGTTGCCCAGCATGATGAACAGCGGCACCGCCAGCAACGGGAACGTGTTCACCCCGGAGACGGTCTGCTGGGCGGCGATCTGGAAACTCGCCGAGCCGTCCAGTACGACGTACACCAGGGCCGGCACCAGGAGCGCCCACGCCACCGGGACGCGCAGCCCAGGAGCAGGAACAGGGCCAGAATCATCCACAGAACGGTCATCTCAGAGTCCGATCTTCTCGATGTCGTCGGACTCCTGGTACCGGCCCGGGTACCGCGCGGCCAGGTACAGGTTGAACGCCGCGTGCAGTGTCATCAGTACCGACCCGACCAACAACGCCGCATAGACCACGCTCAGCGGAATGTCGGTGGCCGGGGCATTCAGCCGGCCGGTTGCGCGCACCAGGTCCCATGCGCCGTAGGTCAGCACTGCCGACACCGCCAGGACCATGAAGTAGGCGAACGCATCGATCGCGGCGATCACCCGCCCGGAGGACCGGGCCGAATAGAGCAGCACGGTGATGTGACGGCGGCGCGCCATGACGAAGGACGCGGACATGAACGCGAACCAGATCAACACGAACCTGGCCAACTCTTCCGTCCAGACGAACGGGGAGTTCAGCACGTACCGGGTGAACACCTGGATCCCGATGAGCACCAGCAACGCGGTGAGCAACCACATCGAGAGCACACGCTCGATGAACACCACCGCGCCGTATATCCGCGACTTCTGCTCCAGGTAGTCCTGGTCCGTGGGCGCCGCCGTCACCGTCAGGAACCCTGGATCTCGAGGTAGAGGTCACCCCAGGCGAAGTTCTCCGGCACGATCTCCATCGCCCGCTCGCGGAAGTGGTCGTGGTCGATGTCGTCGTTCACGGTGATCTCACCGGTCTCGCGCCACTCCTCGAGGAAGTCGTTCTCCTGCTGCTCGATGCAGTCGCGCACGGCCTCGGTTGCCCCGACCATGGCGTCCTCCAGGGCGGTGCGGTCCTCATCGGAGAGGGAGTCCAGGTACTGGTCGCTGGTGACCACCATGACGCCCTGGATCATGTGGCCGGTGAGGTTGATGTAGTCCTGCACCTCGTGGAAGCCCTGGCTGGCGATGGTCGGGATCGGGTTCTCCTGGGCGTCGATGGTGCCCTGCTGCAGTGCCAGGTACACCTCGTCCAGAGCCATCGGTGTGGGTGAGCCGCCCATGATCTCGGCCATGGTCAGGTACAACGGGGCGTCCGCGGCGCGCAGGGTCACCCCCTGCAGGTCGGCGGAGGTGTTCACCTCCATGTTCGAGGTCACGTGCCTGGTGCCGTAGTACCAGGAGGACAGCACGTTCAGGCCGGACTCCTCGGCCAGGTCACCCCAGACGTCCTCGGCGATGGGGCCATCGAGGGTCTCCTGGAAGTGGTCCACGTCCCGGAACAGGAACGGGGCGTCGAACATTGCCGCCTCCTCGTGCCACACCCCGAGGAAGGAGGGGCCGGCCACAGCCAGTTCGAGGCCACCACTGGCCACCTGCTCGAGCAGTTCGGCCTCGTTGCCCAGTTGCGCCGCGGGGTAGTCGTCGATGGAGATGCCGCTGCCCTCGAGCCCTTCCTGGATGGCGGGGACGCCGCAACTTCCCACCGGGTGGGAGGGGTCGTAGACGTAGGCGAACCGGGCGGTGGTGGTCTCCACGTCGTCGCCCGTCCCGGCGTCGTCCTCGGTCACCTCGGTGCCGTTGTCGTCGGTGTCGGGTTCGGCGTCGCCGGAGCCGGGCGCCTCGCTGGAGACGCAGGCGGTGGCGACCAGGCCGATCGCGGCGAGCATGCTCACCTGGCTGGCGATGGTGCGGGTGCGGGTCTTCATCTCATTCTCCTTTGAACTGCTGAGTGGTTCGGGTTCGGAAGGTGGGTGGTAGGGGGCTTCTACGAGGCGGGGCCATCTCCGGGCTGGCTGTCGGGGCGCAGGAGGGGTGTGCGGTGGGATCGAGCGAGGTCATTGACGGCGGTCACGGTGGACTCGGCCACCTCGATGGTGCGGGTGTTCCGGGCAGCCCGGGCCAGTTCGATATCTCCCGGTGCGTGCACCGCTCCCGGCTCGCCGGCGTCGCGTACGGCCTGCCGCAGGGTCTCCACCCGGGCGGCGGTGTGGTCGGTGCCACCGAAGAAGGCCGGGTTCAACGCGATCAGCGTGTGGCCCACGTTCATCCGGGAGGCGGGATTGACCCAGATGTCCTCGGTCTCGAAGGCGTAGGCCGCGGACCCCAGGGCCGCGGACAGCCCTTCCAGGGCCACCATCAGCGCCGAGCCCTTGTGGCCGCCCATCGCGACCAGGGCCCCGCGCAGGGCCTGGTCGGGATCGGTGGTGGGGCGTCCGGCCGAGTCCACCGCCCAGCCGGGGGGAATCTGCTCCCCGGCGTTGGCGGCCTCCACCACTTTCCCGTAGGCACCGGCACTGGTGGCGATGTCTGCGGTGAGGTGGCCCTCGGCACCGGCGGGCAGGGCGATGGTCAAGGGGTTGGAGCCCAGGACGGTGCGGTGCGCCCCGTGCGGGGCGGCCACCGGACCGGTGGTGGAGGTGATCAGGGCCACGCAGCCCAGGTCTGCGATGAGGTCAGACCAGTACGCGCCGGCGCCGTAGTGGGTGGAGTCCTGGACGACGACGGCCACCACCGGGCTTGCCTCGATCCGTTCGGCGACGAACTCCACGGCCTGTCCCGTCGCCACCTGCCCCAGGGCGCCGTCGGCGTGCAGCAGGCCACCGCCGGGATGGGAGTTGACCCAGCGCATCTGGGGCCGCGGGTTGATGCCCCCGGCTTCCAGCGCGCTCAGGTACAGCGGCAGGCGCAGCAAACCGTGTGAGGCGGTGCCACGGCGATCGGCGTACACCAGACAGTCGGCGGTCAGGTGCGCGTCGTCGTCGGGCACTCCTGCGCCGCGCAGCAGCGCGGCCGCCACGTCCCGGGCGTGGTCGACGTCGATTCTGCTCATGCGATCGTCAACTCCTCAACTCTGTCCAGGTCCCAGTCGATACCCAGGCCGGGGGTGCGCGGGGCGCTGGCCCGGTCCCCTTCGATCTCGACGGGCGTGCGGGTCAGGGTGGTCAGTTGCGGGATGTGCTCCACGTAGCGCCCGTTCGGGATGGCCGCCACCAGGCTCACGTGCAGTTCCATCAGGAAGTGGGGGCAGACATCCACATTGGAGACCTCGGCCAGGTGGGCGACCTTGAGCCAGGGGGTGATACCCCCGACGCGGGCCACGTCGACCTGCACGATGGCAGCGGCGTTGCTGTTCAGGTACGTGCGGAACTGTGCCGGGCTGTACAGGGTCTCCCCCACCGCGATCGGCACCGAGGTGCGCCGGGCCAGCTCCACGTGGCCGAGCACGTCGTCGGCCGGGAGCGGCTCCTCGAACCAGGCGATCCCGACAGCATCATCGAAGGCGGTGATGCGGCGCAGCGCCTCGGCTCCGGTGAAGGCTTGGTTCGCATCGATCATGATGTCGACGTCGTCACCGACCACTTCGCGAACCGCCCGGAGCCGTTCCAGGTCCTCGGCCATGGTGGGTTTGCCGACCTTGACCTTCAGCGCCTTCCAGCCCTTGTCCCGCATCGCCTGCGCCCCGGCGATGAGGTCGTCGGCGTCCAGGTGCAGCCAACCGCTCTCGGTGTCATACATCGGGACCTGACGGCGGTACCCGCCGGCGGCGATCCACAGTGGTTCGTTCTGTCGCTGGGCCTTCAGATCCCACAGAGCGGTGTCGACGGCGGCCAGCGCCAGCGAGGTCAGCGCACCGGTAGTGGTGGCGCGGGTGGAGCCGTGCAGGGCGGACCAGATCGCCTCGATCCGGCGGGCGTCCTGACCGGGCAGCTGGGGCACGAATACATCGCGCAGCAGGGCCATCACCGCGCTGCCGCCGGTGCCGATGGTGTAGGTGTATCCGCGGCCGGTGAGCCCGTCGTCGGTGCGGATCTCCACGAACGGGGTCTCCTGGGAAGTGAAGGCTTGGATGGCGTCGGAGCGGGGCACCTCGACGGGGATGTCGAGCATGCGGACCGAGACATCGGTGATTCGGGACATGGGGCTCCTTGCCTTCAGGCGGAGAACAACTGGGGGTGGGCGCCGACGAGCTCGTCGCGGGCGGCGGTGAGCAGTTGCAGGTGGTCGATCAGGATCAGCACGGCACGGTCGGCGTCATTGGACCGTACGGCTTGGTGGATCTGACGGTGCTGGGCGATGGCCCCCTCGTCGTGGCGCATGGTGCGCAACTCCAGGTAGCGCATCCGCATCAGGTGCACCCGGGCCTGTTCCACCATGTGCAGCAGCAGGAGGTTTCCGGCCACCCGCATGAAGATGGCGTGGAACTCCCCGTCCAGGCGGGCGAAAGAGGCCAGGTCGCTCTGGCTCGAGGCGTGGTCCTGCTCGCGCAGGTTCTCCCGGATCTGCTCGTCGTAACGACGGAACCTCAACTCCGACGATCGCCACAGTTCCGCGGCCTTTCGGATCGCGGTGACCTCCAGGCTGTTGCGGATCTCCTGGGCTTCGATGATGCGCTGGATGGACAAGGGGGCGATCTGCGCTCCGCGCTGGGGCAGTACCTCGATCAACTCCTCCTGCTCCAGGCGGGTCAGGGCCTGACGGACCGGGGTCCGGCTGGTCTCGTACCGGGCCGCCAGGGAGTTTTCGAACAGCATCGTGCCGGGCTGCAACTGCAGGGTGGCGATCTCGTGACGTAGTTCGGTGTAGATCTGCACGCTCAGCGACTGGCGAGCCTTGGTCGTCATCGAAGCCTCATTGATCTCGGTGGTTGGCCGTCACCCTACTTGGACACAAGTTGGTCAACAAGGGTTGAGTGCTCCGATGTTTGATTACGATCCGGTGACGTTACCCCCGGAGCGGCGGAGGGCGGCGCTAATACATCGGAGCAAGTTGCCGCGAACCGATGCGGACGTGAGTGGACGTAGAGCCTCCTGGATCGGCCGTTCGCGTTGCTGAGGGGGTTGACGGCCGATGCGTGCGTCGCCTACGTTCGTAACGTTCCATTACGTAACGTTATGAGACTTGAGATGACTCCTACACCTCCTCCGCGGGCGAGCCTGGCCGCCTGGGCAGGTCTGGCCCTGCTGACCGTCCCGGTGTTCATGGTCGCCATCGACATGACCGTGCTCTTCCTGGCCACCCCGACGATCGCCGCGGCGCTGGAACCCACCGCCACCCAGCAGTTATGGATGCTGCACATCGGGGACCTGGTCGGCGCCGGGCTGGTGCTGACCGCCGGGCGCCTGGTGGACCGGTTCGGCCCGCGACGGCTGCTGGTCATCAGCGCACTCGCCTACGGCAGTGCGAACCTGCTGGCCGCCTACGCCCCCTCGATCGAGTACCTGATAGCCGCCCGGGCGCTGATCGGCTTCTCGGCAATCTCCATGATCCCGGCGGGGATGGCCCTGCTGCGGCGCATGTTCACATCCGATGCCCAGTTCTCCCGTGCCGTGGCCATCTTCATGTCGGCCTTCTCCGGCGGGGTGGCATTCGGCCCGCCCATCGGCGGCGCTCTGTTGGAGAACTTCTGGTGGGGGTCGATCTTCCTGCTCAACGTACCGATCGCGTTCCTGGTGGCGCTGTTGGCGCCGACCCTGCCCAAGGTTCCCGGGAGCGGGGTCGGTCGGATCGACATGGTGAGCGTGCTGCTGTCCCTGACCGCGGTGGCGCTCGTGGTCTACGGTGGCCAGGAACTCGCCTCCCGGAACGTGGGACCGCCGCAGGTGGCAGCGGTCGCCGTCGGTCTCGTCGCGGGCCTGCTGTTCATCCGGCGTCAACTCCGGCTGACCACGCCGTTGCTGGACCCGGCACTGTTTGCCTCCCGGTCGTTCACCGTGGGGCTCGTGGCGATCCTGCTGGTGATCCTTGCCACCGCTGGTGCCGACATGCAGTTCGCCCAGTACTTGCAGGTCGGGCTCGGGCACTCCCCGTTCACCGCCGGCATGCTGCTGATCATCCCCGCGACGCTCTCTATCGTCGCGACCGTCTTGGCGCCATCATTCCTTCGGTGGGTCCGGCCGAGCGCGGTCATGGGAACAGGCGTCCTGATCGCCGCCGGTGGAGCGCTGCTGATGGCCGTATTGCTCCAGGGCGAGGCGTCGGTGGCGCCGGCGCTGGCGGCGGTATCGATCATCGCTGCCGGCGCAGCACCAGTCTTCGCGCTCGGCGCGGTCATCATCGTCAACAGCGCCCCCGCGGCGCAGACCGGCTCGGCCTCGGCGAGCACCGACGTCGCCGGGAGCCTCGGGAACACCATCGGACTGGCCACCGGGGGAACGATCGCCTTCGTCAGCTACCAGAGCAGACTCGGAGGTACCCTGCCGGCCGGTCTGGATGAGGCCACGCGCGAACTGAGCCTGCAGAGCATCGGCTCGGCACTCGCGACCGCCCGGTCGCTACCGGACGAACTCGGCGTGCCGCTGCACGCTGCCGCAATCGACGCCTTCGCCGTCGCCACCCGGAACACCTACGCCTTCGCGACCCTCGGACTAGCGGTACTCGCGGCGGTGATCCTGTGGGGTCTGCGGCACGCGCGCATCGACTCTGACCCAGGCGTCGACGAGGTCGGCAGCGAGAACCCTCCGAGCGGGCACGACGAGTCCGGCGACGAGGGGCGGGCACTGCCCGAGGACACACCCGTGCCGCAGGCGCCGACGGCAACGGGCCCTGCGAGGGCCGAGTGAGGGAGCGGAGTCTCACGCCGGCAGTCGAGGAGTCCGAGGGCAGGGGGTTCAGCGCCTAATCGGTGTTCTTCACCCGCGGTGAAACGGGCCGCTGACAGCCCCCGGACCGCGACTCCCGCACCGTTTCGCGCGGCCGGTACGGCGTCCGACCAAGCGCCCCGCATCGCCGCTCAGGGCAGCACGCCCTCCAGATAGACGGCGATGCGCTCGTCGGACCAGCCGTGGCCCTCCCGCAGCCCTTGCGTAAGCATGGCCAGGTAGGCCGCGGTAGGGGCCACGTGCTCGGCACGGTCGAGCCCACCCGGGCTGGTGAAGGTCAGCATCGGCAGCCCATCCCGTGCACCGACGTCCACCAAAGTCTCGTACCGACCAGGCCCGACGCGGTGGCTTGAGTCGGTGAGGCCACCGGCAAGGAGTTGCTCCAGCGGACCGTTGGCCACCGGCTCCCTCCGCATTTCCTGGGCGGTGATATCGGCGAACTGCCCGACCGTGATCCGGTAGGCCCGCGCGGGCGTGGGTCCGGGCTCGTGGTGGTCGTAGAAGGCCATCCCACCGCCCCAGGTCAGCGAGTGCCCGGCGAAGTAGCTCCGCCCGGGTAGGTGGACGGCCACAGCCTCGGTGGGCGGGCTCGGGTCCCGCGCTCCGGGGTAGGTTCGAACTCCGCCCGGTGGGCAGCCACCTTTCAAGTAGCACAGCAGCCGCTGCCGGCTCATGTTCGAGCCGTAACTGACATACCAGACCTCGTCCATCGCGCTGTGGTTTCAGACTCCGAATCCGGCGGCCACCATCTCGACTGGTACCAATTCCTGTCTCGCCGAAAGGGTCTCAGCCTTCGGTCGCACTCACCTCGGCCTCGGAGCGCAGGATGCAGAACTCGTTGCCCTCCGGGTCAGCCAGGACGACCCACCCGGTGCCAGGACCGTACTTGCCTCGACGATCGGCCACCTCACGGGCGCCCAGTTCGAGCAGGCGCGCCAACTCGGTGTCCCGGTCACCCTCGGTGGGACGAAGATCCAGATGGATGCGGTTCTTCTTCGACTTGGGCTCCTCCACCTCGAGGAACAGGATCCGGTGCCTGCCGTCAACGTCCTGGATCATGCACTCCGCATGCCCCGGCTCGTTCGGGTCGCCGGGCACGTCACCGTAGTCCAGCACCTGCTTCCACCATTCCGAGATCTCATAGGCGTTACGGGCGTCGATGGTCGTATGTGACACGAAGGAAGTCATGGGAGCCACTTTCCCAGGGCCCGTCTGCACACACCAGCTGTTTGGTCAGCGCCCGGCCTTCTCCAGCGTCCCGAACGTGCGCCGGTAGGCCTGGGGGGACACGCCTCGTTCCCGCAGGAAGTGCTGACGCAGGGTGCCGGCGTTGCCGAATCCGACCTGGTCGGCGACCCACTCCACCGAACCGTCGCCGCTCTCCAGCATCTCCTCGGCCGCGGCCACTCGCTGACTGACCACCCAAGCGTGCGGTGTCTGACCTGTCTCGGCCCGGAAGCGCCGGGCGAAGGTCCGTGCCGACATGTGCGCGCGGCGAGCGAGTGCCTCCACGCTCAGATCCTCCTGCAGGTTCGCCACGATCCAGGTCAGCAGGGGTCCGAGCGTCTCGGCCCGGCAGTCCGGGACCGCTCGGGCGATGTACTGGCTCTGGCCACCGGAGCGGTGCGGGGGCACCACCATCCGCCGGGCCGCGGTCGCCGCGGTGCCCGCACCGAAGAGTTCGCGCATCAGGTGCAGGCCGGCGTCCAGCACCGCGGCCGCACCGGCACCGGTGGTCAGCCTGCCGTCGGT
Source organism: Pseudactinotalea sp. Z1732 (assembly GCF_049724975.1). NCBI lineage: Bacteria > Bacillati > Actinomycetota > Actinomycetes > Micrococcales > Cellulomonadaceae > Pseudactinotalea > Pseudactinotalea sp. Z1732. The sequence goes on along the minus strand of NZ_JBMPQC010000007.1, from coordinate 86,047 downwards.
CACGTACAGCACGTCCCGGTCCACCACGGCCTCGGGGAACATGGCGATCAGACGGTCCGCATAACGCCAGTGCGTGGCACACCGCCGACCATCCAGCAGGCCGGCCCGTCCGAGGGTGAAGGCCGCGGTGCAGTGCGAGAACAGGCTCCGGCCGCCGGCGTCGGCCTCGCGGAGCAGGTCCAGCACGTCCGAGTGATCGGCGGTTATGTCCTGCTTGGGGGCAACGCAGATCAGGTCCGCATCCTTCGCGGCGTCCAAGCCGTGCTCGACGTGCAGATCGAAACCGGAGTTGGCTCGGATCCGGCCCGGCTCGGGAGCACAGACGACGAAGTCGAACACCGGGTTGTCGTCATCGGGGTGGTAGGGCTCGTCCCAGAGTTCACACAAGGCGCCAAGCCCGAACGGCTCGACGCCGTCCTGCACGATCACGGCGACCTTCTGCATCCCACCAGCATCCTGCACCGATGGCAGGAAATCAATGGGTAGCAATACCTCTGCCACCGCATCGTCCGGATGAGGCCACGAGACGGTTGGCAGGAACTAAACGGATCTTGGCATATCTGCCACTGGTGGCAGAGACGCAATGGGCGCACGATAACTGCCATGTTTACTCTCATCGTCGTACTCGCCTTGATCCTGTCCCTGGTGGCCTTCGCCGTCCGGACCGTCTACCGCGACGGTTACGGCTCCGCCCCACCCCCGCGTTCGGAGTATGAGCACGCTCCGCGCATACTGCCCTGAGGCCATGGCCACGCCGGCTCGAGCCCACTATTGAGTTCACCGCCGCCCGCGCGCCTGAGACAATGGCGCGCGGTGACCGAGACGAAGCACAACCAGCGGCGGCCCGAGCGCGGGTCACGACGTCGTCGACCCCAGCGCCGTCGCGAGGGCTACCGAAAGCCCGATCCCCAGTTGCTCCAGCGGCGCAGGGACGCCGTCCCGAAGGTGGCCTATCCGGAGCAGTTGCCGGTCTCCGCCCGCCGGGAGGAGATCGCCGAGGCCATCGAGAAGAACCAGGTGGTGATCCTGTCCGGGGAGACCGGGTCGGGCAAGACCACCCAGTTGCCGAAGATCTGCCTGGACCTGGGCCGCGGTATCGAGGGCACGATCGGGCACACCCAACCCCGCCGGATCGCCGCGCGCACCGTGGCCGAACGCATCGCCGAGGAACTGGGCACGGAAGTCGGCCAGGCCGTGGGCTACCAGGTGCGCTTCACCGACCAGGTCTCCGAGACCACGCTGATCAAGGTGATGACCGACGGCATCCTGCTCGCCGAGGTCCAGCGCGACCCGATGCTGCGCCGTTACGACACCATCATCGTGGACGAGGCCCACGAACGGTCCCTCAACATCGACTTCCTGCTCGGCTACCTGCACCAGCTCCTGCCCAAGCGCCCGGACCTGAAGGTGATCATCACCTCGGCCACCATCGACTCGGAGCGCTTCGCCGAGCACTTCGGCTCCCCCGGCACCCCTGCCCCGGTGATCGAGGTGTCCGGGCGCACCTACCCCGTCGAGGTGCGCTACCGCCCCCTGGTGCCGGACACGGAGACAACCGAGGACGACGACGAAGCACCCGGCCGCGCAGGCGGCACCGGCGCTGGGAGTAACGCAGGCGACCCCGCGCGCTCCCGCGGAAGCGCCGGTCCCACACGCTCCCGCGCAAACTCAGGCGAGCGCGAACCCCTGGACCAGGCCACCGCCATCTGCCTGGCCGCCGATGAACTGATGGCCGAGGGCCCCGGCGACATCCTGGTGTTCTGCTCCGGGGAGCGCGAGATCCGCGACGGCGCCGAGGCCCTCACCAATCACCTGTCCGGCCGCCCGGGTCCCGAGGTGGAGATCCTGCCGCTGTACGCGCGCCTCTCCGCGGCAGACCAGCACCGGGTCTTCGCCGCGCACTCCAACCGGCGCATCGTGCTGGCCACCAACATCGCCGAGACGTCGCTGACCGTGCCGGGCATCCGGTACGTGATCGACCCGGGCACCGCCCGCATCTCCCGCTACTCCAAGGGCACCAAGGTCCAGCGCCTACCGATCGAACCGGTCTCCCAGGCCAGCGCCGGCCAGCGCGCCGGCCGCTGCGGACGGGTGGCCGACGGCATCTGCATCCGGCTGTACTCCAAGGCCGACTACGAATCCCGCCCGGAGTTCACCGAACCGGAGATCCTGCGCACCTCCCTGGCCTCGGTGATCCTGCAGATGACCGCCCTGGGTCTGGGAGAAGTCGCCAAGTTCGGCTTCGTCGACCCGCCCGACACCCGCTCCGTCCGGGATGGGGTAGCCCTCCTCACCGAACTGGGTGCGATCACCGACGACGACGGTGCCCGGCCCGCCCGTCCGGGTCCCGCGGACGCCGCTCGCCCGGGTGAGTTGCACCCCACCGCCGCGAAGACAGCCCGGCGGGATGCGCCGTCGTCGGCCACTCCCGGGCTGCGCCTGACCAAGGTGGGCCGATCCCTGGCGCACCTGCCGATCGACCCGCGCCTGGGCCGGATGCTCCTGGAGGCCGACCGGCTCGGGGTAGCCGCCGAGGTACTGGTGATCGTGGCGGCCCTGTCCATCCAGGACGTGCGCGAGCGCCCGCCGGATGCCCAGCAGCAGGCCGACGCCAAGCACCGCCGGTTCGCCGACGAGACATCCGACTTCCTGTCCATCCTGCGGCTATGGGACTACCTGCGCACCAAGCGGACCGAGCTGTCGTCCTCGGCGTTCCGGCGGATGTGCCGGGCGGAGTACCTGCACTTCCTGCGGATCCGGGAATGGCAGGACGTGCACACCCAACTGCGGCAGATGATCAAGCCGCTGGGCATCCATCTGGGTCGTCTGAAGGCACCCGGGGACATCGACGCCGACGCGGTGCACCAGGCGATGCTGACTGGGCTGTTGACCCAGATCGGTTCCTGGGATGAGCGCAAACGGGACTATCTCGGCGCCCGCGGGGCGCGGTTCGTGATCTTCCCCGGCTCCCACCTGGCGAAGAAGCGCCCGGACTGGGTGATGGCGGCCGAACTGGTGGAGACCTCGCGGCTGTTCGCCCGCACCGCGGCCCGGATCCGCCCCGAGTGGGTCGAGCCGCTGGCGGCCCACCTGATCAAACGAAGTTACTCCGAGCCGTACTGGTCCACCCGGCAGGGTGCGGGCATGGTCAAGGAGAAGGTGATGCTCTACGGGCTCACCCTGGTGGCCGACCGGCCCGTCCCCTACGCCCGGGTCGATGCCCCGGCGGCGCGGGAGATGTTCATCCGGCACGCCCTGGTGGACGGTGAGTGGCGCACCCACCACGCCTTCGTCGAGCACAACGCCGGCGTGATCGCCGAGGCCGAGGAACTCCAGGCCCGCGAGCGCCGACGGGACCTGATGCTGGATGAGGACGGCCTGTTCGACTTCTACGACGAACGCATCCCCGAGCACGTGGTCACCGCCGCGCACTTCGACACCTGGTGGAAGCAGGCCCGCCGGGAGCACCCGGACCTGCTGAATCTGAGCGTGGACCTTCTGGTGCCGCAGGTGCAGGAACTCGATCCCGGCCGGTACCCGCAGGTGTGGCAGCAGGGGGACCTGACGTTGCCGCTGTCCTACCAGTTCGAACCGGGCACCGAGGCCGACGGGGTCACCGTGCACATCCCGATCGCGGTGCTGGGCCGGGTGCGTCCGGAGGGATTCGACTGGCTGGTGCCCGGACTCCTGCAGGAACTGACGGTGGCCAGCATCAAGGCCCTGCCCAAGCCGATCCGCAAGCATCTGGTGCCGGCGCCGGACACCGCACGCGCGATCGCCGAGCTGTTGCCGCCGTGGGAGCAGATGGCCCCGGCCGGGGAGGGAGCGGTCTCCTACGCCGAGGCCTTCGCGACCGCCGCCCGGCAGGTGCGCCCGGAGTTGGAGATCAGCGCCGGGGACCGCGATCCGGAGAAACTGCCCCCGCACCTGCGCATCACCTTCCAGGTGCACGCCGAGCGCGGGGCGGTGCTGGGCACCGGTCAGCATCTGGAGGCGTTGCAGCGGGAGTTGTCCCGGCAGTCCGGCGACGCGGTGCGCACGGCGGTGAAGGCGGCGCTGCTGGCGGCCCGGAAACGCGCCGGGGCTGCGGCTGCCGGGCCCGGAACCGCAGGCGGGGCATCGGCGGGCGCTGGAGCGGCCGGTGCCGGCGCGGCATCAGCCGGTGCCGGGTCGGCGGAAGACGGCGACGGCGACGGCGACGGCGACCGTGCGGCCTTCCCGCAGGGCGGCGTGCGCGCCGGGCTGGCTGAGGAGAAGAACCTGACCGGATGGCCGGCGATGGACCGGATCCCGGACGTGGTCACCGCCACCGGCGCCGGCGGGTTGGAGATCCGCGGCTACCCGGCGTTGGTGGTGGAGGGCGAGGTCACCGGCCGGGTGTCGCTACGGGTGCTGCAGGATGCCGCGGCCCAAACCGGCGCCCACCGCGCCGGTGTGCGGCGGCTGCTGGCCGACACCACCGCTCTGCCCACCGGGCGGGTCTCCAGCCGGTGGGGCGGACGGGAGGCGCTGTCCCTGGCGGCCAGCCCGTACCGGGACACCGCCGCCCTGGTCACCGGTTTGCACCGGGCCGCGGTGGCCTCCCTCACCGCGAGCAGGGACCTGGCGCAGGTGCGCACCGCGGAGGCGTTCGCGCAGGTCCAGGCCGATGTGCGGGCGCGGCTGGAGGATGAGATCTACCGGTTGGCGGCCCTGACGGTGCAGATCCTGGATGCCTCCCGGGAGTTGCAGGCCCAGATCAAGGCCACCACCTCCATCGCACTGCTCGATGTGCTCACCGATGTGCGCGACCAGCACGCCGCGTTGATTCATGACCGGTTCCTCACCACCACCCCACCGGAGCAGCTGACGCATCTGCCCCGGTACCTGCAGGCGGCCACGATGCGGCTGGCCAAGGCCGCGGAGAACCCGAACCGGGACGCGGATCTGGCCTGGCAGATCCGGGACCTGCACGATGCCTGGTGGGCCGCGGAGCGGGCCACCACCGACCCGACCCACGCCGAGCAGTTGGCGCAGGTGCGGTGGATGCTGGAGGAGTTGCGGGTCAGCTTCTTCGCGCAGCAATTGGGCACCGCGGTCCCGGTCTCGGCCAAGCGCATCCGCAAGGCCCTCGCCGAGGTCGGCTCGGCCTGAGGCCGGACCAGCGGTGCCGGAGGGTGTCGGTGGCAGCGATTAGAGTCGGCACCAACCGGTGCAGTTGGGGTGATGTGGTGAATCTGGAGCAAGCCGAGTCGATGGCCCGTGACCTGATGGCCGAACACGGCCTGAGGGACTGGACCTTCGCCTTCGACCGCGCGAAACGCCGCGCGGGCCTGTGCCGGTTCCACACCCGCACCATCTCCCTGAGTCGTCACCTGACCGAACTGCACCACGACGATCTGGTGCGGGACACCGTGCTGCACGAGATCGCCCACGCCCTGGCCGGCCCCGATGCCGGGCACGGCACCCAGTGGCGCCAGGTCGCCGGCCGGATCGGCGCCCGCCCGGAACGGACCCTGCCCGCTGAAGCCCCGCTGCCGCCGGCGCCGTGGGAGGGCCACTGTCCCGGCGGGCACGAGCACCGACGGTTCCGCAAGCCGGCGCGCCCGGTCAGTTGCAGCCGGTGCTGCCCGCAGTTCTGCATCGCGAACCTGATCATCTGGACCCGCGACGGCGAGCCCATGCAACCCGGCCCCACCTACCATCGGGCGCTGAAGGACGCAGCCCGGCGGGCCAAGCGGCAGCGGGTGTGCCGCCGGTGCGGCGGTGCCACCGACACCGCACGCGAGCCCGCTCGCACCGGCCACCGCGGGGCGGCTCCCGGTCGCCCCAAGGATCCGCCGCCACTCGTTCCGGCCACCCTCTTCTAAACCCCGGCTACCGGGCCCACCCGATGGCTGGCAGACTCGATCCAGACCCGCAAGCGGCACTGGCGAAGGTGAGGAACCGATGAGCATCGAACCCGATGCCAAGGACTGGACCTGGGTCCTGCGCGAACCCTGCGATGAGTGCGGGCTCGAGGCGGGCACCGTGGTGCCGGAATTGATCCCCCAGATGCTGCGGGACAACGCCAGGCAATGGCAGGACGTGCGGGCGCGCACCGACGCCCACTGGTGGACCCGGCGCCCGAACGCTCAGACGTGGTCACCGCTGGAGTACGCAGCGCACGTGCGCGATGTGCACGGGGTGTTCGCCGAGCGACTGGGGCTGATGCAGACCGAGGAGGACCCCACCTTCCCCAACTGGGACCAGGACGCCGCCGCGATCAAGGGCAACTACGCTCAGGAGGATGCCGATCAGGTCCTAGCCGAGTTGCGCGAGCGCGCCGAGCCCGTCGCCGAGCGGTACCAGCGCTTGTCCCGGGACCAGTGGCAGCGCACCGGCCGCCGCTCCGACGGCGCGCAGTTCACCGCTGTCACTCTCGCCCAGTACCACCTGCATGACGTCATCCACCACCTCGGTGACATCACCCGCTAGTCGGTGAGCCGGCTTCCACCCACAGCCGCACGACGGCGTAACCACGGTGCGGCCGCCACGCCTCGGCCGCAGTCCTGACCGCACGCGCCGTCAGACCGCCCATGCCGCGGCGCAGCACCAGATCGGAGGCCGGCAGCGCATCACCGTCGCCGCTACCGCGTAGCGCAATGATGGAGAGGGTCCAGGGACCGACTCCGGGAAGGTCGGCGAGTCGGGCGAGCACGTCCCCCTCGAGCAGGTGCGGCGCGTCGGGATGGCCGGGGTGCTCGGCCAGCAGCGCGGCCGTTGCCCTGAGCGTGCGGGCGCGGGCCCCGGTCAGGCCGATCGCTGCCCGCAGGTCCTCCTCGTCCGCCGCAGCGATCCGAGCGGGCACCGGGAAGGCCCGGAGGCGGGCCGCGGTCTCCTCGCCGTAGGCAGCGACCAGCCTGCCGGCGAAGGTGCGGCCGGCCGCCAGGGACACCTGCTGACCGAGGATCGTGGTGAGGACCCCGGCTGCCGCGTCAGCATGACGAGTGATCCGGATCCCGGGACGGTCCGCGACCTGCCCCGCTAGGAGTGGATCACCGCGCAGGTGGGCGTCGATGGCCCCGATCTCGGCGTCCAGGTCGAACCACCAGCGCAGCAGTGGCTCCATGGTCCTCGCATCGGGCGCTCCGGCGGCCCGGTCGTGGCCGCGCACGCGCCAGTACACGCCGGCGGGGGTGAGCCGCAGGTCGACGATGTGAAGATGCCCACCGATCCTGAGCACCCGGGTGTGGGTCCCGCTCACGGTGTCGGTGCGGTGTGCACCAGGGATGCTGTGATGACCCAGTGTGGTCAGGGTCGCGCGGGTATCCCACGGGCCGCGTGCGGGCAGGAAGCGTTCAGTCATCATCGTCTGCGCGCGATCAGAACAGCCTCGCCGCTCGGGCCTCGGCAGGTTCCTCGAGGTCCAGCAAGGCCCGCTTACGGTCCAGTCCGCCGGCGTACCCGGTCAAGGACCCATCGACGCCGAGCACGCGGTGGCAGGGGATCACGATGCTGATCGGGTTGCGCCCCACGGCCTGGCCCACCCGTTGGGCCAACGTCGCCGACCCCGCTTGCTGCGCCAGCGCGCCGTAGGTGGTCACGTGCCCGTAGGGGATCTGCCGCAGCATCGCCCATACCGTCTCGTTGAACTCCTCGCCTGCGGTACGCAGCGGAAGGTCGAACGCTTGCCGCTCCCCGGCGAAGTACTCGCGCACCTGCTCCCCGACGGTGAAGAGGAGTTCATCGTCGCGGCGGCGCAACCGGTCACCGCTGGGGTGTACCAGTTCCCCGAGCGTGCCGGGTTTCGGTGGGTAGGTGCGGTCCGGGAAGTACAGGCCAGACAGTGCTGTGCCCGATCGGACGGCCAGGAGGGTCCCCATCGTGGTGGGCAGGTAGGCGTGGCGCCGGTCCGCCGGAGCGACCTTTCCCCGGGTGGTCATGGTCAGTGGTCAGCGCGGGGGTGGCGGCGTCTGGGAACCGGGCGATTGCGGTCCCGGCCCCTGGCCGCCGTGCTGCGGCTGCTGGACATGGGAGTAGGCCGCGCGGTAGATGTCCTGGTTCAGTTGTCGCTGCTTGGCGCGACGCCGAACTGCGAGCGCCACGAAGAAGGTCACCACGGCCAGCACGCCCAGCGCGAGCAACAACTGCACCAACAACACGATCATGGTCATGGAAGTCACCTTCTCCGGTCCGGCGTGGCGGGCCTGTCGGCACACTACCGCCATCGGTCCGCCGAGGGTGACGGCCGTTGGCGCCGCTGCGGACCCTGCGGGTGGGCTCAACGCGCCAGACGCGCCAACACCTCCAGCACATGCTCATAGGTGCGCCCGGTGGCCCGGCTCATCCCCATCTCACAGGTGCGGTTGGCGGAGATGTAGGCATCGAACGCACCGTGCCGGGCCTCGACCGCGGCCAGTTCGGCCACCTGGGGTGCGGTGGCGCCGGCGGTCAGTTCGGGGTGCAGCATGCCCCGGTCACCGGCGAACCCGCAGCACCCCCAGCTCACCGGAACGGTCACCTGCCGCGCCACCGAGCGGGCCAGGGCGAGCAGGTCATCGGTGACGTCCAGGTGGGTGGTGGCACACGTGGGGTGCACCGCCACCGAGGCCAGGCGCCGGTCGGGGTCCACCGGCACCCTCGGCAGCACGTGGGCGCGTACGAATGCCAGGGCATCCATCACCTGCAGGCCAGGGTCCGACTCCACCAGGCCCAGGGTGCACGAGGCCGCGTCGGTCACCACCGGCAACCGGCCCCCCTCACTCGCCTCGGTGAGCACCTGGCGCACCTGCTCGGCCATGGTCCGGGCGCCACCGGTCAGGCCCTTGGAGGTCCATGGCACGGCGCAGCACAGGGAGTCGATCTGCTCCGGGATCCGCACGTGCACCCCGGCCCGGGCGCACAGGTCCAGGAAGGCCTGGGCGGCCCCGGGTGAGTCCGAGCCGAACATCGCCCCGGTACAGGAGGGGAAGAGGACGACGCCGACAGCCCCCTGGTCAGCCGTGGCACCAGCCGCGGGGGTACGTGTGGTCACCGCGCCGGGGCGCAGCGCCGAGCGTTTCGTGCCGGGCCCGGGCAGGTCCTTGCCCACCTCGGGCACCAGGTCATGGGGCGCCGCGGTGCGCACCGCCCGGCTGCCCGCCGCGAGCACCCCGCCGGGAAGGACCGCGGCGACCCCCAGGCCGGCCCGCACCGCCGTCGTCGTGCCCGCCCAGTGCATCGCGGCCGTCCGCCCGGCCCGTTGCGCCACCGGGGGTGCGGCCTCGGCACGCATGCCCTTCATCACCGCGCCGGTGTCGATGCCCACCGGGCACACCGTCACGCACATGGAGTCCCCGGCGCAGGTCTGCACCGCCTGGTACTCGAACGCCTTGGCCAACTCCTCCCGGCGCTGGGGGTCGGCCACCGCCATCTCCCGCATCAGCACAATGCGCTGGCGCGGGGTGGTGGTCACGTCCCGGGAGGGGCACACCGGCTCACAGAACCCGCACTCCACGCACGCGTCCACGAGCGGGTGGGCGGTGGGCATCGTCTTCAGGTGCTTGAGGTGGGCCAGCGGGTCCTCGTTCAGCACCACCCCGGGGGCGAGGATGCCGGCGGGGTCGCAGGCCGCCTTGATCCGGCGCATCAGGGCGTACAACTCCGGGCCGAACTGACGCTCGACGTAGGCGGACATGATCCGCCCGGTGCCGTGCTCGGCCTTCAGCGTGCCGCCGGCGCCCAGGATCACCTCGACCATGTCCTCGGTGAAAGCGGCGTAGGTGTCCACCTGCGCCGGATCGTCCAGCCGCGGATTGATCATGAAGTGCAGGTTCGCATCGCGGGCGTGGCCGAAGATGACCGCGTCGTCATACCCGTGCCGCACGAACAACTCCGCCAGGTTGCGCACGGTGGTCCGCAGGTGCTCGGGGGGGACGGCGACGTCCTCCAGCAGGTTGGTGGTGCCGGCCGGGCGCGCCCCGGCCACTGCGGGGTAGAGCCCCTTGCGCACCGTCCACATGGCCGCACGGGCGGCGCCGTCCTGGCTGAGTTCGGCCGGCATCGACAGCCGGGCATCGGCCAGCGCCGCGAGCAGGTCCCGACTCTGCTCGGTCAGTTCGGCCTCCTGCTCGGCCTGCAGCTCCACCAGCAGGGCGGTGTGGGCCTGCACGTCGATTCCGCGCATCGACTCCGGTGCCGCCGGCAGTCGCTGGGCCACCCGCAGGGCGCGGGCGTCCATGAGTTCGGCCGCCCGGGCGCCGGCGCCCAGGATCGCCGGCAACGCGTCCGTGGCTCGGTTGACGTCGTCGAACACCAGCAGCGAGGTCGCCACGTGCGGGTGGGCGGGCACGGTGGTCAGCACCACCGAGGCCAGGTAGGCCAGGGTGCCCTCGGACCCGACGATCAGGTGCGCCAGGATCTGGGCAGGCTCGTGGTGGTCCAGAAAGGCGTTCAGCCCGTAACCCATGGTGTTCTTCATCGAGAACTGGTGCTCAACGATGCGGCGCAGCGCCGGTGTGGTGCGGATCGTGTCCCGGATCCGCACAAGTTCGGCGTGCAGGGCTGGTTCCTGCTCACGCAGGCGGGCGTCGGCGTCACCGGCGGCGGTGTCGATCGCCGTACCCGAGGGCAGTACGAACACCGCGGATTCCATCGTGTGATAGGCCGTGGCGGCCGAGCCGCTGGTCATCCCGGAGGAGTTGTTGGCCACCACCCCGCCGATGGTGCAGGCGATCTCACTGGCCGGGTCCGGTCCCAGCCGGCGCCCGTACGGCATGAGCGCGGCGTTGACCTTGCGCAGCAGCACCCCCGGTTCGCAGCGCACCCGGGCGCCGTCGTCGAGCACGTCGAACCCGGCGAAGTGGCGCCGCACGTCGATGAGCACCCCATCGCCCACGCCCTGCCCGGACAGACTGGTGCCGCCCGCGCGGAAGGTCACCGGCACCCCGGCGGTGCTCGCGCGGGCCAGAACGGCGGTGAGTTCGCCCAGCGTGCGAGGGGTGTGCACGGCACGCGGGGTGAGCAGGTAGTGCGAAGCGTCATGGGCCATCGCGGTCCGGGTGGCCTGATCGGTGCTCCAGGCGGCCGGGGCGGCGACGTCGCGCACCTGCGCCAGCAGATCCTCGGTGACTGTCACAGTGCCGACCCTACGCCCGGGCGGGTGGGCGCGTGAGCGCGGAACGGGCGCCCGATCGGTGTTGCGCCGGGCAGATGTGCCCATCGATATCGCTGAACTCATCCGACACGATTGGCCCCGGATGCGTCATGATGGACGCACGGACGAGGGAGGACACCATGACCACGCCATCCGGTACGCCGCAACCTGATCAGTACGGCCAGCAGCCGCAGGCTCAGCCCGGGCAGTACGGCCAGCCCACCCAACCCGGTCAGCCGCCGCAGCCGGGGCAGCCGTCGCAGCCGGGCCAGTACACGCAGCAGGCGGGCCAGGGCGCCCAGTACGGCCAGCCTGCCCAGTACGCCCAGAACGCCCCCTACGGCTCCAGTCCCGCTGGCTCGGCCGCAGGCTCCCGCAGTTTCCGGCCCGGGACGGTCACCGGCGGGGCGGTGCTGGCCTGGATCGGCTCCGCGGTCATGATCATCCTCGGGCTGCTGCTGATGTTCGCCCAGGCTCTCGACCCCGCCGATCTCGGGCTGAGCGCCGACGAGGGCGTGGTGCTGCAGTTCATCGCCATCTTCGGGGTGGTCGCCGCCATCTGGGGTGTGCTGGTGCTGGTGATGGCGATCTTCGCCTTCCGTGGTGCCAACTGGGCCCGCTGGGTGCTGGTGGTGTTCGGTGCCCTGGCCATCGCCGGCAGCCTGTTCAACCTCTTCGACGGCAACGCGCTCGCTCTCATCTCCATCATCTGGGTGGGCCTGTCGGTGGGGCTGTTCCTGGCCCCGAAGTCGCGGGACTGGTACAACGCCCGCAAGACCACCCAGTTCAACCCCGGCAACTACACCCGCTGACTTCCTGGATGGGCTCGATCACCGAAGGACAACCCGGCAACGCGGCCGAGCAGGCCCACCGACCCGGCACGGTCGCGGCCGCCTCGCTCATGACCTGGTTCGGCACGCTGTTACCGATCGTGGGTGGGGCGGTGCTGCTGATGGCACGGGATTCCCTGCTGGCGATGATCGCGGACCTGATCGCCGGTGGTGAGCAGGGGCTGGTCGATGTGGGGGTGCACCCCTCGCAGGCGGCCGATTTCCTGGCTCTGCTGCGCGAGGCGCTGCCCTACCTGTCGCCGATCATGACGGCGGCGGGGGTGGTCTCGCTGGTCTGGGGCGCGGTGGTGTTCCTGCTGGCGGTGCTCGCCTTCCGGGGCTCCCGGGCAGCGGTCTGGGGGTTGACGGTGATGGGCATCGTCTTCGTGCTGGCGATCTCGATCCTGCTGCTGGCCGGTGAACTGCTCTCCCTCATCGCCGCCTCCTGGACCGGTGTCGCCGTGATCCTGTTCCACGTCACCTCCTCCCGGCAGTGGTACGTCCAGCGTCAACACCGGCAGACCGGCGATCGATACGGTGGCGCCTCCGGTGGCGGCCCCGGTGGACCAAGCGGTGGGCCGCACAGACCCGCGGCGAGCTACGGCACCGAGCCGCCGTCGTCGGCCCCCTTCCGGCGCTGACCCGCACCTCCGGCGCCGGCTGCACCGACGGCACCGGACAGTGACTGATCGCCCCCACCGGCTGGGTCCATCCACAACGGGTGGGCCCGCTCTTCGTTGTCCACACGGCCGGGTGAGGCACGTGCGGCGTCGCCGGTCCGGTTCGTACCGTCGGGCTCTGTCAGGTCCCTCCCTCCGGTGCGGCACGCGCGCTCCCGGAGGACGACGGCGGGAGCAGCCGATGACGAATCCGCACCATCCACCTGGGCCGCCCGGTGGGCACCACCCGGCGGGGCCGCCCGGCGCAGGTCCTCCGTCACGGCCGCCCGGGCCGGGTCCACCGGCCGGCCCGCCCCGGCCGGCACCACCGGGTCCACCGTCCGGACCCCGGTCGGCAGCACCGGGCGGGGTACGGCCCGGGGGCGCGGCGCCGCCACCACGGCGACCGCTCACCGTGACCATCGCCGCTGCGTTGATGTGGGTGGCCGGAGCCCTGGGGCTCGGTGTGGGCGTGCTGGCCCTGGCCACCGACGATCTGCTCGTCCGTGAACTGCTGCCGCGGTTCCTCTTCGGCCATCCCCCGCACGGCACCGGAATCAGGATCGTGGAACTCACGCTGTACCTGGCCGCCATGGCGGTGGTGCTGACCCTCGGACTGCTGGCGGTGGCCGCCTACCAGGGGTCGAACGCGTGCCGGTGGGTGCTGGTGGGTCTGCTCGGCTTCTGGTCGCTGCCGACTGTGCTGGCCGGGACCGTCCACCCGCACCCGGTGAGCGTGCTCCTGGGCTTCGGTCCAGCGGTGGTGATCCTGCTGTTCCTACTCCCGCCGGCCTCGGCCTGGTACCGACACCAGACGTCCCGGCGGCGATGGCGCCGCCACCTGATCGAGACCCAGCGCCGTCCGGGGCGCCGGCCCGGGCCGGCGCCCCCGGGTCGCCCAGCACGACCGGGCCATCCAGCGTCCCCGGGCAGGTAGCCCTCGGGCATTGAAAGTTGCCTGCCGCGCTGCCGAATGAGCCCGGAACCGACCCCGCCGAGATTAGGCTGGCGCAGGAGCACTCCTGACCGGGTGCGGCCGAGAGGACGACGGCGTGGAGGGGACCGTGACGAATCCTTACCCGCAGCAGCACGACGGCGGGCAGTGGACCGGCGGGCCCGCCCAGAACCCGTCCGCCCAACCCGACGCAGCGGCACCGGGTTACGGGCACCCCGGCCACCGGGGCGGTTACGGCGACGCCGCACAGAGCCGGCCGCCCGGTGCTCACCCCGCCTACGGCCAGTCCCCACACAGTCAGCCGGGCACCCACCCCGCCTACGGCCAACCGGGCTATGCCCAGCCCGGCACGCAACCGGCACCAGCTCAGTACCCCTACGCCCCGCCCGGCCATGAGGGCATGCCCACCACCGCTGACCATCCCCCGGGCCCACCGCCGCGCCGCCCGGTCACCGTGCTGCTGGGCTCGATCCTGGTGTGGCTGGCCTGCGCCGCCTCCCTGGTCGCGGGGATCGGGGTGCTGGTGGTCCGGGACCGGGCCGCGGACCTGCTGGTCTCGCTGCCGTTCATGATCCCGGAGTTCCACGCCGGCTTCTCGATCCTGATCAGCCTCATCGGCGCCTTCGCCATCGCGATGGGCCTGGTCTTCGGCGCGTTGACCGTCGGCGCCTTCCGCGGCTCCAACGGGGCCCGCTGGGTGCTGATGATCCTGATCGGCCTGGCCGCGCTGGGCGCCCTGCCGGCCGTGGTGGAGGTGCCCACCATGGAGGGCGCGCTGGCCGTGCTCATCCCGGCCCTCGTCGTCGTTCTTTTCCTGGTACCCCCGGCACCGCAGTGGTACCGGTATCGCAGCAACGAGGCCGCGCGGGCAGGACAGACCATCCGTTGAACCGTTCCACTCCGCGATAGGCCCCGCCCGGGTGAGGTTCTGGCCGTACTGTGAGGCCCATGGTCAGCGAGGTGCCGATCGCGATCCACGTGATGGCCGATTCGACCGGGGACACCGCCGCGCGTGTGGCCCGGGCCACGCGTGTGCAGTACGAGGACTTCGACACCCGGATCGTGCGCCACCCGCGCATCCGCACCTCCGCGGTGCTGCGGGCAGCGTTCCGCGACATCACCGGTTCGGAGGAGGACGTGGTGGTCTTCTCCACCCTCGTCGACGACGGGCTGCGCAGTCTGCTGGATGACCTGTGCGATGAGCACCGGATCTCCCACGTGGACCTGCTGCTGCCGGCGATGCAGGCGATGGAGCGGGTCACCGGGACCGCACCCCGGCGCAAGATCCGCCCGGTGGGCATAGACGCCGACTACTTCAAGAAGATCCAGGCGATGGAGTTCGCGATCGCCCTGGACGACGGCCAGCGCCCCGAGTCCCTGACCGAGGCCGACATCGTGCTCGTGGGCGTCTCGCGCACCGGCAAGACCCCGCTGTCGATGTACCTGGGTTACCTGGGCTACAAGACCGCGAACATCCCGCTGGTGGCCGGGGTGCCACCGCCGCAGGAGTTGTTCACGGTGACGCCCTGGCACGTGGTGGGGCTGAGCATCGACCCCGAACGACTGCTGCACATCCGCCAGCGCCGGCTGCGCACGATGGGCGCCTCCGGGGTGAACGAGGGGTACTCGGATCTGGTGGCGATCTACGACGAACTCGACCACGCCAAGGCGATCCAGCGGCGCCTGGGCTGCCCGGTGGTGGACACCACCGAGTTGGCGCTGGAAGAAGCCGCGGTGCGGGTGATCGAACTCGTGGAGAACCGGCGTCGGGCCCTGACGGGCAGTTGAGCAGGAGGAACAGATGACCAACCAGAACCAGCCGGGCGCAACCGGGATCAAAGCCGCCTCCCGGGCGGGCGAGTCCGGTCAGGGCAGCGCCGACGACGACGCAACCCGCTACGTCTACGACCTCGCCGAGGGCGGGGCGCACCTGAAGGAGTTGCTCGGCGGCAAGGGCGCCAACGCCTCGGAGATGCTCAACCTGGGCATCCCGGTGCCGGACGGGTTCACCGTCACCACCACCGCCTGCGTGGCCGCCACCCGCGCCGGCGGACGGTGGCCCGATGGCCTGGCCGAGCAGATCCGCACCTCGCTGGCGGACCTGGAGGAACGCACCGGCCGCACCCTGGGCGGGTCGGAGCGCCCGTTGCTGGTGTCGGTGCGTTCCGGGGCGGTGGTGTCGATGCCGGGGATGATGGACACCATCCTGAATCTGGGGATCTCCGATGACACGGTGGAAGCCCTGGGCGCCGAGGCCGATGACCCGCGGTTCGCCTGGGACTCCTACCGCCGGTTCCTGCAGATGTACGGCGAGGTGGTCGAGGGGGTGCCGGCCCATGCCTACGAGGACGCCCTCAGCGCGATGAAGCGCGACCGGGGCGTGCACAACGACACCGATCTGACCGCCGCGGACCTGCGCGAGTTGGTGCAGACGTTCAAGGGGGTCTCGGCCGAGTACATCGGCACCGACCTACCCACCGACCCGCACACCCAGCTCGAACGGGCAATCGAGGCGGTGTTCGCCTCCTGGCAGAACCCGCGCGCCGGGGTGTACCGCAAGGCGCACCGGATCCCCGACGACCTGGGCACCGCCGTGAACGTGATGCAGATGGTGTTCGGCAACCGCGGCGACACCTCCGCCACCGGGGTGTGCTTCACCCGCAACCCCTCCACCGGCGCCAAGGAGCTCTACGGGGAGTTCCTGCTGAACGCCCAGGGGGAGGACGTGGTCGCCGGGATCCGTACACCGCTCCCGCTGGCGCAGATGGAGGAGGTGCTGCCCGAGGCGTTCGCCCAGTTGGTGGAGACGATGAACCGCCTGGAGGTCCACTACGGCGACATGCAGGACATCGAGTTCACCGTGGAGGAAGGATCCTTGTACCTGCTGCAGACCCGCAGCGGTAAGCGCACCGCGGCAGCGGCGCTCAAAGTGGTCCGGGACCTGGAGGCCGACGGCGTGATCGACCGCGCCGAGGCGCTGCGCCGCATCGAACCGGCCCACCTGGACCAGCTGCTGCACCCGGCGATCGACCCCGGCGCCCACCGCGAGGTGCTCACCCGCGGGCTGAACGCCTCCCCCGGGGCGGCCGTGGGCCAGATCGTGTTCGACTCCGATGTGGCCGAGCAGCGCGGCAAGGCCGGCACCCCGGTGGTGCTGGTGCGCTGGGAGACCACCCCCGACGACATCGCCGGCACCCTGGCCGCACAAGGTGTGCTCACCGCGCACGGGGGGATGACTTCCCACGCGGCGGTGGTGGCCCGTGGGATGGGTAAACCGTGCGTGGCCGGGGCCGGGCAGATCCGCATCGACACCGACGCCGGCACCCTGGCCGTGGGGGACGTGGTGCTGCACGAAGGTGATCTGATCACCCTGGACGGGTCCACCGGTGAGGTCTTCGCCGGGGCGCTGGACCTGGTGCCACCGCAGTTGGGTGAGGACTTCGCAACGATCGTGGGCTGGGCCGATGAGATCCGGACGTTGGGGGTGCGCGCCAACGCCGACACCGGTGCCGACGCGACCAAGGCCCGGGAGTTCGGCGCCGAGGGCATCGGGTTGTGCCGCACCGAGCACATGTTCATGGCTGAGGACCGCCTGCCCGCGGTGCGGGCGATGATCCTGGCCGCCGATGATTCCGAGCGTGCGCAGGCGCTGGAGGCGTTGCTGCCGATGCAGCAGGACGACTTCACCGAGATCCTCTCGGCGATGTCCCACCTGCCGGTCACGATCCGGTTGCTGGACCCGCCGCTGCACGAGTTCCTGCCGGATCTGGTCACCCAGGCCCTGACCGTCCAGCGTCTGGAACTGAGCGGCGATGGCAACGCCGCCGAGCTGGCCCGGGCCAGACGGCTGCTGGGGCAGGTGCGCTCGCTCACGGAGATGAACCCGATGCTGGGCACCCGCGGGGTGCGCCTGGCACTGCTGTACCCCGAGATCGCCCGGATGCAGGTGCGCGCCATCGTGCGTGCCGCCCTGGCCGTGCGGGCGGGCGGCGGGGAGCCGGTGGTGGAGATCATGGTGCCGCTGGTGGCCTTCGCCGAGGAGTTGCGCCGGATGCGCGCGATCGTCACCGAGACGGTGGCGGAGGAACTCTCCGCCGCCGGGGCGGACTTGGACATCAGCGTGGGCACCATGATCGAACTGCCGCGGGCGGCGGTGACCGCCGATGAGATCGCCGAGCACGCCGACTTCTTCTCCTTCGGCACCAACGACCTGACCCAGACCGGGATCGGCATCTCCCGTGATGACGCCGAGGGCTCCTTCCTGGCGGCCTACGAGGAAGGCGGGATCGTGCCGGAGAACCCGTTCGCCACGATCGACGCCGACGGCGTGGGCGAGCTCGTGCGCATCGGTGCCACCAAGGGCAGGGCCGCCAAGGCGGGGCTGAAGCTGGGGGTGTGCGGTGAGCACGGTGGGGACCCGGCCTCGATCGACCTGTTCAACCGGATCGGGCTGGACTACGTCTCCTGCTCCCCCTACCGGGTGCCCATCGCCCGTTTCGCCGCCGCCCAGGCCGTTCTGGCCGCCCAGGAGGCTGACGCGGTCAGTTCGTGATCTCCCCGGGCCCCCGCCACGGTTGGGAGCCCCAGAAACCGCCGGGGGCGAACAGTTCGGCGACGCACTCCTCCAGCAGGTTCGCCTCCAGCAGCACATCAAGCAGGGTGTAGCGGCTGCGGATCATCTGCGCGCGCACATAGGTGGCCCGGAACCGGGCCTCCTCCACCCCGATCTGGCTCGGATGGGTGATCGCGCCGACCGTCGCCAGGCGGTGCTGGATGTCGGCGGCTGGCAGCAGTTGGGCCCGCAGGCGCTGGGCGAGCCCGGGCCACAGGTCCCGCAGGCGCTCCAGTCGAGCCCGCAGTTCCGGCGCCGCCAGGTACTTCAGGCGCGACTGTTCCACGGCCGCCTCGGTGACCTCCGGCGGCAGCGCGGCCCCGCGCACCCGCGCCTCCATCTGTTCCCAGGTCGGCCAGGCCGCCACGGCCGCCTCGACGTCCAAGGTCGCCAGATCCCGGTTCAGGGCCACCTCGTACAGCGCGCACAGGGAGATGGTGCCCAGCCCCACCTTCATCCCGTGGGAGAGCGGCGGCTCCTCATCGAGGCCGAGCCCTTCCATCTCCCACAGGTGGGAGAACTGGTGTCCGGCGCCGGAGGCCGGCCGGGAGGACTGGTGGGCCTGCATCGCCAGGCCGGACATCAACAACCCCTCCGAGAGCCCCCTGATCGCTCCCGCGTCACCGGCGGCGATCAGTTCCGGGTGCGCGATCGAGTCCCGCAGCGGGTCCTGCACCAGGTGCCATACGTCGTCGTCGATCGCCTCGATGCCCAAGGCATCCGCCAGGATCCAGTCCCCACCGGCCGGGATCTTCTCCACCAGGTCGCCCACGCCGGTGGCGGTCAGCCGGCCCGGGGCAGCGGCGAGAAGTCCGTAATCGGCCACGATCGCCGCCGGCGCCGGGCAGTACCGGGTGATCTTGAAACCGCCCTTGGTGATGGAGGCGCCGTAGGCGGCATAGCCGTCCATCGAGGCGGCGGTGGCCACCGCCAGGTACTCCCGCTCCAGTTCCCACGCGGCCAGTTTGACCAGGTCGTTCAGGGTGCCCGAACCGATCACCACCGGCACGCCGTCCCGGGCCCGCAGGTGCTCCCGGATCCGTTCGACGTTGTCGTAGGAGGCGTACACCGTGGGCACGGCCGGGAAGATGAGCGGCTCGCCCAGTCCCACCCCGGCCTGGCGAAGCGCGGCACCGACCTGCTCCCCGGCCACAGCCCAGGTGTTCCCGTCGGCGATCAGTTGCGCCGATGGCAACCCGGTGGGTGTGCCGAAAGCCTCGGCGAACACCGAACCGGTGCGTCCCAGCACGTCCGTGCCCGCGGTCAGGACCCGGGTGTCGGTCGCTGCGGCCAATGCGGCCTGGAGCACGTCTGCGGACGCGCGATCCTCAGTCATCTGGGCCTCTCTGTCGGGGCAGGTGAGCCTGCCGGAGCGGGTCACCCGAGGGTATGGCGCGCGCGTAGCGGCGCCGCGCGCTAGCGTACCGAGCCAGCCCCGACGAAGGATCGCCATGCCACCGAAGAACCGTTGGACCGAGCACCCCCGCACCCTGCTGCGCCCCGGTGAGGACTTCTCCCTGGCCGACCTGGACCACCGCTCAACCCCGGGCTGGTCGGGGAGGAAGCGGCACGCGCGCGAGTTCATGGCGCATCGCGGCGGGCTGCTCTCAGAGTTGCAGGAGCGACTGTACGCCCACGGCCGCAGCGGTGGGGAGAAGTCGGTGCTGTTGGTGATCCAGGGCATGGACACCTCCGGGAAAGGTGGCATAGCCCGGCACGTGATCGGGATGGTCGATCCCCAGGGCGTGACGCTGCGCGCCTTCGGCAGGCCCACGCAGGAGGAACTGGATCACCACTTCCTGTGGCGGATCCGTCGGGCCCTGCCGGCCGGCGGTCAGATCGGGGTGTTCGACCGATCCCACTACGAGGACGTCCTCATCGCTCGCGTGGACGGCCTGGTGGAGGAGGCGGTCTGGCAGAAGCGGTACGAGGAGATCAACCGGTTCGAGAAGGAGGTCGCCGAGTCCGGCACCACCATCGTCAAGGTCGCGCTGATGATCTCCCATGAGCAGCAGGGCCTGCGGCTGATGAAGCGGCTGCACCGCACCGACAAGTACTGGAAGTTCGACCCCGCCGACGTCGACGCGCGCCGCCAGTGGGAGGACTACCGCGACGCCTACGCCGACGTGTTCGCCCGCACCCACACCGAGGTCGCGCCCTGGCACGTGATCCCGGCCGACCGGAAGTGGTACGCCCGGCTGGCCGTCACCGAACTGCTCACCCAGGCCCTGATCGACCTCGACCTGGCCTGGCCCACGCCCCGGTGGAAGGTGGCGACCCAGAAGCGACGGCTGGCCGAGACGATGAGCGAGGAGACGCTGGCGGAGGCCAGGGCCGCGGCCAAGGATGCGAAGAAGAAGGTGCGTAGGCAGGAGCAGGCCTTCGCCGCAGCCGTCGCCGAGGCCGACAAGTACCGCTGAGCTCCGCCCGCTGGTGGGGGGCTCCGCGACACCCCTCGCAGGATCGACTACTGCGCAACGGTCATCGCCGCTTACGGCTCCAGGACCTCCAGCCCGGCACCGAAGGCCACACCCATCCGCTCTCCGGTGGCCCGGGCGTTCTGCTGGATCATCGCGGGGAAGTCGAAGTCCCCACCCAGCCCCTCCAGGTAGGCGCGATGCGCACGCAGGGAGGCGTCGCCGTCGTCCATCGTGTCGCTGACGTCCACACCATGGTTCTCCTGCGGTGATCCGGGCAGCCACACCTGGCGTACCCCGTCCCAGGGTTGCAGGCCGCCCTCGCTGACCTGGTCGGGAAAGACCCAGCGGTTCCCGGCGTCGCGCACGGCGTCCAGGGTGGCCTGACCGGTGGCGATGTGGTCGGCCTGGTTCAGTCCGCCGCCCATCCAGGATTCGCGGAAGTTGTTGGTGATGACGATCTGGGGGCGGTGCCGGCGGATCTGGTGGGCGATGCGCCGGCGCAGGTGCAGGCCGTACTCCAGGACACCGTCCGGTTCGCGTAGGAAGACCACGTCGGCCACACCCACGATCCGGCAGGCCTCGACCTGTTCGGCCTCCCGCAACGGCCCGGCCTCCCCGGGTTCGATACCGTCGATGCCGGCCTCCCCGGAGGTCACCATGCAGTAGGTGATCTGTTTGCCCTGGCCGGTCCAGCGGGCCACGGCGGCGGCGAAGCCGAACTCCATGTCATCGGGGTGGGCGACGACGGCGAGTGCGCGGTCCCAGTCCTCGGTGACGTGCGGCAGGGGTGGGGTGGACATCGTTCCTCCAGTGCAGTCGACCATCGGGCGAACTGTGCGCCACGCTATCGCGCCGGTTCGCGACCGCGTCGTCGCGCCATCACCAGGTTCTGCCGTCCTATACTCAACCTCACCCCCCAGGCACCTGAGCGCTTCACCATCCGACGGAGGAAAGACGATGCGCAACACCGCACAGATTCACGGAAGGCCCTGGTTGAAGGGCCTCGCACTCGTCTCCGCCGCGACCCTGGCACTGACCGCCTGCGGCGGCAACGGCGATGACGGCGACGGAGCTGACGCCGAATCCGAGGTCGACGCCGACGTGAGTGTCGACGCCGAGGTCCAGACCCTCAACGAAGGCACCCTGCAGGTCTGCTCCGACGTGCCCTACCCGCCGTTCGAGTACTACGACGCCGACGGAAACGTCGTCGGCTTCGACATCGACATCGCCTCTGCCATCGCCGACGGCCTGGGCCTGGACCTGGAGATCATCGAATCCTCCTGGGACGGTCTGGAGTCCGGTGTGGCCCTGAACGCCCAGGACTGCGACCTGACGATCTCCGGGATGACGATCACCGAGGATCGCAGCGGGAACATGCTCTTCAGTGACCCCTACCTGGACGACAACCTGGGGCTGCTGGCCACCGAGGGCTCCGGCATCGAAAGCGTCGATGACCTGGAAGGGGTCTCGGTCGGCGTTCAGGCCGCCACCACTGGTGATGTCTACGCCAGCGAGGAACTGGGTCTGGACGTGGTGCAGTACGAGGATTCGGGGCTGATGCTCCAGGGACTGCAGGCCGGCCAGGTGGAGGCCCTGATCGGCAACATCTCCATCCTCGGGTACCAGGCCGGTGAGGATCCGCAGTACGTGTTCGTGGAGGAGATCGACACCGGGGAGCAGCTCGGCGTCGCGGCCCAACTGGACAACACCGAACTCATCGACGCGGTCAACGAGGTCCTCGCGGAACTGAGGTCCAGTGGCGGCCTGGATGAGATCGAGGAGGCCTGGTTCCACTCCGAGACTCCTGAAGAGGGCGACACCGGGGACGACAGCTAAGCCCCATGGCCCTGTCGAACCGTCAGCGTCGCAGGATCAGCCTGGGGATCCAGTCCCTGCTGTTCGTCGTCGTGGTGGTGACCCTGCTGGTCCTCATCGACTGGGGTGCCGTTCAGCAGAGTTTCTTCAACTTCGAGCGGATCAGCTCCATGTTCCCCGGGGTGATCACCACCGGTCTGGTCAACACGGTGCAGTACACGTTCTTCGGGTTCGTCTTCGGGCTGCTCGCGGGCACGCTGCTGGCGCTGATGCGCATGGCCAGTTTCCCGGTCTATCGCTGGCTGGCCACTGGGTATATCGAGTTCTTCCGCGGCATCCCCGCGATCCTGGTGTTCATCGCGCTGGGATTCGGGGCCAGCCTGGCGTTCGGGCTCAACCTGACCACCCTGCAGACCGCGGCCACCGCCCTGGCGATCGTGGGCAGCGCCTACATCGCCGAGACCATCCGCGCCGGCCTGCAGGCAGTGCCCAAGGGGCAGGTGGAAGCCGCTCGGGCGCTGGGCATGCCGGCCTGGCGGGCGATGATCACCATCCAGATTCCCCAGGCTTTCCGGATCGTGCTGCCCCCGCTGACGAACGAGGCGATCCTGCTGACCAAGGACTCCTCGCTGATCTACGTGGTGGGGATGGCCGGTTCCGCGGCGGAGTTGACCAAGATGGGCCGTGACGGCATCACCATGTACCAGGCAGGCATGACGCCGCTGGTGGTGGCCGGAGCGTGCTACCTGATCATCACGGTGCCGCTGGCGCTGCTCGCCCGTCGGATGGAGAGCCGGGGCTCGGGCAAACCCGCCCGGCGGCGCAAGAAACCCATCACGACCACGCCGGCGACCCAGGGAGTGCCATGAGCAAGCAGGCGAGCGCGCCGGCCGAGCAGTACTCCGGGGTCACCATCTCCGGCCTGTACAAGTCCTTCGGCGACAACGAGGTCCTCAAGGGCGTGAGCCTCACCGTCGACCCCGGGGAGGTGGTCTGCCTGATCGGGGCCTCCGGGTCGGGCAAGTCGACCCTGCTCCGGTGTGTGAACCGGTTGGAGGACCCCGATTCCGGCCGGATCACCGTGGGCCGGTTCGATGCCACTGACCTGGACGTGAACCTCGATGCGATGCGCCGGCGGATCGGGATGGTCTTCCAGCAGTTCAACCTGTTTCCGCACCTGAGCGTGCTGGAGAACTGCACGATCACTCCCCGCCGGGTGCTCAAGCTCTCCCGGGAGGCCGCTGAGACCGAGGCGATGCACCAGTTGGACCTGGTGGGCCTGAAGGACCTGGCGCAGCGGCGGCCATCGCAACTCTCCGGCGGTCAGCAGCAGCGGGTGGCGATCGCCCGGGCCCTGACCATGAAACCGGAACTGATGCTCTTCGATGAACCGACCTCCGCGCTGGACCCCGAGACCGTGGGCGATGTGCTCTCGACCATGCGGGACCTGGCCGAGGCCGGGATGACCATGCTCGTGGTCACCCATGAGATGGGCTTCGCCAGGGAGGTCGCCGACCGGGTGGTCTTCCTGGACGACGGCGTGGTGGTGGAGGAGGGACCGGCCGCCAAGGTGATCGGCGACCCGCAGATGCCGCGCACCCGCGACTTCCTGCGCCGGGTGCTCAACCCCCTGGCCGGCTGAGCGCAGGTCAGTAAGGACTTGCCCACCAGCGGCTGGTCCCGGGCAGGATGGCCCGATGGATCCATCTATTCATCTGGGCCGGCGCCCCCTCGCCGAGGGCTACCGATTGTTCGCCGAGCAGGAAGCACGGGGGGTCTCGGCGGTCTACACGGACTGGGCGCACGCGGTCGCCCAGGACAGGGAGGTGCTGGACCTTCTTTCCGCGCTGCCCGGGGGTAAGCGCCAGCCGAACCTGGTCTTCGCCGCGGCCCGCTGGCACGGGGCGGATGAGTCCTATGCCTCCTTCCGGGGGACGGTGCTGCGGCGCTGGGATCAGGTCCGCTCCACCATCATGACCAGGGCGACGCAGACGAACGAGGCCGCTCGCTGCGCCACCCTGCTCCCGTTCCTGGCCGAACTTCCCCAACCGTTGGCTCTGATCGAGGTCGGTGCCGCCGCCGGACTATGCCTACTGCCGGACCACTACTCCTACGCCTACGACGACGACACCAGCCTCGACCCTGACGCCGGCCCCTCTTCGGTGGTGATCGAGGCTCGCCTGGGTGCCGGTGTGCCCGCCCCAGCGATGCCGCAGGTCGCCTGGCGTGCCGGAATCGACCTGAACCCGATCGATGCCACCGACCCCGACGCCCGGGCGTGGCTGGAGACCCTCATCTGGCCCGGGCAGCCGGTCCGGCGCCGGCGGTTGCGGGCCGCGTTGGACATCGCCGCTCGCGAGCGCCCGCGCCTGGTCGCCGGTGATCTGGGCGAGGCGCTCCCGTCCCTGGCCGCCCAGGCCCCATCGGAGGCCACGCTGGTGGTGTTCCATTCCGCGGTGCTGGCCTATCTGGACACCGACGCACGGGCACAGTTCGTGGACACGGTCGGGGGTCTTCCCGGGCACTGGATCAGCAACGAGGGCGCCTCGGTGCTCGCCCCGGTCCTGCCGTCCGCCACGCTGGATGGCTCCACGCTGGGTGCCTCCGAGCAGGGTGGCTCACCGCCGGCTGCCTCCACGCGGGGCGCCCCCGCACCGGGCGCCGGACCCGGGGCCGGGGCCGGGGCCGGGGCCGGGGCCGACAACGGCCAGTTCCTGCTAACCGTCGACGGCATCCCCCGGGCGCGCACCAACCCGCACGGCAGCGCGGTGCACGGCCTCCACTGACCCCACTCCCCTCACCACACCCGCCCAGGACGAGCCCCGCGGCCAAGACGCCAAGGCTCCCGTCACCACACCCGCCCAGGACGAGCCCTGTGGCCAAGATGCCAAGGCTCCCGTCACCACACCCGCCCAGGGCGAGCCCCCCGGCCGAGGGCGAGCCTTCTACCGCTCGTCCTGGGCCGCCAAGATCGCCCTCGACCATCCGCCGGCGCTGGGCGGCGGCCCTGGGCGAGCATCCGCAGCCCAGGGGCTCCCGTCGCCACATCCGCCGAGGACGAGCCCCGCGGCCGAGGACGATACGTCTACCACTCGTCCTCGGCCACAAGGATCGCCCTCGGCGCTTGCCGAGCGGCCACCGCGGCGTGAGGGCGCCCTCCGGAGCGCGGCGCGGGCGCTCGGGGCGGGAGGGCGCGGGCGCGCGGGGCGGGTGCGGGGCGGGAGGCGGGTGCGGGGCGGGCGGGGGTGCTGGGCCCGGGCGGACCTGAGATGGTGGCGCGCATGAAGCAGATCAGCGAGAAGCTGTACTCCTGGGCCTCGATCATCGACGAGCACGCGCTCGCACAGGCCGAGCTGACGGCCGCGCTGCCCTTCGTCACCCCACACGTGGCGCTGATGCCGGATGCGCATGTGGGGATGGGCGCCACCGTCGGTTCGGTCATCCCCACCCAGGGGGCGGTGATCCCCGCGGCGGTCGGCGTGGACATCGGGTGCGGGATGGTGGCGGTGCGCACCCAGTTCTCCGCCGAGCGGTTGCGCGCCGCCGGCCGGCCGCTGTCGCACCTGCGGGAGCGGATCGAACGGGCCGTTCCGCTCAGCCCGGGCCGGTACAACCGCAAGGTGCAGGAGGCAACGGCACCGAAGGTCACCCAGTTGGAGGAACTGGCCGCAGCCGAGAACGTGACGCCGGAGGAGTTCGCGAAGAACTGGCGGTTGCAGTTGGGGTCGTTGGGTGGGGGTAACCACTTCATCGAGGTCACCGTCGACGAGACCGGCGCGGTGTGGACGTTCCTGCACTCGGGCAGCCGCGGGGTGGGGAACAAGATCGCCCAGCGCTACATCAAGCAGGCCCAGAAGTACGCCACCAAGCGAGACCCTGATCTACCCGATGCCAACCTGGCACACCTGGCCGTGACCGACTTCCACTACGCGGGGTACATGTCCCATCTGCACTGGGCCCAGGAGTTCGCTCGGCTGAACCGGGAGGTGATGATGGACCGGGTGATCGATCAACTCGGGGCGTTCATGGAGGAGGAGGTGCAGCGCCTGGAGGAGGTGAACTGTCACCACAACTACACCGCCACCGAAACCCATTTCGGGCAGGACCTGGTGGTCTCCCGCAAGGGTGCGATCGCCGCGCACGCCGGGACCCGGGGGCTGATCCCCGGTTCGATGGGGACCGCCTCATACGTGGTGACGGGGAAGGGCAACGAGATGTCGCTGTGCTCGGCCCCGCACGGTGCGGGGCGGATGTACTCCCGGCGCAAGGCCCGCCAGACATTCAGCCAGGATGACCTGCGCCGGCGGATGGCCGGTATCGAGTACCGCGACGACGCAGCCTTCATCGATGAGATCCCCGATGCCTACAAGGACATCGACCAGGTGATGGACGATGCCGCGGACCTGGTGGAAGTGGACCACGTGCTGCGCCAGATCATCAACGTCAAGGGGCAGTAGCACGCGGAGGCCGGACCGATCCTTCCCGACAGCAAGCCGGCAGGCCAGAGATCCGGCCGGCCGGAAAACAGGATGCCTGCTCGCGTCCACGCATGAAACGCTCCGGCCCATGGACCCTGCGGACTTCTACTCCGGCATCGTGGTCGACGCCTACGCCCGTTTGAAGTCATCGACTTTTCAGGCCGGGCCGTACCTGAAGTTCGTCAGGACGCACGGCGGACCAGCCCTGGAGGTCGGCTGCGGCGACGGCGAACCGTTGCTTGATCTCTGCGCAGCCGGGCTCGAGGTTGATGGCGTCGACTCCTCCGCCGACATGGTCGAGCGATGTCGCGCAAACGCAGCCAAACGCGGCCTCGCCACCAATGTCTTCCACCAGCGCGTCGACGCCCTCGAACTGAACCGACGCTATTCGTCGATCTACTTTGAACGGTCCGACGTTCAACCTGCTGGCCGACGATGAGACAGCCATGCAGGCCACAGACAATCAGCGCTCTCTGCCCGCGCGCCGGACTGAGAATCGTCGATCTCAGGGACGACGACACGGGCGAAGCAGTTTCCGACGTCTCGCCGTCCTTCACGGCCACGGTGCAACGGCTATAGGAAGGTGTGGCCAGTGATCGACTACCGCAACGACCCCGGTTCATCGGTGAGACCAGATGCGTGGGTGCCACGGGCGGGTCGCAAGTGATCCAGGACAGGGTGGACCTGGCCGATGGCTCATGGTTGACCGTCGACATCCACGGAGACCCGGCCGCACCCGCCCTGATGGTCGTGCCGGGCGTGATGAGCGATGCCCGGGCGTGGCGCCGCATGGCGGGTGCCATCACCGCCTGGCCCGCGGTCGCCGTCGTCAACCGCCGGGGACGACACCCCTCAGGTGACCTTCCCCCCGGTTACTCCCTGGCGACCGAACTCGACGACGTCGCCACGGCGATCGGGGCCATGCCGTCCGTGTCGGCGCTGTTCGGCTGGAGTTACGGGGGGCTGATCACCCTCACGCTGGCAAGCCGCACCAGCGTTCCCCAGGTGATCGCGTACGAACCGGTGGTGCGGCCCTTCGCTGCCCATGCCCTGGGTGACCTCGAGGAGGCGCACCAGGACGCTGACCTGGACCGGACCGTGGAGATCGTCTGCGGCCAGATCTCCGGAATGGATGCCGCCGCCATCGAGGCTCTCCGAAGGAACAGCGCCGTCTGGGAGGCAATGCGCGCGTTGGCACGCCCGGTGTACGCCGAGACGGTGGCCCTGAACGAGTCGCCCCCGCCGGAGGCGTTCGCCCCGTCCGTGCCCGTCGACCTCGTCGTGGGTGGGAACAACCGGGGCCGGGCACCCTATGGGACCTCCTTCGAGCACGTGCAGGTGCTGACCCCGCACGCCGGCGTGCACGAACTCCCCGGACAAGGGCACATGGCGCACCTGGAGGCGCCCGAGACATTGGCGCACCTGCTGGATTCACTGCGCACTCCGGCCTGATCCGCGGTCCGGGCTTACCGGGCAGGCGTCCGGCCCGGCACGGGCGAACCCCATCACACGTCGGTCAACACATAAGGTGAGGCATGAGCGCACTCAAGGTCCCCGTGTCGCTCCTGGATCGCTCCCGCACCCGCGCGGGCGAAGACCACGCCAGCGCGCTGTGGGCCACGGTCGAGCGGGCAAGGCACGTGGAGGACCTGGGCCATCACCGGTTCTGGGTCGCCGAGCACCACGCGGTGCCGGGGATCGCCTCGGGCAGCCCGGCGGTGCTGATCGCTTCCGTGGCTGCCCGGACCGACCGCATCCGGGTGGGTTCGGGTGGGGTGATGCTGCCCAACCACCGCCCGATCCTCGTCGCCGAACAGTTCAAGATGCTCCAGTCGCTGCACCCGGGGCGCATCGATCTGGGCCTGGGCCGCTCGCTGGGGTTCACCGCCCCGGTGCGCCAGGCACTGGGAGTGACCCGCTACCCCCCGGAACAGTTCGAGCAGGACATCGCGGCGCTGCGTGACTTCCTCAGCGGAAACGGACCGGTCACGGCGATGCCGGCCTCACCCGAACCGCCGCCGCTGTTCGTGCTCACCACCGGAAGCGGGCTGGAGGTGGCCGCCCGGGCCGGGCTGCCCGTCGTCGTCGGCGGTCCCGCCCTACGCGAGGAACACGGGGGCCTCGCTACGTACCGCGAGCAGTTCCGCCCCAGCGCGCAGTGCCCGGAGCCGCAGGTGATCATCAGCCTGGACGTGATGGTCGCTGAGACCACCGAGCGCGCCCGGGAGTTGTTGCTGCCGGAGGCATGGGCGATGGCGGATTCACAGACGATCGGTGCGTTCCCGCCCCTGTCACCGGTGGAGGTGGTGCGCGAGCGGGTGCCGACGGCGAAGCAGGCCCGCACGATCGAGCGCACCCTCGGCGGCGCGGTGTACGGCACCGCCGCGCACGTCCAGCAGGAGCTGGCCGCCTTGATCGAGTCCACCGGTGCCGCCGAGGTGCTGGCCTCCACCTCCACATACGACCGGGACGATCTGGCCGGAGCCGACGCCGCGGTGGCGGCCTTGTTCACCGCGGCGTAACCCGAACCAGCGGCAGGGCCGGACCTCCTCGAATCCCTGAAGGATCCACACCACGGGACCCCGCACCCGCCCGTAGCCCAGCCCCTCGCCGATCGGCGACACTGGACCGATGTCCTCCACCGAACGCCTCCCGAAGGTTCGCGCCAGCGAACTCACCGGCCGCGGCTGGCTGAACACCGGCGGCACCGACCTGCCCCTGCACAACCTGCGCGGCAAGATCGTGCTGCTGGACTTCTGGACCTTCTGCTGCATCAACTGCCTGCACGTGATCGATGAACTGCGCGAACTCGAGGAGGACTTCGCCGACGTCCTGGTCACCATCGGGGTGCACTCCCCCAAGTTCGTCCACGAGGCCGACCCCGACGCCCTGGCCGCCGCGATCGAGCGGTACGACGTGGCCCACCCGGTGCTCGACGACCCGGAGTTGGGCACCTGGAAGGCCTACACCGCGCGCGCCTGGCCCACCCTGGTGCTGATCGACCCCGAGGGCTACATCGTGGCCCACATGGCCGGCGAGGGGCACGCCCCGAACCTGCGCGCCCTGATCGAGGGCCTGATCAGCGAGCACGAAGCCGCCGGCACCCTGCACCGCGGAGATGGCCCCTACGTGCCACCCGAGCCCAGCACCGAACTACTGAAGTTCCCCGCCAAGGCGATCCGCCTGCCCAGCGGCAACCTGCTCATCGCCGACGCCGGACACCACCGCCTGGTCGAAACCGAGGCCGACGGCGAAACCCTGGTTCGCGTCTTCGGGTCCGGCGAGCGCGGACGCACCGACGGCGAAAGTGCTGTCGCGCAGTTCAGCGAACCCAACGGGCTGTGCCTGCTCCCGTCGCACGTCGCGACGCAGGTGGGTTACGACGTGGTCGTCGCCGATACGGTCAACCACCTGCTGCGCGGGGTGCACCTGGACTCGGGCAACGTCACCACGATCGCCGGCACCGGGGGCCAGTTCATGCTCGGCGCCCCGGACAACGTACTGCCCGACCCTGATGACCCCACCCCCGCCACCGCCGACTACGGCCCGGCACGGCGCATCAAACTCTCCTCCCCCTGGGATGTGGCCTGGTCCGAGGCTGCCGGCGCGGTGGTGATCGCGATGGCCGGGCACCACACCGTGTGGACGTTCGAACCCGGCGACGGGTACCTGACCCGCCTGGGCGGCACCATGAACGAGGGCCTGGTGGACGGCCCGCTCCGCCAGGCCTGGTTCGCCCAGCCCTCCGGGCTCGGCACGGACGACGGCGGGCGGATCTGGCTGGCCGACGCCGAGACCTCCGCGGTGCGCCGGCTCGACGTGGGTGCCGGGGAGGTGCACACCGCGATCGGGCAGGGCCTGTTCGAATTCGGCCACCGCGACGGACCGGCCGGCCAGGCGCTGTTGCAGCATCCGCTGGGCGTGGCCGTGCTGCCCGATGGGCGGGTGGCGATCGCCGACACCTACAACGGGGCGGTGCGCGTGTTCGACCCGGACACCGAGCAGGTAGGCACCCTGGCCACCGGCCTCGCCGAGCCGTCCGGGCTGCTACCGACCGACGACGGCGCCGCCGTGATCGTGGTGGAGTCGGCCGCGCATCGACTCACCCGAGTGGATCTCGGGCAGTCGGTAGGGCACGCCGACCAGCACCAGGGCGCGGCCTACCGGACGCAGCGCGAGGTCACCGAGGTGGGACCCCAGGTGCGGCTGCAGGTGCGGTTCACCGCCCCGCCGGGACGAAAGTTGGATGACCGGTTCGGCCCCTCCACCCAGTTGGAGGTCTCGGCCAACTCCGGGGCGCTGGTGGATGGTGCCGGTACCGGCACCATGTTGCACCGGGACCTGACCCTGGCCGAGGGCACCGAGGGAGCGGTGTTGTCGGTGACGGCCAAGGCCGCATCCTGTGATGACGACCCGGCCGTGCTCGCCCCCGCCTGCCACCTGGCGGCACAGGACTGGGGCATCCCGGTGCGGGTGGTGCCGGACGGCCCCTCGGAACTGGTGCTGCACCTGGCCGGCTGACGGCTATCGCCCACCAACCGGCCAGGTGCCTATGCGGACCCCCGACGCGTGCCCGCTCAGGGCACGATCACCGCACGTCCGCGCAGGGTCCCTGCGTCGAGCTTCTCGTACGCCCTGGGCGCATCGTCCAGGGAGAACACCTCGGTCTCCACCGTGACCGCCCCGGCCCGGGCCAGGTCCAGCACCTCGAACAGTTCGCTGCGGTAGCCCCAGTAGGGGGCGCGCACCGTGGACTCATAGGGTCGGTCAAGGAAACCGACCGGGAGCGTCCCGTTACCCACCCCGACCATCACCTGGTCACCTTCCATGGCGATCATCTTCGCCCCGAGGTCCATGGTGGGCTGCACCCCGACGAAGTCGAACACCGCCGTCGCCCCGCGCCCCCCGGTCAGGGTGCGCACCTGCTCCACGGCGTCGTCGTTGGACAGGAAGGTGTGGTGTGCCCCCACGTCGCGGGCCAGTTGCAGTTTGTCCTCGGCGATGTCCAGGGCCACCACCGTGGCGGAGGTCAGGGCCCGCAGGATCTGGATGCCCACGTGCCCCAGCCCGCCGGCGCCGATCGCGACCGCGGTCGATCCGGGGGTGAGTTTGCCCAGGGACTCCTTGATCGCGTGATACGGCGTCAGCCCGGCGTCGGTCAGGGCGACGTTCGCCACCGGATCCAGGTCACCCAGCGGCACCAGGTGGCGGGCGTTGTTGACGATCATGTACTCGGCCATCGCACCGGGGGAGCCCAGGCCCGGCGGAGCGATTCCCAGTTCGACGGCCCGCTGGCAGTAGTTCTCCTTGCCCTGGGCGCAGGTGTAGCAGTGTCCGCACCCCCACGGCCCGTACACGGCCATCGCGGCCCCGAGTTCCACACCGGTGACACCGTCACCGAGTTTGTCCACGATCCCGGCCCCCTCGTGTCCCAGGGTCAGCGGCAGACCGTAGATGTAGGCCTCCTCGGGCAGGCTCATCACGAACGCATCGGAGTGGCACACGCCCGCGGCGGTGACCTTCAGGCGCACCTGCCCGGGCCCCGCTTCAGGGGTGTCGATCTCCACGACCTCCGGGGCAGCCCCGATCGTGCGGTATTGCAGCGCCTTCATCTGACATCCTCTCGTCCCAGCCGGCGGCCCTCACCGGCTCCATCTCCAGGGTGGCAGGCAGGCGTGCCGCCCGCACGGGCCATTGGTCCCCCTTCGGAGGAGAGCGGGCGAACGAGGACGCCGGCGCCTACTGGTCCTCGAGGCGTTCCAGCACGAACACCGGGATCTCCCGGTCGGTCTTGTCCTGGTACTCCGCATACGGGGGGAAGGTGGTCACGGCACGGTCCCACCACTGTTGCTTCTCCGCGCCGGTGAGTTCACGTGCGTGCATGTCCCACGTGTGCGCCCCGTCCTGCAGTTGTACATGCGGGTGAGTCTTGAGGTTGTAGTACCAGAGCGGGTGGGTGGGAGCACCGCCCATCGAGGCGACCACCGCGTAGGCGCCCTCGTGCTCAACCCGCATCAGGGGGATCTTGCGGACCTTGCCGGACTTGGCGCCGCGGCTGGTCAGGATGATCACCGGCACCCCGCCCAGGGTGCCGCCCTCGGCGCCGCCGGTGCGCTCATACACCTCGACGTGCTCGCGCACGCGTTCGCGGGGACTGGGGACGTACTCTCCGTCAAGTGGCATGGGTTCTGTCTACACCACATCGCCCATACCGCTCAGCTGGGCGCAGGTGCAGGCACACGGGACCGACGCCTCGCCACCGTGCGCCCACATCCTGCAGGTGCTGCGGATCGCCGGGGTACCCAACACCGTGGCACCGGCCGGGGCAGGCGGGGCCGTCGTCGTCGTCCGTAGCAGTGACCTGACACCGGCATGCACCGCCCTCGCCCTGGGCCTGGACAGCACGTGGCGCGTGGTCGACCTGGATGCCGAGCCGCTCGAGTCACGCGGCCGCCGGGTCACCTCGACCCGACTCACCAGAGCCGCGCGCGGCAACGATGGGTTCCGGTTGTACCGTGACCAGCCCAGCGCGGCAGGGGCCCTGGTGGGTGCGCAAGTGGGCGTGGACGTGCAGGTGTGGACGCACGTGCAGCCAGGTGACGTCGGCCAGCCTCCGGGGGAGAGCGAGGCCGCTGTGGTGTCCCCGCGCCGGCAGCATTGGACCTCACGGTTGAACCCGGCCCAGTGGCAGCAGGCAGTGGCGCGCGGGGCGCTGGAGGTAGGTCGGGAGCCGCACGTGTTCGCGGTGGTCCGGCCCATCGACGTGGTCTACACCTGGGTGGACGGCTCGGACCCGCAGTGGAACACCGAGCGCATGGCCGCGCTCGGGCTGCCGGTGGCCGAGCAGGCGCAAGAGGCGGCCACGCACGCGGCCCGGTTCCGTTCCCATGATGAGTTGCG
This sequence comes from Pseudactinotalea sp. Z1732, assembly GCF_049724975.1. Classification (NCBI taxonomy): domain Bacteria; kingdom Bacillati; phylum Actinomycetota; class Actinomycetes; order Micrococcales; family Cellulomonadaceae; genus Pseudactinotalea; species Pseudactinotalea sp. Z1732. The sequence goes on along the minus strand of NZ_JBMPQC010000007.1, from coordinate 52,283 downwards.
CTACTCCTTGCGCTCCCTGGAGATGTTCGCCCCGTGGGTGCGCCGGGTGCACATCGTCACCGCCGGGCACGCACCGGCCTGGCTCGATACCGACCACCCGAGGATTCGCGTGGTGGACCACCGGGAGATCTTCACCGACCCCGACGTGCTGCCGGTGTTCAACTCCCACGCGATCGAGTCGCAACTGCACCACATCTCCGGCCTAGCCGAGCAGTACCTGTACCTGAACGACGACGTGTTCTTCGGCCGCCCGGTGGACCCGGACGCGTTCTTCCACGCCAACGGGCTTGCGAAGTTCTTCATGGCCTCCGCACTCATCGACGCCCAGGAGCACCAAGCCGATGACGTACCGGTGATGAGCGCGGCGAAGAACAACCGGGCGTTGATCGCCGAGGTGTTCGGGCGCCGGGTGACCCACCTGTTCCAGCACACCCCGCACCCCCAACTGCGCTCCGTGCTGGAACTGATGGAGGCCGAGCACCCGGGGATGTTCGCCCAAGTGGCCGCCTCCAGGTTCCGCCACCCCGATGACCTGTCGATCTCCTCATCGCTGCACCACAACTACGCCTACGCCCTGGGCAGGGCGGTCCCCGGGCGGCTCGCCTACCTGTACCTGGACCTGGCGCACCCGCGGGCCGCACGCCGGTTCCGGGCACTGTTGCGCGACCGGCAGTTCGATGTGTTCTGCCTGAACGACTCACCCGGCGTCGGTGAGGAGGGGAGCGGCCCGTTGCTGCGCGAGTTCCTCCAGCAGTACTTCCCGCTACCCAGTTCCTTCGAGTTGCCCGCGGCGGACCCCGGCCACCACGCGCACACGGCCTCGGCGGTGCGCTACGCCGCGAACCACACCGACCAGCCCGGTCACGGCCGGCTCACGTCCTCGCCCTGAGGTCGACGGGGGTGCTGAGCAGGCCTCTACCCGCCGAGACGCACGAGAAGCTTGCCGGTATTGGCACCGCGGAACAGGCTCAGGAACGCCGCCGGAGCGTTCTCCAGCCCCTCCACCACAGTGTTCTCGGCGCGCAGGGAACCGTCGGCCAACCACCCCGTGGCTCGTTCGACGTATTCGCTGGTGCGGTCCGCGTGGTCGCTGACGATCATCCCGCGCAGGCTCAACCGCCGCGGAAGGGTGCGGTAGAAGTTGGCCGGGCCCCGGGCCGGGCCGGTGGAGTTGTACCCGCTGATCGCACCCACGATCGCGACGCGTCCGTTCCGGCGCAGGGCGCCGAGCGCCGCCTCGAGGTGCTCACCACCGACGAGGTCGATGTAGACGTCGATGCCCTCGGGTGCGAGGGTGGCGAGTTGGCCCGCGACGTCTCCGGCGGTGTAGTCGATCGCGGCGTCGAAGCCGAAGTCCGCAACCGCCCGGGCGACCTTGGCAGCCCCGCCGGCGGAGCCGATCACCCGCGAGGCCCCCAGGAGGCGGGCGAGTTGGCCCGCGACGCTGCCCACCGCGCCTGCCGCCGCGGAAATGAAGACCACGTCACCTTCCTCAACCGGCGCGGTGTCGGTAAGCGCAACATAGGCCGTCAGGCCGGTCATGCCGAGGACGCCCAGGTAGTGCTCGGGCGGGGCCACCGAGGTGTCCACGGGGGTGAGGGAGACCGCGTCCAGCACGGCGTGGGAGCGCCATCCGGCAAGGTGGGACACGGTCGAACCCACCGGCACATCGGCCGCGTTCGAGGCCACCACCTCCCCGATCGCACCACCATCCAGCGGAGCACCCAGCGCGAACGGGGCGATGTAGGACTCGGTGTCATCCATCCGGCCCCGCATGTACGGATCGACCGACATCCAGGTGTTGCGCACCAGGACCTGCCCGGGCCCGGGCGTGGGGATCTCGACGTCGACGAGGTCGAAATTCTCGGCGGTCGGCTCCCCGGCGGGGCGGGAGCGCAGGCGCACCTCCTGTCCGCGGCGCACCTCCTGGTCGGATGTGGTGTGGGTAGGCATCGAGCGTTCTCCTTGACCTTAGCGAAACTTACCTGTGGTAAGTTACCACAGGTAAGTTGTCCGGAGCGATCGAGGAGGGGCGATGACCGAGCCCGCTGTGACAACCCCGCGTCGTCGGCTGCCGAAGTCGGAGCGGCGCGCCCAACTGCTGGAGGTGGCGCGTGAGTTCATCCGGGAGGCGGGCACCGATGAACTGACGCTCGGTCGCCTCGCCGAGCGGGCCGGGGTGACCAAGCCGTTGGTGTATGACCACTTCGGTGACCGGGCCGGGGTGCTCGCGGAGTTGTATCGGGAGTTCGAGGCCCGCCAGCGCCAGGCACTCGCGGCGGCGCTCGATGAGGCCGACCCCCAACTGGCGGCGGTGGCGGGTCTGGTGGCGGGCGCCTACATCGATTGCTGCCTGGCGGAGGGACGCGAACTGGTCGACGTCGTCGCCGCGCTTGCGGGCTCGACCGGCCTGAGTGAACTGCGCCAGGAAGCCGAGGAGGAGTACCTCGCGATGTGCCGCGAGGCCCTGGAGCCGTTCACCGGTCCGTTGGACGCCGCGGTCCTGCAAGCGATCATCGGTGCCGGTGACTCCTTGGTCCGCGGCGCGCTCGAGGACAAGGTCAGTCCCGATCGCGCCCGCCGCGTCCTCACCCGGGTCATCCTCGCCGTCACCGACCACGATCCGGCGGCGGCAGTCCGATGACGATCAGTCACCCGGGTCAACCCGGCACTGCGCTGTGGCTGTACGCCCATCCCCGCCGCGGGTCCGGCCGCACCGATCTGGGCATCCACCTCGCCCCGATCGCCTAGCTGGCAGGCAGACGCCGAGGCCCCGAGAAACTCCTGGGCCTGCGCATCCTCCCTCCCCTACGCTCGCCTTCCATGACCGTCGATGAGCAGGGCCGCCCCGAACCGCCGATGAACACCGATGAGGCGGGCACGACATTGGGGTTCCTGGACTTCCACCGGGCCACGCTGGCCTGGAAGTGCGACGGGCTGGACGCAGCCGGGCTGAACACCACCGTCGGTTCCTCCACGATGACGCTGGGCGGGATGCTCAAGCACCTGGCTTTCGTGGAGGACTTCTGGTTCGGCTATCGCATGGCCGGACGCGAGCCCGCGCCGCCGTGGGACACCGCCGACTGGGACGCCGACCCGGACTGGGACTGGCACTCCGCCGCCCAGGACGGCCCGCAAGAACTGCACCGGCTGTGGCGGGAGGCGGTGCAGCGGTCCCGGGACCTGGCCACCGAACTGATGGCCGACGACGGCGACCTCGCCCAGGTAGCGAAGCGTCCTTTTGCCGATGGTGGCGCCGTGAGCCTGCGGTGGGTTCTGGTGCACATGGTGGAGGAGTACGCCCGCCACAACGGTCATGCCGACCTGCTCCGCGAGTAACGATCGGGACAGCCACGGCCCATCCACTCCCGCGTCCGCCCTTCCGGTACTACTATCGCGCTCACCGGAAGGCGGACGATGATGACCGAGAACTATCCGATCCTGACGCTCATCCCCCCGTTGCTGGCAATCGGCCTGGCGATCGCCACCAGGAAGGTGCTGATCAGCCTGGGCCTGGGCGTGCTCGCCGCCGCGATCCTGATCGCCGAGTTCGACCCGCTCGCCACGTTGCGCGAGGTCTGGGCGTCATTCGCGGTGATCTTCTGGGACCAGGGCGCGGTCAACACCTGGTACGTCTACATCCTCATCTTCCTGTTGCTGCTCGGGGCGATCGCCGCGTTCATCATGATGTCCGGCGGCACCCGCGCACTGGCGGACTGGGCGATCACCCGGGTCACGAGCCGGCGCGGAGCCCAAGGGGTGCCGGCGGTGCTCGGGCTGATCATCTTCATCGACGACTACTTCAACGCCCTGGCGGTGGGCCAGGTCAGCCGCCCGGTGACGGACAAGCACCGGGTCTCTCGGGCCAAGCTCGCCTACATCGTGGACTCCACCTCCGCGCCGGTGGCGGTACTGGCCCCATTCTCCAGCTGGGGCGCCTACATCATGGGCCTGATCGCCCCGCTGGTGGCCGCCTCGGCCCTGACCATGGGCAGCCTGGAGGCGTTCCTGCGCGCCGCGGCCGCGAACTACTACGCGATCGCCGCCGTCATGCTGGTCTGGGTGATCGTTCTGCTCCGCCTGGACGTGGGCCCGATGCGCAAAGAGGAACGCCGCGCGCTGACCGAGGGGAGGGTCTACGCCGAGGGCGCCACAATCCCCGGTGAACTGGCCGAGGACCTGCCGGTGCACTACCCCGGCGTGCGGCGGGCGCTGGTCGTTCCGTTCCTGGCGCTGGTCCTCGGGGTGTTCGCCGGGCTGGCCCTCACCGGCTACCGCGCCGCCGGCACCTGGGACTGGGTGGCGATCCTGGCCGACACCGACGCCTCTGCCGCGCTGGTGCTCGGCGGGCTCATCGGCCTGGCCTTCGCCCTCTACTACTACTTCCGCAACACCTCGAAGAACCCGGACTTCTCCGCGTCCGAATTCGGCCGCGGGTGGCTCGAGGGCATCAAGTCGATGCTGCCGGCCATCGCGATCCTGCTCCTGGCCTGGACACTCGGCGACCTGATCGGGACGCTGGGCACCGGTGAGTATCTCGGCGACCTGGTCGAGCGAGCCGACATGCCCCCGGCCTGGCTGATCCCGGTGATGTTCGTCGTCGCCTCCCTGATCGCGTTCGCGACGGGCACGTCCTGGGGCTCGTTCGGCCTGCTGCTGCCGATCGCCGGGGCGATCATGACCTCGGTGAACCAGCCGGAGCTGTTGCTGCCGGCCTTCGGTGCGGTGCTGGCCGGGGCGGTGCTGGGTGATCACGTCTCCCCGATCTCGGACACCACGATCCTGTCCTCGACCGGGGCCGGCGCCAACGTCATCACCCACGTGGTGACCCAGGTGCCCTATGCGATCGCCGCAGGGGTCGCGGCCCTGGCCGGTTACGCGGTGCTGGCACTGACCGGCAGCGTCCTGGCCGGGCTTGCCGCCACGTTCGCGGCCATCGCCGCCTTCGTCCTCATCGGGCGCGCCCGCTCCACACCGCTGGACGAGCAGGTGACCACCGATCGCACCATCGCCCGCGGGTGAGGGCCCGGGCACCGCACGCCGCCGCGCAGGACTTCAGAGCACCGACGACGGCGACCGGCACCCGCCGGCAGTCTGCCGAAACCCTGGTCAGGGGTGCCCGGGCGCCGCGGCGAAGGGGTCCTCCCCGCGCGAGCGCACCGGGACGATCCGCTGACCCAGCGGCAAGAACGCCAACGGCACCATTTTCCAGCACGCGATCCCGAACGGGATGCCCACGATGGTCAGGCACAGCAACAACCCGGCAATCAGGTGACCGATCGCCAGTTCCCAGCCCAGCAGCACGATCCAGAGGATGTTACCGATCACGGCCAAGACCCCGAAGTCGGCCCGGAACTCGGTGCGGCGCCCAAACGGCCACAGCACGTAGCTCGCCAGCCGGAAGGAGGCGATGCCGAAGGGGATGGTGATGATCAGGATGCACGCGATCACCCCCGCGATCACGTACGCCAGCGCCAGCCACCAGCCGGCCAGGATAAACCACAGCACGTTCCCGAGCGTTCGCATGGCCTAACGGTAACGCTGCCACGGCGCTCCCGCGGGAGCGTCAACTGCTCGCGGTCGTGATACCGACGGGCGGCCCGGGCCCGCGATCGAGCAGGGCGGCGACCAGGGCGCCGATCAGGCTGAGCACGCCCATCACACCGAACGCCGCGGCGTAGTTTCCGAGCAGATCGGCCAGCACCGTCCCGGCCCAGGGGGCGAGCGCCACGGTCACCGTGATGGGCGCGGAGAGCACGCCCGTCAGCCGGCCGTAGTGGGCGGCGCCCCACCGGTCGCTGACGGCGGTGGCGTGGACGAGGGTGAACAGTCCTCTGGCCACCCCGGCACCGACGGCTGAGAGGATCAGCACCGTGGGCGAGGTGAACACGGCGAGGGCCGCGATGCTCAGCGCGACGGCGAGGAGGATCGCCACCGTTCGGGCGCGCACGCCGACGCGGGCGGACAGTGCGGGATAGGCGAGGCGCCCCACCACCTGCCCGGCGCCGCCCAGACCCAGCGCCAGGGCAGCGGAACGGGCATCCATCCCACGCTCGAGCAGCAATGGCACGAGGTTGATCAGGGCTGCGAACGCCGCGAACCCGGCAAGGGCCAGGGCGGTGACCACGGCGACGAAGCGCGGGCTACCCACGATGCGGGCGGGGGAGTCCGTCCCCGCAGCGTCGACGCTCCCCCGGCCCGGCCGGGCATCCGGCGCCGGCCACGGAGCGCGCAGACCCCACCAGTGGGCCGGCACGGTCACCACCAGCAGGATGACCGCCAGGGTGAGGTAGACGCCCCGCCAGGTCAGGTGTTCCTGCAGTGCGGCGGTCAACGGCGCGAACACCGAACTGGCCAGCCCGCCCGCCAAGGTCAGGATGGTCAGGGCGCGGACACGGTCCGGCCCGTACCAGCGGGCGATCGCGGTGAAGGCCGGTGGGTAGAGCACCCCCGCCATCGCGACGCCCGCGACCAGCCACCCGCCGGCGAAGGCGACCTGGTTCGGCGCCAGCGCGATCAGCACGAGCGCGGCGACGGCCAGCACCGAACCACCGGCCATGATCCGGCGCGGCCCGCTGACGTCCAGCCGGCGACCGAGCGGGATGCCCACGCCGGCCGAGATCAGGAGGCCGGTGGAGAAGGCGCCGGTGATCGCCGTCGTCGACCACCCGGTCCCGGCGGCGATGCCGGTGGCCAGCACCGGGAAGGCGTAGTAAAGCACCCCCCAACTGACGACCTGGGTGCCGCACAGCACACTCAGCACTCGCCGTCGTCCGTGCACCACCCCAGGTGACGCCGTAGCGCCGGCGCCGGATGCTGCCGGACTCACACCGCGGACATACTCGGCCGCACCTGATGCGCCGCGGTCGCCTTCCAGGACCCTCGGATGTGCGCGGCCAGCGGCGCCATCACGTGATCGGCGTCGCGGTGCACCCCGCGCAGGGTGTTGGAGGAGAAGGACCGCTGGAACTCCAGGCCCAGGTAGGCCAGCCCCATGTGGGTCATGGACAACCCGCCCGCGTGCAACGGTGCGCCCGTCTGGTCCAGCGCCCCCAGGGGCCGCAGGTACTCCAGCGCAGGGCGGTAGCCGGTGGCGAACAGCACCGCGTCCACCTGCTCACGGCTGCCGTCGGGCCACTCGATGCCGTCGTCGGTGAACCGGGTGAACATCGGCCGCCGGTCCAGGAGCCCGGTGGCGAAGGCCTGCTGGTAACCGCCGGTGTCGATCACCAGGGTGGCGGTGACCAATTGCGCCAACCAGTACGGCGGCAGCAGGTCGAACCCGGTCTCGACCAGGGCGTGGTGCAGGTCCAGGCCGTTGATCCGCTGCTCCCAGAACTGCAACGGCTGACGGGAGGCGAGCGTCACGGTGGCCGTGCGCGCCAACTCGACGGCGACCTGGACCGCAGAGTTGCCGCCCCCGACCACGATCACCCGCTTTCCCTGGTACTCGCTGGGATCACGGTAGTCGGCCACATGCGCCATGGTGCCGGCGAAGGTTTCCGAGCCCGGCAACGTCGGCAGATGCGGGTTGGCGAACGAACCGCTGGCGGCGACCAGGGCGGGGGCGGCCAGGGTGTCCCCGCCGGTGGTGTGCACCGCGAAACCATCGCCGTCGGACTCGACCGCGCGCACCCTGGTGTTGGTACGGATCTCGACGTCCAGGCTCTCGGCGTAGTTCTCCAGGTAGGTGACCACCTCATCGCGAGTGGGGTAGCGATCACCATCCCCGGGGAAGGTGAATCCGGGGAATCCGCTGAACTGCGCCGGCGAGAACAGGGCGAGGCTGTTGTAGTAGTGGGGCCAGGAACCGACTGCTCGCTCCCCCGCCTCCAGCACGATCGGGCGAAGGTGGTGGTCCCGTGCCGCGCGCGCCGCGGCGAGGCCGGACTGCCCGCCGCCGATGATCAGGACTGTCTGCTGTGGTGTGCTCATGTGCCCAACATATCGACATATCCCGAAACGTCAATACGTTTTCGGGTACGATCTGAGCAGGAGGATTGAGCAGATGGCACAGGCAGCGGTTGCGGCCGGCGCGGACGCCGAGGCGATACCCGCGGAACTCCAGCCCGGCACGCACGACTTCCTCAAGGCGCTCGCCAGCCCCACCAGGCAGCGCATCATGTTGCTGTTCTTCGACGGCGCGGAGTTGTCGGTCGGCGAAGTGGCCGAGCGGGCCGGCGTCGGCCAATCGACGGCTTCGGAGCACCTGGCCCTGATGCGCCGCGGCGGTGTGGTCACGTCCGTTCGCGAGGGGAAGATCATCCGGTATCGCGGTGACCGCGACGGGATCAGGGCCGCCCTGACCGATCTGCAGGCCTACCTGGAAGTCTGCTGCTGACCTGCGCTCCGCGTCCTGACGCTTCCGCGGAAGCGCCCGATGTCGAATCGGGCAATCCGGTTCCGTCTACCAGGTGAGGGCGGCACAATGGCCGCCACCGACTCAGAGGGAGCCGACCATGGCCAAGTATCTGTTGCTCAAGCACTACCGGGGCGGACCGGAGCCCACCGGAGCCGCGGTGCCGATGGATGAGTGGACCGAGCAGGAGATCACCGATCACGTGGCATTCATGGACCACGTGGCCCAGGTGCTCACCGAACGCGGGGAGTTCGTCGATTCCCAGGCATTGTCCCCCCAGGGCACCTTCGTGCGCTTCGACGCCCAGGGCAAGGCCCCGGTGACCGACGGCCCGTTCGCGGAGACCAAGGATCTCATCGCCGGGTGGATGATCATCGACGTGGAATCGCAGGAGCGTGCCCACGAGGCGGCGGCGTTCCTCTCTTCCGCGCCGGGACCGGGTGGCAGGCCGCTGCAGGAGTGGATCGAGGTGCGCCCGTTCCTGACCCAGCAGGCCAGCGACGTGGAGACCTGGATGTCCGCGGCACAGTAGCGCGATGATCGACGACGACGGCGCTCGCCTGCGCGAGCTGGGTCCCCACGTGCTGGGGGTGCTGGTGCGCCGCGGCGCTGACTTCGCCTCCGCCGAGGACGCCGTCCAGGAAGCACTGCTGGAGGCGGTGCGACGGTGGCCGGCCGCCCACCCGGAGAACCCCCGGGCGTGGCTGGTCACCGTCGCCTGGCGCAAGTACACCGACGCCGTGCGCGCCGAGGCTGCCCGCGCCCGCCGGGAGCAGCGCGAGCACGACATTCCCGCCCCGGGGCCGGCGCAGCAGGCCGATGACACCTTGCTGCTGTTGTTCCTGGCCGCCCACCCGGCACTCACCCCGGCCTCGGCGGTGGCGCTGACGCTGCGTGCGGTGGCGGGGCTGACCACGGCGCAGATCGCCCGGGCCTACCTGGTGCCGGAGGCCACCATGGCCCAGCGGATCAGCCGTGCCAAGGCCGCCCTGCGGGGGAAGCGTCTGAATGAGCCCGGCGACCTGCGCACCGTGTTGAAGGTGCTCTACCTGATCTTCAACGAAGGCTACGACGGGCAGGTGGACCTGGCTGCCGAGGCCATCCGCCTGACGCGCCAGGCGGCCGCTGCGAGCGAGGAGCCGGAGGTTGCCGGCCTCCTGGCGCTAATGCTGATCCACCACGCCCGCCGGGCTACCCGTCATTCCGTTGGCGGTGACCTCATCCCGTTGGCACAGCAGGACCGCTCAGCCTGGGACACCGCCCTCATCGCCGAAGGCGTGCAGGTCCTGCAGTACGCCTTGGCCAGGGACCGGCTCGGGGAGTACCAGGCGCAGGCCGCGATCGCCGCGCTGCACGCCGACGCCCGATCGGCCGAGGAGACCGACTGGCCCCAGATCCTGCAGTGGTACGACGAACTCTCCGCGCTCACCGACAGCCCTGTCGTGGCGCTCAACCGGGCGGTCGCGCTCGGTCAGGTCGACGGTCCCCTCGCCGGCCTACGCGCTGCTGAAGCCATCCGGCATGATGTCCCACGCCATGCCGCCGTGCGCGCCTATCTCCACGAACGTGCCGGGAACTCCGAGCAAGCCCGCACTCTCTACCTGGAGGCGGCTCAGGCTGCGAGCAGCATCCCCGAGCGCGATCACCTCACCCGCCAAGCCGCCCGGCTGCAGTCATAGCCGCGAGGAAGAACGCTATATAGACATCTTCCTGATAGAGTGCCCTATGGCCCTGAACATCAAGGACCCAGAAACAGACCGGCTGGCTCGCGAGTTGTCCGCGGCCACCGGCGAGTCCATCACGGTCGCTACCCGACAAGCCCTCCAGGAACGCCTCGAGCGGGTCCGACGGCAACCGTCCAAGGGCCACGACCTCTCCGAGATCATCAATCGCGGCCGGGCCAGGCGGAACATGGACGATCGCACGGAGGACGAAATCCTCGGTTACGACGCCGCAGGGCTACCCGCGTGATCGCGGTCGATTCCTCGGCCCTCGTCGCGATCGTTCTCGGCGAACCCGAGGCCGAGACAATGCTCCACGCTCTTCAGCGCAAGCCCGCGATCCTCAACTCAGCGACGTTGGTCGAGTCCTCGATCGTCGTCGAGGCCCGGCAAGGTCCCGACGCCACACGCGACCTCGATCTGCTCATCGCAGGTGCGATCGATGAGGTCGTGCCCTTCGACCTTGCCCACGCCCAGGCTGCCCTGGAGGCATGGCGAAGGTTTGGAAAGGGCCGCCACCCGGCCGCTCTGAACTACGGTGACTGCCTCGCCTACGCCACCGCCCGCGTCCATGATGCTCCGCTGCTCTTCAAAGGCGAGGACTTTCCCAAGACCGATATCCCGGCCGCGAGCCCCAACTGACCCCGCAGCCGGCAGTCTCTCCACGACAGGTACGGTGACGGGCGGTGACACCCTCATCCACCCCCGGTGCGGCGCACGTACGTCTCCACCCCGCCGGTGCCGGTGCGTTCCCACACACTGTGCAGCATGGGAATCGTCCCCGACGTGACCACGCCGCGCCAGCGGTAACTGGTGGGCCAGCGTCGGAACACCGGCATCACCGTGGTGACCAGGCGCATCAGGAGTGGCAACTTCCCCGGACGCCACCGCTCGGTGACGTCCAGGTCACCGGTGACCTCGCCGTCGTCCCGCCTCAACGACCAGGATCCCCCGGTGAGGCGCACGTCGTCGACCCGCACATGCCACCTGCCCTGCTCCCGGGTGCCGGGAGCGATCGCGGTCAGGTCCGGCATCGCGGGGTCCAGGACGAGGTGCGCGGCGTGTCCTGCGGCGCGGGAGGTAAGCACAGCGGTCCCATCGGCGCCGGCGTTGACGACCGGCAGGTCCTGCAGCGCGCCTTCGTGTGCGCGGCCCAGGGTGGTTACGAGCAACGGTGCGGCGTACTTGATCAGCAACCGCCGGTGCAACCCGGCTCCAGGCAACCGCCCGATAGCCGCCTGTTCACCGTCGATTCGCAGCACCGGCGCCGTGCGCGTGCGGTGGACCAGGTCGAAGGCCGGCATCCACACCAGCAGCAGCGACTCCGGCTCGGCGATCGCAGCGCTGACGGGCGCCAGCAGGCCGGCGCGGCGCCGGGGCTTTCCATCCCGGTCATCAACGTGTACCTCGATCTGGCGTCCGTCGACGTCGGTGAGACTCGCGCGGGCCAGCACACCGTCCGGGGCTACCCGCAACTGCGCGACGTCGAAGGCAGTGGCCTGCCACGCGCCGGTGCCCCCGCCGAGGTGGTACCTGCTGCGGTCGAGCCGCAAGGCGGGGTCGAAGTAGTAGTCCACCCGCCGGTCGGCCCGCCGGGACAGGAATGCCAGCATCCCGGTGCCGTGGGCCTCGTCGTCGAACCACTGAAGTTCCAGGCCGTCATAGACCGGGTGGTCGGTGAACTCGCAGTTGAGCATCGCTGCGACCGTTTCCACCTGCAGGCTCAACGGGCTGTGGGCCATACCCCATCGAATCACGGCGCGGGGTTGGCGTCGTGGGCCCAAAGGCCCGTGTCGTGCCGGCTCACCCCGGTGTGGGATCAGCCCAACTGCACAGGCACCTCGCGCGCCACCGCCCCCTCGGGGTGCAGGAACAGAAGTACGCAGCGCACGCGCCGGCCGGTAGCCCGGGACAGGCACGTGGCGTAGGCCTGCATCTGCGGTTGGTAGTAGGCGATGCGGGACTCGATCGCGGCCGCAGGGACCGCGTCGGTCTTATAGTCCACGATGACGAGGCCCCCACTGCCGTCGTCGTAGACCAGGTCCACGTAGCCTTCCAGGATCGTGCCGTCCTCCTGGGTGGTGCCCACGTACGTCTCTCGCCAGTGACGGCGGGTGGCGGCCTCGCGCACCACCTCGGACTGCACCGCTGACTTCACGAGGGCAGCGACCAGTTCCTGGTGCTCAGTGACGCCCTCGGCCACGCACTGGGCATCGATCGCCGCGTCCGGAACCTGCCCTGCGCCCAGGTCCACGCTTTGCAGCACCCCGTGCACGGCCCGGCCGATCGCCGAGCCGTACCGTCCCTTGGACCACGGCGGCAGCACCAGGTCCCGCTGGGCCTTGTGGGAGCCCGGGTCGGCGTCGGTAAGCACCACGGTGGGCTCGGTCCCTTCCAGCCCCGAGGCCACCATGGCCGCGTCACGGTTCGCGCTGTCGCGTGCCCGATCCCGCGTGGCCACCCACTCCTGCCACGTCGGTGCCGGCACCACCTCGGTCTCCACGCGGCCGAGCGCCAGGGACTGTGAGACGGGTAGGTCCTCCAACCGCTCCGCGTTCGCAGCACCCTCGGCCGCAGCGATGACCTTCGCCGCGGTCTGCGACTTCGAACCACGGTCCCGGTGCAGGGACACCACCAGATGGTCCCGCGCCCGGGTGGCCCCGACGTAGAGCAACCGCATCCGCTCGGCAGTGTCCATCTGCTCATCGACGGGCAGCGCATCGGTGAAGTCGGAGGTTTGCAGGCGCGAGGTGATGCGCACCTCGTACCCGCCCTCGGCGGGCCAGAGAAGCTGCAGTCCGCGGTTGGTCCGCGGCTGCGAGGTCATCCCGGACATGATGACCACGGGATACTCCAGGCCCTTGGCGGCGTGGATGGTGGAGATGTGCACCGCATCGACGTCGGTTTCGGGCAGCACCGATTCGCTGACCCGGGAGGATTCGTCACCTTGGCGGGCGGCCCACGCCAGGTAGGAGCGCAACCCGCCCCGGGTGACCTGTGACCACGCCCGGGCCTGATCCACCACGAACCGCAGCCGGCGCCACACATCCCGCCGGTCCAGACCGGTGGCGGCCACCTCGAACATGCGCCGCTCGGCGACGATCGCCTCCAGCACCTGGCTCGGAGTGGACCACCGGGCCTGCCGGGCCAGCGAACGCAGCGCCTCCAGACCCGTGGCTACCGGACCGGTGCGCACCGGTTCCGGCAGTTGCTCATCGGACTGCCACCGCAAGGTGAACCTGCCGCCGTGCCGGCGCCATTCCCACAGGTCATCGTCGCCGCAGCCGAACAACGTCGAGCGCAGCGCGGTGACCAGGGACAACTCGTCGCTGAAATCCGCGATCTCCCGCGCGCACGCCATCAGGGCCCGGATCTCAGCGGCCTGGTACACCAGCGAACTGGCCTCGGCCCGGTAGGGCACCCCCGCGTGGGTCAGGGCTGCCTCCAGATAGGACAGTGAGGTGCGGGCCGGCACCAGGACGGCGATGTCGGCCGGGCGCACGGCCCGCCACTGATCGCCCTGCTGTACCTGCCACCCCTCGGTGAGCATGAGGCGGATGGATTCTGCGACGTCGTCGGCCTCCAGGATGCGCAACCGCTCGGCGGTCAATTTCCCTTCCGGTTGCGCGTCGGCGTCGTGACCCGCGGCGCCCAGCACGGTGACCGCCGGCCCGGAGGGTGGGCCCTGGATGCGGTAGGAGTCCAGGGGTTGGTACTCCGGTTGCCGACCCTCTTCGGCGGAGATCAGTTGGGAGAACACGTGGTTCACCCAGGTCAGGATCGGGTCGAGGGTACGGAAGTTCGTGGTCAAGGACACCGCGGTGCCCAGGTGTTCCTGGGCGTTGAGGTACATGTTGATGTCCGCGCGGCGGAACCGGTAGATCGACTGTTTGGCGTCGCCGACCACGAACAACCGCCCCTCTGGGACGTGCACGCCTTGCCAGTCCGGTTCGGAAGCCTGCTCGCCGCCGGCGATGCGAACGGCGAGTTCGATCTGGATCGGGTCGGTGTCCTGGAACTCATCGAGCAGCAGCCGCTGGTAGGTGCGGTGCAGCGCGGCGCGTACCTCGGGGTTGTGGCGCAACAGGTCCCGGGTGAGCACGAGCAGGTCGTGGAACTCCAGACGGCCATCGCGCCGGCGTTCCATCGCGGCGGCCAGCACCCGTTCGGCCGTCCAGTAGGTCACCGCCCGCAGGCACCGGTCCAGCACCTTGGCGATCGCCCGCTGAGCGTCCTCGACCAAGGCGGTGCCAGCGGCGCGGACTTCGTTGATATCGCAGGACCAGTTGCGGCTGTTTCCGGTGCGTGGGCCGAACTTCAGGCCGGCGAGTTGCTGCAGCGCAGCCACCTGGGCAGCGTCGTCGCGGGCTGTGCGCAGGGCGTGGGTGGCGGAAGTGAGCACCGGAAACCGCTTGAATAGGTTGTCTTCGGCGTCGGTGCAGTGTTCGGCAAGGTCAAGTACGTCGATGGCTTGTCGTCGCACGCCGGAGGTGTCCGGGACCACCACGCGGGCCGGTGGGTGGGGCAGGATGCGGTCGGCGATCAGGTCCCAGTCGTTACCGAGGGCGCGGGCCAGGGACGGGATGTGCGTGTCGATCTTCAGGCCTGCGGCCATGCCCAGCAGCAGCGCCGGCTCCATCGACTCATCGTCCAGGAGCTCGGTGAGGATCTGGGACCACCGGTCCTCGAAGGCCACCGAGGAGGCCACCTCATCCATGACCTCCACCAGCGGCGGCAGCCCGGCGGCGATGGCGTGCTCGGTGAGGATCCGTTGGGCGAAGGAGTGCAGGGTGCCCACGGCCGCGCGGTCCAGTTCGTCCAGTGCGGTGGCGGCCCGGTCACGGTGGAGCTGGGTTTCATCGTCGATCGGTTCGGCGCGCCAGGCCTGTTGGAAGCGGGAGCGCAGCCGGTCGCGAAGTTCCGCACCGGCCTTCTCGGTGAAGGTGACGGCGGCGATGTGAGCCATGGAGACGCCGTCGTGCAGCACCAGGGTGGCGATGCGGTCCACCAGGGCCCGGGTCTTGCCCGAGCCGGCGCCGGCGTTGACGAACAGGGTCGAAGCGGTGTCGGTGGTGATCCGGTCCCGCACGGACTGGTCCCGAAGCGCCACGGCCTGGTCGGTACTCATGCGTCCTCCTGGTCCAGAGCCTCGGGTTCCAGCAGTGCCACCAGGTGGGCCAGCGCCGGGTCGTGACGTTGCCGCTCCCAGCGTTCGCGCGCGGTGGCGTGCCCGATGCCGTCGGGGTTGCAGTAGGCGCACTGGACCCACATGAAGTCCGGGGTCTCGGGTGGTCGTGGTGGGAACAGGCCGGCACTGACCGACTCGGTGAGCAGATCGACGGTGGAGGCCAGCGCCTCGATCACCGGGGCGTCCACCTCGATGCCGACGTAACCGGGTTCCTTGCGCACGAACCAGTACTCGGCCTGCACCGGCGAATCAGGGTTCCCGAACCGGTCGCGGGCGGCGAGCCCGTACACCGGGAGCTGCAACCGGGTGCCCCCGGCGAGGGGGTTGTCCGGCTTGATGGCCTCGAAGGATCGTCTCGACCCGGTCTTGATGTCGGTGACGTAGACCGTGCCGTCCTGGCCGAGGTCCACCTTGTCCGCGCTCCCGAGCAGCAGCACGTTGCCGTTGGGCACCTGCAGGGTGACCGGATCCTGGCCGCCGAGCCCGAAGGGCATCTCGCTGGCAGCCACCCGGGCGGCGCGTTCGGCGCGGCGTTCATCATCGGCGTCCAACATGGCCGCCATGTCCACCTCGAGTTGGTCGCGTTCGCGGCGCCACAGCCGTGGGTGACCGGTGAGCCCGTCGGCTTCCATGGCTGCGGCTTGCTCGTGCAGGATCCCGATGAGCCGGGAGCGGTGGGCCGCGGACCATGGTTCGCCGAAGCCGGGTAGGTCATCGGCGAACTCACGGGCCAGTGTGTCGAAACTGCGGTGCACCAGGTTCCCGACCTCCATCGGGGAGATGGTGATGAGGTCTTCGGGTTGCTCGATCGGGCGCACCCCCAGCACTCGTTCGACGAAGAACGAGTGCGGGCAGGACACGTACCGCTCCAGGGCGGTGGGTGAGATGGGGCGGCGGCCGTCGCGATAGTCGGGCAGGTCTGTGCTGGCGGTGAGGTTGCCGTCGTACCGGGTGAACGCGGCACCGGCCCGGGCGCGCAGGGTCTCCTGGGCGGCATGGACGACGGCGTCGTTGAGTTGGTCGGTGGCCGCGGCCCGGGTGCGCCACTCCTGGTCGGTGGCGAGGCGTTGCCCGCGCAGGAGTTCGGCGGAGAAGGAACTGGAGGTGCTCAGTGCCCCGCCGAGGTCCCCGACCGTGTCCCAGTCGGTGGCGGCCAGGGTGTTGTCCCCGGCGAGTTCACGCAGGGTGCCCAGCAGCCAGCGGCTGGGTAGGCGGCGGGAGGAACTCCGTAGGTCCCCGCGGGGGAAGGAGGCGACGACGTGCGGTGCGGCTGCGAACGCGGCGAGCAGGTGCCGGTAGGCGGTGCCTTGCCGGTCCCGCAGGGTGGTCAAGGGGCCGACGGCGGAGCGCACCGGGTCGGGCAGCAGCGAGTCCCCGCTGGGTCGTCCGGGGTAGAGGTCCTCGCTCAGGCCCAGCACGTACACGACGTCGGCGTCGAGCCCGACGGCGTGGGACAGCGGCGCGACGAGCACGCCGTCGCCGAAGCGGCCCAGGCGGGGGATGGCCTCGCTGAGGTCGGCGTCCAGGGCTTGGCGCAGGGCCGCCAGGGAGGCGGTGGAGTCGATGTCATCGAGGATGCTCAGGGCGCCCAGCGTGGTGCGGATGGCGGCTGCGGCGTACTGCTCCTCCGGTGGGAGGGCGGTCAGGTCGCCCGGTTCGCCGAAGCAGGTGGTGATGAGGTCCTGGCACCAGGTGGCCAGGTCCGTCCAGCCGGTCATCTGGGTGGCGCGCTGGAGTTCGCCGGCCAGGTGGTGCACGAACTGCTGCAGGTCCGCCGCGGCCTGCGCCTGGGCGGTGGCGTACCGCACTGCACCGTCGCGATCGTCCTCGTGGGCCCGGTCGGCGCGCGTGTGTTGCTGCTGGATATAGCGGTCCAGGCGGGTGCGCCAGTCGGTGCCGCTCACCACCCCGGCCTCCCGGGAGATGCGTTCCCATCGGGCCACCGGCACCCGACCGCCGGTGAAGGTAAGGAACGGGGCGTCAGCCAAGGTGCGGAACAACCCGGCGCGGGGCATCTCATCAGCAGCCAGGTCAAGCAGCCCGAGGACCGCGCGGGACAGCGCGCGGTCGATGATCGGGCGCGACCCGGTGCCGTTGATCCGCACCCCGGCGTCGCGCAGGTGGTCGTGCAGCAGGGCGGCGTAGG
The DNA here is from genome assembly GCF_049724975.1 of Pseudactinotalea sp. Z1732. Classification (NCBI taxonomy): domain Bacteria; kingdom Bacillati; phylum Actinomycetota; class Actinomycetes; order Micrococcales; family Cellulomonadaceae; genus Pseudactinotalea; species Pseudactinotalea sp. Z1732. The sequence goes on along the minus strand of NZ_JBMPQC010000007.1, from coordinate 34,869 downwards.
GGTCGGCGGCGGTGTAGAGCACGGCGATTCGATGTGCCTGGGCGTTGTTGAGGTCGTCTAGGACGTGGCGCACCACGGTGCGTACTTCGTCGTCGGAGTCGGAGGTGTTCAGGATCCCGGTGGCGGTGGGCACGGGCGCGTCCAGCCGTTCGAGTGCGTCGCTTGCGATGAGTCGGTGGGACCCTTCGTCCGCGCGTGCCACCCCGCTGCTGCCGAGGAGCACCGTGACCTCGTTGTTCCTGGCGAGAGCGTGCAGGAATGACTGCTCGGCGACGGTGAGGTCTTGCGGGAGGTAGACGATCACCGCGGCGGCGAGCGGGTCCAACGGAATGTGGCCTGTCGCGGTGGTGAGGATGTCGGTGCGGTCGTACCACTGCGGGGCCATGGCGGTGACCACCTGGCGGTGCAGCCGAACCAGGTCACGGCTCACCGTGCCCGCGGCGGAAACCTGATCGAGTTCGGCTTCGGACAGGTCGCGCAGTTCGGTGTGCGCTTGCATCAGGGCCTGCACGGTGGCGGGATGGTCGGCGGTTTCTTCGAAGATGCCGGGGTCGGTGGCGAGCGCGCGGCGCCATCCTGCTGCGAGGACTTGGCGGGTCAGTGGGCGGCGCGGAGCCAGAATCGGGGTGGCGAGTTGTTCGGCCAGCCGTGTGGTGACGGTGATGTCGATCCCGGCGATACCTGGCCCATGGGGCGATCCCTCGCGGGCGAGATGACGCCGGGCGACCGTGCCCGCGATATTGCTCGGCGCGAGCACCAGTACTGGGGCCATGGGGTCCTCGGCTTTGACCTGGTTGACCACCGCATGGAGCCGGTCCAGGGCCGGTAGGCCGTAGGCCGTTGTGATGTGCTGCAGCATTACCTACCCCCGCGCCGAACCGCCGTTCACCTCATTAGAACAGGCGCCGGTGACATCCGGGGACGCTTTGCAGGCCTGGAAGAGGGGATCGTCCCGAGCATGGCTCGCCTACCGCTGCAGGTCGCTCGGACACACACATCCGACACGGCAACTGAGCGGCACGAAGAATCTGATCAAGTGTCGGCTCGGCCGCCACGCCACTACAGCCCGAAAGTCACCTTTGGAACGCCCACCAATTGCTGGGCGAGTTCGCGGTCCATTTGGAGAGTCTGACTTACCTTCGGCTTGCTCGCTCGAGTGTCCGAGCCGTAGGTGCTTAGCGTGAGATACGCGACGCCTCCGTCACTGTGCGTGACCTGCCAAGTGCAATCGACCTCGGTGGGATGAATACGTCCATCGGACTTTGCCTGAGTGAGGGAGCGGATGCGAGCCATGCGTGGAGACTACCGACGCTTCCGATCGGACGGAGCCACTTCAGGGACTCACAGAGTGGCAGTGGTCCATCGTTAGTTAGCACTCGTGGCGTATCGTCTGGGCCGGTCGGAACTACGGGCGATTCGGGTCCTTCGAGCGCCCCGCCAGATTCATTCTCCCCCCCGCGCATCCCGCACCGCGAGCGCCACTTTCACCCGGTTGTCCACCCCCAACTTCGCCAGCACGTGTCCCACGTGGGTCTTCACCGTGGTCTCCGACATGTACAGCGCTGCCGCGATCTCCGCATTCGAGGCGCCCTCACCCACCAGGTCGGCCACCTCCCGCTCCCGCGGGGTCAAGGTCGCCAGCGCCTCGGCCACCGTCTCGGCTCGCTCCCGGGCGGCGGCTGAACCGTCCTCGGTGAACCGGTCCAGCAGCATCCGGGTAGCCCCCGGCGAGAGCATCGCGTCCCCGTGGGCCACCGTATGCACCGCTTGCACGATGCCCTGCGGGGAGGTGTCCTTCAGCAAGAAACCCGAAGCCCCGGCGCGCAGCGCACCGGCCACATAGGAATCTGCACCGAACGTGGTCAGCACGCACACCTGAGTGCCGGGCACCGCGCGCAGCACCTCCGCCGTCGCAGCAATACCGTCCAGTTCCGGCATTCGAATATCCATCAGCACCACATCGGGACGGTGCGCTCGCGCCTGCTCCACGGCTTCCCGGCCATCGGCGGCCTCAGCCACCACCTCGAGCCGGGCGTCCGAGCCCAGGATCATCCGGAGGCTGGATCGCACCAGCGCATCATCGTCAGCGATCAGCACCCGGATCATCGCCGCTCCTCCCCTAACCCGTCTCGCACCTCGTCCGAGGCCCCCGAACTCCCGACCCCTTGAGCCGGCAGTTCCGCCCGCAGCACCCACCGCTCCCCCATCGGCCCGGCCTCCAGCGTGCCCCCCAGCACCCGCACCCGCTCGGCCAGTGAGGCCAACCCCATCCCGGCCCGAGCAGCCTCCCCGCGCCCAGCAGAATCCCGGCGCCCAGCAGACCCCTGCAACGGATTGCTCACCTCCACCACCACAGCCTCACGGCCTCCCCCGCGCACCGAGACCTCCACCGAGCCCCCGCACCCGTGTCGCAGCGCATTGGTCAGCCCCTCTTGCACGATCCGGTAGATGGCCCGTCCCACGGCCGGACCCACCTCCTCGTCCACCGCGAGCGCGAGTTCCACCTGCACCCCGGCCGAGCGGGTCCGCTCCACCAGGGCAGGCACCTCCTCAAGGCCTGCCTGCGGGGCCAGGGGAGCGTCGTCGTCGACCATCATGTCCAGCAGTCCGCGCAACTCCGCCTGCGCCTCCCCGGCCGTCTGCCGTAGCGATTTGGCCTGGGCTTCGACCACCTCCCGCTCGGCGTCGGGGTTCACTTCCAGGGCGCCGGCTTGCATGGAGATGAGCGCCAGTTTGTGGCCCACCACGTCATGCATCTCCCCAGAGATGCGCTCCCGCTCGGCGGCCACGGCCCGGGCGGCCCGCAGTTCCTGCTCCTCCTCTGCCCGCCGGGCCCGTTCGCGCAGCGTCGCCACAAGGGCCCGGCGCTGGGCGAGGAACGCCCCCAGCAGCATCGGCAACCCGATCAAGAGCGCCAACTCGGCGGCCAACTCCAGCCACGGTTCGAGCAGAGCCGGCACCGGCTCTCCCTCGAACGTCAGTCCGGCGCCCATGGTCGACGGGAACGCCTGCACCTGGAAACTGATCACTACCAGCCCCGCGGCCAGCGCCGCCACCAGAGCGGTGAGGCGGTCCCGGCGCCGTAGCACCAGGGAGAACATCGCCACCGGCAGCACCGCATCGGTGCTGGTGGCCACCAGCACCAGTGCCACCACGGGCAGCACCAGCGGGCGGTGGTGACGCACCAGCACGCCCCACACCACCGCCGGAACGGCCAGGGCGATCAGCACTCGCTGCCAGGTGTGCGCGTCGGGTTCGATGATCGCGGAGACGCACGAGCCGACAGTGATGAGCAGGTACAGCCAGGTCCACCCGCCCAGCCACCGGTGCGGCCACCCGCGCGAACCTGCCCGCGCCGGACCGCCGCTCACCGCTTCTGGACTGGCCCTCACGCGCCTCAGCCTACGGGCGGCCCTGCGCGCGGGTCCTCCTGCTTTGGTGTCCCACGACCCCGGCGGGCCTACTACCTTGGTCGCAGCACACTCCGGCCGTAGGCAGGAGGATCGCCACCCGCCACCGCGGCAGGCTGCTGGGCATGATCACTTATGAGAACGTGACCAAGCGATACGGCGGGCGCACCGTCGTCGACGACGTGACCTTCACCGCCCCGGCGGGCGCGGTGACCGCGTTCCTGGGGCCCAACGGTGCCGGGAAGTCCACCAGCATGCGGATCCTGGCCGGCCTGTCCCGGGCCGATTCGGGCGCAGCCCTGGTGAACGGGCAGACGGTGACCCAGTTGCCCAACCCCGGGCGCGTGGTAGGCCTGATGCTCGATGCCAGTGCCCTGCACCGCGGGCGCACCTGCGCAGAATCGGTGCAGATGGCCGCCGCTGCCACCGGGGTGGGAACGCAGCGGGCGCGCGATGCCTTGGACGCCGTGGGCCTGGGCGCAGCCGCCGGACTACGGGTGGCGGCGTGCTCGCTGGGGATGCGCCAGCGGCTCGGCCTCGCGGTGGCCCTGGTCGGCAGACCCCGGGCGCTGGTGCTCGACGAACCGTTCAACGGCCTGGACCCCGAAGCGATCCACGACCTGCGCTCGGTGCTGCGCGACTTCTCCGCGACCGGCGGGGCGGTGCTGCTGTCCTCCCACCTGCTGGGTGAAGTGCAGTCCGTGGCCGACCGGCTCGTGGTGCTGCGCGCCGGCACCGTGGTGGCCAACGGCAGTGCGCCTGATCTCACCGCGGCGGGGCGCACCAGGGTGCGAGCCGAGCGATCGGGCGACCTGCAACAGGCACTGACCGGTGACGGGCTGCAGGTCACGGCCGAGGACGGCGACTGGCTGACCGTAGCGGCCCCGCCCGGGCAGGTCGGTCACCTCGCCCTGGCTGCCGGGATCGCGCTGACCGGCCTGGAGGAGCGACGCACCGACCTGACCGACCTGTTCCTGACCCTGACGTCCGGCGACTCGGCCCACGACGCCGGATCAACCCACGATGCCACTGACGACACCGAGACCGACCCCAACCACGACACTGCGAGGGCAGCCTGATGACCAGCACGACCACCAGCCCACCGACACCGGCCGCGTCGAGCCCTCTCGCACGCCTGCTGGACTCGACCTCCGCTGGCACCCCGGCCCAGCCGATCACCATGCGCACCCGTCTCTACCTGGAACTGCGTAAGGCGCTGAACACCCGCTCGGGACTCATCCTGACTCTGGCGGCTCTGGCGTGGGCGCCCCTGGTGCTGATCGCCTCGCTCGTTGCCGTGGGCACCAGCGGGCACGACGCCGAGACGATCCTGGGCATCGGTGCCACCGGTGTGGCGGTGCTGTTGCCGATCGTCACGTTGTTGCACGTGACCGGCGAGTGGGGGCAACGCTCGATCCTCACCACCTTCTCCCTGGATCCCGCGCGCGGGAGGATCCTGGTCGCCAAGGTCTTGGCCGGTCAGGTGCTCGCGCTGGCCGTGATCGCCTCCGCACTCGCCTTCTCCCTGATCACCGCGCTCCTGATGGGAGTGGACCTGGGTGGCACTCGGGATCTGGGGCGCGTCCTGCTGGGTTTGGCGGCCGGGGGGACGCTGTATGCCCTGATGGGCTCGGCCCTGGGTGCCATGACCCTGTCCACCCCGCTGGGCCTGGGCGTTCTGCTGGTCGCGCCGCAGCTGGTGCTGAACCTGGGCCCCTTGGCCGGCGAGCGCTGGGCAGAGGTGGGGCCCTGGGTGGAGATCAGCATGCGCCTGGGCGAACTCACCGGCGGCACCGTCGCGCACTGGGGCCATCTGGCCGTGGCGTGCGCGCTCTGGATCGCCCTGCCGCTGGTTGTTGGGTTCTGGAGGGTTCGCCGGGCCGACGTGGCCTGAGGCTCTGCCGAGCTGCCCGGTCTCAGATCGCCATCGCCTCGCACTCAGGTATAGACCGCAAAGCGTTCACCGATCCTCCTCGATGAAAAGTCCAATCCTCCGCACTATGGAGTCATAGGCGCAGGTTTCCCTTGACACGGACGGAGGGTTCTCTAGTGTTGGTCTAGACCTGATTGGTGCGATACCCCACGGAGAACGATGATGTCTTCAGCCCGAACCGAGACCACCTCGACCGCCTTGTCACTCAAGTCCCTCACCACGTCGGTCAGCCGGCGCGCCGTCCTCCTGGGCGGCGGAGCGGGTGCGCTGAGCCTGGCCCTGGGGGGCGGGCGGGTGCACGCGGTACCCGGGGGCGAACCGGGCAGTTTCGCGATGCTGATGGACCTGCACATCGATGATGAGCGTCCCGCCCGCACCGCCGACTTCGAGCGCATCATGGCCCACATCGAGGCCCGCAACCCTGGCTTCGTGCTCAACTGCGGCGACATCACCGAACTCGGCCTGGCCCGGGAGTACGAGGCCTACCTGGCCGCCATCCCGGAGAGCCTGCGCGAAGCGATGATGGAGGTGCCGGGCAACCACGAGCAGCAGTGGAGCGTCAACTACGACCTCTACGAGCAGTACCTGGGCGAGGGCACTTACAGTTTCGACGCCGGCGGACTGCACTTCATCGGGCTGGACCCCCAGGCGATGATGGAGTGGGGCTGGTTCTACGACGACGACGTGCTCGACTGGCTGGAGCGGGACCTGCGCAGCGTTCCCGAGGCCACGCCGATCATCCTGTTCCAGCACTACGCCATGGGCGCGGACTGGAACTACGTCCACAACGACGACGAGGTGCTGCGCATCATCGAGGGCTACCCCGTCCGAGGCATCTTCGTGGGCCACTCCCACCTCACCGAGGTCTCCCGGTACAACGGCGCCACCCAGGTCATCGGGAACTCCCTCAAGAACGGGCCGTACTACTACTGGGTGGAGCGCACGGACACCGACTCCGGGCCGGCACTGGAGATCACCGAGGTGACCGTCCACGCCGATGGGGAAGCCGAAGAGGAACAACTCGCGATCGTGCCCCTGGACGATCCGGGCCCCGGTGGAGACCTGGGCCCCTTCCAGATGCGCGCCAACCCCGAGGGTTCGGAGGTGGCGATGCGGGTGGACGTGCACCCGCGTGCCGACGTGCGGGAGGTTCAGGCCCGGGTGCACCCCTACGCCTACGGGCGGGACCTGGAGCGGTGGGTGAACCTGGACCGCACCGGGCAGGCCGGGGGGCGGCGCTGGGCCGGGCAGGTCGACGCCGCCGAACTGTGGCCCGGACCGCACAAGATGGAGGTGCGGGCCGTGGGCGCCGACGGTGCCGTCTACGACGACGTGGTGCGCTTTGAGTTGCCCACCTCTTCGGCCCGGGTGGAGTGGACCACGCAACTGCAGGGCCGCATCCAGGGCGCCCTGGCGGAGCGCGACGGCGTCGTGGTCGCCGGGACCACCACCGGTCACCTCGAGGCCTACGCCCCCACCCACCGGTCGAACCCCCCGGTCTGGCGCACCACCACCGGACCGGTGTACCGGCAACCGGTGTTCACCCCGGACGGCTCGCATCTCCTGGTCCCCTCCTCCGACCATCACCTGTACGCCCACGACGCCGGCAGCGGCGCCGAACTGTGGTCCACCGAGCTCGGTTCACCCCTGGCCGGGGATCTCGCCCTGGCCGAGGTGGACGGCCAGGACCGCGTGTTCGTGGCGGTGGGGACCACCCTGTTCAGCCTGGACCTGGGCGGTGAGGTGCTGTGGTCGGCCGAGTTCAACGGCATCTGCGCCGGCCGCCCGGAGTGCGACGGGGAGCAGGTCTACATCGGCAGCGGGGACGGCAACGCCTACGCCTTCGACGCCCGCACCGGCGAACTGGCCTGGCAGCGGGCCCTGGTGGACCGGGGCAGCACCTACGGCAACGTGTTGTACGGCCCGTGGGCCTGCTACGTCCGCCTGCTGCCCGACGGTGCGGTGCTGTTCACCACCTTCACCAACGCCATCGCCCTCGATGCCGCGACCGGCCAGGTCCGCTGGGAGGGCGAGGGCGACGACCTGGGCACGGTCCAGGTGCTCTACACCCCGCCCACGGTGACCGAGTACGGGATCCTGCTGGTGGACGGTCTCAACGGGACGGTGCATGTGGTGGATGAGACCACCGGGAGCCAGAAGTGGCAGGCCGAGGCGCTGCCGCGCAACTTCGGTGCCGCCCCAGTGCCCAGCCCCGAGAACGACTCGGTGTACTGGCTGGTCGGGCAGAGCGGCCTGCTTGTCCGGATCGACCTGGCGAATAAGTCGGTGGATCAGGTGCTGCAAGTGCTGCCGAACTACACCCAGTCCACCGCGGCGCTGGTGGGTTCGGGCAGTGAGCAGGTGCTGGTGGCGGGCGGTCAGGACGGGGTGCTGCACGGCGTGGTCGGTCTGCACCAGGTGTAGCCGACCTCAGGGCTCGGGTCGGGCCACCACGAAGGAGAAGTCGTACAGATCCCCGCGGCACAGCGACTGCCCGCTCTCCACGACCCGGCCGCGCTGATCCCTGCTGACCCGCTTCACGTGCAGGGCCGCGGAGTTCGGTTCCACATCCAGCAGTTGTGCCGTGCGCTCACCGAGGTTGACCGCCCGGACGTCCTGGTGCGCCCGCTGCAGGCGGATACCGTAACGCCGCTCCAGCAGTCGGTAGAGGGATTGGGTGAGGTCCTCCTCCAGCAACCCGGGGAACCGGGCCGCGTGCAGGCACACCTCCTCGTGGCACATGGGGCTGCCATCGCCCAGCCGCAGGCGTTCGATCCGATAGATCGTGGTGCCCGGTGAGATGCCCAGGTCCACGGCGATGTGAGTGGGGGCGGGGATCTCCTCGGCCGCGATCAGTTCGGTGCGGGGGTCATAACCGCGCGCGGCCAGGTCCTCGGAGAACGACGTGAGCGAGGGCCCCTTGGACACCCGGGGCCGCGCCACGAAGGTGCCGACACCCCGCACCGAGCGCAGCACCCCGTCCTCACGAAGCCCGTTCAGCGCCTGGCGCACCGTCATCCGACTGACGCCGAAGCGCTCGGCCAGTTGGCGTTCGGTGGGCAGCATGTCATCGGGGGCCATCGTGGAGCGCACCTCTGCGAAGATGCGGTCCCGCAGTTCCTCATGCTTGGTCTGGTGCGCCATCGGTGCCTCCTGCAGCCAAGGCTAGGTCACCGCGCAGGCCAAACTGTCCACTCCAGGACGCGGCTCAGGCCGGGAAGACCTGCAGGTACGGCTCACGCGATCGCAGGTCGCCCGCGGCCGCTCCGGCGGCCAGCAGCAGCGCACCATCCAGGCTGCCTCCCTGCGGGGGCAGGACCTGCGCCGTCGGGTGGTGCTTACGCAGCCAGTCGCGGAACGGTCCGGTGAGCAGGTCCCCGGCGTCGAAGAGCCCGCCGCCCCAACTGATCCGGGCAGGCAGGGCGCCGACTGTGGCGACTGCGTCGGCAGCGGCGGAACCTGCCTCGGCCAGCCGGTGGGCCGCCTCGGTCCAGATCGAACGAGCGATGCCGTCGTCGTCCCGGGCGGCCTGGGCCACCGCCGGGGCGAAGGAAGCCAGCAGTGCCGCGGGCGCCTCGGCTCCGTGGACAGCCGCTACCAGGGTGAGCGGGTCCTCGAACCGCTCTCGCATCCGATCGGCCAGCAGGGCTGAACCGCCGGGACGGCCGTCGACCGAGCGCAGAGCCGCCTGCAGGCCGTGCCGGCCGATCCAGGCCCCACCGCCCTCGTCGCCCACGAAGAGCCCCCAGCCGTCCACCTGATGCCACGCGTCCTGATGATTGGTGCCCAGTGCGATCACCCCGGTGCCGGCGGCCACCACGGCGCCGGGCTGCCCCGCCAGGGCGCCGACGTGGGTGGTCAGGGCGTCCCCGGCAATCACGACCGCGCCGACCTGCAGCTGTGCGCGCAGGCCGCGAGCGATCTGCACCGGTTCCGGGACCAGCCCGGGCAGCCCGGTGATCCCCAACGCCAGCGCCTCCACGCGCCGCGCGCCGAGCCGGGCCAGCAGGCGATGCACCTGCGCCAGCACCTGGGCGCACAACTGCGGCACGTCCACCTGGCCGCGCGAGCGCGGGATGGGCACCTCGCGCCGTTCCTCCAGGCGCTCGCCCAGGGGCGCCTGAGCGGCCTGGACTCGCACGCGCACGCCGCCGCCGCCGACGTCGACCCCCACCAGGGCCCCCTGCACCCCGGGCCGCTCCCGGATCATCGGGGGCCGCCGGCCAACAGGCCCAGGGCCGCGCGCACGCTCCCGCCCCGGGTCAGCGCCTCCTCGGCATCGGTCACGGGCGCGCCGGAGAGCAGCACCGCCAGCGCCACCGGAACCCGGCCCGCGCACTGCTGCAATGTTGCGCGGCACTGCTCCTCGGGGCTCCCGGTGGCCTCCCGCAGGATCGCCACCGAACGCTCCCGCAGTTTCTCGTTACTGGCCACCAGGCCCACCATCAGGTTGGAGTAGGTGCGACCCAGTCCGATCATCACCGCGGTGGAGAACGCGTTCAGCAACACCTTGGCAGCCGTGGCGGCCTTCAACCGGGTGGAACCGGTGAGGGCCTCGGCGCCGGTGTCCGGGGCGATCAGGATCTGCGCGTGCGCGGCCAGGCCCGCGCCGGGGTTGCTGGTGATCAGCGCGGTCAGGGCTCCGGCCCGCCCGGCGGCGTGCAGCGCCCCGCGCACATAGGCGGTACTGCCCGAGGCACTGACCCCGATCACCACGTCGCCGGCCGTCACACCGGCCAGGTCCGCCAGGCCCTGGTCCGCGGCGTCCTCGAGGTCGATCGTGGAGTCGGTCAGGGCCGCCGGGCCGCCGGGGAAGTGGGCTCGGATCAGACCGGGGTCGACGCCGAAGGTGGGGGTGGACTCGGTGGCGTCCAGGACCGCGAGACGTCCGGAGGCGCCGGCGCCGGCGTAGTGGATCCGCCCTCCGGCCCGGACGCGGTCCACGGCGGCCTCCACCAGGTCCGCGAGCGCCGGGATCACCTCCCGGGCGGCCGCCACGGCGACGGCGTCCTGCCCCAGGATCATCTCCAGGCGCCGGCCGGGCGACACCACGTCGATGTCGTGGGTGGCCGGGTTGCGCCGCTCCGTGCTCGGCGACGGGGCGGTCATCGGGGTGCTCCGTCGTCGTCGGGCATGTCCTGCTCGCGCAGTGCGCGGGCGGCGTTGATGAACAACGGCCCGTACGTGTCGAGCAGTCGGCGGGAGACCACGGTCACCGAGTCGTGTGCTGGGGGCGCTGCGGGGCCCTCGCTCAGGAAGTCGGCCTCCATCTGCTGGAGACGGGCCTCCCACTCCTCGGCGGTCCCGATCGGGTGCCACCGCGCCCATTCACGCCAACGGCGTCCGTAGTAGCCCACCAGCCCGGACCAGTAGCGGGCGGAGTAGTCATCGAGGTACCCATCGCCCACCTGTCCCCAGACGGTGACCAGGCGGCGGGCGTTGTCGGCGAGCGCGCGCGCGTCCTCGTCGCTGGTCGCCCAGCGCAGGGCCTGGGCCTCCCAGTGGTCGTACCGGTACTCGGGCCGGGTGGCCAGCAGCGTGTCGAGGTCGTCGAACACGGTGAGGAAGCGCTCGGCGGCCTCGTCGTCGCACACCCCGGCGGGATCGAACGCGGTGAGGAAGGTGAGTTCGCCGCACCGGGCCAGCACGCCCACTGCCGTCTCGACCAGGTCCGCACCCAGCGGCCCGGAGGCGAGGTGGGGGTGTTCCTCAGCCAGTTCCACCAGCGTGATCCAGGCCCGGATCAGCGTGTCCGGTTCGTACCAGAGCAGGGCGCGGACCTCGGCGGCGAGCGGCCCAGGGTCCCCTGGGATGCTGGGCGAGGCCTGGGTGCCGCTGGTCCCGGGGGTGTCGGGGGCTGCCTGTGAGGGGCGCGCCAGCGTGGTCTCGAACGGGTTCACCGGTGGGCGCATGGTGAGCAGTCCGGTGAAGGCCTCGGGGAAGACCCGGTAGCCCCCAGCGCCCAGCACCGTGCGGGCCAGCCCGTCCCAGGCGGCGCCGGCACGCTCAGCGGCCTCATCGGGAGGCAACCGGTAGCGTTGGGCGGCCCAATCGCCCAGCCACTCCGTCAGCGGCGCGGGCGGTCGCCAGGTGGCATCCAGCACGCGTTCGAAGAACACCGGCACCGACCCGGTCGCCTCCATCGACAACCCGGCACCCATCGGCGGGTGGGAGGCGGCCAGGGCGGCCTCGAGCTCCTCGGTGACCCCGGGCAGGTCGGCCAGCGGTTCGTTGCGGCCGCCGAAGTTCAGCAGCGCGCACCACATCCAGTCACGCCCGCCGAAGCCGTCGAACCGGCGCCACTGCGGCTGCGCCTCGGCCCACAGGTCCAGCAGCACCAGGCGACCGGCGTCGATGTCACCCAGGAAGGCGCGCACGCGTTCGGCGGTCCAGAAGTGCTCCTGGTAGGAGAACGGCCAGGTCTGCAGGAACCAGGTGGCTTCCGGGTCGGCGTCGGTGAGCCCGGCGAGCAGCGCGGCGGCCACCCGGCCGGGGTAGCCGGGGTCCTCCTGCACCGGGATCATCTCGATGAACGGGTCCGCGGCGTAGCGGTGGTCGGTGCCCCAGAACTCCTGCTGGGTGCGTACCGTCGCGGCGGCAAGCCTGCGGAAGGTCGGATCCTCGGGCCCGACGACGTGGGTGCGGTGGCCCTGCCAGTCCCGGGCGCCGGCGGGGTCGGCGGGGTCGGCGGAGTCGACGGCTGTGGTGAGTGCGGCCGGCCCGGCGTCGCCGGCGAGTTCAGCGGGCACGTGCCCGGTGAAGGCCGGCAGCACCGGGCGCATCCCCAGTTCACGCTGGCGGGTCAGGATCTTCCCGGCCAGGTCCCGGTGGGCGCCGACCCAGCCCTGCGGCAACGGGCCGGCGTGACCCTCTAGCGCGCCCATGGCGAACCAGGGCAGATAGGCCGGGCCGGCAAGGAACTTCTGCACCGTCTCGGCGGGCACGCCCTCATCGAGCAGCACCTGCTCGACCACGGCCTCGTGGCCCACCATCATCAGCGGGGCGGTGATCCCGCGCAGGGCCATCCAGTCGATCTCTCGTTCCCACTGCTCCCAGTGCCACCACGGGCTGGTGTAGCCGAAGGTGCAGAAGTTCAGGTAGTAGGTCTCGGCAACCCGGGCAGTGCCCTCGGTGCGCGGCGCATCGGGCAGGTGGCCCGGGGGCGGGGGGCGCAGGTCGTCCCAGCTGACCGCGATCCGGCACTGCTCGCGCAGGTACTGGTGCAGCCCCACCGCGGCACTGGTGGCGTCGGTGGCGTCGACCCACAGCCGGTTTCCCTGGGCGCGGTAGGCGTACGCGCGTCCCTGGCCCGGCAGGGCACCGAAGGTGACGCGGGCGCCGATCGCTCCCAGGACCCGCTCAGCCAGAGCGCTCAACGCCGGGGCCCAGCCGGGACCGTTACGCGGGCCGGCGTCGCTGCTCACGGCGGTCCCGTCGTCGTCGGGTTCCTCCGAACCGCTGCAGGCGGGTGATGAGGTGGCGTTGTTCATCCCTTGATGGCTCCCTGGGTGATTCCGGAGATGAAACTGCGCTGGAAGGCCAGGTAGACCAGCACGATCGGGGCGATGGTGATGATGGTCGCGGCGGACAGCAACGGGATGTTCGTGGAGTACTGGCCGACGAAGAAGCCCAGCCCGCCCGGTGCGGTGCGCATCGCCGGGTTCTGCATCAGCACGATCACCAGCAGGAACTGGTTCCAGGACCACATGAACACCAGCACCGCCAAGGTCGTCAGTGCCGGCCAGGAGATCGGCAGCAGGACCCGGCCCAGCACAGTCAGGTCCCGGGCGCCGTCGATCCGCCCGGCCTCGACCAGTTCGGGGGGCACCGAGGAGAAGTGCGACTGCATCCAGTACACCCCGAACGGCAGGAACAGGGCCACCTCGGCCAGGATGACGCCGGTGTAACTGTTCGTCAGGCCCACGCTCTGCAGGTTGTAGTACAGCGCGATCACGATCAGTTCCACCGGCAGCGTCAGCCCGAGCACGAACAGGATCGAGATCGGGCGGGCGCCCCAGGCCTTGAGCACCGCCAGGGCGTAGCCGGCCAGGGTGGCGCACAACGCCACCAGGGGCACCACGCCGCCGGAGATGATGAAACTGGAGCGCATCAGGTTGGAATACCCGCCCGCCTCCCAGGCGAGGGCGAAGTTCTCCCAGTGCCATGCCTCCGGCAGCCGCAGGCCCGACACGGTAGATCCCGAGGGGTGCATGGCCGCCAGCACGATGGAGACGAACGGCAGCAGCACCATCAACGTCAGGGCGACCAGCACCAGATAGCGCATGCTGAGCCCGAAGGTGGTGGTCCTCATGACTCCTCCCGCGCCACCCGGCGGATCAGCGTGACGAACACGATCACCAGCGCGGTGAGCGTGATCGCCAGGGCGCTGGCGGTGCCGATGTCACCCTCGTTGAACGCCAGCCGGTAGACCAGTAGCGCCGGCACCGTGGTCTGATTCGCCGGGCCGCCGTTGGTGGTGACGAACACCAGGTCGAAACTGGCCAGCGCGGCGATCGTGGTGATCACCGCGGCGATGGTGATCTCCTTACGTACCCCGGGAATGGTCACCGACAGGAACTGCCGGAAGGCGCCCGCGCCGTCCAGGGTGGCCGCCTCGTACAGGGCGCCGTCGATCTTCTGGGCGCCGCTGAGGAAGAGCATCATGCACAGCCCGCTCATGGTCCAGGTACCGATGAAGCCCAGCGCGTACAGGGCCAGGTTGTAATCCCCCAACCAGGCGCGGGTGATCGACCCCAGGCCGATGGCCTCCAGGAACTGGTTCAGCAGGCCGTTCTGGTTGTACAACCACCGCCAGGTGATCCCCACCGCCACCAGGGGGAGCACCTGGGGCAGGAAGTACACGGTGCGGAAGAAGGTCATGCCGCGCCGCACCCGGCCCATCAGCAGCCCGGTCATCAACAAACCCATGCACACCGGGATCAGGGAGAAGAAGATGATCAGCACCAGGGCGTGCAGGATCGAGTTGTACAGCGCGGCATCCTGCAGGATCGATGCGTAGTTGGCCAGCCCCACGTACGAGGGTCGCTGCACCCCGTCCCAGTCCAGGAGGGACAGGTAGAAGGTGTTCAGCGCCGGCCAGATCGCGAAGCCGAGGTAGATCACCGCTGCCGGCGCCAGGTACACCCACGCCTTCAGGGCCCGCCGGTTCGGGCGCCGCCGACTACCGACGCCCCCGCTCGCGTCGCCGCGGGTGCGCGGCGGCGCGAGCGAATCCAGTGCTGCATCAGCCATGGTGGCCGGCCCACACCTCCTGCAGCGAGGCGAGGTAGTCCTCCGAGGTGGTCTGCCCGGCGATCACGCCCTGCAACCCGCCGGTGAGGGCGTCGATCATGCCCGGGGCGGCGAAGTCGGGGAACGGCACGATGTTGCTCTCCTGCGCCACCGGGGCGAAGCTGTCCGCGATGTCGCCCAGCAACCCCTCGGAGGCCACGTCGGCGCCGGTGTCCACGGGCATGAACCCGGTCTCGATCTGGATGGCGGCCGCCTCGGGCGAGTTCATGAAGTCCAGGAACGCCGCTGCCACATCCGGGTGCTCGCTGGCGGCGGAGATCGAGTACGCCACCGAGGACCCCGAGGCCACGGGAGCGGCACCGGGCTCGGTGCCGGGCAGGACGAAGAAGCCGGCGTTGTCCATCTCGACGTCCACCGCGGCCGCGGCCCAGTTCCCGGTGACCAGGAAGGCGGCCTCACCGGAGGTGAAGTCCGCCAGGGCGTCGGCGTCGGAGGTGGCGCTGGCGGCCTCGGTGATGTAGCCGGCCTCGACCCACTCGGCGATGATGTCGGTGGCCTGCGCGGCGGCGTCGGTCTCGATGGTGGCATCCGGTGCCCCGTAGACCCAGTCCAGGTAGTCCTGGCTGGGTCCCACGCTGTTCAGCACCGCGTTCCACAGGTGCAGGGCTCCGACTTCCAGGGCGCCCAGGCTGAGCGGACGGTCCCCGTTGTCGGAGACCGCGGCCATCGCCTCGGTGAATTCGTCCAGGGTGGCTGGGGGTTCGGTGATCCCGGCGTCGGTGAGGATGTCCTCGTTGTAGTAGACCCCGAGCACCGACAGCGCCCCGGGCACCGCGTACAGGCCCCCGGTGCCGAACTGCTGGGCGTCGTCG
Organism: Pseudactinotalea sp. Z1732; assembly: GCF_049724975.1. Taxonomy (NCBI): domain Bacteria; kingdom Bacillati; phylum Actinomycetota; class Actinomycetes; order Micrococcales; family Cellulomonadaceae; genus Pseudactinotalea; species Pseudactinotalea sp. Z1732. Next base: position 19,402 of record NZ_JBMPQC010000007.1, on the reverse strand, counting down.
TCGGACATCAGCTGCTCAAGGCTTGCCGGTGGGAACGCGCCCTCCCAGCCGTACAACTCCGAGTACTCACCCAGTTCCAGCACGTGCCCGGCCGGAACCAGGGAACGCATCGCACCGGGGTTGTACTGCGCGATGTCCGGGGCGGTGTCGGAGGCCATGGACCGGGTGATCGAGGTGATGTAGTTGCCGAAGTCGGTCTGCTCGGTCTCGATGGTCACGTTCGGGAACTGCTCGGTGAAACCCTCCACGAGCGCTTCCGTGGGCGGGTCGTCGGTGTAGGCCAGGCGCAGGGTGACCTCCTCGTCGGTGACGTCGGACGAGACGTCCTGGGCCTCGCCGTCGTCGCCGTTCTGGTCCTCACCGTTGCCGCTGCCTGCGGTCACGCAGCCGGTCAGGACCAGCAGGGACGCGGCGAACAGGCCGAGGCTGCTGGTGGTGCGGGATGGAGCCTTCATAGAAACCTTCTCCTTCGAGTGATTCGGGTCCGGGTGGGGTGGCCGGGTCGGCCGCGTCAAGGTCGGGCTCCTCTCTCGAGGGGGACGTACCGGTTCTGTTCCAGTTCGTCGAGGCAGTGCCGGATCCCGCCCTGCACGACGGCGTCGGCACCCAGGGTGGAGACCTGCAGTTCGGGTAGTTCCAGCGGGAAGTCCACCAGCGCGGAGCGCAGCGCTTCCAGGAGCGGTTCACCGACGCGGGCCAGCGGGCCGCTGAAGACCACCAGGTGTGGGTCCAGCAGGGTACGGATCGCGGCCAGGCCGATCGCGAAGCGTTCGGCCACCCGGGCCAGGGCGGCACCGGCGTCACGATCGCCGGCCTGGATGGCGGCCAGGACCAGCTCCAAGGCGTCGTCACCGGCGTCGAGGACCTGTTGGGCCCGGCCGGAGTCGCCGGACCGGGTCATCTCCTCCACCGCGAGCGCGGTCAGCGCGGACGCCCCTGCCCAGGCCTCGAAGCGTCCCAGCCCGGAATCGGTGGTGCCGTGCCCACCCTCGGCGATCACGTCCAGGAAGCCCAGGTCACCGGCGTCGTTCGTGGCGCCCCGGTACAGCGAACCGTTCAGCACGATGCCGGCGCCGATGCGCTCGCCCCAGTGCACCACCACCAGCGACTCGTCGTCGCGGCGTACCCCGTGCCACTGCTCACCGCGGGTGGCAAGTTTGACGTCATTGTCGAGGTAGACCGCGCAGTCCAGGTACTCCCCCAGGGCGCGGACCACGCCGTCGCCGCTGAGGCCGGACATGGAGGGCACCAACCGGATCACGCCCGCGGTGGGGTCCACGATGCCCGGGGCCCCGATCGCGGCCGAGTACACCTGCTCCGGTGCGGTCCCGGCCCGGGCGAGCAGTTCCTGCACCTCCTGCACCATCAGCGCAATGGCTGCCTCGCCGTCGGCCCCGTGCTCGAGCACGGCCTGCCGGGAGGTGACCACCTCCCCGCGGAGGTCGGCCAGGCCGAGCCGGATCTGGTGCGGGTCGATGAAGGCGCCGACGACGTAGCCCGCCCGGGCGCGGAAGCGCACCAACTGGGCCGGTCGCCCCGAGCGTTTGGCGTCGCGTTCGGGGGGCAGGTACTCCACCAGGCCGGCGTCCTGTAGTTCGGTCAGGGACCGGGTGACCGCCTGGCGGGAGAGCCCACTGGCCTTGGCGAGTTCGGCCACGCTCATCCGGTCCTGGCGGCGCAACCGCTCCAGGACGGCAGTCGCGTTGACCTCGCGCATGAACCGCAGGTCCGCCGCCACCGGCATGTCCGCCATCGGTCCTCCTCGACACTCGCGCCCGGTTCTACTGGGCAGCGGCCCCCGGCGCTTCCGTGGGCTCTGTGTCGAAGCATACTTACGTGCTGTACGAAATTAAAGAGTCAAGTTCGATCCCGGGCGTTGCTTCGGTTGCTCAGTCGGTTCTCGTCGGCGCTCCGCCCTTGTGGATAACCTCGGCGGCAACGCCACCCGGAGCGCCATCCTTGGGCCATGCGCAGTGCTGACAGATCCAGCGAAAGGGAGCATCATGACTGGCATGACGCTGATGCCGCGCACGGGCGAGGAGTGGACGGTCGATGATCTCGACCTGCTGCCCGACGACGGCTTGCAGTACGAACTGCTCGACGGGCTGCTGCTCGTGAGCCCGGCCCCGGCGCCGCTGCACCAACGCGTGATCACCCGCCTACTCCTGCTCCTGCACGCGGCGTGCCCACCGGGGTACGAGATCTTCCCCGCCCCACTGGACTGGCGCCCGGATCCGCGCACCTCGCTGCAACCCGACCTGCTCATAGTCCGCAACGAGGATGTCGGGGAGCATCACGTGAGCGCTCCGTTGGCCCTCGCCGTGGAGGTCCTCTCCCCCGCCACCCGTCGCAAGGATCAGGTGCTCAAGCGCTCCAAGTACGAGGACGCCGGCGTCCGGTCCTACTGGATCATCGACCCGGCCGAACCCTCCGTGCTTGCGCTGGACCTGACCGACGCTTCGTACAGCACCACCGCGCACGTCAGCGGCACCGAACGCGCGGAGCTTGAGGTCCCCTTCCGCATAGGGGTGGTCCCGGCCGACTTGGTCCGACCCGCGCCATAGGCGGTCGGGCTCAGGCGCTGGGGCCGGTGCTCGGCGTCCTCACTGCGCCAGGGTCGCTCCGGAGAATTCGATCGGTGTGAACTTCTCCGGGCGGTGGTTGTCGTCGCTGCCCACCGGCGTCCACGCCCAGCCCACGTTCTGGCCGAGTTCGGCCAGGCGCTCGTAACGGGCGAACTGGAACATCCAGACCTCACCCTCACGCGGTGGGAGGGACCGTTCCCCGGCGAACCCGTGCAGCGACTCCCACGGGATGCTGATCAGCGCCTCCCACCCCACATCCACATCGGAGTCATCGTTCAGCGTTCCGTCCAGTGCCACCTGGGTCTGCAGGCCGGGCATGTCCCAATCGGTGAAGGCCCACCGCAGGCCGCGCGGGTGCGTTCCGGTCCAGAACGTCTCCGCGTTCCGGTCATGGTTGCCCCCGAACGTGATCGCGCCCCGCTTGATCGGGTCAAGGTCACGAACCAGTTCGCTCGTGGAGCCCGTCATGGCGTCCTGCCAGAGGAACAGCGCCTCGTAGACCACGTTGCGGGCATTGACCTCCAGTTCGTAGTAGACATCGCCGCCGTCGATGAACAACTCGACGTTGTTCTCGTTGAACAGCAACGAATCGCGCTGCTCGAGGGTCGCGTTCAGGAAGGGCTCCTGCACCCAGTACCTCACATACAGGTGGCTGCGGCTCCAGACGACGGCTGCATGGGTGCCAAGGGTCGCCGGCTTGCCGTTGACGATGTTCACGAAGCGCGGGGACTTCTCCGTCAGGTCCCAGAACTCCGACCGGACTCCGACATCTACCGCCTGCGCATCGGTCAAGTGTTGTGCCACGTACGACACGGTCAACCTCCTACCGGCGACCCCGCCGGGTGCTCGAAAACTGGGTGTGAATGAGTGACGTCCCTGACCCGCGGGGCGCTCAGCCGAACGCCGCCGCAGGGATGCCCGCCACCGTCGACGGAGCGGTGATGACACGGCCGTCGTGCTCGCCTGTCTCATCGAGCCCGATCGTTGCCGAGGTCACGATCACCCGGTAGGGCGGTTCGACGCTCAGCGCCACACTGGTCGGCTGGCGCACCGGAACCGGGATGCGCTCCAACAATGTCCCCTCCGGTGAGTAGCGGTGCAGGCAGGAGGCGCCCCAGATCGCCGACCAGAGGCACCCCTGGGCATCAACGGTCATGCCATCCGGGCCACCCTCACCGACATGGGCGAAGTCCTGAGCCGCGCCGAGTCCACCGGTCGCCGTATCTACCCGGTGCCGGCGGATCCACCCGGTGGGGGTATCGGCGAGGTACATCACGGCACCATCGGGGCTGAACGCCGGCCCGTTCGGGATCGAGATGCCCTCCAGCACCAGGTGCACGCCGCCGTCGGGATCCATGCGGGCCAGGAAACCCTGCCCGTGCGCGCCGTCGTAGGCCATCGCACCGGCCCAGAAACGGCCATGAGGGTCGGCCACCGCATCGTTCATCCGCAGCGCCACGCCACGTCCGGCGGCCGGGGTAGCCAACACCTCGGTCACGGCCAGGCGCCCGCCGTCGCTGCGTAGCCGCGCGAACCCTTCTCCGACCGCCCCCACCCAGGCCGGCTCATCACCCTTCACCTGCGCCACGGCACCCAGGGGGCGGGCGAGCTCGGCGCGCGGGGTCAGCCCGCCGTCGGGTTCGCCCGTGGTACTCCACAGTTGTCCGCGAAGGAGGTCCACGCACACGAAGAACGCTCGCTCGCTCCCGCCGGCATCCTCGCCCTCGGCATCACCGAAGGAGACCGAACCGAGGAACCGGGCGCCCTCCCCCAGTTCGAACCGGCGCTCATCCACCGGCCGCCACGCCCCGGTGATGACCGACCCTTCCGAGCCGGTGCCACCCTTGCTGTTCATCGGTTCCTGCTCCTTCATCTCACCACTCGGCGAATGACCCGTCGGGGTGCTCCCAGACCGGATTGCGCCACGTATGGGCGCGGGCATCGGCGGCACGGACGGCGTCCTCATCGACCTGCACCCCTAGTCCCGCGCCGTCCCACCGTTCGATGTGCCCGTCCTGGAACTCGAACGGTGTGGTGTCCACGACGTAGTCCAGCAATTGCGTACCGCCGGTGTTGTAGTGCATGCCGATGGACTGTTCCTGGATGAGGAAGTTGGGGGTCGCGAAGTCCACCTGCAGGCACGCGGCGAGCGCGATCGGTCCCAGCGGGCAGTGCGGCGCGAGCAGTGCTCCGTACATCTCGGCCAGGGCAGCGATGCGGCGGGACTCCGAGATACCCCCGGCATGGGACAGGTCCGGTTGGACGACGGCGACGCCCGCCTCGAGCGGGGCCTGGAAACTCAGCCGGTCGTACAGTCGCTCCCCGATCGCCAGCGGGATCGTGGTGCCGGCCACCAGGGCCTGCAGCTGCGAGCCGAACTCGGGCAGCACCGGTTCCTCGACGAACAAGGGCGCCACGGGCTCGAGGGCCCGCAGCAGCCGCCTGGCATCGGCGGGGCCCACCCGGCCGTGGAAATCCAGTCCGAGACCGAAGTCCTTGCCGGTGGCCGCCCGCACCGTTTCGGCGCGGGCCACTGCGGCATCGACGCTGGACGCCGGTGCGAACGGGTCCCACCGTCCGGTGGCGTTCATCTTCACCGCCGTGAGCCCCGCCTCCAGCTGGGCCACCGCGGCATCGGCCACCTGCGCCGGGTCGTCTCCGCCGATCCACCCGTACACCCGCACCCGATCTCGCACAGCCCCGCCGAGCAGCACGTGCACCGGCACACCGAGCGACTTGCCGAGGATGTCCCACAGCGCCTGGTCCAGGCCCGCGACCGCGCTGGAGAGCACCGGGCCGCCACGGTAGAAGCCTCCCTTGGTCATCCGCTGCCAGTGACGCTCGATCTGCCGCGGGTCCGCACCGATCAGCAGTTCGGACAGCGCCTCGACCGCGCCGCGCACCGCCTCAGTGCGCCCCTCGACCACCGGTTCACCCCACCCGACCAGGCCGTCGTCCGTTTCCACGCGACAGAACAGCCATCGCGGCGGTACGGCGAAGGTCTCGATCCGCGTGATCTTCATGTCGTCTCCTGCCGTTCGGCACTCATCACGCGTTCGACGTCCTCGATGCTCTGATCCACCAGTGCCTCGGCGGCTATCGCGGCTTGCTCCGGGTTCTGCGCCACGATCGCCTCGACCACCCGCTGGTGCGCGGGCACCGGGTCGCTCGGGGAGTGGTTGTGCACCAGGTGGTCCCGGGCCAGCAGTGCAGGTTCAACGAAAACGGCCATCTGAGCGAACAACTCGTTGCCGGTGGCCCGCAACAGCACCTGGTGGAAGACGAGGTCCGCCCGGGCGGCCTCCTCCGAGGTACCTCCCCGGGCGCGCCTCATTCCCTCCAGGGCGCCGTGCAGCGCCGTCAGGTCCTCCTCGGTGCGGCGTTGCGCGGCGAGGGCTGCGGCCCGTGGTTCGATCGCCGAGCGCACCTCGGCCAGGTCGCGGAAGAGCGCTCGGGAATCACCGTTGACCTGCCGCCAGCGCAACACATCGCTGTCCAAGGCGTTCCACTCCGAACGGGGGCGCACGAAGGTGCCCTTCTTCTGCCTGGCATCCAGCAGCCCCTTGGCCATCAGTACCTTGATGGCCTCTCGCAGTGACGTCAGGGACAGTCCCAGTTCATTGCCCACGGCGGCCAGGTCCAGTACCTCCCCGGGGGCGAACGTCCCGTTGACGATGCGCGTGCCGAGCAGTTCCACCGTCTGCCCGTGCACTCCGCGGCCCTTGTATCGGCTACTCACTCATCCTCCGTAGTCGTCGCTCGCCCTCAGGCGGAGTCCTTGGTGATGCTCCACCCGCCGTCGACGGGGATGGTCGCTCCGGTGATGTAGGAGGACCGGTCGCTGAGGAGGAAGGCAATCACCTCAGCCACCTCCTCCGGCTCACCCATCCGGGCCAGCGCCGTCTGCCGCCCACTGCGCTGCCGGTCCGCCTCGGAGACCCCGTCCCACAGCGCGGTGCGGATCGGCCCTGGGGTGACGCAGTTGATCCGCAGGCGCGGGCCGTACTGCGCCGCGACCTGACGGACCAGTCCGGTCTGACCTGCTTTCGTCGCGGCGTAGCCGGGCACGTCGAGCAGCCCGAAGTTGGCGTGCACCGATGACACGATCACCGCGCGTCCCTCACCTTCTCTGACCAGATCGGGCAGGCACGCGCGCAAGCCGTGGAAGGCCCCGGTCAGATTGACGTCGAGTTGGCGCTGCCAGGCCTCGGGAGTCATCTCGTGCAGCGGATGCGCGTCGGTGGCCAGGGCGTTGAGCACGAGCCCGTCCACCGGGCCGAGGCGATCGTTGGCCTCGGTCACCACCCGCTGCCAATCCTCGGCCGAGGCCACGTCGGCGACGATCCCGTGAGCCCGCCCACCCAGTTCAGCGGCACGCTCGGTGACCTGTGGGTCGACGTCGGTCAGGGCCACCTGCCACCCGGCGCCGATCAGGTTCTGTGCCGTCGCCTGACCGATCCCGCGCGCTGCGCCGGTCACGACTGCTACAGCCATCCTCTGTTCCCTTCTGATCCGCATTTCCCCTGCTCTACGCGACCTTGCGCAGCACGATGACGTCACAGTCGCCGTACCTCCACCGCACCGGCACGCCCGCCGAGGCCAGTTCCGCACCGCTGAGCACGTCGTCGTCCCCATCCTCGCAGGCGAACCTCTCGGCAGGCGTGAGTCCGCCCAGGGGGATACGTGATTCTGCGCGGCCACCTGGACGTTTCCACGCCAGCACCACGACGGCGTCATCGGTCGTGTACTGCAGGGCGTAGACGTCATCGCCGGGGTCGCCGTGGCGCCGCACCACACCATCGACGATGATCCGGCGTATCGATAGGTACCGCTCGATGAGTTCCCGGGCCCGCTCCCGCGCGGCGGTATCCCAGGCAAGGAGGTCCGAGCCGATCCCGAGCACCCCGGCCATGGCGACGACGAAGCGGAAGTCCGGGCTCGCCGGATCGGTGTCGATCAGGTCCGGTTCGTCGGTGACCCACGAACTCATCGTCCAACTGGGAAAGGCGCTGAGGAATCCGTGCTGGATCGCCAGCCGGTCCCGCGGTCCGGTTTCGTCACTCGGCCACACCACGTCGGTGCGCGCCAGGACCTCCAGGTCGATCCGACCCCCACCTCCGGCACACGCCTCCACCGTGACGTGCGGGAACTCCGCGCGGATCACGTCCAGGACCCGGTAATAGGCCTGAGTGTGCAGCCAGGACCAGTCGTCCCCACCCGCTCGGACCTGGCCGCCGTCCTCGATGGAGCGATTCATGTCCCACTTCAGATAGGTGATCTCATGAGCCGAGAGCAGACTGCGCAGCACGTCGATCACCCACGCCTCCACCTCCGGGCGCCCCAGGTCCAGCACGTACTGGTTGCGCAGGGTGCGCAACGGCCGCCCCTGGGCGTGGTGGACCCACTCCGGATGGGTGCGGTAGAGGTCGCTGTCCGGGTTCACCGCCTCCGGTTCGACCCACAACCCGAACCGCATTCCGTGCTCGAGCACACCCTGCACCAAGGTGCCCAGGCCGTCGGGAAACTTGTCCGGATCGGCGTCCCAGTCACCCAGGCCGCTGCGGTCGGAGACGCGCCCGCGGAACCACCCGTCGTCGAGGACGAAGACCTCGGCACCGATCTGCGCCGCTACCTCCGCCAGTGCCAGCTGATGGTCCACACTCACGTCGAACGTGGTGGCGTACCACGAGTTGTACACCACCGGCCGGTGGTAGGGATCGGTGGACCGGGACAGGGTGCGCTGGTAGTCGTGCCATGCCCGGGCGACGCGGTCGGCATCTCCGCGGATGCGCAGGCCCGCCACCACCGGCGTGGTCAGGTGTTCCCCGGGGCCGAGGGTGAGGATCCCGCTTTCGTCGTCGGGCCCGCCCGCCACCCGGATCCGCCCGGTGAACGGCACCGCATCGGCGCTCATCCGCCACGAACCGCTCCAGCCCAGCCCGATCGAGTGGGCCAACTCCGGATCCTGCTCCGAGCGCACCGTCAGCACCGGTGCGTAGGTGTGGGAGGTGATCCCTTGCCGGCTGCCGATGCTGAGCGCGCCCGCGCCGAGGCCGACCTTGGCCGGGGTGAACTCCCGGGACCAGTGCCCGTGCAGGACCTCGACCGTGGCGCCGGTGGCGTTGACCTCGAACGCACCGCCCCAGGCGCGCAGCAGTTCGGTGGCGACGGGGCTGGTGTTGCCGATGGTGGCCCACTTCTCCACCACGTCATGGGCGGTGGAGGTGCGGATGTGCAGGTCCACTTCGAGGCCTGCGTTCTCATCCACCAGGGGGCAGGTCAGATGGGTGGTGTCCCCGTGATGGACGACGACGTCGCTGCGCAGGTGCAGCCGCGCCCCCCGCAGGCCATCGGTGCGGCGGGCGATGATCTCTGCCGAGTGCACCGAGCGGGTGCCCAGCGCGGTGGTTTCGAGGGGCAGCAGGTCGCGTTCGCTCTCGAAGGACGTCGTTCTGCGTGGCAGTGCGGCCGGGGGAACGTCCTGCCTGGGTTCACCCCAGTGACGCAGCATCAGGCCCGCACCATCGGGCGTCAGGCCGACCACGTACTCCCCCGATTCGGTGGGCAGGCGCCAGGTCCGGTCGGCGTCCCCGGCGCGGTCACCGTGCTGGTCGGATGCGTTCACTTGTCACTTCCCACGAGCAGCCCGGAGACGAACTGTTTCTGGAAGATGAAGAAGACGATCGCGGTGGGCACGGCCGCGACCAGCGCGCCGGCCGCGACGACGTTCCACTGGCTGCCGAAGCCACCCATCAGGTTGAGCAGTTGCGCGGTGATCGGGAACTTCGCTTCACTACGCAGCACCGTCATCGCCCAGATCAGGTCGTTGAAGATCCAGGTCGTGGCCAGCACCCCGAGCGCGGCCAGGGAGGGGCGGGACAGGGGAAGCACGATGCTGACGAAGATCCGTCCGGCACCCGCGCCATCGATCCGCGCTGCATCGAAGACCTCATCGGGCAGGTTCCGCATGAACCCGTACAGGACGAAGGTGTAGAAGCCGATGCCGAACCCGACCTGGACCACCGTCAACGCCAGGAGCGTGTCGTAGATCCCGAGCGCGCCGGTGATGGCCGAGATGGGGACGAGCAGGATCTGAGGCGGGAGCAGGTTCCCAGCCAGCATCGTCAGCAGGATGACCTTGCGGAACGGGATCGCGAAGCGGCTCAGCGCATAGGCGGCGATCGAGGACAGTGCCAGGGAGAGCACGACACCGGCTGCGGTCACGATCAGGCTGTTGCCCAGGGCTCGCCACAGTCCGCCACCCCCGAACGCGGTCACGTACCCCTCGAATGACACCGAGGTCGGAAGGGCGCCGATTCCGCGGCTCATGATGTCGTCGAACGAACGCAGGGAGACGAAGACGACGAAGATGATCGGGCTGAGCCACAACAACGAGATGGGCACCATCGCGACGTGCAGCCAAGGGGAACGGGATGTGCGCGAGCGGCGCCGTGATCGGGTGGGGACCATCGACGGTGGTGCCGATGCTGGAGCAGTCATGTCGAAGGGCCTCCGCTCTCAGTCTTCATTCCTGGCCTGCCGGGCCAGGTAGACGATGATGAATCCAATGGCCAGGGCGAAGATCACCACGGAGATCGCCGAGGCGTATCCCAGGTTCCCCGCGGTGAAGGCCTGCTGGAACATGTAGGTGCTGAGCAGCTGGGTCTGGTTATAGGGCCCGCCCCGGGTCATCGCCCAGACGATGTCGAAGGTGCGTAACGCGTCGATGACCGTCACCGCGAAGACGACGGTGTGCACCCCCTTGAGTTGGGGCATCACGATGCGCCAGAAGCGTTTCCACGCGTTCGCGCCGTCGACTGCTGCGGCTTCCTCCAGCGTCTCATCGCAGGCTTTCAGGCCGGCAAGATAGAGCACCATGATGTAGCCGACCTGGCGCCACACCGCCGCGATCAGCACGGCGTATAGCGCCAGGTCGGGATGGGCGAGCCACTGGCGTTGGAGTGATTCAAGTCCGATCAAGCCCAGCGCACCGTTGATCGGACCATCGGGGGCGTACATGACCCGCCAGACCAGGCCGGTCACGACCAGAGAGACCACCATCGGCAGGAAGATCGCGCTACGGTACGCCCCCACCATCGGCCCGGGCTTGTTCAGGGCAACGGCGAGGGACAGCCCGATGGCCACCGAGAGCGTGCCGAACCCGAGGAGCCAGACGACGTTGTTGCTCAGCGCGGTCCGGAAGATTGGATCGGCCCACAGGTCGGCGAAGTTCTGCAGACCAACCGGCTCAGCGGGTGTGATCCCGTTCCACCGCGTCAGCGACAGCGACAGCGAGTTCAGCGCCGGCCAGAAGACCCAGAAGATCTCGAAAGCCACGGGCAGCAGCAGGAAGATCCACACCAGCGGCGGTACCCGCCGGAGCCGCTCCCAGGCCCGTGCTCGAGCGCCCCGCTGCTCGCCTCCGTTCGACGGCGTGCTCGATCGGTGAGGCAACGTCTGGGTTGCCCGCTGGCCTCTCATCAGTCGAATGTGGCTTCGGCAGCCTGCTGCCATTCGTCGAGGATCTCCGCCACCGAGTCCGGATCGTCCAGGAAACGGGTGAGCGCGGCGTCGGCGGTTGCCTGCAAGGCGTCGGACCCGTCCCGGTTGAAGAACTGGGTGATCTCCTCGGTGTTCTCCAGCAGTTCAATCCCCTTCTGCACAATGGGACTGAAGCCGGAGGTGTCCACATCGGGTGAGGTGGGCAGGTTCGAGGTGCCGGAGATCTCGATGAAGGCCTCTTGACTCTCCCTCGAGGCCATGTAGTCGAGGAAAGCCAACGCTCCCTCCGGGTTGTTGCTCCCGGAGGCAGCGAAGAACCCGTCGGTGGGGGCTTCCTCGGCTGTCGGTACCCCGTCGTTGATCATCGGCACGGAGAAGAAGTCGACATCATCGTGCTGATCCTCGGGGAAGAACTGGGTGACGAACGCCCCGACCAGGTACATGGCAGCCTCGTTCTGCACCATCGGTGTCACGGCTTCCTGCTCGTCATAGGAGGCCATGTTCGGGTGGAAATAGGGAATGAGCCGTTCGTACTCGGCCATCACGTCGAAGACCTCCGGGTCATTGAAAGCCCGTTCCCCGGCAAGCAGTTCTCGGTGGTACTCCGGACCGTTGATCCGCAGGTTGAGGTAGTCGAACCATCCCGACGCCATCCACGGCGTCGGCCCGATCCCGTTGGTCAGCGGGATGACGTCCTGGCCGCTGAGGTTCTCGCACAGGGCGTGGAACTCATCCCATGTGGTCGGTGGCTCCACCCCCCATTCCTCGAACGCGGACTTCTTGTAGAACACCGACCACCAGTAGTAGTGCGTGGGGACGAAGATCTGTCGCCCTTCGTCGTCGCTGGACAGGCTACGGAGCGCGTCGGAGAAGTTCGCACACGCGCCGTCACCCTCCCAGAGCGGGGAGACGTCGAGTAGAAGCCCCTCGCGCGCATAGTTCCGGGCCACCGAACCCGCATACCAACTCAGCACATCCGGCGGATCGTTCGATCGCAGGTAGTTGGTCAACTGGGCACGGAACTGCTCGGTCGCGACCGAGTTCATGGTGACGTCGCCGTCGTCGTACTCCTCGACCAGGTGCTCCAGCGCCTCCAGGGGTCCGGGGTTCTGCTGCGAGTTCTGGAAGACGATGGATCCGCCTCCGCCGTCCTCGTCACCCTGCCCGTCGCCGCCACCGTTCGGGGCGCTACCACCACCGCCCACGCAACCGGCGAGCATGCCGCCGAGGCCCAGCGCACCACCACCGAGCAGCAGGTTCCGGCGCGAGATCTGTGTTCGCGAGTGACTCATCACTCCTCCTTATGACGTCATCGTCAGCGGGGGCCGGGGCGCCGCCCGCGTCATGCTCACACGAGTCTGCTCCCCGGCCACAGTGAATGTCAACCTATTATAGGTTTTAATCTGCTCGACGATCTGACTGCGGCGGAGCAGCTTGGAGCGCGTTGGCAAGCGTCTGCGCGTCGATGCTGGAGGCGGGGGCGAAGTCGTCGCTGGCCATATACGCCAGCAGGCTGCGCCGGAACTGCCGGGCCGCCAGCCTGCCCTCGCTCGGGTCCAGGTTCAACGAGGTCACGACCAGGCGGCCGGCACCGATGTTCACTTCGAACAGCACGCCCAGCCGCCGCGCCTCGAACCATGTGTCGATGACCTGCACAGTGGGCCGCAGGGACAGCGGGAGGTGATCCATCACGATCGCCTTCGCCCCGTGGAGCAGGTCCCACCACTGCCAGTTGGTCGCACCGTCGGTCGGGAAGGCGTCGAACAACCGGTGGTCCGGATCATGCAGCAGCCCGAGCGTGTGCGGGGCCTGTCCGCCGGTCCATGCGGTGTTCCAGAACACCGGGGCGAACCCCAGGGCGATGTCGTTGTGCACGTCCTCCGGCTGCAGTTCGAGCAGGACTCGCTCACCCCCGGTGGCGAGTTCGATCGCTTCCTCGATACGCGTGCTGGTGCGCACTGCGGACTCCTGAGCCGGCTCGCCGTCCTCCGCGAAGATCCACAGGTCCCAGTCGTTCTCATACCGGGCGCCGTCCGCGCCCTCCAGGGTGAGCACCAGTGTCACCTGCGCGGGCCCGGTGCACACGCCGCTGGGCAGGGCGACCGGGCCGCTGTGGGTGCCGTTGCCCAGGGGCACGCGCAGGTCCTGGGCGATCGACCCGCCGGCCAGTTCCTGTCCAGTACGGTCTCGCAGGCTCCAGGTGAGGCCCGCGTGCAACGGCTCGGGGCCGAAGTGGGCGATCTGGGCGTCGAAGACGATCGCCTCATCGCTTCGCCAGACCCGGCGCGGAAGCCTGGCCAGTGGCACCGTGGGGCCGCTGAACCTCGCGAACTCCTCCGGCGTGCAGTATCCCTTGGACTCCCAGAACGCGTTCAGCACACCGACCAGGGCCGTGCCCTGCCCCGGGAAGTCGGTCAGGCCGAGCAGGTGGAACCCTGCGAATCCCTCGGTGCGCAGCGCTGCTTCGATGTCCTCCTTGTAACACAGAGCCTGCAGGCGGCCGGAACTGTGCAGGAAGTCGTCGGCCTGGTCGAGCATCCCCGAAGCCTGGAGGAAGTCGGCGAAGATGCCGAAGTTCCGCGGTTGCATCAGACCGGTGTACTTCGAGACCTCGTTCAGGTCCGGGTGGGCGCACCACTGGCCGATCTCGTGGCTGATGATGGGGCGGGGCGAAGCGGCGACCCACTCGCGGTAGTCGGACTGCGTCTCCGGCGCCGTCGCATTCAGCCGGGACTCCAGGCCCTCGCCCCAGCGGTGGGCGCGGGGGGCTGGGATGTTGTCGAAGTCGTTCTCCTGCACGGCCGGCCATCCGGCTCCCGTGGTGTACAGCCGCCGCGGGTCCTGGGTCCGCCAGGCGTTCACCCATGCGGTCAGGAACTCGACGTCCCGGCCGCCGGGTTCGTTCCCGTGAGCCATCATGATGAAGGACGGGTGGTTGCCGTACTCGCGCAGGATCCGATGGGTCTCGTCGATGAGGAAGGCATCCACATCCCGGCCCTCACCGAGTGCGGCGCCTTGGTTCGCCCACACCGGTGCCTCGACCTGCAGGTAGACACCGGCCTCATCGGCCGCCGTGAAGGCAGCCTTCGGCGGGCACCAGGAGTGGAATCGGAGCAGGTTGAGGCCGTGGCTGCGCAGTACCTCCATGATGCGGCCCCAGGAGCCGACGTCGGTCGGGGGGTAGCCGGTGAGAGGAAAGACGCAGGATTCCAACGTGCCCCGGATGAACGTTCGCTTGTCGTTGATCGTCACCTGCGTGCCCTCCGCGCCGACCTCGCGCAGCCCGAAGACGGTGGTGGCCTCGTCGTGGTGCACCCGCCCGGAGGCCTCGGCCACCAGGTGCACCGTGAGGTCGTACAGTGCCGGCTGGAACTCGTCCCAGGTCATCGCCTCCTCGTCGAGGGGAAGCTCGATATCGAGGTGGGTGCCACCAGCGGTCAACCCACGCTCGGCCAGGTCGCGGCCGTGATCGACCTCGAACGGTGCGGTCACCGGGCCGATCACGTGCTCACCGGCTCCGTTCCGGCGCTTGGCCGACAACTCGATCCGCCCGTGCTTGGCGACGGCGGTGCCGGTGCGAATGTCCACCTTCACCAGGGCGGATCGCCGGCGCACGTCCGGGAAGACCCGCACCTGATTGATCTGGACGTCGTCCTGGGCGCTGAGGCTGATCTCCCCGATGATCCCGTTCCAGTTGCCCTGGGTGTGGTCGGAGACGCTGTGCGCGTTCGGGCCGACATTGACCACTGCGCGGTTGTCGACGCGGATGGTCAAGCGGTGCCGGCCGGGTTCGAGGCGCCCCAGGTCGTGGCGGTGGGCGGTGCTCAGGCTCGCCTCGATCCCGACGCGGCGCTCATCGATCCAGACGGTCGACTCCCAGTGCACGCGCTCGAGCGTGAGCAGCACGCGCCGGTCGGCCCAACCCTCGGGGATGTCGATCTCGCGTTGGAACCAGGCCGCTCCCTGGTAGTACACCTGGGGCTGCAGCCAGAAGGGCACACTGATGTCTCCCGGCTCCCGGTACGGCGCGTACCGCTCGTCGGTGAAGAAGGACCGGTCGACGATCCCTCCGGTCCAGGGTGTGTCCAGGGTGATGTCCGCACCGATGCCCTGGTGCTGCAAGGAGCCGGGCAACGCGACCTCGGGACCGTCCTGCGGCAGCGGCGCTCGGAACCACTGGTCCAGTTCACCGACCGAATCAGGGTCCAGCCGGCACTGCCAGGTACCGGCGATGTCGAGTTCGCGGACACCACTGTCGAGGTTGCGCGTAGTACTGGTCATTCTCGGTGATCCTCCCGGGGTTCGTCCCCACACTGCAAGATCGGGCCGATTCGCCCGACATGGATCCAACAACGGTCACGCCAAACGTAGGACGGCTGAAGAGCGCGGGTGAAGGGACGCCTGAACGCACCTACATGGATGATCCGCTGAAACGGCTACCCTTGGCCCCATGAGCCTCGAAGCAGGCTTCCCGGGGGAGCGCGTCCGGATCCTGCCACCCGCCGTCGCGCGAGACGCAGCGACAGCGCCGGTGACGAGAGATCTCCTGGTCACCGACTGCGGGTGGTACCCCCGCGCGAACAACCACGGGCGTTCGCGGCGATGGGGCACCGACGCCATCGTGGTGATCGTCTGCTTGGCTGGTCGAGGCTGGTACGCCGACACCTACGGACGCCGAACCATCACGGCCGGACAGGCCCTCGTCATCCCGTCGAACCTGGCCCACAGGTACGGCGCCGCAAGGAGGGACCCCTGGACGATCGCATGGATGCACGCCTCCGGACCCCATGTGCGTGCGTTCGAGGCAGCCCTTCCCGATCGAGGTGGGCGAGGTCAGGTGGTCGACCTGCACGACCCCTTGAAAGTGCAGGCACTCATGCGATCACTGATGGAGACACTGGAGGTCGACGACAGGCTTCCCACCCTGATGCGGGCGAGCGGTGCCGCGTGGGACGTGCTCTCCCAGTTGGCCGCAGATGCGGCGGAAGGGCCGCCCAGGCGTCAGCAGCCCGTCATCGACGTGCTGTCCCATCTGCGGGTCCATTTCGACCAACCGGTGGCCGTCGCTGAACTGGCGTCGATGGCCGGGTTCTCGCGTTCCCACTTCTCCGCCCTGTTCCGGGAGGCGACGGGGCAGAGTGTCGGGGCTTACGTCAGGCGCCTACGAATGGCACGGGCCTGTGAGTTGCTGGTGACGACCGGGCTGCCCGTCGGCGTGATCGGACGGTCCGTCGGCTACGACGATCCGCTGTACTTCTCGCGCCAGTTCCGCCTTGTTCATGGACGCAGCCCCACGAACTTCCGCGAGCAGAAGGGCACGACGGTCGCCGCAGGGATGGCCGAGGACTAGTCCGGCGTGCCGCGCGGCATTGCGCGGTGGGCGGATCAGACCGCAACCGCGAAGCGGGTTGTTATCGAGGCGCGGGGGGTGGTGTGACGAACTCTTGGATGATGCTTCCCGAGGCGTGGATGCAGAGCATGTGCAGGTCCACCGCGCCAGTGTTGCGGAATCGATCATTGCGGCTTGGTCGCTTTGCCGTCGAGCCAGAGCGTGTCGGACTCGTCTCGGTGGGACCCGGTTGTGCCGACGTGCTCGGCGTCGATCTTCGGGCCCTTCTTGATGACATGGACCAGGGCCATACCGTGGCCGCGCCCAAGCCCGTAGTCGTCATTGAGCCATCCGAGGATGACGCCGGCCTTCACATCGGGGGCGTCGTAGCCACGGGTGGCGGCGATTTCGAGGATCTGGCGGGGGTCAGTCCGGTCTTGTCCTCGATGGTGTCGAGGTATGCCTGGAGACCATCACAGCGGGCAGCAAGGCGTTTCTTCGCGCCTACCGGCCCTAGCCAGCCCACCGTTGCGGCGGTGCAAGAAAAAGACCTGACATCCATCGCTGCGGCTGGAACGGTACCGGCGTCCCGCACCGGGAGATCAGACGATGGAGGAAGGTTCAGCACATGAACACAAGCAACGGAGCGGGGGAACGCGGTGCAAGCACCGTGGCTCGGTGGGCAGCGGCCCTCGCTGCACTTCTTGCAACCGCGGCCGCCGTGACTGCGGCCCTGGAGTTGCCCGCAGCAGCACCGGACGTGCTGATGGTCGAGGTGTGGCGAACATTGGGCTTCGCCACATTTGCCGCACTGTTCGCGCTGCTGGTCGTACGACCGCTCCTGTCGATCGCCCTGTGGGCCATCGTGCTGGGCAACAAGATCGCCCTGAGGATCGCAGGGCTGGTGCTGGGCCCGGACGTACCCGGCGCGACCACAGCGGCCGCATGGGACGGCGCCATGGTCGCGATCTTGTCCGCCGGCCTCGTCGCCGCCGCGATCTCCCGTCGGAGGTCAGCGGCCGGCGCAGCCAGGGACGGGGCGGCACCTCACACCAGTCCGGCGGGTGCTGCCTGAGGCGGAATGCGGACGCCGCGGTCGCGTTACGCTGATGTGAGGATGGTCGGGGCAGCAGCCTCCTCGAAACGGATCGGAGAAGCACATGACGCACCACGCGTTCGTGATCGCCGGCTCGGAAGCCACAGGTGGCGCCGGGATTCAGGCAGATCTGAAGACCTTCCAACAGTTAGGGGTCTATGGCACCGGGGCGATCACCTGCATCGTGTCCTTCGACCCCGGTAACGACTGGGCGCACCGATTCGTCCCGATCGAGCCGCAGGTGATCGCTGACCAGATCGAGGCCGCAACCGCCGCTCATGACCTGGACGTGGTCAAGATCGGCATGCTGGGCACTCCGGCCACCATCGACGTGGTCGCCGAGGCGCTGGGGCAGGGCTCATTCAGCCACGTCGTGCTGGACCCGGTGCTGATCTGCAAGGGGCAGGAACCGGGCGCCGCGCTGGACACCGACAACGCCCTGCGCGAGCAGATCGTCCCCCATGCCACCGTGGTCACCCCGAACGTGTTCGAGTCCACGACCCTGGCGGGCATGGACGCGATCGAGACGGTCGAGGACCTCGCCGAGGCTGCCCGCCGCATTCACGCCCTGGGCCCCGACTACGTCCTAGCCAAGGGCGGGGTGGAATTGCCTGGCGACGACGCCGTCGACGTGCTTTACGACGGTACGGACATCCACGTGTTCTCTGCGCCGAAGGTGGGCAAGGAGCGGGTGTCGGGTGCGGGTTGCACTCTGGCCGCGGCCATCACCGCCGAACTGGCCAAGGGCGCGGACGTGCGCGATGCCGTGCAGACCGCCAAGGACCTGGTCACCGCCGGCATCAAGGAGCGGCTCAGCGCCCACACCCCGTTCGACGTGTTGTGGCAGGGCGCAGGGGTACCCGCTCGCACCTCCTGAAACTCACACCAGTGAGCATCGGGTGAGTTCGCTGCTCACTAGGGCGTGTCTGCTAATGCTTGGCTCGGTAGGTCAGGATGGTCATCCCGAGTAGCACGCCGCCGAGGTAGGTCACGGCGTACTTGTCGTATCTGGTGGCCAGTGCTCGCCACTGTTTGAGCCGGTTGAAGGCTCTCTCGATGGTGTTGCGCAGGCCGTAGAGTTCGGCGTCGAATCCTGGGGGCCGTCCGCCCTTGGTGCCCTTGGTCTTGCGGCGGGTGATCTGGTCGGAGCGCTCGGGGATGATGTGCTTGATCCGTTTGCCTCGCAGAAACTCCCGGGTGCTGGGGTGGGAGTAGGCCTTGTCGGCCAGCAGATGCCCATTCATCTGCCCGCCAGCCTGGCCCAGGGCCTCAATCAGCGGGGCCAGCATCGGGTTGTCTCCGGCCTGTCCGGCGCTGAGCATGGCCAGCACCGGGGTGCAGCTGGCATCGGCCAGGGCGTGGATCTTGGTGGTCAGCCCACCGCGGGAGCGTCCCAGGGCGTGATCAGGCGGCTCCCCGGGCACGAGGCGAGAATTCTTGTGGTTCGAATCTGCCCCCTGTGTGTGATCCACCCTCCTCGGCAACCGAGTCCCGGCGGGCGCCAGCGGCGTGCTGATGGGCCCGCACACTGGTGGCATCGATGGACAAGACTTGGGCGACCTGCTCGGCATCCAGCCCGGTGTGGGCACCGACGGCGGCCAGCATCCGCTCATAGGTGCCATCGACCGACCAGAGCCGGTGGCGTTGCCACACCGACTGGAACGGCCCGAAGCATGCCGGCAGATCCCGCCACGGCGAACCGGCACGAAACCGCCAGATGATCCCTTCCAACATCAGGCGGTGATCGTTCCACGGCCGGCCCCTGCGGCCGGCATCCTGGGGCATCACCGTGGCCAGGATCTCCCACAATTCATCACTGATCTCACCATCACGAACCATGACTCCCACCATGGTTCACTCACACCGCGAATCTTTGGCAGACACGCCCTA